>JBMFOK010000003.1:159132-403470 GCA_049969655.1 Bryobacteraceae bacterium
TCCGCGAGGAGAGTCGCTCCCTCGAAAGTCACGCTCTTCTGAACCGCCAGTGCAGCGGCCGCATGCCGCGAGGACGAACAGCTCCTGTGCGGCCGGAACGAAGGCTGCGGACCGATGCCCGCTCATTCCGCTCTAACTGTGGGCGGGCTCCCTTGGCGGCCGTGAAGCGCCTTCCGCGCCACGAATGGACATGCGGGCGGAGCGGATAAAGGAAAACTCGGGCTCACATGCCGATGCGGCGGCGAAGTTCGGCTTCGTCCCACACGGGGATGCCGAGCTCGCGAGCCTTGTCGAGCTTGGAGCCCGGGTCGGCGCCGGCAACCACGACGCTTGTTTTGCGGCTCACCGAGCCGGTGACCTTGCCGCCGGCGGCTTCGATCAGCCGCGTGGCCTCGTCGCGCGTCAGTGTCGGCAGCGTGCCGGTGAGCACGAAGGTCATGCCGGCCAGCGGTCCGCCCTCGGGGCGGCGCGTTTCGGTGGACCGGAAATTCAGCCCTGCGCGGCGCAGCCGTTCGATGAGTTCGCGGTTGTGCGGTTCGGCGAAGTAGCGGCGGATGCTCGCGGCCACTTTCGGGCCCACCTCCTCCACCTGCTGGAGCCGCTCCTCGTCGGCCTCGATCAGCTCGTCAAGCGAGGTAAAGCTGGCGGCGAGAAACTGCGCGGTGCGCTCGCCGACAAACGGGATGCCGAGGCCGGCGATGAGGCGCGACAGCGGCTTCTTTTTCGATGCCTGGATGTTTTCAATGATCTTCGCGGCCACCTTTTCGCCCAGCCGCCGCCGCGCTTTCTCGCCTTCCAGCTCAAGCGGCGCGAGATCTTCGATGGCGAGGTCATAGAGATCGGCGATGCTTTTCAGCTTGCCTGCCGCCATGAGCTGCGAGACGATCGCCTCGCCCATCCCGTCAATGTCCATCACGCCGCGGGAGCAGTAATGCAGGATGCTTTCCTTGAGCCGCGCCGGGCAATTGGTGTTGATGCAGCGCACGGCGGCTTCGCCTTCGGCGCGGAAGACGGGACCGCCGCAGACGGGGCACTCCTTCGGCATCACGAACGGCCGCCGGCGCGCGCCGGGGGCGGCCACGCGCACGACCTTTGGGATGACATCGCCGGAGCGTTCCACGACGACGCGGTCGCCGATCATCAGGCCGAGCTCGCGGATGTAGTCCTCGTTGTGAAGCGTCGCGTTGGTCACGGTGACGCCGCCCACCACCACCGGGCGCAGCCGCGCCACCGGCGTGAGAGTTCCGGTGCGGCCCACCTGCACCTCGATGTTTTCGAGCACGGTTTCCGCTTGCCGTGGCGTGAACTTGAAGGCGATGGCCCAGCGCGGCGCCTTGGCGGTCCAGCCGAGCCGGTTCTGCTGCTCGATGGAATCGACTTTCGCCACCACGCCGTCGATCTCAAACGGCAGCGTGTCGCGCTTTTCCTCCCATTCGCGGCAGAAGGCGAGGAGTTCCTCGACGTTGCGGCAGAGCCGCCGTTGCGGATCGACGCGGAAGCCCAGCTCGACCAGTTTCTCGAGCGCCTGCCAGTGGCTTGGCATCGCGTAGCGGCCGTCCACCAGCAGGAAGTAGGCGTGGAATTCGAGCTGCCGCGCGGCGGTGATCGCCGGGTCGAGCACGCGCAGCGAGCCCGCGGCCGAGTTGCGCGGGTTGGCATACAGGGGCAGGCCCTGCTGCTCGCGCTCACGGTTGAGCCGTTCGAAGGCGGCCTTGGTCATGATCACCTCGCCGCGCACCTCAAAACGCGGCCAGGGAGCGCTGTTGGTCCGCAGCGGCACGGTGCGGATGGTGCGCGCGTTTTCGGTGACGTCCTCGCCCTCGATGCCGTCGCCGCGCGTCACCGCCTGGCGCAGGACGCCGTTTTCGTAGTGCACGGCCATCGAAAGCCCGTCGAGCTTGAGTTCGGCCACATAGGAGTAGGGTTCGCCCCCAAGCAGCTCGCGGACGCGGCGGTCGAAGTCGCGCAGCTCGCCCTCGTTGAGCGCGTTGTCCAGACTCAGCATCGGCGCCGAGTGGCGCACCTTGACGAATCCTTCGCGCGGGGCGCCACCCACGCGCATGGTGGGCGAGTCCGGCGGAACGGGGATCTCCGGATGGGCCTGTTCGAGCTCGCGCAGTTGGCGCATCAGCCCGTCGAATTCGGCATCGGAGATCTCGGGCTGGTCGAGGACATAGTAGAGATACTCGTGGCGGCGGATCTCTGCCCTGAGTTGCTCAAGACGCTCCTGTACTGTCACGCTGAATAGGGTACCCGAGTGCCAGGGCCGAGGAAAACCATATTGCTGTACAACCCGGAGGCGGGTCGGACCCGCGTGCGCCGGGAGCTTGTCCGCCGCCTGCTGGAGGAGTTGCGGGCAGGGCTGGGCACGGTGGAGGCCGTGCCGACCGAAGGGCCGATGACGGCGGGGCGCATTGCGCGGCGGTGGATCGAGGCGGGCGCCGAACTGATCTGCGTGGCCGGCGGCGACGGGACGCTGAACGAGGCCGCCGCGGGCGTTGCTGGCACCGAGGCGGCGCTGCTGCCGCTGCCGGCGGGCACGGCCAACGTGCTGTGCAATGAGCTTGGGCTGGGCAACGACCCGTTGCGCGCAGCGGCGCAGCTCAGGCAATTGACGCCCGTCCCGGTTGCGCCGGGCGTGCTGCGGACCGGCTCCGGCGAGAGGCTCTTTCTCTGCATGGCCGGTGCGGGGCTCGATGCGCGGATCGTGCGCCTGGTGAGCCCGGAGTTCAAGCGCCGCTTAGGCAAGCTGAGTTACTGGGAAGCCGGGTTCGCGCAGGTGGGGCGGAGACTGGAAGAGTTCGAGGCCGTGGTGGACGGGCGCCGTTTCAGGTGCAGCTTCGCGCTGATGAGCCGCGTGCGGAATTACGGCGGCGATCTGTGGATCGCGCGCCACGCCAATCTTCTGGAAGACCGCCTCGCCGTGGTGCTGTTTGAAGGCTCGAGTTCGCTGCGGTACCTCAAATATTTCGCCGGCGTGGTTCTTGGCAGCCTGGCGGGGATGCGCGGCGTTCATGTGCTGGACGCACGGCAGGTGGAGGTGCGGCCGCTGGACGCCTCGGTCATCGACCTCCAGGTGGACGGCGAGCACGCCGGCCATGCGCCCGCCACCGTGGAGTTGAGCCATCGTCGTCTGCGGCTGCTGGTTCCGAAGCGATACGCCGAAGCGATGCAGGCGGTGGCCGTGGCGAGCCAGGCCGTGGCTGAACCGCTGGGCCGGGGCGATTGACTGGCACCTGTCCCGGCGTCCGGCCGCGGGGGGTCAGCCGTGCATGAGCCACCAGGCCGCGATGACGGCCCGCAACGACCATGCCACCGTGCGGAACCAGTTGGAGCGCAGGAGGCGGCGGTGGACCCGCGCGTCGAAGCCGGCGGCGAGACGCGCGTGGATGGGTACCTGCACGGCAAACGTGGAGGCCCAGATCCCTGCCAGCAAGACGGCAGCAGCCAGCACGGACCAGCCGGGGACATCCGCGGGCGGGTGCGCCGTCAGCCAGGCGGTCAGCGCGGCCTCCAGCGTCATCACGGGCGCCACGATCCACGTGGTGCGCCTCTGGTGCAGCGCCTCATAACGGACAAAGTCCGCCCGGGCGGCTTCCGCCATGAGCGGATAGTGGACCAGTTGGACAAACCAGACGAGGCCGGCGAGAAACCAGGCGGCGGCCGCATGCAGAACCAGCAAGACCATGGCGGCTATCCAAAACAGATTCGTGATGTCCTGTTCAGGCGGTGCATCCAGCGCGGATCGCCCGCAGGGCCGCCTCGCCGGCCAGGCGGCCGCTTTCCAGCGCGCCCTGGATGGACGGTGTTGCGCGCCAGTCGCCGCAGGCAAACAGGCCGGGCGCGATTTCCGGCTCGCGGAGGCGTTCGAGCGGATGCACGATGGGGAGGGCGTGCTCAATGTGATAGTGACGCAGCGGGCGCCACTCTTCGGCGACGAGTCCGAACCAGCGCTTCAGTTGTGCGCGGACGCTGGAAAGAATGCTTTCGGCGTCGCGCATGTCCCAGCCGACGACGCTGGCCGAGATGAGGTGTTCGCCGGCGGGCGCATAATCGGGCGCCACGTTGCTCATCACCGCGAGGTTGGTGATGGGGCCGCGGCCGCCGCCGCTGAGCACGAGCAGCGGCTCTTCGATGGGCGGCTCTTTCGCCGCGAAATAGAAGCACCAGACGGACCTCCAGGAGACCGCTCCGAGGCGGAGCAGCTCGGCGGCTGCGCGCCCGTCAGCGGCCACGACGATGGCGTGCGCCGTGATCCTTTCGCCGCCCGCCAACCGCACGGCGCCCTGTTCCACGGCCTCGACATGCGTGTGCGACCGGATGCGCTCCGGCGGCAGCGCGGATGCCAGTTGTGCGGGAATGGCCCCCATGCCTTCGGCCGGAACCGCGGCGTCACCGAGCGCGAACATCCGGAACAGGAACTCGAACATCCTTGAGCTGCCATTCAGTGACACGTCCAGCATGGCGCCGCCGATCCAAGGGCGGAAGAAATACTCGATCAGACGGCGGGAAAATCCGAGCTCCCGCAGCCGGGCCGCCACAGTGGTTTCCGGGGCGGTGAAAATCTCCTCCTCCGATTTGCGGAGAAGCTCCCGGCGCAGGCGGTAGATGCGCCACAGGTCGCTCCAGCGCGCCACTGGCGAAAGCAGGGCCGGCCAGGCGGCGGCGCTGTCCCGCCAGGGGTCTCCCAGGTGATAGAACCTGCCGTGGTAGCGCACCAGGGCGCCCGGGGCAAAGGCATGCAGGCGCAGAGCTCCATAATCGAGCACTGCCTGCGCCTCCGGATATGCGGTCAGCAGCACCTGAAAGCCGCGGTCGAGGCGGAACCCGTCGACGACGTCGGTCCGGACGCGGCCGCCGATGCCATCAGAGGCTTCGAGCACCAGAACGTCCAGGCCGGCGCGGGCCAACACGCGGGCACAGGCCAGGCCGGCAAGGCCCGCTCCGACAACGATGGCGTCGTGATCAGGCATCTCCTTTTGCCGTCTCCTCCTTGGCCGATGTGCGGTCTGCGCGCAGCTTGCGCAGGATCAGGAATTCCGACAGGTTCTCCGCGGTCAGCATCCCGATGAGGCGGTCCTGTTCAAACACAAGCCCGCAGCTTGAGCCGGCCAGAGCGCCGGCCGCTTCGGCGAGATCCATCTCCGGATCCAGCCGGATGAAATCGCGGTCCATCGCTGAGGCTACGTAGCCGTCCGGGCCCTCGGCGGCGAGGGCTCGCAGCAGATGACTGCGGCTCAGCAGGCCGGTGACGCGCGGCCCGGCCATCACCGGAAAGTCCTGCTGCGAGGTGGCCAGCAGCATCTCGGCGGCATCGCGGATGGTGTCGCCGTGGCTGAGGGTACGGAAATCGGTGACCATGGCATCGCGGACCCGCGCCCCCTCCATCAGCGCCTGGGCGGTGACGGCGATCGACTCCTGCATCGCCCCGATGTAAATGAAGAGCGCCACAAACAGCAGCAGGAAGTTCCCCTGAAGGAGGCCGAACAGCGCCATCAGCGCGGCCACGCCGATGCCGATGCGCGCGGTGATGCGGGTGGCCTCGTCGAGGGGCCGCTTCTCAGCGAGCAGTGAGCGGAGGACCCGCCCGCCGTCCATGGGAAACGCCGGCAGCAGATTGAAGAGCGCCAGCACCAGGTTGGCCACGGCCAGCCGGCTGACGATGTTGGCATCGGTGGCGACCTGCCAGTGCTCCACGGCGACACGCCCGCCCTGCCACCAGGTGGCGGTCAACAGCGCAAGTCCCAGCAGGAAATTCACGAGCGGCCCGGCGAAGGCGACCCAGAACTCTTCCCCGGCGCGCGGCTGCCTTTCCAGACGCGCCAGTCCGCCCACGGGCAGCATGACGATCTCCAGCGTACCGATGCCGTAGCGGCGGGCCACCAGGGCGTGGCCGGCTTCATGGAGAAGGATGGACGCGAACAGCCCGAACACGAACAGCGCCGCGCCAGCCAGGGACTGTCTGCCGCCGGCGGTCATCACGATAAGCCAGATCACCATCAACCAGAACGTGAAGTGGAAGCGGACCGGCACACCGAAGACGCGCACGGAGCCGGCGATGCCGGGCACGCGCCCGGCCGGTTGTTGAGGCGCGGAGATCGGGCTCATCTTGTTGCCATGATAGCGTTCTGTCGGCGCCCGGGCCGCCGCGGGTGCGGCGCGTCAGCGGTCGCTGAATTCCGGGGCGGCGTAGTTGCGGCCGGTGACGAGCGCGAGATAGTCCGGCCGGTCCGCGGCGCTCTGGTGCCGGTAGCTGCGGACGATTTCGCCGTGAAACAGCAGAAAGACGCCCGGCATCTGGAAGCCGTCGCCCATCAGCCGGCCGACGCCATGGCCGCCGAGCACTCCCGCCTGGAATCCGCGCCACCACACCTTTGGGCCGAGGACGTCGCCGAAGCGGCCCCGCGGCAGGCCGAAGGCCCGGTAGAGGGTGCGTTGCGGGTCGCTGATCCGCTGCACGTCCTGGAGACCGTAACGGGCAAAAAACGGCGCCGCGTCTTCCTCTTCGCTCATGTGGACGAGCACCAGCCGCGCGCCTTCGCGCTCGATGTCTCTCCGCCGGGCCGCCAGGTCGGCCAGCGCTTCCCGGCAGAAGGTGCAGCCCATGTGGCGCAGAAAGACGAGCAGAACCGGCGAAAGCCGGCTCAGTTCGTCGAGCGTCAGGCCCATGTTCGTCCGGCGATGCAGCGCAAAATGGAGGATCTCCGGACAGACCGTGCGCCGACGCGAGACGGACGCCTCATACGCGCCTTGCAGGATCGCCAGCAGCGGGACGGCCCAGGCGATGGCATCCACCGCCACCCACCACCAGAGCACGGCTGGCGCCCGCCCATGGAGAATGTCCCAGGCGACCCAGCCGCCGGCGCCCGCCTTTCCCAGCAGCCCAAGCAGCACCACGGGCCAGTGGCGGTAGGGGTCGCGCGCCGCCAGCAGGAACCCCAGCCCCATCACCGCGGTCCAGACGGCAATGGCGTGCCAGCCCTCCGCCATCAACGGGCTGGGCGCATGCGCGGCGCCGAGGCGCGCGTCCAGCCATTCGGCCATGACGACCGCGCCCACCGCGACGGCCACGTTGTAAGCGCCGGCCCAGCGCAGCACCATCCGTGCCCAGGCTGGCGCATTTTGTGCGGAACCGTTCATGCCCTATGAGTAGATGAAGCGAAAGACAGGCCGGATCAGAAATGTTTTTGTGCCCCCGGATCAAACTTCCCGGAAGATCGCCACACCCCAGGGGCCGAGCTGGAGGGATTCTCCCGGGGCCGCCTTCTTTCCGGTCAACACCTCTTCAGCCGCACCGTAGCTGTACGGGAATGTCTGCTCCGAGGATGAATAGTTGAGGTAGAAGTGCAGCTTCCGTCCTCCAGCCGTGCCGTGTTTGACACGCACCGGCGCGGGCAGTTTCTGGTCCGGGCCGGTGAGTCCGGCGCGCGCAAGCACATCCTGGACAACCGCCCGCTGGAGCGAATCGCTCAGCACCGTGCCTTCGTAGGTGAAGGTGCCCTTGCCATACAGGTTCCGGGTGATGGCCGGGTAGCGGCTGAAGAACGGGTGGCCATACCAGGCAAGCGCCTCCGCGCCTTCCAGGATCAACATCTCGGCCCATTCGGAGACGCGGTTGTCCTCGCCCGCGTGGAACGGGTCGCCGCGCAGCGGCAGCGGCTGGCGCAGGGTGGAGAACTCCTGGTAGCGGAAGCCCGCGACCGGCCGCAGCGGGCCGGGCATCATCGCGTGGCGCACCGTGTTGAATTCGTTGGTGAAGCCGCTTTTCAGCGTGGCAATGACATGGCCGCCATTGCGGACAAAGGCGACGATCTTTTCGAGCTGGGCATCGGAGGCGACATACAGCGGCGGGACCAGCAGCACGCGGTAGCGCGACCAGTCCGAGTCGGGTGTCACGAAATCCACGCCCACGTTGAGTCCATACAGCGTCCGGTGGAACTGCTGCACGAAAGACTGGTAGTTGACCCGGTCGCTGAAGGGCATGAACTGGATGCCGTGAAAACTGTCGATGCTGAACAGGATGGCCACCTGGTTGCGCCGTTCGAGATTGGCCAGCAGCGGACCCACGCGTTTCAGCTCGGCCGCCGTGCGGGAGAACTCATCATAGACCCGATTGGGCTCCAGGTCGTGGGACAGAATGCCTTTCCAGTAGGTCTCCTGGCCGTAGTGGAGGGAATGCCAGTGCCAGTAGGCGACCATGTTCGCCCCGTCGGCGATAAGGCTGTACGCGTTCAACCGGAGCTGCCCGTCGTAGGGCGGGAACTGACCCTTCGAGTCCCATCCGATGGTCTGGGCGTTGGTCTCGGTGACGAGGAAATTGGCCATCCTGAGGGAGCGGGCGACGTCGGCCGTGAATGTGGCCGAGTGGCCGTCCAGCCGGTCCTGCACGTCGTAATACGGGTTCACTGCGGCGATGTCCAGATGGCGGGCGATCGCCCACTGGTCAATGTCGGTGTGCGCGCCGCCGGAAAAATCGTGCGTAATGAATTGGTCTTTTCGCTTGTATTCGTTCACTATTTTTGCCTGCCAGGCGAGAAAATCAGTCACTCTCTCCCGCTGAAATCTCTCCCATTCGAGTTTGTATCCGGGATTGAGAATTCCATCGCGGGGAGGAAATTCGTCCCAGTCCTGGACGAGCTGCCCCCAGTAGACGAAGCCCCAGACGCGGTTCAGGAAATCGACGCTGCCGTATTTCCTCTTGAGATACTCGACGAAATTTTTCTGCACCAGGGGCCCGGCGGCGTTGTAATGGGAGGTCTCATTGTCGATCTGGTAGCCGATCACCGCGGGATGGTCCCTGTACCGCGAGATGATATTGCGGATGATCCGCTCGCAGTAGTAGCGGTAGGTCGGGTGGGTGATGTCCATGTTCTGGCGGATCCCATAGGTGGCCTTCCGGCCCTCGAAGCGGGTGGCGAGGATCTCCGGGTGCTTGTAGTAAAGCCACGGCGGAATGGAGTAAGTGGGCGTGCCAAGGATCACCTTGATCCCCGCCTTGTGCATTGCTTCCACCACGCGGTCGATGTAGCCATACTCGAACTGGCCGTCGCGGGGCTCCCAGCTCGACCAGGTGGACTCGCCGATGCGCACAACCGTGAGCCCGGCCTTCTTCATCAGCTCCACGTCCTTGTCGAGCCGTTCTTCGGGCATGTACTCGTGGTAATACGCCGCGCCGTAGTAGATGGTCGGAAACCGCGGCGCCTGGGCGAGCGCCGGCAACGCCATCACGATCCAGAGAGTCTGCAAGCGCATACTGCCGGGGATTCTATCACCGCCGCGTTGTCACAGCAGCAGGGCCGCCAGCGCCGTCAGCGAGCCGGCCAGCGCGGCCGCCGCCGGGCCCGCGCGGTGCATGGCGCCGGCAGCGGCGAGGCTCAGGGCGGCGCCGAGGGCCTCGGTGATGAGTATCGACAGCGGTGTGCCCGCTGCCGCGCGCATCAGCAGAAAAATCGCCCCGGCAGCCAGGGCGCCCTTCGGGCCGTAGCGCCACACGGCCGCGCCGCCGCAGGCCATGGCGAACGGAAACAGCAGGCGCGGGTCCCCGGTCAACCGTCCAAGCGCGACCCAGACGCCGGCCACGGCGGCCGTCCAGAGAGCATCTGCTACGGGCGTCGCTCTCCGGAGCGCGGCCAGAAGGATGGCCGCCATGACGGCATGGCTCAGCAGGCGGAGCAGTGTGTCAGAACTCAAGCGCAATCATTTGATGCCCTTCGAGCACCGGCAGCCGGAAAACGGTGTATGCGCCTTCGCGGCGCGCTTCCAGGGCACGGCCTTCCGGAACGAGCGCCGCGCGGCGCACGGTCCGCGGCGTCTTCACGCCGACATCGATGTTGGCCACAGGGATCACGTCCTCGATGACGTCGAAGGCCTGGCCGCGCCGCTCGGGAATGTAGTGCAGAAGATGCACTACCCAGCGGTTTTCTCCAGGCTGCTCGTTCACCGCCGCCAGCACCGAGCTGGGCGCTTTCACGTCGAGCACCGGATCCGGCAGCAGACGCCGCAGCGCGTTGCCCACAAGCCGCTTCACCCACAGGGGCGCGTTCGCATGGTACTGCTCGAAGACGGGGTGCATGAAGTAGATGCAGCGGCCGTTCTGCACGATGCCCGGCCCGCCGGGCCTGCCCGCCGACGGGGTGTGGCGGTGCGAGAAGAAATGGTCCCAGGTGCGGTTGAAGTAGGGCACGTGCGTCTCCATCAGCACCTGGGCGCCGGTGCGCGGCCTCACCTTCTTGCCGCGCATGTACATGACGAGTTCCGTCTTCGGCAGCCCTTCGGCCAGCGGTCCGTCGATGACGAGGAAGTCCGGGCTGTAGTCGGCCTCGCCAAGGTAGTCGAGTCCGAGGCAGTCGAGCAGGAACCGCTCGCCTTTCGGGTCGAGCCCTGAAGCGCAGGAGGCCAGCAGGCTCCCGCCCCGGGAGACGTAGCCGTCGATCTTTCGGGCCAGTTCATCGTCCACCTCGATCCGATCCGGGAGCACCAGAACCCGATAAGGGGAGAAATCGCTCTTCGAGTCCAGCACGTCGAACTGCACCTTCAACTCGCTGAGCATCCGCGTGAACCCGAAGCAGGCGGGGGGAATGCGGCGGTCCGGCCCGATGTAGAACTCCTCCGGGGTGAGCACGCCGACATCAGTCACGGCGCGTGCGCCGCGGCACCACGGTTCCTTGGCTTCCACCTGCCGGTAGACGGCGCCGATCAGATCGTAGGTGGCCTCGTCGAGCCGGCCGGCCGGATGGAGCTGGTCGCCCACCGAACATTTGGCGCCGAGAGCGAGCATCTGGAAACATTCGAATTCGAGCGCCGCGCGGTTCTTGAGCGAATGGAAGTCGCCCCACGAGGTGTGAAACTTGCCCGTCATGCCGAGCGAGTCCAGCCCGAGCGTCCGCGTGTAGCGGATTTTCAGCGGGAAATCGAGGTAACCCCAGCCGCCGCTGGGGAGCGATTCCAGCTCCCAGTGGGTGAAAGCCGGCGCCATGCGGCGATGCCGCGGCCCGACGTGGCCGGCGTTGTAAAAAATCGTTGCCCTGGGGTGATACCGGCGCACGAGGGCGGTCATTTCGGCCTGCCAGTCCAGCATCGTCTGATGCGCGAAGCGCCAGCGTTGCTCGGCGTTGGTCGGATCGATCCCTTTTTTTCGCATCAGCTCCCGGCAATGGAAGCAGGCGCACGGCATGTCGTGAACGATGTCGAAGAAGAAGCCGTCGACGTCGAACATGGCGCAGATTTCGGTGACGTGGCGGCGCAGGAATTCCCGGTAGGGAGTGTTGTAACAGAGCCGCCGATAAAAGCCCGGCTCAAAGATCGGAGTGCCCACCGGCGCCCCCTTTTCGTCGACGACGAGCCAGTCCGCATGCCGCTGCGCGGTGTAATGGTCCCACTGAATCGTCACGTAGATGGGCACGCGGATGTTGCGCCGGTGGCAGGCCTCGATCTGCTCCTTCAGCAGATTCCGCTTCAGGTGCGGGTGCCTGCGCTCCGGGTTGGCCTTCGTGTCGTAATAGATCCAGCCGTGATGGCAGCGGGCAAAGCAGGTGACGCTGTTGACACGGGCGCGTTCGAGCGTGCGGGCAAACTCGTCGGGATCGAACTGCGCGGCGATGCCCTCGACGTGTTCGCTTGTGTGAAAGTCGAGATGCACCTGGCGGAAGCGAAGCTCGGCAGCGCCCGGCGTCGGCTCCTGAGAGGCCCAGCCGAGATTCGGGGCGGCCAGGACGGCCGAAGAAAGCAGCAGTTCGCGTCGGTTCAGGTCAGCCATGCGAGCCATTCTACGCCGCCTGCGGCCTTCGATATACTCGCTGCCGGAGTGTGCCGCCCTGCGGCGGCCCGAAGCTGAACGAAAGGACATCCCAACGATGGCAAAGACGCGCAGAATGTTTCTGACCGGCGCTGCATTGGCCGCTTCCGCGCCGGCCCAGACGCAGACAAAGGCCGAGAAGAAGGTCCACTACCGCGGCGCAAAGCCCCAGAAAACTCCGCTGTTTTCGAGCGCCGTTTCTTACGGAAATCTGCTCTTCATTGCCGGAAAAGGCTGGCACAAGGGTGGCGATATCAAGGTCCAGACGGCTGGCGTTCTCGATGAAATCGAGGCCGAACTGAAAAACGCCGGCTCTTCGATGGAAAAGGTGCTTAAGTGCAACGTATACCTGAAGACGCTGGAGCATTACAAGCCGATGAATGAGGTTTTTCTGGGCCGCTTCGGCCCGGAGCCGCCCGTGCGCACCACCGTGGCCGTGGCCGACATTCCCGGCGACTCGCTGATCGAAATCGACGTCATTGCCTACATCTGACGGGGTGTGGTGAACTCCGCCCGTCGGAGCGCGCCGCGAGGTCTCCTTCTCGCAGCGACCGAGCGCCCTTTACTGGCGGCTCCACTGGCGCTCGATTCGCGGTTCGGCAGCGGGGTCGCTTTGGGGCTGACGCACGCCGATGTGATGAACGAGCGCCAGCAGGCTGTCCGTGGCGTTGGGGGCAGGGCAGAGAAGGAAACCACTGACCCGGCAGAAGGCGGCCAGGGGGAGGACACCGGCGGCGCCTTCTGCCGCGGCGGCGCGCTCCAGCGAGTCGGCCAGGGAGCGTGCGTCGGGACGGGAGACTTCCTGGCCGGCGGCGGGTTCATACTGACCCTGCCATGCTGGAGCGGTTGCGTCCCAGTGAATGGGGGGAGGCAAGGTGCCGGCGGGACGCCAGCCATGAGCGTGGGCCAGAGCCAGGGCGCGGCGCCAGACAGCGGGGTCGATGACCAGCCCTTCCCCATTGGGGCGAAGAAGGAGCACGGATCCGCCTCCCAGAGATAGAGTGTCCATCCCGAAGGGAACGTATCGGCAAAAAAGAGGCGGATTTGAGAAAAATCGAGGCTACACCGGGCGGACGGACTCGCGGTCGATCTCGACGGCCACCGAGCGCATCAACAGTGTGACGCTGATGATCAGGCGGAACTCATCGCGCACCTTGAGCAGAATCCCGCTGAGGCCCCGCAGCGGACCGCGGGTGACCATCACCCGCTGGCCCTCGCGCAGGTAGGGCCAGGGAGCCAGCGGGGCGCCCGTAGAGACAGCCGTCTGGAGCGAGTGGATTTCGCTCGTGTCGACCGGTGCCGGTTCGCCGTCGAAGCTGACGAAATGGAGCACGCCAGGCGTCTGGAGAACCGGCAGGCGCTGACGGATGTCGAGACTGCAAAACACATAGCCGGGAAACAGGGGCAGTTCGACCAGTTTTACGCGGTCTGACCAGCGCCGCCGCTCCTTATATGTGGGCAGGAACGAGACGAAACCCTTGGCCGCGAGATTCTGAGAAACCGCGCGCTCGAAGCGCGGCTTGACGCGGACCGCATACCAGGGGAGCTCCACGTGGGATTGACGCCCCTGTCCGGGGGATGACTCTGCGCCGGACTGCGTCATGATTGCCATGCTCCTGCCATTGTAAAGTCCACTCCCGGGTGGCACGGGAGCTTTGCCGCCGCATGCCGGACCGCCGCCCGGCTTCCACGGACCGGACACCCCACCTATCGGCAAACTCCCGCTGCGACTTCAGTTGTCCGTGCCCGGACCGTTACCATGAAGGGATCGTGTGGAAGAAAGCGATTCGGTGGCTGAACTGGGCGCTGGCGGCGGCCGTTGTGACGGCGCTGGGCGCAGGCTATTGGGTTCTCTGGCGGCCAGGGTCACTGCCTTCCGGCGAGATGCCGGCGCCAGTTGGGGCGGAGGTGCGCATCGACCGCGACCGGCTGGGCGTGCCGCACATCCGCGCCGCTTCCGTCGAAGACGCTCTCCTCGCACAGGGCTATGCGACGGCTCAGGACCGGCTCTGGCAGATGGACGCGCTGCGGCGCATGGCCGCGGGAGAGCTGGCTGAGATTGCGGGTCGCGGTGCCCTGGAGCTCGACATTCGGGCGCGGCAGCTCCGGATGCGGCGCATTGCCGAGCGATGGGCGGAAACGCTGCCTGCACAACAGCGCGCGCATCTGGCGGCATACGCACGCGGCGTGAACCTGTTCATCGAGCAGAGTCTGGCTCGGCTGCCGCCGGAATTCACTCTGCTCGGCTATGCTCCGCGGCCGTGGCGGATCGCAGACTCGCTGCTCTGTGCCCTGGAGATGAACCGGACCCTGTCGGGCAACTGGGAGCACGATCTTCTCAAATACCGCATGTTGCGCACGGGGAATGCGTCTCTGGTGGAGCAGCTCTTCCCCGCGCGGCTCGGAACGGAGCCGCTGCCGGGATCGAACGCCTGGGCCGTCCGCGGAAACCGGACGGCGACGGGCAAGCCTCTGCTGGCCAACGATCCGCACCTGCCGTGGACGCAGCCGGCCACCTGGCATCTGGTGCACCTGATGGCGCCGGGGCTGAACGTGGCCGGCGCGGCGCTGCCGGGCATCCCCGGAGTCATCATCGGGCGCAATGAGCGCATCGCCTGGGGCATCACCGCGCTGCAATTCGACAACATGGATCTTTACGCGGAGCGGCTGGACATGCGCACCGGCCGGTATGAGTTCGCCGGCCGCGAGCTTCAGGCGGCGCGCGAGACGGAGCGGATCGCGGTGAAGGGCGGCGCTCCGGTCCAGCTTGAGCAGTGGGTGACGGTGCACGGGCCGGTGATCCTCGAAGAAGACGGCCGGCCGATGGCGCTCCAATGGTCGGCCGCGGCCGTCGATGGCGCCGAATTTCCGGTGCTTGACTGGAACCGGGCGCGCAACTGGGAGGAGTTCCGCGCCGCGCTACGGCGGCTGCCAGGGCCGAACATCAACGTCATTTACGCCGACGTGGACGGCAACACCGGCTGGCAGGTGGCGGGCCGGCTGCCGTTGCGAGAGGGGTTCGACGGGACGGTTCCGGCCGACGGCGCTTCCGGCCGGCACGAGTGGAAAGGATTCGTGCCGTTTGAGCAGGCGCCCTCCTGGCTGAACCCGAAGAATGGTCTGATTGTCTCGGCAAATCATAATCCATTTCCCGGAAATACGCCGTATATGGTGAGCGGATTTTTCTCCTCGCCGGACCGTGCCATTCAGATCACCCGGCGGCTGGAGGCCGCCGGCCGTGTGGACAGCGGGAAGATGCTCGCCATTCAACGCGATGTCTACTCGGCGCTTCACGACGGGCTGGCCCGGGCGGCGGTCGACGCCGTGCGGCGGCGCGGCGAGACCAGTGAAGCCGCCCGCGAAGGCGCGGCGCTGCTGGAGCGGTGGGACGGGCAGATGCGGGCGGATTCGGCCGCTGCCTTCCTGGCCCAACTGCTTTACCGGCACGTGCGCCGCGCAATCGCGGAGCGGGCCTCGCCGAACAGCGGCGCCGCGTGGCGTACCTTCATGGCGCCGGGGGTGGTGGCGCGAATCATCCGCGAGCGGCCGAAGGAATGGTTCGACAACTTCGACCTGATGCTGGCCGGGGCGCTGGCCGACGCAGTGGAGGAGGGCCGGCGCATGCAGGGGCGGCGACCGGAGAAATGGCGGTACGGACGCGCCAACCAGGTGACGCTGGCCCACCCGGTGATGGGCCGCATTCCGTGGCTCGGGCGGTACTTCAACTTCGGACCGGTCGAGATGGACGGGGCGGCGACGACCGTACAGGCGGTGACCGAAGTCTACGGGCCGTCGATGAGGATGGTGGCCGACCTGTCCGATGCCGGCGGCCTGCTGATCGTGATTCCGACGGGAAATTCCGGGCACCGGTTTTCGGGCCATTACGGCGACCAGTGGAGGGCGTATCTGGAGGGGCGGGCCTTCCGGCTGGAGACGGGCCGGGTGGAGCCGGAGCGGACGCTGCGCCTGACGCCTGAGGACCGCCGCTGAGGCAGGAACCGCCAATGGGACGGATTGGCCGCGAGAGCTGCGCCTGGCGGCGCGGGCATCTTACACTTCCCAACAGGAAGGTGGCGTTCCAGCGGCATTGATCCGGGCGCCAATTCCCGGTAAGTTTTCCGATAGCGCCATGGATGTCAAACAGCTCCGGTATTTTCTGGCGGTCGCCCGCGCGGGCAGCTTCGTGAAGGCGGCGGAAGCCGAAGGCGTGGCCCAGCCGTCGCTGTCGCAGATGATCAAGAAGCTCGAGCTGGAGCTCGACGCGCCGCTGTTCGACCGGCTCGGGCGGACGGTGCGGCTGACGGCGCACGGCGAGGCGCTGCTGCCGCACGCCGAGGCGGTGCTGCGGTCTGTGGAGCAGGGCCGGAGGGCGGTGGAAGCGGCGCGTTCGCCGGCGCGGGGCGCCATCGCGGTTGGCGTGATTCCGACGCTTCTGCCCGGGGCCTTCGCGCCCGCGCTCGACGAATTCCAGCAGAAATTCCCGGAAATCCGGATCCATTTGACCGATCGAACGACGGAAAATCTTCTCGAAAAACTGAAGCTGGGCGAGCTGGACATCGCACTGCTGGTGCTGCCGATCCGTCACCCGGAGATCGTGTGCAGCGAACTGTTCCGCGAGCCGCTGCTGGCGGCGCTGCCGCCAGGTCACCCGCTGGCCTGCAACGGGCCGGTGCCGCTCAACCGGCTCCAGGGCGAGCGGTTGCTGCTGCTGCGCGAAGGCCATTGCCTGCGCGAAAACGTCCTCGAAGCATGCACGCGGGCGCGGGCGGACTTTGAATCCTATTTTGAGTCCGACCAGCTTGAAAGCCTGCTGGCGCTGGTGGAAGCGGGCTTTGGCGTCAGCCTGGCCCCGGCGACGGCGGCGCGCCGCAACTCCGGATGCCGCTTCCTGCCCATCCACCCGCCAGCGGTGCGGCGCGTGGGATATGCGCTCGCCGGCGGACATCATCTGCTGCCGGTGCACCGGACGTTCACTCAGTTCCTGCGGAAATACGATTGGCAGCGTCTGTTTCTGGCTCCGCCCGAAAATGGCTGAGCGCGCCGGCGCGCCGATGGTGGGGACGGCAACCGACAAGAGCCGGGGATTGCGGAGGAAGCTTCAGCGGACTCGCGCTGGCTTGACTGCCTGCGGCCGGATAGCTGCCCTCTCTGCCCACCCTGGAACGTGCGGGCGGGTTTGAGTGCGACTGCACAAGGCTTGATATACTCCCCTCATCGATATCCTCAGATCAGGGACAGAGCCATGAAGATCCGCCGCAGAGTGTTTCTCCCGCTCATTGTGTGCGCGGCGCTCGCGCCTGCCGACGAATTCCCGTATCAGAAGCCGCCGAAGGAAATTCTCGACGTGCTGCACGCTCCGGCCCCGCCGGTGGATCTTATCAGTCCAACTCGCGGGCATGTGCTGCTGGTGGAGCGCGAGCTGATGCCGCCCATCGCCGAGCTGGCGCGGCCGATGTACCGGCTGGCCGGGCTGCGGATCAACCCGGCCAACAACGGCAGACACCTGCCGGCCAGTACGGTAACGGGCCTGACCGTGCTCGCAGTGGAGAGCGGGGCGCGCACGCGCGTGAGCCTGCCGGCCGGCGTGCGCTTCACGATACCCGCGTGGAGTCCGGACGGGAAGCGGTTTGCACTGCTGGGTTACACGCCGGCCGCGGTGGAGCTGTACCTCGGGGCGGTGGATTCGTCTGTGCTGCGCCGGGTGCCGAACCTTCGGATCGACGACACCATCGACGGGATTGCCGCCTGGTGGGCGGGCAGCACCGAGTTGCTGGTGCGGGCCGTGCCGACGCGGCGGGGAGCGCCGCCACCGAAACCGGCAGCGCCGGCGGGGCCGAACGTGCAGGAGTCGGCCGGACAGGCGGGGCCGGTGCGTACGTTCCAGGACATGCTCACGAGTCCTTACGACGAAAAACTGTTTGAGCATTACTGCACGTCGCAACTGGTGCTGGTCAACGCCGATACCCTGCGGACGCAGGCCGTAGGCGAGCCGAAGATCTTTCTGGACGCCACACCATCGCCGGATGGACAGTTCGTGCTGGTGGAGTGGATCCACCGGCCGTTTTCCTATCTGCATCCCTACACGGCATTCCCCCGGGAGACGGAAGTCTGGGACCGGGCCGGAAAGCTCGTGCGCAGGATCCATTCGGCGCCCTTGCAGGACCGGCTGCCGATTGAAGGCGTGCCGGTCGGCCCCCGCAACGTGAGCTGGAGGCCCGACCAGCCTGCCACGCTCCTCTGGTGGGAGGCGCTGGATGACGGAGACCCGCGCAGGAAGGTTCCACACCGGGACCGGCTGATGACGCTGAAGGCGCCGTTCACGGAAACGGCGCAGGAGGTGTATCGGACGCGCCACCGGGCGAGGGGACTCCAGGTGCTTGAAAAGGGGGGCGTCGCGCTGGTGACCGATTACGACCGCGACCGACGCTGGGTGGAAACGGCGCGGATCTTTCTCGACAATCCTTCGGCGGCGCCGAAGGTGATCTGGTCGCGCAACGTGCAGGACCGTTATCGCGACCCTGGCATGCCGGTGATGAAGACACTGGCCAACGGGGCGAGAGTCGTTCATCAGAGCGGCGACTGGATCTTCCTCTCCGGGCCTGGAGCGACGCCGCAGGGCGAGCGGCCGTTCCTCGATCGGTTCCGCATTGAGACCGGAGAAAGCGAGCGGCTGTTCCGCGCCGGAGAAAAAGGCTACGAGGCATTCGCGGCGCTGCTGGCCGAGGACGGCTCGCGCTTCCTCACCCGCTTTGAAACACCGGATTCGCCGCCGAACCTGTCCATCCGGACGCGCGGCAGCGACGAGCGCCGCGCGCTCACGGACTTCAAAGACACGACGCCGCAACTGCGCGGGATCCGGCAGCAGCTTGTCACATACAAACGCAAGGATGGCGTGCAGCTCTCCTTCACGCTGATGCTGCCGCCCGGCTACCGGGAGGGCGAGCGGTTGCCAACGATCCTGTGGGCCTACCCGCTGGAATATACGGACGCCGACACGGCCGGCCAAATCGGCGGTTCCACGCAGCGCTACGTGCAGATGCGCGGGGCCAGCCACCTCTTCCTGCTGCTCCAGGGCTACGCGATTCTGAACAATGCAACCATTCCGATCGTCGGCGATCCGGAAACGGTGAATAACACATACGTCGAACAGCTCATCCTGGGCGCCGAGGCGGCCATTGACAAGGCCGTGGAGATGGGCGTGACGGACCGCGACCGGGTGGGCGTCAGCGGCCACAGCTACGGAGCCTTCATGACGGCGAACCTGCTGGCGCACACTCGGCTGTTCAAGGCCGGCGTGGCGCGGTCCGGCGCCTACAACCGGACGCTGACGCCGTTCGGCTTTCAGAGCGAGCGCCGCACGTTCTGGCAGGCGCGGGATATCTACATCAAAATGTCGCCGTTCACCTACGCGGACCAGATCAAGGACCCCCTGCTGCTGATCCACGGCGAGGCGGACAACAATCCGGGCACGTTTCCCATCCAGTCCGAGCGGATGTATCAGGCCGTGCGAGGCAACGGGGGCACGGTACGGTTGGTGATGCTGCCGCACGAAAGCCACGGCTACCTGGGCCGCGAGAGCGTGGAGCACGTCATCTGGGAGATGCTCACCTGGTTTGATCGTTATGTGAAGAATGCCGGCCGCGCCCGCCCGAGCGAGTGAGGCGTAACGGTGGCCGCAAGCCTGGCGTCGTAAAAGACAGGGACGGCAAGTCCCCCTCGCAGAGAACATTCCGCGCCCGGAGGCGCGATACCCACCAGCCCAGGTGGCATGGGGAAGGAGGCAACAACACAGATGCGGCACCTTTTGTGTGTTCTCGTTCTGGGGGCGGCGCTGGCCCAGGGGCAGACCGTGCCAGCCGCGCCGGGAACCAGGGATCTGCCCACGGTGGCCCAGGAGGTTTTGAGCGCCATCCAGAATGTGAAGAATCACACCAGCACTCTGCTGAAGGAGCTCGCCAGGAAGGATCCGGACCGCCAGACCGTGCAGGCGGGGCTGGCCGAGGCGCTGGCTCAGGCGAAGCAGATCAAAAGGCTGATCGAAGAGCTGGATGCTTTCTATTCGTCCATGCCGGAGGCGCAGCAGAGCGCGCTGCGGCGTTCGTGGTCGGTGGGCATGATTCTGAACGGGTGCATGGAGGCGGCCCAGGATTCGCTGGCTGAGCCTTCCGGGGACGTCTGGAGCGAGGTCCGGACGGGCCTGGAGTGCGCGCAGCGGAGGGCGGATCAGTTGGAAGAGGTGCTTTCGCCGTTCCGCCACGCACGTTGAGCCCGCCGGTGTGAAACCCGGTCGAGCCTTCGGCCGTCAATCAGGATGCGTGGCGGTGGATGCCGCCGCCGAGGCGGCATGATTGCCGGCACGCAGTCTGGATGAATCCCGAATCTGCTGGAGTAAGGAGGTACAGCGATGCGGAGCCTGTGGAAACTTGCCACTGCGATGCTTTGCGCCGCGACACTCCTGGCGGCGGATGCGGATTCGAAGGCGGCGTTGAAGGACACGGCCCAGAAGCTGATTACGGAAAGCCGGACGACGCGCGAGATGGCGATGCAGATCGCCGAGCAGTTGCGCAAGTCGGCCGACACGGGCGCTGTCCGTGATCAGATTGCGACGCTCGAGCAGCATGCCGCTTCGATCCGTCAGTTGATTGCGGACCTGGAGTCGAAGGGCACGGAACTGACGGCGAAGCAGCGGCAGCAGCTGGAGACGGCGCGCAAGGTGGCCGAGATCCTCAACGTGTTCATCGAGAACAAGAAGCAGATGCTGGCCTCGGTCACTTCCCCGCGCGACCGCGAACAGGTGCGCTATCAGGCCATCGGCGTGGCGCAGCGGGCGGAGATGATCGAGAAGACGATCTCGAAGCTGGGCCTGTAAGGGTGCTGGCTTCGTGATCCTGAGTCCCGGCCGCGGGGCCGGGGCTGAGCGACCCCGAAACATCGGGGTCTTTTTTATTCTTCGCGGCGCCGCATCGACGGCATTCGAGTCCCGCGATGAGGCGGCGGGAACTGAACTCCGGGGCGAACGGCGCTCAGGGAAGCAGCCTGGCCCGGAGTCCCTTGAGCTCTTCGAGTTTGGAGGGGAAGGCGGCGAAGGCAATCGTGCAGGCCTGATGCTGGCTGTGGGCCTTTTCGACGTGGGCGTCAGATTGTGCTGTCAGCCGGGCGCGGCGGGCGTCCCGGGCCGCGGCAGCCTCGAAGAGAAGACCCTCCGCGGCGAACAGCAGGGCCATGGCGGGCCGGCCGCAGCCACGCTCTCCCTCGAGGACAGCCAGTTTCCGGGCCAGTTCGATGCAGGCGGCGCTTTCCTGGCCGGCCTCGGGAAATCTGGACAGGCGGGCGAGAACGGCGCTTTTCTGGCAATGCACATTCACGGCGCCCTGGAGGACGCGGACGCTGTGTGGATCGGCGGCGTGAAATTCGTCGCGGATGGCGGCGGCCTCGGAGAAATAGGCGAGGGATTTCTGGTAATTTCCTCGTGATTTTGCAATTAATCCAAGATCCGAGAGGGCGAAGGTCATGTTATACCGCTGGCCTTCATCGCGCGGGTTGCGGCGCAGAAGTTCCCGGTCAATGGCGAGGGCCCGCTCGTAGTGGCTTTCGGCCGCGGCCAGGTCGCTGCTCATCAGCTGCGCTCCGAGCCGCTTGAGGGCGAAGGCCTTCTGGGAGAGGTTGGAAGGGACCGAGGCCTGGCCCGGGGGCAGGGAATCGAAAAGTGCCAGCGCCTTTCCGTACAGCCGGATCGCGTCGCCGCGGTGGCCGAGGAGACCGCGGATCATGGCGAGCTGGCTCCAGTTGATGGCGGCAAGGGACGCCGCTTCCGGAGGGGCCGGATGGAGGGCCTGGATTTCCCCGGTGACTTTTTCGAGCCGCTCTCCAAAGGATTCCGCATTGGCCCTGTCTTCCAGCGCCGCGGCCGCAAGCCCGGCCTCGACGAGCAGGCCGGACTGCGTCTGGAGCAGAGCGAAATCTGGCGGCTTGAGGCGTCGCGCGGCTTCTATGGCGGTCAGGCCCTTGCGGAATGCCTGCATGGCCTCTCGCTGCCGGCCGAGGTTGTCGCTGAAGGTGGAGCCGAGCACGTTGCCGAGCCGGCGGTAGCCTTCAGCGAGCTCGACAAGCAGAGCCGCATCCTGTGAAGCGGTGCGTACCGAGCCGTCCAGGAACTGCATGGCCCGGTTTAGCAGCAGGGCCCGGGCGCTGGTTGAACCGGGGGCCTTCTGGAGCGCTTCATTGATTTCGAAGACGAGCGACCGCGAGAGCTTCTGGATCTCGAGGGCGCGCTGTTCGGCGCGCCTCTGTGCGAGATGCGCCTCGCGGGCCTGCCACGCGGTGGCCAGGCCGCCGGCCAGCAGAGACAGCAGCACGGCGGCGGAGGCGGCGGCCAGGCCACGGTTGCGGCGCGCCCACTTGCCGAGGCGGTAGGCCATGGAGGGGGGCGTGGCCGAGACTGGTTTCCCGTCCAGCCAGGCTTGCAGATCCCGCGCCAGCGCATCGGCGGAGTGGTAGCGCGCGACGGGCTGTTTGCGCAGACACTGCATGACGATGTTGTCGAGGTCGCCGCGCAGGAGGCGGCGAGTGGCCGCGGGGGCGACCGCGGAGGGGGCCTTCGGTTCGGCTTCCAGCACGAGCCGCATGGCCTCGAGCGGGCTCAGCCCGGCCACCTCGTAGGGGCGGCGCCCGGCGAGCGTCACATACAGCATCACGCCGAGCGAGTAGATATCGGTGGCGGTGGTGACCGGGCCGCCCGTGATCTGTTCGGGGCTTGCGTATTCCGGCGTCAGGACATAGGTTGCGGTCTGATCGGCCCTGGCCTCCGGTTCCTCGCTGAGCAGTTTGGCGATGCCGAAATCGAGCAGTTTCGGGCGGCCATCGGCGGTGACGAGAATGTTGGCGGGCTTGAGGTCCCGGTGAATCACCAGATGTTGGTGTGCGTGGCGGACGGCGTCGCAAATGCTGATCATCAGCCGGATGCGCTCCTGGAGCGGGGGTTGCCGCTCGCGCAACCAGTGGTCGAGGGGCATGCCGTCGACGAATTCCATTACAAGATAGGGGAGGCCCTCCGGGGTGGCGCCGCCGTCGATGAGCGCGGCGATGCCCGGATGGGACAGCCCGGCCAGCAGGCGCCGCTCCTGGCGGAACCGTTCGGCCAGTTTTCTGCTGACGAACCCGGCGCGGATCAGTTTCAGCGCGAAGCGCGTCTGGAAGCCCTCGCCCTCGCGGACGGCTTCGTAGACGATACCCATGCCGCCGCGGCCTATCGCGCGCGCCAGGCGCCAGGAGCCGATGCGCCGCCCTTCCCAGTCGCTCCCGAATGCCTCTTCTACGGCGGAATGCAGGGCCAGTGTAGGGTTTTCGAGGAAGTCTTCCGATCGGGAGTACTCATCCAGAAGATGGAGCACTTCGCGCTGGACTGCGGGACTGGCGCAGGCCTTTTCGAGCCAGGCGCGGCGCTCGCCGGCGTCGAGCTGAAGGGCGTCGCCGAAGAGCCGTTTTATCTGCTCCCAGTCCTGGGTGTTCATGAGGGATCAGCTTCCGCGGCCGGCTTCGGGTCCGTCGGCGGTGAGGCGGCGGTGGATCCAGGTCTTGGCCAGCAGCCAGTCCCGCTTCACGGTGGCCGGTGAAATGCCAAGCACGTGCGCGGTCTCATCGATGCTGAGGCCGCCGAAAAATCGCATTTCGACGATCCGGGCCTGCTGCGGATCCAGCTGTTCCAGTTCATTGAGCGCGGTGTCGAGATCGAGCAGATCCACGGGATCCTGCCCGGAAGAGCCGGCGGCGTCGTCGAGCTGCACCCGCTCGTCGGCGCCTCCTCGTTTCGCTGCGCCTTGGGCGCGGCGGTAGTCGACGAGAATGCCGCGGATGATGCGCGACGCAACGGCGTAGAAGTGCGACCGGTCCGACCACTGAGGTTCCTGCTTCTGGGCCAGGCGAAGGTACGCCTCATGAACCAGAGCCGTGCATTGCAGAGTGGGGTCGCGCCGCTCCTGCCGGAGGTGGCGCATGGCGATCCGGTGGAGTTCTGGATAAACGAGTTCGATGAGGCTGTTCAGCGCATCGGCGTCTCCGGCGCTCCACCTCCGGAGCAGGAGCGTGATCTCATTTCCTGTCCCTGATTCCTCCATGAGGCCTTTGGGGCATTGTAACGCCTGTGGGCGGGCGCGGTCTGACCAGGGAGACGCGCAGGGCAGGCTGGGGCGTGTGGCGGCAGGGAGAGGATCTTCAGCCGGATGAAAGGCGAGTGTCGCCATGGGCGGTCTCTTTCGAGAGAGCGGCGTATCCACCGCGAGCCGTAGTGGAATGCGTGGTTGTGAAGAAGAATGGGCCGAAGCAGACTCCTCCTCGCAGCGCGATGCGCGACTTCTGCTCCGGCCCATGGTCCCGGCGCATCTCCTCCTCCACTGAGCCGGGGACTCCTCCTCGATCGATCCGCCAGATCCTCCGAAGGCTGGCGGGAATCGTGCGGCGGTTTCACCCAGGGCGTGGCCGCCGTTCATATGATGAACCGGAACCGCGGAGAAAAACGGCTCACACCAGGCGCAAAAAATTGGCCGGGGCGGCGGGGCTCAGCGGCGGGCGGAGGGAAGCGCGTCGATGTGATCCATCCATCGGGACAGGTCGGCGGCAGCGGCAGGGTCGGCCGCGTAACGGAAGCGATGGTATGCGGCCGTAAAGGAGCGTACCGAAACGCCCGGCTCGCCATCCGGAAGACAGCGGGCAAACTCGGCAGGCGTCATCCACGGAGGCTTCTCGAAGCCCATTTTCCTGAGCCGCGCCAGCATCCTTTCGTAGACGAGGGCGGCATCATGGGGCGTGGCGGCGCCCTGCCGCAATTTGCGGCGGCCCATGGTGAGCCGCCACCACCTTTGCAGCGGGGCGCGTTGCCAGAAGGCCGTCAACGCCGCCGTAGCCAGCAATGCGAACAACAGGAGCATCCCGGCCGGCGGCGCCTCGTGCCGCGCCCCCTTTCGGAGCCGTTGCCACCAGGAGGCCCAACCGCGCCACAGCAGCCTGTGCCGGGACTGTTCCACCTGCACTGCCAGAGAGAGCTGGCGGTCGAGGTCGTAGCCAAGAACCCATTCCTGCCAGAAGACGCTCAGGGCGTCCGACCACTGGTTCAGGCGGTCGAGCAGGGTGTCGGCGCGCTGTTCAGGGTCGGGCGGCGTGGGGTCATAGTCCACCCAGCCACGGCCATCGATCCAGGCCTCCACCCAGGTATGGGCGTCGGAAGCGCGCACCACCTGCCAGCCGGTGAGGGCGTTGTAGCTGCCTTCGCGGTAGCCGGTGGCGACGCGCGCCGGCACCCAGACGGCTCGCAGAAGCACGGCCATGGCGGAGGCAAAGTACTCGCAGTGGCCTTTTCTGCCCTCGAAGAGGAACCACGCTAGCGGATCGTCGACCTCACGGTCCAGGGCCCGCAGCGAATACTGATAGTTGCCAAGGAGATATGCCTCGATGCGCCGCGCCCGCTCCTGGTCCGAGCGCGCCCCGGCAGTGATATGGCGCGCCAGCTCGATGACGCGCGGGTCCACCACAGGCAGGCGGAGATAGAAGTTGCGTTCGGCCGGCGTGAGCGGATCCGCGCGCGGTGGCGTCAGGGTTGCATGGACGACGTAACGAAAGCCCTCCGGATTGGCCAGTGGCGCCCGGTAGCCGGTGGCGGCCGAGGCGAGAATCAGGGGCGTGGACACACGCAGATATTCGGGGGTTCCGGCGATGAACAGCCAGTCCGAACCGGGATTGTTGAGGAAGACTTCGTACGTGAAGCGCCTTCCGGGCTGACGGAGCTGGTCGTCATCGAGCAGTTTGATGAGCCCCTCTGCCGGGCGAAGCGTCCGGCCTTCGCGCGCGCCGGTGCTGTACCAGCGCCAGCCGTCGAACTCGCTGAGCGCGGTGGCGCGCCACTTGAGTGAGGGTGGACGCCGCTCGAGAAAGCGGACGCGGAAGACGGCCGCCGTGTTGCGCCGGATTTCGCCCACCTGCCCGAGCATGACCTCGGGAGCGAAGCCCGAGGATCGGCCGGACGGCTTCAACAGATGTTCCAGGGCGGCGCGCGCAGTGCGCGGTAGGACGAAGAACAGGCCGGCCGTCATCGCCAGCACGGCGAGCGTGGACAGGGCGGTGAAACGCGTCAGCCGCGCCGCCAGCCGTCCGCCGGCGCTGGCCACAGGGCGGCGGCCGCGTTGCGCGCGGAGAATCTCCTCGCTGGCCAGGGCGGCGATGGTTGCGGCGAGGAAGACACAGAGAAACAGCAGGAAAGAGAGGCTCGCCGAAACGATGGAGGCGGCCAGTACGGCCAGAAAGGCGACCACCTTCAGCAGCAGGAGATCGCGCGACGTGCGGGCAGTGAGGATCTTGGCGATGAAAACAAAGAAGACGAGGTGGAGAGTCGCCTTGAGAAAATCGCGCGAGATCCAGAGATAATCGGCGGGATAAAAGACGAGATACGCGACGGTGGCCGCGTTGACCCAGCGCGAAGGCACATCGAAATGGGCCAGGCCGGCGGCGGAAAGGGTGCGGAGCAGCAGGGCGGCGCCGGCGGCGGCCAGCGCCGCCAAGTCGGCCGCGTCGTGCGACAGGGCGCCGGAGCCGGCCAGGGCGCAGTAAGCGCTGGCCAGCATGAGCAGGACCGCGGTCTCATGGAAGCGCTCTGGCGCCGCGGCAACCCTCACCGGCTGCCCGTTCCCAGCCATTCTGCTTCCAGTTTCGCAGAAAATTCGGCGAGTCCCTGGGTCGTTTCCATCGGCGAAGAACACACGACGAACAGGTCGCGATGATGGAAGGCGACCGAGCCAGGCTCGTTCTTCCACCGCTGGCGTGCCTCCAGGGCGGCCGCGGCAGAGCGCATGCGGAAGACATCCACCAGGACCACCGTGGCGTAGGACTGGTAGCTGGCGCGCACCCATTCGGCGGGCGCGGCGGCGCGCAGGGCCTGCGGCAGAGAGTCGGGCGGAGGACGGTCGACGCCGGTCCGCTTCCAGACGATGGCCACCTGCGGCGGCAGCTCCGGAATGCGCGATGCGGGCATGCGGACGCATGCCGCCAGCATCGTCACGACGAGGGCGGCAACGGGAACGAGACGCATCGCCTCGAACATATCATCTTCGCCTTGAGGCGGCGCCGGCGGCGGACCGATTGCGTAGAATGAGGAACGCCATGCTGAGCCGAAGAACCATGCTGACCCTGCCCGCCCTGGGGCTGCCCGTCCTGCTGCGGGCGCAGGGAGACGAGAGCGGCTTTGAGCCGCTACGGGACTGGACCATCGTCGACGGGCCCGAATCCGCCTTTTCCGTTTCCGGCAACAGCGTCACCGTGCAGGCCCACGCCTCCTTTCCGGCGTGGCTGCGGAGCGCAAAGGAGTACCGGAATTTTGAACTGCGTGGAGAATTCCTTGTGGACGGGTGGAATGATTCCGGCATTTATCTGCACGCTCCGATGCACGGTTACCCGACGGATGCCGGAATTCAGATCAAGCTTTTCCATCAGCCTGAGGAAAATCCAACGCCCTATTCCTGCGGATCCGTATTTCCTGTCATTGCGCCGCGAAAGGTCGTGGTGAAAAAGGGCTGGAATGAATTCCGGATTCTGGCCGACGATCCGGTGCTGCGCGTCTGGATGAACGGCGAACTGGTGCAGGATCTGAACCAGCGGACGCACCCGCAGCTCCGCGAGAGGCTGCGGGAGGGTTACCTTGGCATCGCCGGTGTCTCGTGCGTCGTTCGGCTCCGGAATCTCCGGGTGAAGGAGCTGCCCGGGCGCGAGGAATGGACGGTGCTCTACGGCGGGCCGGAAGACCTGGAGAAAAACTGGCGCGTGACGGTGGGCAAGGTGGAGGCCCTCGCCATCGGGCCGGTGTTGCGAATTGACGGCGACGGGCTGCTCGGCACGAAGGAAATGTTCCGGGATTTCTACCTGCAATGCTATGTGCGCGGCTGCCCGCAGCACAACAGCGGCGTGATTTTCCGCAGTGCGGGAAAAGGCACCGATCCGGCGTTTGCCTATGAAATCCAATTACACCCGGTGCCGGACGCGCACTTCCCCACCGGTTCGCTGTATCATCTGAAACGCTCGAAATACCCGCGAATCGAGGACGAAAAGTGGTTTCTTTTCGAGCTGTGGGTTCAGGGGCGGGACTGCCGGGTCCGGATCAACGGGGAGACGGTGATGGAGTACGCGGGCCTGAACCGCCTGGAGCCGGGCTTCATCGAGCTTCAGGCGCACCGGCGGGGCTACTGGGTGGAGTTCCAGCGCATCCGGGTGCAGAAGCTTTAGAAGGCGCTGCCGGCACGGAACAAAAGAGGCCGCGGCGCCGGAGCGCCGCGGCCAGAGTCGCAGCCAACGCAAAGGTCAGAAGCGGATGCGGCCGGTGTACTGAATTTCCCGGCCGTAGTTGCCGCCGGCCACCCAAGTGCTGCGGCCGAGGGTGGCGCTGCCAATGGAGGTGTCGGGGTCGCTCGGGATGAAGTGGTTGGGCAGGTTGTAGAACTCCATGCGGAGTTCGAACTTGACCCGTTCCGTGATGGGGAACATCTTCACCAGCGTGGAGTCAAGCTGCCAGAAAGACGGGCCGCGCAGTCCGTCGTAGTACCAGGGGTTGGTTCGCGGGGTGTACGGCGGGAGCACGGAGAAGACGTTCGGGTTGAAGGCGTAGCCCTGGGGCACGTTCTGCCTCGGGTCGCCGGTGACCTCGGCCGGCCCGAACCTCAGCAGCCGGCCGCTGTTGTACATCAGGATGTGGCTGGTGCTCCAGCCTCCGAGGATGGCGTCCACGATCCGGTTGGCGTTGGCCATGTACTTTCGGCCGCGGCCGAAGGGGAGCTCCCAGGTGCCTGCCACGCGGAGATTGTGGCGCGGGTTGCCGCGGTCGAGCATGCGGAAGGTGTAGTTGTACTGGTCGACTTCATCGAAGAACTCGCTGTGGGTCTCGCGGTTGTAGTTGTAGCCGACCAGGAATGTGAGGCCGTTGGCCATCGGCCGTTCGGCCTTAAACTGAAGGGCGTAGTAGCGGTCCTTGCGTCCAGGGGCGGCGCTGATGGAGAGGTCGCCGTATTGCGGATACGGTTTCAGCAGGTCTCTCACGAGCAGCGTCGGCTGCACCCGGAGCTGGCCGGGCATCTTGTTGGGCGGCAGCAGATTGTAGAACGGGTTCGGAACGGATTCGTCAACGGCGCCCTTGTACTTGTAGGCGAGCGTTGGGTCCATCATGTTGACCTGCCGCGAGTAGTCGCCGCCCCACATGCTGGCGTCCTGCACGTTATGGCCGATGTTGATGAAGAACGTCGTGTCGGTGGCGATGCCCCAGGGCAGTTGCCGCTGGAGCGAGAAGTTGATGCGGTCGTTGATGGGGGTCTTCGTGTTCGGAGCGTACCAGCTCATGCCGTCGCCGAGGTTGGTGTAACGGCCCAGGCTGTTGCCCGGAGGCAGGCGGAGCGGGTTGGAGGCGGGGAACGGGTCGCTGATCAACGTGCGTGGTTTGCCCTGCTGCGGCTCGAGCACGCTGGTCGTCTGCGAGTAGCCGTACTTGGGCAGTGAGAAGCCCTCGGCATGGATGGTGAGCATCGGCACGGCGTAGCGGGCGTAGCCGGTGCGGAAGGCGGTGCGGTCGTTGATCCTCAGCGCCAGGCCGATGCGCGGCAGGAAGAGCTTCTTCTCCGCGTCATACATCCTCGGGTGGGAGGGATCGGTGAAGATGAAGGCCCCGTTGTACTGGTAAGGGATCTTCGCCACGGAAGTGACCTGGGACGGAATGGCCGGCGGGTTGGATTGGAGCTCGGGGATGGGCTGGGTGAGGTCGAGATACCGCGTCAGCATGTATTTTTCCTCTGAGGGCGCGGTTTCGTATTCCCACCGCAGGCCGGCATTGATGGTGATGTTGCGGGTTAGCTTGATGTCGTCCTGGAAATAAAACGCCCACTGCTGCTGATGCGTGTTGAACATCGGGTTGATGTAGGCGTTGCCGGAGTTGACGACGCCGAGCAAGGCACTGGCGAACTGGTTGCCGCTCTGCGAAGGGTCGTGGGCCTGGAAGCTTTCGCCGGTGTCCACCGAGTTGAAGGTGAAGTCCGCCGTAGCGGGCAGCCCGTTGCGGTCGTAAGAGTAGCGGAGCTGCCAGCCGGCCTTCATGTGATGGATGCCGCGGTTGTGCGTCACGTTGATCGTCGGGTTGTGCGAGCGGCCACGCACGAGCCACCAACTGCCGAAGCCCGTGGCGGCGGAGCCGTTGCCGACATAGTTGAAGCGCGGGTAGTAGATGCCAGGAACGTTGGCCAGCACCGGCTTGTACCAGCCCGTGGGGAAGAGATTGGCCCAGACGCTCTCCGGCACCTTCGCCCATTGCGAATCGTAGTCGTCCTCGACGTAGGTGGCGCCGTACCGGATATCAACGGTGGTGGCGGGCGTGATCATGTAGAGGACGTCGGCGGCGGCGTTGAGCGCATCCATCAGGCCGCCATTGTCGGAGGGAACGGCGATGGTGCCGCCCCAGTTGGGGTTGTCGAGCCGTGTTTCGTACTTGGAGAAGCGCGCATAGAAGCGCAGCCGGTCGCTGAAGTTGTAGTCGACGCGGTCGGACAGGTTCCAGTACTTGAGCCACCAGGCGTAGGACGTCTTGAAGTTGTTGATCCCCGAAAGGTCATCGCCGGGACGGTTCGGCTTCCACAGGTCATTGATGGCTTTCACGCCGGTGGGGTCGAGCCGGATCTTCGGGATCACATTGCCGGGGAATGGCAGCCGGGTGACCGTGGATGTGAGGGGGTCGAACTGCGTGGAGAACGGGTCGTAGATGGGCCGCAGCGAACCGTCGGGACGCAGGCTGCGGGAGAAGTCGCCGGTTCGTTCCAGATCCGTGGGCACGGTGCTGACGTTGCTGGCCGGCTGGGTGGACTTCCACCTCTCATAGGTGAAGAAGTTGAAGATCTTGTTTTTCTGGATGGGATGTCCCACGGTGCCGCCCCAGATGTGATTGCGAACGACGCTCGGCTCCTGGGTGATGCGGTTCGTCATCGCGTTGAGACTGGGGTTGCGGCCGAAATAATAGGCGGTACCGTGGATTTCGTTGGTTCCGGACTTCATCGAGAGGCTGAGCACGCCGCCGGCGCTGAAGCCGAACTCGGCGTCCACGGCGTTCTGCTGCACGGCCACTTCCTGGACTGCGTCCATCGGAGCATTGTAGGATCCGCGCGCGGAAATATTGAGCGAGACGCCGTCGAGCTCCTGGGAGTTCTTGCCGCCGGTGGAACCGCCGACGTCGAGCCCGCCGGAGGACCACATATAGAAGGGATTGCGGTGGGCGACGTCCCAGTACTGGTTGACGACTGCGGGGTTGAGCAGGGCCAGCGTGAACGGATTGCGCGCCAGCACGGGGATGTCGCGCAGCATGTTGCCCTGCACGGTCGTGATCATCGAAGCCGTGTTGAACTCGATGCCCGAGGCGGCTTCACTGACCTCGACCTTCTGGGTCATGCCTTCAAGGGCGAGCGTGGCGTCCACCGTAACGTCGCCTCGCGTCAATACAACGATATTCGAGCGGACGAATCTGGCAAAGCCCGGCGCCTCGACGGTCAGCTCGTAGGTGCCCGGGATGACGAAGTCGAACAGGTAATGGCCGGAGGCATCCGTCTGCCGTTGCATGGACACGCCCGTTCCCTGGTTGGTGAGTTTCACGGTCGCGCCGGCAACTGCGGCATTGGTGGGGTCGGTGACGATGCCCTGCACCGTGCCGCGGTAATCCTGCGCGGAAGCAGCCATTGAGATGGCCAGCAAGACGGCGACTGCCAGCACGAGGCAGCGCGCCATGGCTTTGAACCGTCGCATCATACTCTTCTAAGTCTCCCTGAAGGATTCTTGGAACCAGGCAGGAGCAAAAGCCCTCTTCTTCGGAGAAGTGTCCTGGCCCAGCGGCGAAATCCGCCCTAGGGCGTCTTGCGCCTTGAGATATTTTAAGAGGAAGGAGGGGAAAACAGGCGCTGAAAATGTCCTGAGATTTCCCCGGAGGTTCTTTTCATGATGGAACATGCGCCAGAGAGGGCACGAAGTTGGGGCAGCACATACGCGCTGCCAGCCCTCCACAGTCACTGATACTCCTGGATCACGCCCGGGCACGAAGTTGGGGCAGCACATACGCGCTGCCAGGGCAGGGACTTCTAAGGCATGTAACAAGCGGGCATGCGCTGGCGTAACATTCCTGATACAATTCTGAACTGGTTCCGTTTCACCATGATGCCAGCCCAAGGCGAGGAGCCTTCCATTTGTTACCGGTTCGGTGAGCACACGTTGTATCCGGACGGGAGGGGGTTATTTCGCAATGGTGAGTTCATCCGTCTGAGCCGGAAGCCCTACGAGGTCCTGCTGTATCTGGTGGCCCATGCCCCGAGGGCAGTCAGCCGCGAGGAGCTTCTGCGGGAGGTGTGGAAAGGGGCGAGGGACCTCAATGTCGTCGAGCAATGCGTACACGATCTGAGGGCGAGGCTTGGCGATCATCCGAAGAAGCCGGCTTTCATTCAGACGGTGTACGGGACTGGATACCGGTTCGTGGCTGACGTGGACGTGGTGCCACTGACCGTCGAGGAGCGTGAGGCTGTCCCGGCGGAGCCAACGGTGGAGGCGAGCCTCCGCGCGGTTCCGGCGGGATTGACGCGAAGGCGGGTCTGGCTGGCGGTTGCCGGGGTCGGCCTACCGGCTATGGCGCTCCTGTTCTGGCAACGGCGCGGGACCGGTTCGGCCATGCCGGTACAGGCGGTTCGCATTTTTCCGGCCGGGCGTGAGCTGCATGCGCTGGACGGGGCTGGCCGGGTGCTTTGGCGATACCCGTTGCCATTCCCGGCGGCGACCCTGACGCTGGACGAGATGAAGAAGCGCGTCTGGCACCTGGGACCGGAAGCTGGAGCGCGGACAGAGAGGATCCTGGTGGCCGTGCCCCGTGCCGATGGCACCGCGGGCGCCCTGGCGCATGCTCTTTTTTGTCTGAGCTCCTCCGGCTCTCTGTTGTGGCAATATGTGCCGGAAACGAAGCTGGAATTTCCGGCGCGGAAGTTTGACGGCGGCTGGGAAATCCAGAAGGTTCTGCCCGCGGAGGATGCCATCTGGGTTGCGGTGAAGCACGAGATCTGGTGGCCGTCTTTCGTCGCCCGCATCGAAAAGGGACGGTCGCGGGTAGTGCTTGTCCACTCCGGGCTGCTGCGTGATCTGGCGTTGAAACCGGCCGCAGGCGGGCCGGTGGTGGCAGCGGCGGGAGTCAACAACGAGTATGGCCTGGCGGCACTCGCCGTGCTGCGCCCACCGTATGAGCCGGCGGTCTCGCCGGAATCGGAAAGATCACCCTACCGGTGCCTGAATGGCCCGGCGCGCGTGATTGAGCCGTATGTGCTCTTCCCGCGCACGGATCTTGCGGTCGCGGCCGGCAAGCCGTACGCCATCGCCACCGCCGCGCGGTGGCATGGCTCCCAGCTTGAGATCGAAGTGGAAGAGGTGGAAGACTACAGTTCCTTCTACCGCTTCGAAGAGTCTCTGAGACCGCTGAGCTTCGCTGTCAGCGACGGCTACGCGCAGGCGCACGATGCCTATTTCCGCCGCGGTGCGATCGATCATCCGGCAAAACAGTGCAGCGGCCTGCTCGCGAGCAGGACTCTACGGATTTACGGGAACGGACGGTGGCATGAAGCGATTGTAAGCCATGCAGCCGATTCGGCCCCGCTTGCGAAGCCAACGCCCTGACCCGTGCGGGCTGCCGCTCCTGCCGCAAGTCCGGCGGACAGATCGGACTCCGCGGCCCAGCGCCTCACCGGGACGTCTGAACCTTGGGGGTGGCCAGGTAGCCGACGATGACGTCCTTGCGCACTTCGTTGACGACGATCTCGTACGGCTGGCGGGCCTTGGACGTGTAGAACTGGACCGGTTCGTTGATGGTCTTGTCCTTCTTCTCAACTTTCTTGTCGTCGACGGTGATTTCGATGGTATAGCGGTTGCGCTTCGGGTCCGTGCGCTTGAGCTGGATGAAGACGTCGCCCACCTTCTGGGGCTGCTTCGTCTTGCCGAGGTTGAACTCGAAATAGTTTCGTTCGCCAAGGGCCTTCAGGGCGGCGAGCTCTTTGGCGTTGGTGGCGATGAGTCCGCTCTGAACGCCGAGGTCGCCGGCGACGCTCTTGAGCTGGGCGATCGTCTTCTCGAGTTCGGACTTCGTGCTGCTAAGCTCCGTCTTGACCGAACCAACCTCCGAGGAAACTTCGCCAATCTTCGTCGTGGTCTGCTGCTCGACTTGAGAAATCTGGCCGCGCAACTGGGCTTCGCTCGCCTTCTGCTGCTGGGCCAGGCGGGCCGCGAGTTCCTCGGCGTGCTTCTGCGCCTCGAGCTTGGCCTGGCCGGTGGCCGTGGCCACCTGGCGGCGGGCGGCTTCGAGCTCGTCCTTCAGGGCCTCAATATTGCGCTGCGCGGCTGCCGAGGTCACCGTAGAGGCCTCCCGCGCCCGGCTGACCTCTGCCATCAGCGCCTCGCGGTTCTGCGCCATCTCCTTCTTCAGTGCGTCCACCTGAAGGAAGAGATAGACGTTAGCGGCCACCAGGGCGATGACCGCGCCGAACAGGATGGCCGTCTTCACACCGCCTCCGCCGCTCTGGGTCGGATACACATAGGTCGGTTGCTGGCCCTGGGGGGGTATGTAGTTGGGGTCGCTCACGACTGAAACTCCTTGGCTAGGACTGGTCGGTCTGCTGATATCAGATTAACAGGAAATCATCCGGAACAGGGCTAGCGTGCCGCCTCGCGCGCCTGCGCAACCGTCTGCGGACGGGCGAACTCGAGATATTCCTGTCTGGGGACGCCCGGTTCGAAGCAGCGCCGGCAGCGGGCCTCGTACACGCCAACTGCGCCGACGACGATGAGATCGTCGCTTTCGACCAGCCGCTGCGTGTGCTTGGCCGGATTGCCGCAGCGCATGCAGATGGCCAGGGTTTTGGTGATCGATTCGGCCAGACAGAGCAGATCCGGGATCGGAGGGAAAGGGCGGCCCATGTAGTCCGTATCGAGACCGGCGATGATGACCTGCTTGCCGGAGTCGGCCATCTGCTGCGCCACCGCCACCAGATCCTGGCCGAGGAAGTTGGCCTCATCGATGCCGACGACCTGGGTGCGCCAGTCCAGCCGGTCCAGGATTTCCCTGGCGCTCGAGACGACTTCGGACTTCATGCGGGTGTCGGCATGACTGACGATCTCATCGGCCGAATAGCGCGTATCGAGGGCCGGCTTGAACACCTGCACGCGCTTGCGGGCAATCAGCGCGCGGCGCAGGCGCCGGATGAGCTCTTCGCTCTTGCCGGAGAACATCGGTCCGCAGATCACCTCAATCCAGCCGAGGTGGCCCATGATGACTTCCATCACCTGACAGGATACGACGCCGGATCTGCGCTTCGCCCGAACGCCGACCAGATCGCATGAGACCAGCCGCCCGATTTCTTCCGGCGACGGGGGGCGGTTCCAAAGGGACCAAAACGACAATGCCGGTGAGGACTCGGAGGAAGATCCTCACCGGCGGACAGCCAGCCAGAATCGGAGGAAAGTGCTGGCAACAAACAGCGTACGCTGTTGGACAGAGCCTAGCGCATTCAGCCGCCGGCTGTCAACAGGATGAACCGATCTGGAGTTCTGGTGGTGGATGAGATCCCTCCAGCGGTGGACGGGGTGGCCGAAAGGCTGAGAGGGGGGCTTCAAATCCTGTTCTTCGCGCCAAGCCGATGGCGCACAGGAAAACCCACGAGAACAGGGGCGTCAGGCCCAGTCCGGGCGTTCGCGCGGCGTGAAGGCCACTTCGCGGAACCGGCGCGCCGCGGCCGGGTCCATAGAAGGATTGCGGAAATGGATGCCGGCAAGTTGCGTCAGCGCACCGAAGACTTCGGTATTGCGGAGGAAGCCCGAGAAGCGGTCCGCGCCAGGGCCGAGCGCGGTGACGAGCGTGTAGTCGGACGTGTGCGTCGTCCCGGTCCAGAAAATACCCGTGTGATTGCCAACCGCCTGGCCGAGAATACCGACGGCGGAGTCGAGCTGACGGTTCACACACAGCCTGCGCTCGCCGGCGGCGCAGCGGCGGAGGATCTCCGCTTCCTCCTGCGTGAAGGTGAAACCGAAGTATTGCCGGGCGAGCTCCTGGATGCGATCGATGGTGGGCGGACCGCCGGCGACGCCGGCAGGCTGCTCGGGCTTCATCGAATATTCCGCCGTGCCGGCCAGGCGGGGGCTGATGGTGCTGAAGCTCGCCTTGATGCCCGCCAGGCGCTCAAAGCAGGCATCGCTCTGGCGGTATTCGACGCCCATGCCGACGAGGCCGGGGTTCGAGTTGCCGTGGTCGCTGGTGATGACGACCAGCGTGTCCGGGCGCGATTCGGCGAAACGCAGCACCGTCTCGATGGCCTCGTCAAAGGCAATCTGGTCCCAGAGCAGACCGGCGGCGTCGTTGGCGTGGGCAGCGTGGTCGACGCGGGCGCCTTCGATTTGAATCAAAAACGGCCGGTTCTGTTTTTCGAGCACCGCGAGCGCCGTAGCCGCCATTTCGGCAAGCGTCGGGACAAGCTCGCGGGCGGTTTCGCTGTTGCGGTGGTCAACCGTATAAGGCATATGGCTGCCGCTGAACAGGCCCAGCAGCCGCCTCGCTTCGGGCGCGCGGACGAGCATCTCAGCGCGGTTTTCGACGCAGGCATAGCCGGCGCGGCGGAAGTCCGCCACCAGGTCCCGGCCGTCCTTACGCGAGTCCGCCATGAAGAAGCGCCGCCCGCCGCCGAGGATGACGTCCACCTTGTCCAGATACTGTTCGGCGATGAGGTGTTCATCGTCGCGCCGGCGGACGCTGGCGGCAAAGCCCGCCGGCGTGGCATGCGTGACCGTCGCCGTGGTGACCAGCGCGGTGAGCCAGCCTTTGTCGCGCACCAGGTCCATGACGGGCGTCAGCCGCGTGCCATCGGGCAGCACGTTCACCCAGCCGTTGAAGATCCGCGAGCCGGAGCCCCACGACGAAGAAGCCGAGGACGAATCCGTCACCAGCGAATCCAGCGAGGCCATGTCCATCCAGCCGCGGACCGCCTCCGGACGGTCAAGCAGCGCGTGCCAGAGCAGCCCCTTGCCGCGCACGCGGAGCGAGAACTGCTCGGCCAGAGGAAGAACGGAAGGGCTCATGCCGTCGGCGACCATGAAAATGATGCGCCGCGGCTCGGCGCCACGCTTCTGCGAGGCCCCATACAGGGCTTCCAGACTGCCGGCGACGGTGGCGAGCACGCCGGCGCGGGTGAGGAGGGTTCTGCGGTCGATGGTCATCGCTCGAGGTCTTTGTCTCAATTTTGTCTGATTTTCGTCGACGTCTGCATGACGGCCGCGTGAATGGCCTGTGTCACCGCGTCCGGCGCGTCCAGCTGGAGCCAGTGGCCGCTGCCCGGAATTAACGCATGCCTTCCGCCGGCCGACTGCTCCGCCCAGCGGCGGTGGGATGCGACAACCTCCGGCGGCGCGGTGGACGCTGAAAGCACGTGGACCGGAATCGTGCGCAGCGGCGCTTCCTCGAGCGGCGTCGCACAATATTCGGGCAGCCGTTCCAGATACTCGGCCATGGTGGCGAAGCTCCGCGACAGGCACCAGTGCGCCTTGACCCGCGGCCACACCTCGGGCGGCAGCTTCTGGATCTCGCCCGCAAGCCGTTTGGTCACCTCGCTGCCCCGGCCGCTGGCGGCAACGGCGAGCATCGCCGGCAGCCGGCGCGACCCCAACAGCAGGAGATCCAGGCCGAGCCGCACCACGCCCCAGCGGGCCAGCGACGCACCGCGGCGAGAAAGCATCACACCTCGGGCGAGCATCCGGCGGCGGACGTCAGACAGCGGGAACCATTCGAACGGTTCCAGCGGGTCCAGCAGCACCAGCGCGGCCACCTTTTCGGGGAACCGCGCCGCATAGTGGCGGACCAGGAGTCCGCCAAAGGAATGTCCTGCCAGCACGAACGGAACCGAAACGCCGGCCCCGGTGACGACAGAGTCGAGTTCAGCAAGCAGGTTGTCGAGTGTACGCGGCGTGGATGCGCGTTCGCTGTAGCCGAGCCCCCGGCGGTCGTAACTGACGACCCGGGCATGGGGGCTGAGGCGGTCCTGAACGAGTTTCCAGCTCGCGCTGGAAGCGGCGATGCCCGCTTCCAGCACGACGTACGGGCCGCTGCCCGTCTCCAGCACGTGAAAGCCATCGACCATGCGGCCGGGAGGCGGCCAGCGCCGTGCGTCGCGTCTTTCTCCGAGAACCTGATAGATGCGCCCGGCGAAAGGCAGCGCGGCGACCGGCAGCAGCCATTCCCACATGAATCAGTGATCCGCGCGTCCGTAAACGATCAGCGCCACGGGCGTACCGCCGATGGTCGTATGCAGCACCTGATCCGATTCGCCCTCAGCGGTGATGCCCGGTTGGGCCGGGCCGGATTCCTTCCACAGGCTCAACACCAGCGGGTGCGGCGTGCGCGAAGCCTTGCGGCTCATGTCCATCAGCGCGTCGAAAGACGGCCTGGCCGACGCATCTTTGTCAATATCAATCGGAGACAGGATGGCGAAGTCCCTTTGCGGAGCGACGCCTTGATGGTCGCCGTTCATCGGAAAGAAGCTGATCCGCATCGTGTAAACGCCGGGTCGAATCAACTGGCCGCGGCGGTCGCTCCAGCGCGCGGGAACCCGGACGACGCCGAGAAACGTGCCGTGGGCAATGCCCCAGGTGGCGTTCTGTTCCGGAGTCCCTTCGGGGCCCACCTGGCGGGCAAACCAGAACTCGGCGAGAATGTTTCCATCAGGCCTGATCACCTTCACGCCTTCCGGCGTCAGCGCGGCCACCAGGGCGGCGGCCTCCGGCGGCGGAGGACCGGCGGGCTCGGTGCGATAACCATCGGCTGCGGCCACGCCGGCCAGGAGGAAAAACGTCAACAGGACGCGAAATGGGCTCATAGCTATTTCGATGCAAGCAGCGGCCCGAGGATGCGGTCGAGCTCGGCGTCGGTCCAGCCGGCCGGGCGTGCGGGCCTGTGCAGGCTCCAGCGCTCCACGTGTTCCACGGGGGTTCCCGGCGCCACCTTGGTGATGGGGCCGAGCGTTTCCAGCTCGAGGAAATCGGCGTTGGTGAACGTTTCGAATGAGCAGCCGAAGTCCGGGTAGGTCTTCGAGGGATCGGCGTCATAGCGCTTCAGGAACAGTTCGCCGTTCAGGAAGTAGGCGCCCCAGGTCTTCGGGTTGAAGTGGCCGATTTTCATGGGGACTGGATTCGCGGGGTCCTGCCGGAGCACGAAGTATTTTTTCAGCCAGGTCCAGCGTGGGTCGGAGAGGTCCGTGTAGGCCCACATGACCAGTGGGTTCGTCGGGGCCAGGTCCTTCGGATGCGTGCCGCGCGGCGGGAAGCCGCTGACGCCGTGGCCGCCGGGGGCCATCATCGTCAGTGCCCACGGGGCGAACTCCAGCGGCATGATGCCGCGGTTGAAGAGCCGGTGAATGACGGTGACTTCCGTCCCCCGCGGCGCCAGGCGGATCTCCAGCTGCTTCTGGATGCCGGTTTCCTTCTCCACCGGCTGCGTGGCAATGAGCACGCCGCTGCGGATTTCCACACTGACGGGCGAGTTGTCCGGCGGGTACGTGTAGCGCGGGTCTTCCGGCGCAATCCAGATGCGGTGGCCGCCCCGCGCCACCCATTCGGGCTCGCCCGATTTGCCCGCCGTTTCTTTCTGCACCCAGAAAAAGTTCTGCCCGCCGCGGAAGCCGTAGAACATCACGCGGGGGCCAATGTCGGAAGTGACAATGAGCTCCGCCTCGCCGTTGGTGATGCGGTAGCAGTTGGGCCAGCCGCTGAAAGAAGTCTTTTCGATGGTGACCTGCGCATCCATGACGATTGTCGTGAGCAGCCCGAAAAGCAACAGCCGTCTCATCGCCGCTATTGTTTCCTGCGGGCGAGAATGGCGTCAAGCGGTGTCCCGGTGCGGCGGGCTTCCACTCCAGTGAAGCCGGCCGCCTCGAGCAGCGCACGGAATTCGCTTTCGGTCCGTTCGCGGCCCTCGGTGCAGACGAGCATGTTGAGCGACTGCATGGTGGTGCTCGCCGGGCCGCAGCGGTCTTCGTCGAGGATCTTTTCGGCGATCAGCACGGCGCCGCCGGGTGGCAGCGCCGCATGAACGCGCGTGAGCAATTCGTGGCAGCGTGCATCGTCCCAGTCGTGAAGAATGCGGCCCAGGACATAGAGAGAAGCTATCGGCAGCTCATCACGGAAGAAATCGCCCGCCTGGCAGGCGATGCGGTCGCATGCGGACGAGGCGGTGATGTGCGGCTGCGCATAGGGGATCACCTCAGGCAGATCGTAGACGATGGCGCGCATGCGGCCGTAGCGCTCGCAGGCGGCTATGGCGAGATGCCCCGTGCCGCCGCCAAGGTCGACCAGCGTGTCAAAGGCATTCAGGTTAAAGACGCGCACCACCGCGGGCGAGCTCAGCAGGCCGAGGCCGTGCATGCCGGCGAGGAATTCAGCCCGTGCCTGCTCGGTCCGATAGAAATGCTCAAAGAGCGAGCCCCGCGCGCCGAAGACTTTTCCCCAGCGCGGCCGTCCCTCGCGGACCGCGCCGGCCAGATCGCCCCAGAGCGGATAGAGCGCGTCGTCGGAGTACAGAATGTAGCCTGCCAGCGAACGGGGGCTCGAGCGGACCAGGTAGGCGCTGGTCAACGGCGTGTTCGAGAAGACGCCATCGCGGCGTTCGAGCAGTCCGAGCGAGGCGCAGCCTTCCATCAGCCGTTCGAGCGCGCCGGCGTTGGCGTCGATTTGGGCGGCGATTTCGGCGGCGCGGGCCGGGCGCTCTTCGAGCGCGTCAAAGACGCCGAGCCGCACGGCGGTGAACATCGTCTTCGAGCGCCGGAAGGCCTCGATGAGATCCAGAACCGGGGCAGGGTCTGCGGCCGTCATCGTCATCCATTGTCGCGAAGCGGAGACGGAGCCGGCGCCAATGGGAGAAATCTGTCACAGATTCTCGCCGAGGTACCTTTCCTTGACGGTCTGGATCAGCTCCTCGGCCCGCTGTGCGTCCACGCCGCCGCGCCGCATGGCCTGCCGCGCCATTTCCATGCCGCCTTCAAATTCCGGCAGCACGGCGGCGGCCACGCCCAGCCGCTTCAGCTCCGCCATGACGCCCGCGTGCGCCGCGCGGGCGATGACGGGGACATGCGGAGCGAGCCGCCGTGCACGCTCCGTGGCGAGCCGGACCGTGCCGGCGTCGGGGACCGTGAGGATCAGCATGCGGGCGTTTTTCAGCCCGGCAGCGCGCAGGACCTCTTCGCTGGTGACGTCGCCCCAGAGGCTTGGGACGCCCTCGGCGCGGAGATCGTTGAAGATCGCATGGTTGAGCTCGATCACTACCACCGGGAGGCCGGCGGCGCGCAACACGCCGGTGACGGCGCGTCCAGTGCGGCCATAACCGGCGACGAGAATGTGATCGCGCAGCCTTTCGCGCGGCGTTTCGAACTGCCGGACACTTTGCGGAGGCGGCACGTGTCGGCGCCACCAGCGGCCAAGCGGCAGCGCCAGCGCGGCCACGGCGGGAGCAACGGCAATGGTCAGGATGGTGCAGGTGAGCGCGAAGTCGTACGTCTCCTTGCCGATGAAGCCGCCGCGGATGCCCGTGCGCGCCAGCACAAAGGAGAATTCGCCGACGCTCGCCATGCCGAGGCCGACGATCCACGGCGCCATGTAGATATAGCCGAAGGCGCGCGTCAGGAGTCCGATGAAGACGGACTTCATCAGCAGGATGAAAATCACGCCTCCGAGAATCTTCCACGGGTGCGACATCACGTAGGCAGGCTCGAACAGCATGCCCACGGAGACGAAGAAAAGCAGTCCGAAGATATCGCGCAGCGGAGCGAGCTCGCTCAGCGCCTGGTGGCTGAACTCGCTTTCGCTCAGCATCAGGCCGGCGAGGAACGCACCGAGGGCAAAGCTCATCCCGGCCTGATGGACTGCATAGCCGACGCCCACGCTGATGGCGACCACTGCCACCAGGAACATTTCCCGCGAGCCCCAGCGAAGCATGCGCTTCAGCAGCCATGGGAACAGACGCGTGCCCAGCAGAACGACCGCTCCCACCATCCCGGCAGCCAAGGCCGCTGATCTCAGGATTTTGCCTGCTGCCCCACTCCAGGCGCCGGCCTGAGGGAGCAGGACAAGCATGGGAATCACCGCCAGATCCTGGATGACGCAGAGTCCGATCATCACGCGGCTGGCCAGCGTGCGCGAGACGCCGCGCTCCTCAATCATCCTGACGATGACCATCGTGCTGGACATCGCGGCCATGGCCCCGAACCAGACGGCGTCGATGACGCTCATGCCGAACAGCCGCTGTCCGGCCAGCCAGGCCAGCGCCCCACAGCCGACGATCTGGATGGGGCCTCCCAGCAGGGCGATGCGCCGCACCGCGAGCATGTCCCGGATGGAAACTTCCAGACCCAGACTGAACAGCAGCAGCGCCACGCCGATTTCGGCCAGCAGTTCAATGTCGTGGATGGATTGCACGCGCGGGCCTGCCGTGTTGGGGCCCACCAGGACGCCGGCGGCGATGTAGCCGGCCAGAAGCGGAAGATGCAGCAGGCGGGCCACAATGGCTCCGGCCAGCCCAGCGACGACGATCAGGACAAAATCGGCGGCGATGCCCATGCGTCCGTTTCATTCTCTCAGCCGCGCGGCCGCTATTTCAGCCCGTGCCGGAGCAGGAGTTCCGCGTCCGCAAGAAGATCTTGGGTGGGCCCGTCGGCGACGATGCGGCCCTCATCGAGAACGAGAAGCCTTGTGGTGGTCCGGGCGAGGAAATCCAGATGATGACTGGCAATCAGCTTCGCGCAGCCGAGGCGGTTCAGGTGGCTGGCAAGAAGGCGGCAGGAACGCGGGTCGAGTTCGCTGGTGGGCTCGTCCAGCAGCAGGAGGTCCGGCTCCAGGGCGAGCGCGGCAGCCAGCGCGGCCCGCTTCTGTTCGCCAAGGCTCAACTGGTGCGCGGGCCGGTCCGCAGCGCCCTCCAGCCCTGTGGCGGCGAGGGCGGCCAGGGCGCGCCGCCGCGCCTCCTCGCGAGGCAGGCCACGGCTCTCGAGCGGAAGCATGATGTCGTCGAGCACGGACGGCATGAAGAGCTGATCTTCCGGATTCTGAAACACCGCGGCGAAACGTTCGCTGACCTCCACGCGGCCGGCGGAGGGCCGCAGCAGCCCCATCAGGCACCACAGCAGAGTCGTCTTGCCTGCGCCGTTGGGACCTGCCAGTCCGGCGCTTTCGCCCGGCGCCAGCAGGAATGAGACGCCACGCAGGACCGTCCGGCCGCCCCAGGCGAACTCGAGATTTTCGACGCGCGCCGCAACGCTCATCCCGCCATTCCTTTCACAAGCATCGAGGCGTAGAAGCGTTCCGCCCGCCGCAGCACGCGCGGAAACAGACTGGCGGTGGCGCAGGCCAGCGAGCGCCAGGCCGCAGCGCCGCGCCGGCGGCCAATGGCCAGCCTCCAGGCAAAAAAGAGAGACCGGATTTCCTCCAGAAATATCCGCAAAAAGTTCGCCAAAACGAGGAAATACAGCGCCACGGGACGCAGGAAATTCCGGCCGAGACACCAGCGTGCGGCGCGCGCCCAGGGCACAAGACGCGAAACCGCCAGGCCGGCCGCCGCCACGGCCAGCATCTTCACCGCAATCCAGGGCGGCCTCCGGAGGGCGAGCCATTCCACCGCGGCGAGGGCGGCGGCAAAAATCAGCAGGCCCATCCAGGCGGCGGGCAGTCTCAAGCCAGCCTCTCCGCGACGACTGTGTAGGAGGCCTCGGTTTCCTCGGCCTTGACAATGCGCGCGCCCAGCGAGGCGCACAGGGCCGCGAGCTCGCGAGCCGACGGAAGGCGGTCTTCAGCCACCGCCCCGCCGATGGAGGCGTGCATTGCATTGAGCGCTTCGCTCGACATCAGATGGCCGACCCCCAGGCGGCCGCCAGGCCGCAGCAGGGCGAGCAGGCGGCCGAGGGCGAGCCTCTTGTCCTCGACATGCGGCAGCGCGCTGAAGCAGAGCACGGCGTCGAAGGCGGATTCCCGCAACGGCGGCGCGCAGAGGTCTCCACAGACCCATTGCACCGCGGCGCGTCCCGCGTGTTTGCGGCGGTTTTCCCGCAGCATCGCGTGCGCGAAGTCGAGCTCGACGATGAGCTCCGGCGGCCGCGGCAGCTCGAGCAGCGCGGGCACGAGCACCCCGGTGCCGGCGCCGGCGTCGACGACACGGCGGCAGCCAGTTCCAACAACTTCACGAAGAAATGTTCCGACGCGGGCGGCCGTCTCCGGTTGTCCCGGAAGCGTGTCCCAGCGCCCGGCGAGCTCATCGAACCACGCGCGTTTCATCGAGCAGCGGACCTCCGCGGCGCCGCAGGGCCGCGACGGCCAGCGGCGTCACCACCAATTGAAGCACAACGCCCGGCAGGCCCTGCGCGATCATCGCCAGGGAGGCGAATCCCGGCGGCAGATCCAGCCACGAGGCAGCCACCCAGGCCCCGGCAAGCGCCGCAGCCCGGCCCGACGCCACGGCAATCGGCACGGAAACCCACAGCGGGAGGCGGCGCGTCGCGGCCGCCGACGACGCCAGCACGAATCCCTCCGCGCTCATGATGGCCGCCACGGGCGGGTAAAGCGGCGGCATGCCAGTGGCGAGGGCCGAAATCCAGGGAATCGCCAGGCCCGTCGCCGCCGCCCAGCTCCAGCGGCTCAGATAGCCGTTGACCAGCAGCGGCAGCAGCATCGGCAGAAATCGCGAGCCCAGCCCGACCGCGTGAAAGGCGATCGGAAGGGCCAGCGCCAGCGCGCCCATGGCGGCGCTGATCACAAGCGAACGGAGGCTCGATTCGGAGAGGCGGTGCATCGCGTCAAAAGCTCACCGAAATGCCGCCGGCGGCGTTCGCGCCGGGCATGGTGTAGCCGGGCAGCACTTCGTAGCGGTGATTCAGCAGGTTGTCGGCCAGCACGAAGAACGTCGTTCGGCGGCTGGCGCGCCAGGATGCCTGGAGCGTCAGCAGCGGATAGCTGCCAAGAGTGGCCGTGCGCGCCGTGTTGGCGAAGCGGCGTCCGACGACCATCGCCGAAAGGTTGGCGGAGAACCGGCTTCTGGAAAACTGGACGGCGCCGTTGAACTTGTTTTTTGGCAGCAGCGGAGCAATCTGGGCCGAACGCAGCAGGCCTGCGCCGGCGCTGAAACGCCACGCGCGTGAGGGTTGCCACTGGGCATTCAGATCCACGCCGCGCAGGATGGCGCGGCCCGTATTTTCCAGCCGCAGGTTCGGGAAGCGCCCCAGCGTGACGATCTGATCGGAAAGCGAAGAATAATAACCTGTCGCCCAGGTCGAAAGCGTGCGATGAGGTTGCACGTAAAGCGTCGAATGCCAGTGCCAGAGCCGCTCCGGTTGCAGGTTGGGGTTCGGGGCGGGGAACAGGTACAGCTCGCGGATGGTGGGATTGCGAAAGCCCCGGCTCACTCCCGCCGACCAGGAAACCATGCGGGACACTCTCACGGTTGCGGAAGCTTCCGGCACGCTGAGACCGCCATAGACCGAGTGCCGGTGGTAGCGGTAGCCGCCGTTGAAGAGCAGGCGCGGCGCGGCCTGCCACTGTAAGCGGGAAAATCCCGCGCCTTCATCCAGCGTGTGAGCGCCGTAATCCAGCCGGGATTTTACGTTGCGGGCCCGGCCTCCGTAGTGGTTGAAATCCCCGCCGAGATCGAGCGTCAGATCCGGCCGCAGAGCGAAGGTCTGCATGGCGCGCAGGCCTTTGGTGGAGTCCGTGGAGCGGAATCCGTCGGTGATGAAATGCCGCCCCCAGGCGCCGTACTGGCGCAGATAGCCGTAGGTGCGCCCGTACGAATTGTTGACATTCAGGCTATAGCCGCCGCGGCCGACGCGTGCGTAGCTGCCTTGCAGGGGAGCGAAAAAGGGACCCGGATCCTCCACATGGAAGAACCCATAGCGACTTTCGAGCGACGCTTTCCAGTGCTCGGAAAGGTCGCCTCCAAATGTAAACGTACCGTCCGGACTGCGGAAATCGGACGAAGGCCGCTCGCCAGACGTGCCCGAATAGCCGGCATTCAGGGAATAAAAGGCACGGGAAAACCTGGCCGCATGATTCAGGCGGTTCTGCGTGGTCCACCAGGACCCGAGCGAAGAGGTAAGACGCGTCTGGAACCCCGCCTCGGGCCGCGCCGGGATCACCTCGACGGCGCCGCCCATCGCGTTGGATCCGTAAAGAACAGAAGCCGGGCCCAGCGTCACCCGCACGGAGGCGGCATCGGAGAGCGTATACAGATCGGGCAGCGGGTGGCCCATCAGCGCCTGAAAGTCCGGGCGGCCGTCGACAACGATCAGTACTCCAGTGTTCGGGCTGCCGCCAATGCCCCGGATGCTGACCGCACCCGTGCCATTGGTGGCGATGCCGTAGCCCATGATGCCGCGGCGCGTCACAAACGCCGAAGGCGCGAGCCGGTCCACCGCGTCCAGAACGGTTCGGGCGCCGGTGGCTTCGATCTCGAGCGCATTTGTTGAAACACTCTGGGCCGTCTCCGCGCCAGAGGCGCGCACAACGACGTCCACGGTGGTGGTAAGAGGCGCCGGCTCAAGAGTGACGCGGATTTCGGACTGCCCTTCAGGCAGGACGACCGTCTTCGCTGCAAAGCCTGGCGCGGTGATCCGCGCTGCCGGGCCATTGCGCTCCACAACGGCACTGGGAATGAGCGCACCCGAGGGATCCACCACCACAATGGCGGGCCCGCCAGGCTGCGCAGCGCTCACGATCACGGAGAAAAAGAGCGGAAGAAACGAAATGGTCCGGGGCATGTCTTCACGGTAGCACTTTTGTGCTATCCGTGCTACCAGCGGAGGCTACTTCTCCAGGACGATGCGGAACCCGATGTAGTCGGGCCGCGAGGTCACCGGCGCCTTCGCATCGGCAGGCTGGTCGGCGCTGCCGCCAAGGGTCTTGCCCTTGCCGTCCTTGCCCACGACCCATTCGGCCGCGTTGCCGCCGAGGTCGAACAGCGGGTCGTCGCCGGAGCCGGCGAAGGAGCCGACGGGCCGCAGGAGCGAGCCCGGGCCGGCCTGATCCACCAGTTCCCGGAGCCGGGCGGCGTCATCGTAGTTCACCGCGTAGCCGGCCCAGAAATCGAGCGTGTTCTCGGTGCGGTTCCGGTTCAGCAGGCTGCCGAGTTCCTCTTCCGTGCCCAGTCGGTATTTCCTTCCGGTTTTCTTCGACAGCCACTCGCAATATTGCTGCGCTTTTTCGAAAGACACGTTGGTGGCCGGGTAGAGCTCGGTTCCGGCGGGGACAGGGTAGCCGGGGTCGAAGGCGCGGAACTGGGCGCGGGTCACTTCAAACCGGCCAATGGCGATGGAGCCGCGGTCCACGGTTTCGGGGACTTCCGGCAGGGACCTCAGGCGCTGAAGGGCGGCCAGCGGAGAATTCGGCTTGAGTGACGGATTTTCGGCCGGCGCCGCGCCGAACAGGTACCTGTCGAACCAGGCCAGCTCCTCCTCCACCTTGCGCTTCTGGTGGACGTACTTGCGCAGGCTGTGGGGTTCCCCAGGGAAGAGAATGAAACGCACTGGCGTTTTTCCATAATGTTGCAGCGCGCGGTAATGCTGCCAGCCCTGCTCGGTGGGCACCTGGCGGTCTTCCGTGCCGAAGAAAATGATGGTCGGGCTGGTGACTCCTGCCATTTTGAAAAGAGGCGACTTTTTCACATAGAAATCGGGATCGTCCATCGGCGTTTTGCCCAGATAATACTGCTCGAAGGCATCGCCGAAGACTGCGTTGCCCCAGTCACTGGTCCAGTTGACGTCGCCGGCGCCAGCGCCCACGGCCTTGTATCGGCTCGTCCGCACGGAAAGCTCGATGCTGATGATCGAGCCGTTGGACCAGCCCATCACGCCGAGTTTTTCGGGATCCACCAGGCCTTTGGCGATAAGATGATCGACGCCTTTTTCCACGTCGATCCATTCGAGCTCGTTGTACTTTCCGCCGGAGATCGACTCGCCGAATTTCAATCCGTAATTGGAGGATCCGTGGTAATTCGGCTTGAGAATGAAGGCGCCGCGCTGCGCGTACAACTGGTGGGGATAGGCCCAGCTCTCGCGGAAAGCATCCGGGTCATGGCCGTGAGGCCCGCCGTGGATCATCACTACCAGCGGATACTTCCTGCCGGGCTGGTAGTCGTGGGGATAGTAGAGAATGCCCTCAATTTCGTCATCCAGTGCGCCTTTCCACCGGATGAGTTCGGTTCTGGCGATGGTTTTGTTTTTATAATTCGCGTTGGTTTCGATGAATGGCTCGGGTTGGTCGAAGCGGCTGCCCGCCAGCCGTGCGGCCATGAAGACGGTCGGTGTGGAGGCGTTGGAACGGAGGAACACGATCCGCTCGCCGTCCATCGAAACGATCACCTGATGAACGTCCGGCTCATTGATCCACTCGCGCCGCCAGGCGTTGCCGGTCTCGAAGTAGCGCGCCACCCGGTTGCGGGCGCCGTTGGCCAGGAGGGCGACGAAGCCGTCCGGGGCCAGGGCCGGAGAGGCTGCCAGACCGTTGTCCCAGTCGAGCTGCACTTCGACGGGCTTTGCCCTTGCGGCTCCGGCGAGCGGCTCGGCCAGCGACATCGGGAATTGGTAGAGCCTTGTGACGCTGGCGTTGTAGAGATAGGGGTGCGTCGTATAGGGGGCGGTGAAATAGAACGATTTCGAGTCGGCTTTCCAGTGGAATGAGCGCGGGTAAAGCTTCTGCCCGGCAAACAGCTCCACGGTTTCTCCGCTCGAAAGGCGGGTGAGAAACGTGGCCGGCTTGATCTTCTGGTTGTAGATTTCAGCGAGGCTGCGGTTGTGGATGGTCAGCGCCCACTGGCCGTCGGGCGAGACATCGACGCTGGTGATGCGGTCGCGATTTGTGGTGATGCGCGTGGTCTTTCCGCCCTTGACCTCGACCCGGAACAGACGCACGGGCGGCTCGTGCTCCTCGTCGTCGACGACACGCGAGGTGTCCTTTGCCTCCTTGATCTGCTGGTCATACAGGGACGGGTCTTCCGGGGCGGCGACGGCAATGGCTTCATCGCTGATCCAGTCGAAGGCCCGCACGCCGCGTTCGAAGTGCGTCAATGGCCAGGGCTCGCCGCCGGAGGCATACATCAGCCAGACCTGCTGGCCGGCGGGTTCTCCCGGGCTGCCGGCCGGCTGAGCCGGGGCGCCGGCGGGGCGGCGGCTGGTGAGAAATGCGATCAGCCGCCCCGAGGGGGAAAATTTCGGGCTCGACGCGCTGTCCTGGCCGCGGGTGAGCTGGATGGCTTCCGCCTCCCCGAAGCGCTTGAGCCACAGGTGGCTGACGGATTCACCCTTCTCCTTATCGATGCGCGACTTCACGAAGACGGCGGCTCGGCCGTCGCGCGAGAGCTCAAGGCTGCCGACCTGCTCCTGGAGGAGAATGTCATCCACGGTCCAGCGATCCGCGGCAAAGAGGGAAAGGCAGAAGAGGGCGCAAAGGTACCGCTGCATACCCTTCCATTATGCGCGAGCGAGGCGGACGCGCCCGCGCACCGAGCCGATATGCTGGGAGAGATCGCCATGCCAATCTACAAGCGCTATCTCGAATACCTGGTGACGGAACCGGCCACCGGCCTGAGCCTGGACGTTTCGCGGATGAACTTCTCGAGCGCCTGGCTGGACTCCATGGAGCCCGCCATGCAGCGCGCCTATGAAGAGATGGCGCAGCTGGAGAAGGGCTCCATCGCCAACCCCGACGAGAACCGCATGGTGGGCCACTACTGGCTGCGCGCGCCGGCGCTGGCGCCATCGGCCGACATCCGCATCGCGATCGAGGAGACGCAGGCGCGGGTGCGCGAGTTCGCGGCGCGGATCCATGACACCGGCTCTTTCACGGACGTTGTCAGCATCGGCATTGGCGGCTCCGCTCTGGGCCCCATGTTTCTTGCCGACGCGCTGGGCCATCCCCGGCGGGACCGCATGCGGCTGCACTTTCTGGACAACACCGATCCGGACGGCATCGAGCGGGTTTTCAGCGCGCTGGAGGGACGCCTGGACCGCACGCTGGTCCTCGTGATCTCAAAGAGCGGCACGACACCGGAGACGCACAACGGGATGAAGCTCGCTGAGGCGGCGTTTGCCCGCGCCGGCCTCGCCTTTGCACCGCAGGCGGTGGCGGTGACGATGCCGGGTTCAACGCTTGACCGCTACGCACGGGAAAAGGGCTGGCTGGAGCGATTTCCGATGTTCGACTGGGTGGGCGGCCGCACGTCGGTTACCTCCGCGGTGGGGCTGCTGCCGGCCGCATTGCAGGGCCTGGACACGCAGGGGCTGCTCGAAGGCGCGGCGCGGATGGATGAAGCGACGCGGTCGCGCATCACACGGCGCAACCCGGCGGCGCTGCTGGCCTTGATGTGGCACTATGCGACCGGCGGCCGCGGCCGCAAGGACATGGTGATCCTGCCCTACAAGGACCGGCTGCTGCTGTTTGGCCGCTACCTCCAGCAGCTCATCATGGAGTCGCTGGGAAAACAGTTCGACCGCGACGGGCGGCTGGTGGAGCAGGGCATCACCGTTTACGGAAACAAGGGATCGACCGACCAGCACGCCTATGTGCAGCAGTTGCGGGAAGGCGTCAACAACTTTTTCGTCACCTTCATCCGCGTGCTGGAGGACGGCGGCGACACGCTGGAGCTCGAGCCGGGCGTGCGCGCCGGCGACTATCTGGACGGATTTCTGCTCGGGACACGGCAGGCGCTGACCGAGAACGGGCGCGAGTCCATTCTGATCACGATTCCACGCGTGGACGCCCGTAGCGTGGGCGCGCTGATTGCGCTCTACGAGCGGGCGACGGGACTCTATGCGTCGCTCGTGAACATCAACGCCTATCATCAGCCCGGCGTGGAAGCGGGCAAGAAGGCGGCGGCGGCGCTGCTGGAGCTTCAGAAGAAGCTGCTTGCGGCCCTGGGGCCCGCGCCCAAGCCGGTGGACCGGCTGGCGGCCGAAGCGGGCGCGGACTCCGAGGAAGCGGTGGCGCTGATCCTCGAGCACCTGGCGGCGAACGGGCGCGTGAAGGCGTCCAGGACCGGCTACAGCCTGTAAGGGCGGCCGGCGTGCGGGGCCGGTATCATGGTAGAGGATGACCGCCCCGGAGGCCGTCGCGACGGCATCGGCCCGACTGCAAGCGCTCGAATCGACGCTGAACAGCATTGTCCGCGGAAAGCCGGACGTGGTGCGACTGTCGGTGGTGTGCCTGCTGGCGCGCGGACATCTGCTGATTGAAGACGTCCCTGGCGTAGGCAAGACGACGCTGGCGCACGCGCTGGCGCGAAGCCTGGATTGCAGCTTCCACCGCTTGCAGTGCACCTCGGACATGCTGCCGGGCGACATCCTCGGCGTGACGGTGTTCAACGCCCGCACTGGCGAGTTCGAGTTCAAGCGGGGGCCGATTTTCACCAACCTGCTGCTGGCCGACGAGATCAACCGGACCACGCCAAAGACGCAGTCCGCGCTGCTCGAGGCGATGAATGAGCACCAGATCACCATTGACGGCGTCACCTATCCGATGGCGGAGCCGTTCATGGTGATCGCCACGCAGAACCCGGTGGAGCACCATGGGACGTACCCGCTGCCGGAGTCGCAGATGGACCGCTTCCTGATGCGCATCCGCGTGGGATATCCGGACGCGGCCAGCGAGCGGGAGATCGTGCGCGCGGCACGGCCGGCGACGGCGCCCGACGTGAGGCCGGTCCTGCGGCCGGCGGAGCTGCTCGACATCCAGCGCGCGGTAACGTCGATCCGCGTGGATGACGCGTTGCTCGACTACATCCTCGCCATCGTCGAGGCAACGCGGCGCCACGATCAGCTCGCTCTCGGCGTCAGCCCGCGGGGCGCGCAGGGGCTGTACCGCGCCGCGCAGGCGATGGCGCTTGTGGAAGGGCGCGACTACGTGCTCCCGGACGACATCAAGCGCCTGGCCGTGCCGGTGTTCGCGCACCGAGTGGTGCTGAACCAGCGCACCACGCTGATCACGCGCTCCACCGAGGTGAGCGAGCGCATCCTGAACGAAATCCTCAAGCAGATCGAAGTCCCCCTGTAGCGAGCATCCCGGAGTATGAAAACTGCCATCATCGGCCTGCCCATGACGGGCAAGACGAGCCTCTTTACGATTCTGACCGGCGTGCATGAGACAGCGCGCACCGGCGCGATGGAAACGAAAGTGGGCGTGACTAAGGTGCCGGATCCGCGGCTGGAAGCGCTGGCGAAGGTGTTTTCTCCGCAGAAGGTGACGCACGCAACGATCGAGTTCATCGATTTTCCCTCGATTAGCCGCGAGTCGCTGCGCGATCCGTCGCTGCTGGCAAGCCTGCGCGTGGCGGATGCGCTGGCGCATGTGGTCCGGCTGTTCGAGGACGACACCGTTCCCCACGAGAAAGGCTCGGTCGACCCGATGCGCGACATCGCCGATGTGGACACGGAGCTCGTGCTCAGCGACCTCGCCGTGGTCGAAAAGCGGCTGGAGCGGCTGGAAAAGGACCGCAGGAAAATTAAGGACCCCGGACTGGACCGCGAGTTCGAGCTGCTCGAACAGGCGCGGCGGATGCTTGAAAACGGCGAGCCGTTGCGCGGCTGGGACCTTCAGGGGGAGGACGAAAAGCGGCTGCGCGGCTTCCAGTTTCTTTCCCAGAAACCGATTCTTTTTGTGCTCAATGTGGGCGAAAAAGACGCGCCCCGAATGACGGAAATCGAGCAGGAATACCGCGAAAAACTGCTCTCCGGGAAGAGCCGCGCCGAAGTCACCGCGGTCTGCGGCAAGATCGAGGCGGAGCTGGCCGAGCTGAGTCCCGAGGAGCAGAAAGAATACCTGGCCTCTTACGGGCTGCCCGGTTCGAGCCTGGACCGGCTGGTGAGCGTCATGTACCGGCTGCTCGGGCTGATGAGCTTCCTGACGGCGGGCGAGACCGAAGTGCGCGCATGGACCATCCCGGTGAATTCCACCGCGGTGAAGGCAGCCGGGGCGATCCATTCGGACTTCGAGAAGAAGTTCATCCGCGCCGAGGTGGTGCCGTGGCAGGCGCTCGTGGAGCACGGCGGCTACGCCGGCGCGCGCGAAAAAGGGCTGCTACGGCTGGAAGGCAGGGACTACATCGTCAAGGACGGCGACGTGCTCGTCATCCGTCACGGGTGAGCGGCGCGCCGGGCGTCACTCCATGCGGCGGAGCGCGGCGAAGAGCTCGCGGAAACAGAGCACCGCCTCGACGGCCTCCGGCCTCGGCGTTTTTTCTTCCCGGAAGTAGGTGCGGACGAACGGGCCGAAACCGACCCAGGTGGTCTGGAGCATCCCCAGCATCCGTTCAGCCACGGGCGCGGCGGCTGTGGCGCGGGTGCGTCCAATGATTTCGAGTTGAGCCAGCGCCACCGAGGGCCTGCGCCACGGCGAGCTGACAACGGAAAGGCCCTGGAGCGCGAAGAACGGGGCGGTGGGATGCGGCGCCTCATAGTGCCAGTCGCAGATGACAACGTCGCGCGGGATGGACTGAATGGCCCGCGCCGTGCCGTTTTCGGAGGCTTCCCACTTGCCGATACCGGTGAGGCGGCCGTCCAGCAGCCGGTCGCCCCAGATCCAGAGCCGCGCGTTGCGCCCGGCCAGATAGTCCCGGACTGCGGACACCTCCCCGGCAAACAGTTCTGCCCTGTCGCGGCCGCGGCAGCGGGGACAGTCGTCTTCGCCAAGAAGAAAAACCTCATCCATGCCGGCGTGGAAGTCCGTGGCGCCGGAAGCGTCCAGAAGCTCGCCGATCAGATCGAAAAGGACCTTGTGAACATCCGGATGAAGCGGGCAATAACTGCGGCAATAAATGCCCTCATTGTTGGGATATTTCCCGGGCGTTTCATCAAATTCCGGATGGGCGCGCAGAAGTCCAAACGTGGTTTTCGCCCAGGACTGGTGGCCCAGGAGGTTGATCATCGGTACCAGCCGCACGCCCGCCCTGCGGCAGGCATCGGCCAGGCGGACAAGGTCGTCCCTGGTGAGCGCGGGCTCGTCGGTCACTTCCGGATGCGACGCGTAGCGGTACCGGTAGTTGATTTCCAGCACCAGCGTGTTTACGCCTTCCTTTGGCAGCGCCTCCGTGATGAAGCGGAGGGCCAGGTCCATTTCCTCCGGCTGGGGCGCGGCGAGATGGATGCCCCGGACCGGAAGCGGCCCGGCCAGTGCGGCCGGGGCCAGAAGCAGACAAAGAGCGGGCAGCTTCATGCGGCCCATTCTATTGAAGCGGGCGGTAGACGGGGATCATCGTGGCGGCGAAGGCGCCGAGGCCGGCCGCCAGGCACAGCCAGGCGAACCAGTCGCCGTGCCGCGTGTAGAAGGTGCGTGGTGAAAGGTAGCGGAAGGGAAGCCTGGCGGCGCGCAGCTCATGTTCCGGCAGGCGGGCCCACACCTGACCGGAGGGATCAATGGAAGCGGTGATGCCGTCATTGGCGGCGCGCAGCAGCCAGCGGCGGTTCTCCACCGCGCGCATGCGCGCCAGCAGCAGGTGCTGCGCCCGTGCGGCACTGCGGCCGAAGTAGCCGTCGTTGGTGAGATTGACGAGAACTTCCGCGCCCTGTTCGGCGAACTGTCGGACGTAATCCGGGAAGGCAGACTCATAGCAGATGAAGACGCCAAAGGTGTGCTCGCCGGCCTGGAGTACACGGGCGCCCTCACCCGTGGCGTAGTCGCCGGCCTCGGAAGAGATTTTGCGGATCCAGCGGAAGCCGGGCGGGACGAACTCGCCGAACGGTACCAGCCGCGCCTTATCATAGCGTCCGGCGAGGCGGCCGGTGGCATCGAGCAGCACGGCGGAATTCAGCGGCTCGTGGCCGGGGGTGTAGGCCACGGTCCCGAAGAGAAACGGGGCGCGGGCCAGGCGTGCCGTGTCGATCACTTCACGCCGGAACTGCGGGTCGTCGTAATAGTAGAAGGGCGCCGGCACTTCGGGCCACAGGATCAGCGAGGCCGGCGGCCGGGCCGGATCGAGAGCGGCCTGCAAGGTGCGGAAGGCGAAGCGACGCGTCGCCTCGCGAAGAGACTGCTCGTCCCAGCGGGCATCGGCACCGACGTTGGGCTGGAGCACGACGGCCTCACGGTCATACACGCTTCGGCGCTCGAGCGCGGGGAAAATCCAGAGCAGCAGCAGCGGCGTCAGCCAGAGGAGCTCCACGCGCCGTCGGCGCAGCCACATCGCCGCCACCGCAGCGGCGATCATCGCGAAGACAAAGGAGACTCCATAGACGCCGATCCACGGGGCCAGCCGCATGGGGACGTCCATGCCGATGCCCGCATTACCGAGGACGAGCCATGCGAACCCGAGCGGGCCATGAGTTCTTTCGATGCCCGTCCACAGGGCGGCCACCGCCGGGATGGCCCACCCGCGGCGCATCAGCGGGCCGGCGAGCGTGGCGAAAACGGCCAGATGCAGCCCCTTGGCCAGCGCAAACAGTGCCAGGGCCACCCAGCTCAGGACATGGTTCAGGCCGCCGTAATGGGCCAGAACGTCACGAATCCAGCTACAGACCAGAATCCAGAACAGCGTTCCGGCGGCCCAGCCGGCCAGGAACCGGCGGCCTGCGCGCGGCTCATGAGCAAGCGCAAACAGGAGCGGAACCAACGCGAGTGGCGCCAGCGCCGGCCAACCCACAGGCGGGAACAGCGCAGCCAGCGCCAGGGCCGTCAGAGAGGAGCCGGCCGCAAGTAGCCATGAAAGTCGCATCGGCCGCGCTCAGTATTTCACGAGAATTGCATTGGCCACCCCGAGCGAGGAGAGCTTCGCACGGGCATCGGCGATCTGTTCATTGTGGGCCAGCGGCCCGATCAACACGCGGCAGAGTTCGGGTGATCTCGGCGAGGGGGTGACGTAGCCGGAGAGGCCGGTCTTGCTGATCAGATAGCTGAGCATCGTTTCGGCGTCGGCGCGCTGCGTTGCGGCTACCTGGAGGTATGTGCCGGCGGGCGGCTTTTCGACAAACAACTTGTTGGGGAGAGCAGGCTGTTTCTGCGGCTCTTCCTGGGGCTTTCCGGCCGGCCGGGCGGCCGTTTCCTGAGCCGGTTGGGGTTCCGCCGGCTTCTGTTCCGTTTCCTGCTGCTTTTCCTCAGGGGCGGGAGGCGTGACGACGGCGCCGGGCGAAGACTTCGTGGCGTCCACGGAGATAGGCACCTGAGCCGGCGGCTGCTGGCTGACGGCGGCCTGCCTGCCGCCGATGCTGCGGCCCACCAGAAATCCCATGGCGAAAAACAGGCCAAGCAGGAGAACCAGAATGAAGAAGACCAGAATGATCTGGCGGTTGCCGAGGATCAGCTCGAACTCGCCCTCGTCTCGCGTTGGCATTGTCATGGAGATTTTCCTTCCGATGGAACGGCGGCGCCGGCGCGCACTGCCGAAGAAACCTAACAGTTGAGAATAATCCCTGCCGGGCGGCCGCCACAACCTGCCGCCCGGGACATCATCGGACAGTCACGGGACACGCTCCGCCGGAAAACGGGCACCACCGGCATTCCGGCTGCTCGCGCGGAGGGAACTCTCCGCGGCGGCAGGCCTCGCGCCATTCCGCCAGTATCGCTTTCGCCTCTTCGAAGGCAGCCGAAGACAGCTCCACCGGATGCGCCTCGCCCTGACGCAGAGCGAAGAGCCAGGCTTCGGCCGCTCTTTTGCCGGTGAGGATTTCAAGCGCCAGCGCGTACAGTCGCAACTGGAACTCGTAACTTTCCTGCCGGGATTCGTTCAGGTGCTGGTCTGTCTTGTAATCGACGATGACCGGCCCGTTGCCCGGATCGAACCACAGATCGATCTGCCCGTGCAGCAGCGTGCCGTCGCATTCCACCAGGAAATCCATCTCCCGCCGGCACACCGGCGCCCTTCGCGCCCGGCGGGCCAGATCGCTGTTCTCGAATACCTCAGCCAGTTGCCGGGCCTCGGCGGAGACGTCCCGGCGGATCTCGGCGAGATAGTGGTGGACCTCCGTGCCGAGCTCGAGCGCGCCGCCTTCGCCGCCCGGTGCTACGGGCCAGTTCAGCCTGGCGCTGAGCAGATACCGGCGCGGACAACGCGCGAAGAGCGCCAGTTGCGTCACGGAAACGCTGGACGGGGGTTCAGGTTCTTCCGCCAGACGCGTGATCTCCGCGGGAGGCGCAGCCCGGACGACCGTGGGTGCCGCCGGAATCTGCGGCTCGCCGGCGACGCGGGTGATCCGGACGAGGCCGTTGTCCAGGGCAACTCCCGGATCCCCCGGGATCTGAAGGCCAAGGCCGTTGAGAACCTTCTTGTGCCAGGCGGATTGCCCGCCACGGGCCGGGTTGGTGAATGAAAGAATCAGGCGCTCCCTGGCGCGGGTGAGTGCGACATAGAGCAGGCGGTCGCGCTCGGCTGACTCGCGGGTCTTTCGCGCGGCGACGATCGCCTCGTACCTGGGGTCACAGACGCTCTGACCGGACGGCAGCCTCCACCTGAAGCCGAGCCCATTTGCCGAATCGTATTGCACCGGGTCCTGCCTGCTGAATTCGCCCTTTTGCAGGTCGGCAACAGCCACAATGGGGAACTCGAGCCCCTTGGCCTTGTGAATCGTCATCACCTGGACGGCATCGCCGGCTTCGAGTACCGGTGCGTTGGCTTCAGCGGCCAAGTCCCGCAGCCGCTCGACCTCATCCACAAGGAGGCCGGGATCCCGTCCGGCGCGCGCTTCGAGCCTGTCCAACAGGTCGAAGAACTTCGTGCAGTTGGCGGCCCCGAGGGCATCCAGACGCTTCATATAGCCGCTTTCGTCAGCGAACCGCGCCAGCACGGCGGAGACGGGCATGGACCGGCAAAGCGCGCGGAGCGCTTCCATCCGGGCCTGCTCTTGGGGCAGCCACAGGGTACGGGCGATCCGGCGGCGGAAAACGTCCTCGTCCGAAACACCGAAAAACGGCGAGCGAAGCAGGGCGAAAGCGGCAATTTCATCTTCCGGGAATGCGATGACGCGGAGCAGGTTCAGAAAATCGATGACTTCGCCCGATTCGAAAAAGGTTTTTCCGCCGGAAATGACATATGGAATGGAAAATCTCTCGAGTGCGTCTTCGATCGCTGCAAAAGAGTTGGAATTCCGGACAAAGATGGCCATGTCAGAAAAGCGCGCCGTCCGGTCTTCGCCCGAAAGAGGCCGGCCATAAAGCTCCCGAAGGCGCGCGGCCAGCCAGAGATGCACGTTCGCCTCATCGCCGCTTGCGCGGTCCGTACAGAGAATCTCGACATACGGACTTTCGCCCCTGGCGAAGGTTGCGCTCGCCTTCAGCTCGTGATGCCGAATCCCCTTGTTGTCCCAATGAGGCTCGACCAGGATTCTTGAGACCGCCTCCAGGATCTCGCTCCGCGTCCGGTAATTTTCCGTAAGTCTGTCCACAATGGCTCCAGACTGCCGGACGCTCTCTTCATATGCCTCAAACAGGCGCGGCTCGGCATGCCGGAAGCCATAAATCGACTGATTGATGTCGCCGACGGCAAAAAAACGGCCGGGCCGGCGGACGAGCGCGAGGATTTTCCACTGAATCGGATTGGTGTCCTGAAGCTCGTCCATCAGGACATGCTCGTAGGACTGTTGCACCTGCTGACGGATTTCCTCGTCTCCCGTCAGCATCTGAAGCGTAATTTCTTCCAGATCGAGAAAATCGACGGCAGCCAGCTCTTTGCGTAACGCAGCATAAAGCTGGTGGAAACGTTTCATGATTTCGCAGAGAAGTTCGCGCTGCGAGGCAAATTCGCGAGCGGCCCAGGCCTGAAGGTATTGCCCGGCGAGCTGCCTCATGTGGGTGACCGGGGCCTTTACGGCATCGCCGGCGCCGGTCAACTTCACCGCCTTGACACGTTCAGGGAGCTGATGCGCGGGGATCGTGTCAAGGTCAGCTTGCAGGCTCACGAGTGCATCACGCCTGGCCCTGGCGGCGTCCGTCTGTCTGGCCGAGCTGGCGGCCTGAATTGCGGCATCCAGCTCCGTACGGAAAGCCGCGAGCAGAGTCTCCGGCTCTGGCAGCGTGGGCGGCTTCAGGGCGTCCTGAAGGTTTCCGCTCACGCGGATGGTTTCATGGACGGCCAGTAGCGGCTGCGCCATGTCGTCGGCCGGCCAGACCGACGCAAGGTGCAGGAATTGCTCCGGCTTTTCCCGGGCCACCTCGTCGAGCGCAGCCTGCATGGCGGCACGGCGGTGGGCGGCTGCCTCGACATCGTCGAGCACCTCAAAGCGCGGGTCCAGGCCGGCGCGCAGCGCGTGCTGCCGGAGCAGGGCGTGACAGAAGCCGTGAATGGTGGAAATCTGCGCCCGCTCGAGCCGCTGGCGCATCGAGGGATCGTGCGAAAAACGTTTTGCCAGGCGCGCGCGGATTTCATTCGCCGCCTTTTCCGTGAAAGTGATGGCGAGGATCTTTTCCGGCTCCACCCCTCTTTCCACGAGCCAGGCGAAGCGCTCCACCAGCACGCGTGTCTTGCCGGAGCCGGGCCCGGCAATGACGCAGACGTCCTGCCCGGTGCGCTCCACCGCGTCGCGTTGCGGCTTATTGAGATCGGGAGCCTGTTTTGGGGCGCTGGACATGCTTACCCGGTATTATCCCGGATCGGTCCATGCCGTTTGGTGATGTGAGCTGTGAAGTTCACGCCTGGGCATTACGGAACAGGACGAGCAGCATGACGACCTCCGTCTTTGCCCGGATGGCGTGTTCGAGCCGTGGCGGCATGTAAACGAGCGTGCCTTCGCACGCTTCGCGGACATCGCCGCCGAGTGTGAGCTCTGCTTCTCCGCCGGCGAAATAGAGCAGCGCGGGCACGGGCGCCGTGTGCGCTGAAAGTTCCTGTCCGGGCGCGAAACAGAACTGAATGATTTTGGCATGGCCGTCTGAGTGCAACGTGCGGCTCAGGATCCCGTTCGGGGGTAGCGGTGCATGCTCGCGCAGGTCGGAAAGAAAGAAGTACGTGTCACTCATGGGCGCGTTTCCTTTTCGATGAGCTTTGGCCGAAGCCCGCGCGGGCGCCTTCGACAGAAATGGCGCCCGCCGGGCAGGAGGTCTGACAGAGCGGCTCAGCGCGGTCCCGGCACGAATGGCACAGGGCGGCATCCAGCACCATCCGCCGGCCGGCGCGGCGGATGGCGCCGTCCGGGCAGATTGCCGCGCAGGCGCCGCAGCCAGTACATTGGAAGCGGATCCGCAATTTCATCGCCGCCTCCCATGTCCACGCTTCGCGAAGAGACATTCCTGCGCACGCCGCTGTTCAGCACGCTCCCGGAAGCGCTGCGACAGCAGTTGGCGGCGCTCGCGGTGGAGAAGCGCTTCAACGCCGGCGAGACGATATTCTACGAAGGCGAGCCGTGCGACGGACTTTATGTGATCGGCGAGGGCGCGGTCAAGATCTGCAAGACAAGCCCGACAGGCCGCGAGATCATGCTGGCCATGGAGAGCGCGCCATCGAGCGTGGCTGAGGTGCCGCTGTTTGACGAAGGCGCCTACCCGGCCACGGTGCGGACGCTGACCCCGGTGACGGCGTTCCTGCTTCGCAAGGAGGACTTCCGGCGGTTCTGTCTTCAGCATCCCGAAGTTGCGCTGCGCGTGTTTGCGATCCTCGGCCGGCGGCTGCGGCAGCTCGTGTCGCTGATTGAAGCGATCACGTTCGGCAGCATGCGGCAGCGGCTGGCGCGCATCCTGCTGGAATCGTACGAGCGCGGCGAGCTGGAAGAATCTCCGCTGACGCACGAGGAGCTGGCGATGCGGCTCGGCACCGTGCGCGAAGTCGTGAGCCGCAATCTGGCGCGCTTCCAGGCCGAAGGCATGGTGCGCATCGACCGCCGCCGGATCGAGATCACGGATCCGGAGGCCCTGCGGGCGGAGGCCGAAACCGAGTTTTAGCCCACGGTGCATCTGAGGGCAGTGTGAGGCCAGGCAGGCATGAAGTCCGTGACCGCAGTCACTGCCTGCATGTTCCTTCCTGCCTAGCCTGAAGACTGGAAGGACGGAACGATGCGCGATTTCAGCCAGGCGCCCTTTCTCGTCATCTGGGAGCTGACCCAGGCATGCGATCTTGCCTGCCGCCACTGCCGCGCCTCGGCGCAGCCGGCCCGGCATCCCCAGGAGCTGACCACGGCGGAAGCCATGGAGGTGCTCGCGCAGATCCGTGCATTCGGGGATCCGCTGCTGGTATTTACTGGCGGCGATCCGCTCAAGCGGGAAGACCTGTTTGACATTCTCACCGCGAGCGTTCGCTCCGGGCTCCGCACGGCGATCACGCCGAGTGCGACAGCGCTGCTGACACGGGACGCGGTGCGCAGGTTCCGCGACATTGGCGTTGCCCGCATGGCGGTGAGCCTCGACGGCGCCGACGAAGAGCAGCACGACGGTTTTCGAGGGGTTGAGGGCAGCTTCCGCATCACGCTGGACGCGCTGCGCGCAGCGCGGGAGCTTGGTCTGGAAACGCAGGTGAACACGACGGTGACGCGCCGCAACCTGCATTCGATCGAGCGCATCGCCGGGTTGGTGGCAGACCATGGCGCGAAGTTGTGGAGCGTATTTTTCCTGGTTCTCACCGGAAGGGCATTGCTCGAAGACGATCTGGAAGCGGAAGAATACGAACAGGTTTTTGAACGTCTTTTTCGCATTTCACTTACTGCGCCCTTCGACATCAAGACGACCGAGGCCCAACATTACCGCCGCTATCTGGCCCAGCAGAGGAAGCTGGCACGGCTGCCCGCCACTGCCGACAAGGGGCCGGCCCTGCGGCAGGCGGGGATCAACGATGGCAAGGGATTTCTGTTCATATCCCACACGGGGGAGATTTACCCATCCGGATTTCTCGAAATATCGGCGGGAAACGTGAGGTCCATTCCGCTTGCGCGGGCCTATCGCGAGTCCCGGCTTTTCCGCCTGCTGCGGGACGGGGACGCGCTCGGCGGCAAGTGCGGCGCCTGCGAATACCGGAACCTCTGCGGCGGATCCAGGGCCCGGGCGTGGGCGTTCACAGGCGATTTTCTGGCGTCGGACCCGAGGTGTTCGTACATACCGCCCGGCTTCTCCGCGCCCGAATTTCAGCCGCAACCTGCCGTTGCTCGTCCGCGCTGAGCAGGCGTCGCACCATCGGGATCAGCGTTTCGTCTTCCCAGGCGATGTGCCGGCGGTAGAGTGCGGCGAACTGTTCGGCCAGCGCGCGCAGCTCCGGCCAGGCGGGTTCGCCGCGCCGGGCCCTTTCCACGACTTCGCGAAGTCTGGCGGCCAGCCGGTCCGCTTCCCCATGGTCGTGTTCGAGGCTGGCAAGAAGGGCCCACTCGCCCCGCTCGAGGCTTTGGCGCAGGCGCGGAAAGACGCTCTCCTCCTCGTCTTCCGTGTGCAGCGCGCCGCTCGTGTCCAGGAATGCCATCGCCGAGACGAGCGCGGTCAGGGCCTCTTCCGGTCTGTCGGCCAGCGCTGCGGCCGCGCGCTCGATGGCATCGATGCGTTGCTCGATGCGGCGGTGGCATGCATACAGAAAATCCGCCGGCTCGTCCGGCGATGCCGGCGGCGTTTCGGGGTGAAAGAGATTTTCGGGCGGGATCATGTCTCCAGAGTGGACGCGCGAAAACCGGGAGTCGGTGACTCAGGTCACCGCAGCCGGTAGGGTTCCAGCCGCATGCTCTCGGCGAAGAGGTCCTGAAAGGAAGGATCCGCGGCGAGTTCCACATGTTCGGTCATGGAGACGATCCGGCGGATGCGCTGCTGGCGGGACAAGGGCTCCAGTAGCAGCATCCGCGCGCCGCGGAGCGCCGCGTTCCCGGCGGGCTCTACCGCAACGTCCTCCGGCAGCAGCCCGATGCGCTTCGCGCTGCCGGGATGAAGGTAGTTGCCGAACGCTCCGGCCAGCCGCAGCCGGACTGCGTCGCGGGCCAAAATTTTCAGTCCCGCGGCCATCGCGCCCTTGGCCAGTTGGAGCTGGCGGATGTCCGACTGCGTGATTTCGATGCCTGGAGCCAGCGGCAGCGGGTTTTCCTTTAGACGTCCGTTGGGCAGGAGCAGCCCGGCGTCGAGTGCACGGGCCGCGGCGTCCACCAGCCCGCTGCCACAGATGCCGCGTGGCTCGCCGTCCCCGATCACGTGGGGAACCAGGCGGCCGTTTTCCACGCGGACGGCATCGATGGCGCCTTCGCAGGCGCGCATGCCATGACGGATGCGGCCGCCCTCAAAGGCCGGGCCGGCGGCCGTGGATGCGCACCGCAGGGAGCGCCTCCACGCCACGACAATCTCACCATTGGTCCCGATGTCAAACAGCGCCTGCGGGTCCGGCGCGCGATCCAGGCGCGTGGCCACAACGCCCGCCAGCAGGTCGCTTCCCACAAATCCGCCCAGACAGGGCAGGAACGTGGTCGGCGCGCGCCAGGGCATCTCGTCGGGTCCAAAAGACTGCTCGCCCGTATTGGGTGAAAGGAATGGAACACTGGCCAGCGGCGATACATCCAGGCCGCAGAAGAGGTGGTGCATGGCTGTATTGCCGACGAGCAGGACTTCCGAGAGCCGCCGGCCCGCGGCCAGGCGCCGCAGCATCGCGCCGAGCTGGTCGCGAATGACCCGCCGGAGCTCGCCGGGGCTTCGCAGCTCATGCTGGATGCGGCTCATGACGTCCGCGCCGAAGCGCGCCTGCGCGTTCAGCGCCGTTTCAACACCTTCGATTTCGCCCGTTTCCAGATGGACGAGCTGCGCCACCAGCGTGGTCGTGCCCAGATCGACGGCGACGCCCCATCCGCGGCGCGGCTCCACGGCCGTGCCGGCTTCATCCGTGAGGACGCGAGTCGACCATTGCTCGACCTCCACCGTCACCGGGCCCGATGTTTCGGCCATGCAGGCCAGCCGCCAGCCTTCGGCGAGCTCGCGCGCGCTGAGCAGTTGGCGCATCGGCTCCGTGACGGGGATTTCGCCATCAAGCACCCGCACGCGGCAGCCGCCGCAGATGCCCTCTCCGCCGCAGGGAAACTCCACGCCGGCCTCGCGCAACTGTTCGGCCAGGCGCCTGCCGGGCAGGGGACGCAGGGTGAGTTTCACAGCCGGCTGCGCGCGAAGCGCGTCATCGCGTCCATGTTCTCATGCGGCGTGCCGCGGGGCACTTCGCACCCCGGTCCAACGATATACGAGGGAGCGGCGGCCTGATAGCAGGCTTCGAGCGCGGCCTCGACTCCTTGCGGCGTTGCATCCCGCAGCACGCGCACCGGATCGATGTTGCCGAGCAGCACTTGCGGCTCGGGCATGGCGGCGCGGGCCTCGGCCATCGGCGTCAGAAAATCGAGATCGACGATTTCCGCGCCGGTTTCACCCATTCCACGGGCGATTTTCCGCGTATTTCCACAAATGTGAAGCCTGACCGGCGCGCCTGCCTCATGGATGGCGGCCACCAGCTTCTTTTCGTACGGCAGCACGAACCGCTCATACAGCCGCGGGCCGACGAGTGAGGCCGCCGCGTCGCCGATGCCGATGATGCCGGCGCCAGCCTCGATCTGCGCGCGGGCAAAGGCGGTTTCTGTCCTCACGCAGTAGTCGAACAGCGCCTCGACGAAGGGCGGGTCGTCGATGAAATCCAGCATCAGCGTGTTCAGCCCGCGCAGGTCCGCTCCCAGCGCGCATGGCCCTTCCACCCAGCCTTCCACCAGCAGTTCGTTGCCGGCCTCGCGCGCGAGCAGCTCCACGCCGTCCACCCGGTCCTTCATACGGCTGCCGGGTGCGAGCGGGTCCGGCAGGGGCAGCCGATCCAGCCGGCTCTTCTCATGAAGCAGGGCCCGGCTTTCGACGATGGCCGGCGGCTGGTCATCGAACCACTCGATCACTCCGCCGAGATCGGCGGTCTCGCGGGCCGGATCAGAAATCACGCTCACATGGTCGAAGCTGAAGCGCCGGGCGACAGCGAGCTGCGCCTGGACGAGCACACGGTGGTCGCGGGCGTAATCGCCGTAGCGAACCCGGGCGAAGTCCGCCGCGAACATCATCGTGATCGGCATCAGGGGCAGATGGTCGATTGGCTCATGCCGGATCCGGCCCAGGAGCCTTTCCTTTCCCGTCACTGGTGACACCTCCGCCGCAATTCGCATTCCTCAACCCACGATTTCCCGGACAGTCTCCACGGAAACCACGCGGTCGTCATATGTGGCCCGAATCCGCTCGCCCGGCTGAACGAGCAGGAATTCCCCGCCGCCCCACTCGCCGTTGACGAGGCGGCGGAACAGCTCCAGGCTGCCGCGGATTTTCTGGAATTCCCAGCCATTTTCGGCCGCCTCCCAGCGGGCTTCCTCTTCAAAACGGCGGTCGGATTCCAGGCCGGTTTCGATGTAGACGAGCCGCTGGTAATTCTGGCGGTAGCGGGTCAATTCCTCATATAAATAGCGGCCGTTTTCCAGACCGTATTTTGCAACAAGCTCCTCCAGCGTGGCGTCGAGGTCCGCGGTGGCGTGTGTCAGCTGCCGCAGTCCCTTGCCGCGTTCGAGCCAGCCGGTGGAGCGGTAAAACGTGCCCGGATGTTCCTCAAAGAACTTCTGGTAGCGCTGGCGCCCGCCCATGAGGAGGGCAATGCAATCATGCGCGCGCGGCAGCACGAGCATCGTGTGGCGCGCCTCGATCCCGTCGAGTCCGTTGCCGCACAGTCCATAGCCGAGCACAATGGCGTCATAGGCGCCACGGGGCACGGCGTCGATTCTTTCCTGGACGAGCGTGGACATCCTCTTTCCGCCGAGGTCGTGCCATCCCTTGGGGAGAAACTCGGCGTCGACAAGGTGCGGCGACCGCGCCACCGCGTCGCACATCTCGCGGTAAAGGACTTCGCAACTGATCAGGCGCAGTTTCACAAAGCCTCCCGGGCGGCCGCCAGAGCGCGGACGAAGTCGGGCGTCGTACCGCAGCAACCGCCGACAAACGCGGCGCCGGCCTCGACCAGCGGCGCCAGGTGCGCGGCGAACTGCTCAGGCGATGCCAGATATACCGCGTGACCGTCGCGCCACTCGGGCAGGCCGGCGTTGGGCTTGATCCAGACGGGCAGTCCGCTGGCCGCCTTCAGCCGGGCGCAGAGCGGTACGAAGCGCTCGATGCCGGCGCCGCAGTTGGCCCCGACCGCATCCACGCCCATGGCGCGCATCTCTGCGGCGGCCATCTCCGGCGTGACGCCCATCATCGTGCGGTCGCGGTTCCTGCCCGTATCAAAAGCGAACGACACGATGACGGGCAGCCCGGTGGCGAGTGCCGCCCGCGCTGCGATCCGCGCCTCCTCCAGATCGCTCATTGTCTCCACGAGCAGTGCATCCGGGCCCGCCTGGGCCAGCGATTCCACCTGCTCAGTGAAGGCTCGCTCCAGGTCCTCTGCGCTGACTTCGCCGTTGATCAACATCCTGCCGGAGGGGCCGATGGAAGCAAACACGAGGGCGCGGCCCGCAGCGGCGCGGCGGCTGATCTCGACACCTGCCCGATTGATCCCGCTAACCTCTCCGGCCAGCCCGGCCTCAGCCAGTGCGATGCGGTTCGCGCGGAATGTGTTCGTGAGGATGACCTCGCTGCCGGCTTCCACATACTCGCGCGCCACCTGGAGGACCCGCTCGGGATGAGCCAGGTTCCATGCGTCTGGCAGCGCGCCCGGCTCGAGGCCGAGCGCCTGAAGGCGCGTGCCCCAGGCGCCATCGGTGATCACCACCCCGCGGCTCGTCCATGCATCCAGTCGCGGCATGGCGGCTATTGCCGGGCGGCCTGGACGAACTGCCGGGCCAGGGCCACGGCAGCGGTGGCACTTTCGCCGTAGCCGTCGGCGCCGATTTCACGGGCGAACTGCGGGGTGACCGGCGCGCCGCCGACCATCACCTTGACGCTCTCCCGCAGGCCGGCTTTTTCGAAGGCCTCGATGGTGCGCCGCATCGACGGCATCGTCACCGTGAGCAGGGCGGAAAGCGCGACAATGGAGGCCCGCTTTTCCTGGACCGCCTCGACGAACCTTTCGGGGGCGACATCAGCGCCCAGGTCGATCACCTCGAAGCCACCACCTTCGAGCATCGACGCAACCAGATTCTTGCCGATATCATGGAGGTCGCCTTTCACGGTGCCGATCACGACGCGGCCCGCCGGTTGAGCGCCGCTTGCGGCCAGCAGCGGGCGCAGCAGCTCGAGTGCTCCTTTCATGGCGCGCGCCGAAAGCAGCAGTTCGGGCACGAAATACTCTTCGCACTCGAAGCGCCTCCCGACCTCGTCCATTGCGGGGACCATGTATTTCGTGATCAGCTCCATCGGGTCGCAGCCCTCCTCCAGGGCCTCTTTGGTCACGGCCACGGCAGCTTTTTGGTCGCCGTTGAGCACTGCGTCATACAGCCTGTGCAGGTCAGCCATCCGCAACTCCTGGGCGTGCCGCGGCGCGAATGCAACGCCTGCGGCTGCGACAAGCGTATCGAAAACTCCGGAATGGGTCAACCGTAATTACAACGCGTCCCGCAGGATGAGGGCGAGCTCTTCTTCAGCGAGCGCCACCGGATTGCCCTTCATGCTGCTTGATCGCACCGCCTTGCCGCACAGTTCCGGGATGTGTTCCTCGCGGATGCCGTAGGCGGAAAGGCGCGGGATTCCGAGTTCATGCCGGATCTCATCCAGCCAGGCGGCCAGCTCATCGGCCGCCGCCTGCGGCCCACACAGGATCCGTGCGGCCTCGTCATATCGGGCCAGCGCCGGACTCTCCGGAGCGCGCTCCCGCAGCGCCCTGAGGTTGGCGCGCGTCACCGGGGCCAGCAGGGCCGCGCAGACGGCCCCGTGCGGGGCAGGGAAGGAACCGCCGATCGGCGCTGCAAATCCATGCACTGCGCCGAGGCCGGCGTTGGCCAGCGCCATGCCGCTCAAAAGGCTTGCCAGCGCCATGTCCGTGCGCGCCCCCAGATCGTCGCCATGATGGAAGGCGCGCTGGAGCGAGCGGCCCGCGCGGCGCAGTCCCTCGCGGCAGAACATGTCGGTCATGGGATTGGCGCGGACACTGACGAATGGTTCAAGCAGTTGGGCCAGTGCGTCCAGGCCCGTTGCAGCGGTGACAGCGGGAGGCGCAGTCAGCGTCAGCTCAGGGTCGACGACGGCGAGTCTTGCAAGCATCAGCGGGCTGCGCAGGCTTGCCTTGACGCCGTGTTGCGGCGAATGGAGCACGGCATTGCGCGTGGCCTCGCTGCCGGTGCCGGAGGTGGTCGGCACGGCGATGAAAGGCACAGGGGCGTGCACAAGCGGCTGCCCGCCACCGATCACTTCCAGGTAGTCGAGCACATCGCCGGGGTTGGCCAGCATGGCGGCAATGGCCTTGCCCGCATCCACCGCGCTGCCTCCCCCGCATGCGATCACAAGGTCGCAACCTTCCCTCCGCGCCGTCTCCACGCCGGTGCGAACGGTATCGAGCGTGGGCTCGCCTTCGGAGGGAAAGGGCGTGCAGCCGACACCTGCCTTGTGCAGGTCCGCCACCAGGCGCGCCGCGTGGCGGGGATTGCGCCCGGTGACCAGCAATGCGCGCTTGCCGAAGCCGCGCGCCGCCGGCGCGATCTCGCGCGCCGCGCCCGGGCCAAAAACGATGCGGTGCGCGGTGACGAATTCCCACGTCATCGCATCACCAGCCTTCGTCGCCCGGGAAAATGTTGGTGAATTTTACGCTGGAACGCGGCTGCGCCATCATCGGCGCCACCGTGTCCCGCCACTTCGCGTAGTGCGGCGTCTCCTTGTGCGCGGAGGCGGCCTCCGGCGAGCGGTAGACCTCGACGAGGATGAATTTCGTCGGGTCGTCCACCTGCTGGATCACGTCGAACCGCGCCACCCCCGGCTCTTTCAGGCTGGCGCTGGCGTTCTCGAGTGTGGCTTCCCGGAAGGCCTCCACCGATTCGGGTTTCACCCACACATGAACATGAACGATCAGCATCGGCGCACCTCGGCGGGCCGGTTGCCCGCGCCCTCTGACCCTCATGATAGAGAAACCGCGGGCGGGCGGCATCCCACGGCGTCGCCGCGGCGAATCCTTTGCACCGTTGTGATATCGTCGATTTCGGACTTCCAGGAGCCTGTTCTCATGCTGTTCCGCAGACGCATTCTTCTGCTTGCAGTCCCGCTCGCGCTGGCGCTGGCGGCGCCTCCGGAATGGGACAATCCGGCCATCACGGCGATCGGCGTGGAGCCTCCCCGCGCCACCATGATGATCTACCCCGATGCGGCCACGGCCCGCACCTTTGATCCGGCGAGGTCTCCGTGGATGCTCTCTCTCAACGGAGACTGGAAATTCCGCGGCGTGCTGCGCCCGGCAGACCGGCCCGCGGATTTCCATCTGCCCTCGTATGACGACTCTGGCTGGCGCACGATGCCGGTGCCGGGCGTGTGGCAGATGCATGGCTTTGACATCCCCATTTACACGAACTGGCTGTATCCGTTCCCGCAGGACCGCAATAAAATGCCGTCACCGCCGTACGATTTCAATCCAGTGGGCAGTTACCGGCGCACATTTACCGTGCCTGAGACCTGGAAAGGGCGGACGGTTTATCTCCATTTCGCGGGCGTTGATTCCTGCTTTTACGTGTGGGTAAACGGTGAATTCATCGGCTACCACGAGGACAGCCGCACGCCGGCGGAATTCAACATCACCAAAATCCTCAGACCGGGCCTGAACACGCTCGCCGTGCAGGTGTACCGCTTTGGCGACGGAGCCTATCTCGAAGACCAGGACATGTGGCGGATGAGCGGCATTTACCGTGAGGTTTTCCTCTGGTCCACCGCTGCCACCCACGTGCGGGACTTCGAAGTGCAGACGGATCTGGACGCGACCTACCGGGATGCCAGGGTGAGGGTGAAGGCGGAGATCCTCGAGCCGAAGGACTGCACGCTGGAGTTCGAGCTGCGGGATGCCTCCGGAAAAGCCGCCGGCGCCGCCAGCGCGAAATGCGCGCCGCAGGTGGAGCTTGCGCTCGACGTGCCGAATGCGCGGCTGTGGAGCGCGGAGACCCCGTACCTGTACGATGGCCTGCTGACGCTCAGGAATGGCGCTGGCGCGATCATCGAGGTGATTCCGCAGCGCGTCGGCATCCGCAAGGTCGAGATCCGGGGCGGGAAACTTCTGGTGAACGGGCGGGCGGTGATCATCAAGGGCGTCAACCGCCACGAGCATTCGTCCGCGACCGGGAAGGTGATGTCGCGCGACCTGATGGTCCGCGACATCGAACTGATGAAGCGGAACAACGTGAATGCGGTGCGCACGTCGCACTATCCGGACCACCCGCTCTGGTACGAGCTCTGCGACATCTACGGCCTGTACGTCATCGACGAGGCCAACATCGAGGCGCACCATTACGGCAACGGGCCGAAAGGCAACCTGCTCACCGAGTCGCCTGATTGGTCGAAGGCTTATCTCGAACGGGTCCGCAGCATGATCGAGCGCGACAAGAACCACCCGTCGGTGATCATCTGGTCGATGGGCAACGAGAGCGGCGACGGGCTGAACGCGCGTCTGACGTACGAATGGGCCAAACAGCGCGATCCTTCGCGGCCCTGGCATTACGAAGGATCGAGCGCGAACCGGGGGGCGAATTTCGACATCAATTCGTTCATGTACCCGCCTCCGGCGCGCGTGGTGGAGGAAGCGGCCAAGCTGCCGGATAAGCCGCTGCTGCTGTGCGAGTACGCGCACTCGATGGGCAATTCGACCGGAGGCCTGAAGGAATATTGGGACATTTTCTACTCGGGAACCAATGCGCAGGGCGCATTTGTCTGGGACTGGGTGGATCAGTCCCTGCGGGTGCCTGTGCCCGGAGAATACCGTGTCAATACGCCGGCCACGCATTTCCTCGCCTATGGCGGCTGGTGGGAAGACAAGTCCGGCGTGCGCAATGACAACAACTTCAACTGCAATGGACTGGTTTCCGGGGACCGCACGCCGCATCCCGGACTGGCGGCGATCAAATACGCCTATCGCTATCTCCATGCCTCGCCCGTGGATCTGACCCAGGGCAGGATCCGCGTGAAGAACTGGTTCCAGTTCCTCAATCCGCGGGACTACGCGGTGGGACAATGGAGCGTGCAGGAGTCGGGCCGCGCACTTGCCTCCGGCATGTTGCCGGCGTTGGACATCGAACCCGGCGGGGAAAAGGAATTCACGCTGAATCTGCCGAAAATCACCCCGAAACCTGGCGCCGAATACTGGCTGAATATAAGCTTCCGGCTGAAAAACGCCACACGGTGGGCGCCGGCGGGCCATGAGATCGCCTGGGAACAGTTCGCGCTGCCCTGGAAAGCCGAGGGGCGCAAGGCGGACTTTTCCCGGTCTCCGGCGCTGAAGATTGAAGAAAAGGGCGGAATTTTCATTCTTTCGAGTCCGGTGTTCCGTGCGATTTTTGATCCACGCGCCGGCACGTTTGCCGAATACCGTTACCAGGATGTGCTGCTGCTCGAGCGCGGCCCGCTGCCGGACTTCTGGCGTGCCCCGACGGACAATGACCTCGGCGCATGGAAGGCGATGCGCGCGCGGATCGAGCGGGATCCGGCGCAGAACTGGTTCCTGTGGCGCGAGGCCGCGCCGCGGATGACGATTGCCGAGGCCAGGCTCGAGCGGGTTGACGAGAGCACCGCGCGCGCGGCGGTGAAGGCCGGGCTGTATGGGATGGGCGGGGCCACAGCCGCCTGGACGTTCACCATTTACGGCAACGGCGAGATCCTCGTCGAGATGTCCTACCAGCCGGGTGCGGAGAAGCGGGCGATGATGCCGCGCTTTGGTTCGGAACTCGTGCTGGCGCGCGGCTTCAGCAACTGGACGTGGTACGGGCGCGGCCCGGCGGAAACGTACATCGACCGTCAGTTCGAACGGATCGGCATCTACCAAAGCACGGTGGAGAAGGAATGGGTCGAGTACTCGCGTCCGCAGGAAAACGGCAACAAAACCGGCGTGCGCTGGAGCGCCTGGACCAATGGCCAGGGTGTCGGGCTGCTCGCCGTGGGCGCGCCGGAGCTGTCGGTATCCGCCCGCAGGTTCACGAAGGAAGACATGGAGCGCGCCGCATACTCATTCCAGATGCAGCCGCAGGGACCCATCTACGTCAACCTCGACTGGATACAGATGGGCGTGGGCGGCATTGACAGTTGGTCGCCGAACGCGCTGCCAATGCCGGCCTACCGGATCGACTCGTCCCAGCCGATGAGCTACCGTTACCGGCTTGTGCCGGTAGCGGGCCCGTATGAAGCAAAAACGAGGGAGGTGTTTTGACCGTGGGACATCCCACTCGCCGCCAGTGGTTGCAGGCGGCGCTGCCCTCGGCGGCGCTGCTTGCCTCCTGTAAATCCGTTGACAAAGGAGCTCGAGGATCCGTGACTGTTCAGGAATTCGGAAAACTGCCGAACGGTGAAACTGCTCAGCTTTTCATTCTGAAAAACCGGAATGGCGTCGAGGCCGCCATCACGAATTACGGCGGCATTATTGTCACGCTGAAGACGTATGACGGCAAGGGCCTGCTGGCCGATGTCGCGTTGGGATTTGAAACCCTGGCTGGATATCTCGGCAAACACCCCTATTTCGGCGCAATCATTGGCCGATATGGAAACCGCATCGGCAAGGCCCGCTTCACGCTGGACGGGGTGACCTACCAGCTCGCGAAGAATGACGGCGAAAACTCGCTGCACGGCGGCAATGAGGGCTTCGACAGAAAGCTTTGGAAAGCCCGCACCGAGTCCGGCGCGGACTCGCAGACGCTGGTGCTCACTTACACAAGCCCGGACGGCGAGGAGGGGTATCCGGGCACGCTGGCCGCGGAAGTTCGGTACTCGCTGCTGGATGACGATTCGTTCCGCATCGATTACCGTGCGACAACGGACAAAAAGACTGTCGTCAATCTGACCAATCACACCTATTTCAACCTTGCAGGGCAGGGAAATGGCGACATCCTGAATCATGAAATTCAGATCAACGCCAGCCGTTTTACGCCGGTGGATGAGGGGCTGATCCCGACCGGAGAGCTGCGCCCGGTGGAGGGCACGCCGTTTGATTTCCGCACGCCGAGGCGCATCGGCGAGCGCATTGACGCCGACGACGAGCAGATCCGGCGCGGCCGCGGCTACGACCACAACTTCGTGCTTGACCGGCAGGGCGACGGCCTCAGCTTCGCTGCCCGCGTGACGGAGCCGTCCACCGGGCGCGTGCTGGAGGTGTGGACCACTGAGCCGGGCATGCAGTTCTACACGGGCAATTTCCTGGATGGCACCGTCATCGGTAAGGGCGGCAAGGCGTATCCGCGCCGTTCCGGCTTCTGTCTGGAAACGCAGCATTTCCCGGATTCGCCGAACCGGCCGGAGTTCCCGTCCACGGTGCTCGAGCCCGGCCAGGAGTACCGCTCGACGACGGTGTGGAAGTTCCTGACGGCGCCGCCGCGGAGGTAGCTCAGCGCAGCGCCCGTTCGAGTTCCTGCGCCAGCAGGGCGGCACGGCGGCCGAGCTCGGCCGCCGCCGCCAGATCCCGCGCGCGGATCTGCCCGGCCTGCTGGAGGAAAGTCCGGATGCGGTTGGCCAGGTCAGCCTGCTCCCGGGTCAAATTCCTGCCACGGAGGGAGTTGAGAACGCGGCGGGCGGCGGCCAGGTCCGCATCGAGCTGGCGCGCGTATTGCGAGGCGACATCTCCCGGCAGCACTTCGCCCAGCCTCGGCTGAGGCGCCGCCGGCGACGTTTCGGCCGGCGGCTGGGGCGCGGCAGGGGGCTCTTCCGGCTTGGAGGTGGGAGTGCGAGGCGCCGCCCGGCGCACGCGGGAAGGCTTTGGCGGTGGAGGGAGCTGTTCGGTGGCCGCCGGCAGCGGAGGCCTGGGGAGCTCGGCCGGGGCCTGCTGGCGATCAGCCGGCACGGGCTCTTCCATGGGGACCGGCGCTGGCGTAATGGGCGGGGGCGGTTCGAATGCCGGAGGGGGAGGCGGCGGTGGCGCCGCAGGAGCGCGCCGGCGGCATGCGGACCCGCCGAGCAACACCGTGGCGGCCAGCACGGCCAGGGCGATGCGCGCGTTCATGCGGGCACCTCCGCTTCGAGTGGAAGCCGGATGCGGAAGGCCGCTCCGCCGCCGGGAGCGTCCCCGATCTCAATGGAACCGTTGTGAAGCTGCACGGCCCGGTAGGTCATTGCCAGCCCGATTCCCGTTCCGTTCTGCTTGGTCGTAAAGTATAAATTGAAAACTTTTTCCCGAAATTGTGGCGGAATTCCTGGGCCTGTATCGGAAATTTCCAGCTCCGCCTGCCCGGTGGATTTCCGCAGTCGCACCGAAAGCCTTCCGCCGCCGGGCATGGCTTCCAGACCGTTGCGCAGCACGTTGAGCAGCGCCTGTTTGAGCAGTCCGGCGTCGCCGCGCACGAGGGCAGGCCCGTCCAGCCCTTCGCTCTCCACCTGGACGCCCTGCCGCTCGGCCTCCGGCCCGAGCAGGGACAGCAGTTCGCCGGTCAGGCGGGCCAGGTCCAGCGGCTCCGTCTGCAACTCCACCGGGCGGGTGAAGTCCAGAAATGTCCGCACAACGCGGTCCAGCCGGACGATCTCCTGGGCGATGACCTCGATCTCCTGCTGCGCTTCGGGCAGTTCAGGCAGTACGCGCGAGCGCAGCAGTTCCAGCCGCAGGGCAATGGAGTTGAGCGGATTCTTGATCTCGTGCGCCACTCCGCTGGTGAGGCGGCTGATTGCGGCCAGCCGCGAGCTCAGGTTCAACTGAGTCTCCACCAGACGGCGGCCTTCGGCATCGCGAAGGCGGAGGAGAAAGGCCCCCTGGGGGAGAAAATCGAGGCTGGCCAGCAGCCTGCCGGCGCGCGCCTCCTTGAAGGGCGTGCGCGAAGCCAGCGCCTGGGACAGAAGCGAGCCTATGGGTGTCTCCTGCGGGAACAGAACGTCGGCACGCAGGCCGGTGACCTTTTGCCGCGGCACGTGGAGGAGGCGCTCGGCGGCTTCGCTACATACCACCAGACGCCCGTCGCTGCCGAAGAGCAGGATGGACTCTTCCAGCCCCTCGATCATCCGTTCGACGCTGCCGCGGAGCTGCTCGGCCCCTGCCTGCGCGCCGCGGAACTGCTCGCCCAGCAGGCGGAGCTTCTCCTGCACGGCGGCGATCTCGCGCGCCGTGGGGGCTGCCTCCGGCAGCGCGGTTTCGCCGCTTCGGATCCGGTCAATGGTGTCGCTGATTCCTTTCAGCGGAAGCAACGCCGCCTGCGCCATCAGCCAGGCCATCGCCACCGAGAGCAGCAGCAGCGGCAGCGACGCCAGTGCCGACTGGCGCAGCTCCGGGACAATGGCATCGCGCAGCAACACCGAGGAGACCAGCACCTGAATCGCGAAGACCACTTCACGGCGGCTGTTGCCAGGCAGCTCCACACCCAGCTCGACACGGTCTTCATAATCGACGTGGCCTCCAAGCACGGCCTGGAGCTTGTCCAGCGGGCCCATCTCGAGCAGCGTGCGCAGCGGCACGCGCGGCTGCATGAGCTGTCCGCGGCGCGCGGGGTTCGAACTGGCCAGGATGCGGCCGCTTCCGTCGGAAACGGAAATTTCGATCAGTGTGCTCGTCTGCGCCAGCGTTGAGGCGAGCAGTTCCGGCAGCTCGGCGTCCGTGCGGATCGCTTCCTGCCAGTGGCGGATCAGTTCATCCAGAGGCGCGATGGTGCCCGCGTCGCGGCTGGCGCGGCCCGCGCGGTCCAGCACATAGCGCTTGACGAACTGCGCGGTCATGTGGGCGCGGTCGCCCGTGTGTTGCAGCGACACGGAAATCAGCGTGTGCAGCTCCACCACCATCAGAGTCAGCGCCAGGGCGGCCACCAGCCCGATGGTGGTCAGCATCACGCGCGCCCGCAGCGACATCGCCTACTCTCCCGCCTGCTCGGCGCCGTACTCGCGCAGCTTGTTGAACAGCGTCTTCTGGCTGATGCCCAGGATGGCCGCGGCGCGCGTGCGGTTGTTGTTCGTGTAACGCAGCGTCGCTTCGATCAGCGCCCGTTCCGCCTCATCCACCGTCGTGCCGATCGGCAGCCTGACCTCGTTTGCGGCTACCGGGGCCGTATCCAACCTCGATGAAGAGAGCGCCGACGATTCGAAATGCTGCCGGCCGAGCGGGCCGGCGCCGGCGAGGATGACGGCGCGCTCCAGCGCATTGCGCAACTGGCGGACATTGCCGGGCCAGCCCTGCTGGCGGAGCCACTCGAGCGCATCCGGCGAGACGCCCGTCACGCGACACTGGTGGCGCTGGTTGAGTTCGGCAATCATGGCCTCGCACAGAAGCGGCAGGTCGTCCAGACGCTCGCGCAGCGGCGGCATGCGGATTTCGAACACGTGGAGGCGGAAATACAGATCTTCGCGAAAGCGCCCGGCACGCACTTCATCATCCAGGCGGCGGTTGCTGGCGGCGATCACTCGTACGTCCACGTCGATCTCACGGGCGCCGCCCAGCCGCCGCACACGTCTCTCTTCAAGGACGCGCAGGAGCTTGGCCTGTGTCGCCAGCGGCATCTCGCCGATCTCATCGAGCAGCAGCGTACCTCCGTGGGCAAGTTCAAAGCAGCCGCGACGCCGTTCCACCGCGCCCGTGAATGCGCCCTTTTCGTGGCCGAACAGTTCGCTTTCGATGAGCGTTTCCGGCATGGCCGCGCAGTTGATGGCGACGAACGGCCCGTCGCGGCGCGGACTCAGGCGATGCAGCGCCCGCGCCGCCAGCTCCTTGCCGGTGCCGCTTTCGCCCGTGATCAGCACGGTGGCCGACGTTGGAGCCACCTGACGGATCAGCGAGAAGATCTCGCGCATCGGCGGCGAAGCGCCCACCAGATCGCCCAGCACGCCCTGCGAGCTGAGCTGCCGCTCCAGCCGCTCGCTGTATTCGGCCAGACGCCGCTGCGCAACGGCGCGTTCCAGCAGCAGCCGCAGCGCGCCCGTCTGTAACGGCTTTTCGAGGAACCAGAAGGCGCCGAGATCGTGCACCATGCGGATGGCTGTCTCGATGTTGCCGAAAGCCGTGAGCACGATGGCCGGCGGCGCGTTGCCCAGCTCCCGGAGACGGCGGAGCAGTTCGGCGCCGTCCATGCCCGGCATCATGAGGTCCGTCACAATGGCGGCGGCGTCGAACTCACGCAGTTTCTCGAGCGCTTCGGCGCCATCGGCCGCGGTTTCGGTGCGGTAGCCCCAGGCCTCCAGCATGCTGGCCAGCGCCGAGCGCTGGTTCAATTCGTCATCGACGACAAGGACTCCTGGACGGTTCGCCTCCGCCATGCGCTTCCTCTCAGACTATACCGGTTCCCGGCAAGCTACGATAAGCGGGGAGGACGTTCTGAGCGTGCCTGGAACCTCCGGATCGCGTTCATTGATGCCTGTGTCGCGCCGGGCAGTGCTCGCCATGACGGCTCTGCCGCTGATGCCCGCCGCAGGATGCGGCGAGGATGGCTCTGCGCTGCACGTCGAACGCATCCGGCTGACTTCGGCTACGCCGTGGGCTGAGCTCGCCCGCGCCTGCCGCGAGCGCGGGCTACACGGTCCTCGGCGCATTGTCGCCCGGCCCGAGCCGGCATGGTGGCCTCACACGCGCGAACTGCCCCCACGCTGGCAGGCGTGGCTGGAGTTTTCCGGCGGGCATGTGCTGGTGGCGGAGTGCCGGCCCGGCCGCGCCATCGTCCAAGAACGGCCCGAACGACTCGGGGCCGTGACGCACGCCGTCGCCGCGGCGCTGCTTTCATAAAGCGGCGGCGCGTACCGCCGACGGCTTGATTTCATACTGCGAATGCGGGCCAAAGTCCGTACCTTACGTGATCAGCCCATGCTGTCGGGAGTGTACGGCCTGTAACCGTGGGCCCGCATCAGCTCGCGCGCCCGTGCGTCCACATCCGGCGTGACGTAGAAAAACGCCCCGTGCAGCGCGCGGCGGAACAGGAATCCGCCCATGTAGAGGTCTGCTTCCACCAGGTAGTCAATGCCCGCCTGCGTGAGCAGTTCTTCCACGGCTTTCGCCTCGCGCAGTCGTTTGGCGATATAAAGCAGGATCAGCTCCTGGCCTTCGAAGAATGACTCGTCGCGACGCATCCGGCCTGTTCTCAGGCTAACAGGCGCAGTCGCGATTCCGCCCGCTATTTGAAGACCAGCGTGGATTCGGCCTGAAAGCGGCGGTAATTGCGAAAAACGATCTCGTTTCGGGAGCAGTTCACCGTGCCGCGCTCGCAGCCGCGGGTCTCGGCCCGCGCCGGCATTAGAAGGCTGGCGCCGGCGATCGTCACGGGCGCGAACTCGACCGTGCATTCGGCCTTGTCCTGCGGGAACGAAGCGGGGATCGACACCGCCCGCTGCTCGATTCGCAGTACGCGGCCCGCCTGCTCGTCGATCCAGATGCGGCCTTTCTGCGCGGGCTTGAGCCTTTCGCCGGAAGGGGCGACAAGAATCCAATGAGAATTTTCCGGGCGGATCGAGAATTCGAAGACCACGGCAGGCCGCCCGCCCGCGGTTTCCCGCCCCAGTCGCACGAACGAAGCGCGCGTGGCCGGACTGAGAATATCAGCCGCCGTTGTCAAAAATTCGCCAGTAGACCATGCGCCGCTGGTCTCCGGGTTGCCCTGCATCGGGCGGCCGTTGAGACGCACGTTGCGGTATTCCTCCTTGCCGCCGGACCACGCAAGCTCGGCCTCAATCACGTCCAGCCGGTTCCAGGAGGCTTCATTGTTGAAGCTGACGTAACGCGTGGTGATCTGCTCGACCAGAAACTCCGGCATCGCCGCCTCCATTTCCGCCATCGCCGCGCGGGCACGGGCGATAATGGGGTCCGCTTCGGGTTCCTCTTCCGCAGCGGCGGGCTCAGCGCGGGCGGGCGGAGCCGCCGCGGGCGCAGGCGGAGTGGCGGCGGGAGCAGGGGGCGCCGCAGGCGCTGCTTCGGGCGCCGTCTCCAGGGGACGCGCAGCGGCCTCGCGCTCGGCGGGCGTGCCCTCGCGAAGGAACACGACGACGCGCGCCGTTTCCGGATCATCGGCGTCGCACTGAACCTCGAGCTGGTCGCCCGGCTTGAGGAGCGAATCGCGGACCGCCTCGCCCTTTTTATTGCGGAACTGCGTCCGCGCCAGGAGGCGGAAGCGGAGAATTCCCTGGTCGTGGGTGTCGAGAACCAGTTCTTTTTCTGCCAGCCGCCGGAGCATTCCTTCGAATTTTTCGACGGCGCCTTTCCTGATCTCGTCTTTTGATTTCTTCTTGGGCCAGGGGATGCGCGGCGCGGGAATTCCGCCCGGAACCCTGGAGCCCGGATAGGGATAAGGGTCTGGCGGGTACTGCCCCGGAGGATATTGTCCCGGTGGGTACTGCCCGGGCGGATACTGGCCCGGGGGATATTGCCCTCGTGGATATTGGCCGGGCAGAGATGGAGGTACAAGGGCGGCGGCCACAAACAGTGCCACGCCCGTGAGGATCTCGATCCTGTCCCGGTGCCGTCTCATGCCTGCCTTGATGATAGGCGCGTGCGGCGGCGCGGTCAACCGGAAGCGGTTACTCTGGCGTCATGGACGTCGGCTGGATCCGCGCCTTGTGTCTCGCCATGCCGGGAGCCGCTGAGGAGATCCTCTGGGGCAGCGAACCCGTGTTCAAAGTGGGCGGCAGAATGTTTTACGTGGTCTCGCTGGAGCCCGGGCCTGTCTGGCGTTCCTTCAAAACGGAGAAAGAGACGTTTGCGGAACTCGTCGAGCGCCCGGGCATCGTCCCGGCGCCCTACCTGGCGCGCGCACACTGGGTAGCTCTGGAAAGAGAAGACGCAATGCCGCCCCATGAGCTGAAAGACCGTCTTCATCGCACCTGGGAGCTGGTGACCGCGCGGCTGCCGGGAAGAGTGCGCGCCGGCCTTATTGCGAAGCCGAGGACTGCCAGAGGCTGATCTCGGCGAGGATCGCCGCCTCGACCACGGCCCAAACCGCCGGGTCGTTGTCCATTTTCCAGTGCGCCAGTCCGATGCGGCGTGCGATGGGCGGATAGCCGCTCATGTCCACCTGCCGATGTCGGTATGTGAATCGGATGTTGCCAAGAATGATGGTGCGCGATGGATCGTCGGCGCGAATGGCCGGCTCGCCGCGGATGGGGCCGGGGTCGCGCTGATAGAGGTTCAGCGCGCGGGACACATTGGCAGGGATGAGATGGTCGCGGCGGCCGACGCTGTCCACCTGCACGGTGAGCCGCACCGGAACGCCGTAGCGGGCCAGATCGCGGGCCAGGTACACTGCGGCCGCGCCTCCGAAGCTTTGGCCGTAAATGACGAGCGCCACGGAAGAGGCTTCGTCCGCGCTGATGCGGCCATCGCCGTTCTGGTCCAGGCTTTCGATAAGAAGGCCTCTCACCAGCCTGCGGTCGTGGTTGCCCGCCGTTACCACATACAGGTTGGGCACGTTGCGTCCCCTAAGGCGGAGCGCCAGGCGGCGGACGCTGCGGCGGTCGTCGTCCCACCGCTCCCAGGCTCCGAGGAATCCCACCACGAGCATCGACCCGCGGGGCAGGGGAATGGGGGCAGACCAGTCGCTGCGCTGAAAACGCCCGCGAGGCGCGGCCGCAATCATGGCCGCCATAAGCACCAGTGCGGCGGGCAGGCGCAGGATCATTTCTTCCTGAGCTTCTTCAGCGGATCCGCAGGCTCGTAGTTCAGTTCCTCGCTCAACAGCTCCACGAGCGTGGACAGGACTTTGACGCGCGCGTAGTACTTGTCGTTTCCCTCGATCAGCCGCCAGGGAGCGGTGATGGTGCTCGTCTTCAGCAGCATGTCCTCCACCGCCCGCTCGTAGGCGGGCCACTTGGCGCGGTTACGCCAGTCCTCGGCGGTAAGTTTCCAGGCCTTATAGCCCGTCTTCTGGCGTTCGCGGAAGCGCCGGAGCTGTTCGTCCCGGGAAATGTGGATCCAGAATTTTGCCAGAATCGTGCCGAAATCCTTCAGTTGGCGCTCAAAGGAATTGATCTCTTTGTAGGCCCGGCGCCAGGCGTCTTCCGTGCAGAATCCCTCCACGCGTTCCACCAGCACGCGGCCGTACCAGGTGCGGTCGAAGATGGCGATCTGGCCGCGCGGGGGCAGGCGCCGCCAGAATCGGTAGAGGTAATGGCGCGTCCTGTCCTCGCCTTCCGGGGCGCTGATCGGATAAACGACGTACCCGCGCGGGTCCAGCTTCTCGGTGATGCGGCGGATGGCTCCGCCCTTGCCGGCGGCGTCCCAGCCCTCGAAGGCGATGATCACGGGCCGCTTCTGGACGTAGACCTGCCAGCCGAGCTCGCGGAGCTGGATCTGCCGCCGCGCCAGTTGCACCATGTATTCGTCGCGCGGCAGCGAGAGCGTGAGATCGAGCGACTCGAGCATCAGGCGCCTCCGTTCTCTTCGCCGCTGACCCGGGCGGCGACCCGGCGCAGCTCGGCATCCCGCGGATTGACCGGGGCCACCGGCGGGGCGGCCGGGCCCAGGGCGCGCTCCAGCGCCGCGATGATCGTCTGGAAGACCTTCCGCCGCGCCCACCGCCGGCAGGTGGCCTCGACAATCGTCCATGGCGCGTACTCGCTTTCGGTGCGCTCAAACATTTCCTCGGCTGCCCGGAGATATTCGTCGTACTTCTCGTGACGTTTCCAGTCGTCCTTGGTGATGCGCCAGCTTTCCAGCGGATCTTTTTCGATTTTTTCGAAACGCTTTTTCTGTTCTTTTTTGCTGATGTGGAACCAGAATTTCAGGATTACCGTCCCGTCGTCGGCGAGCATGCGCTCGAATTCGGCGATGTCCAGATAGGCCTTTTGCCATTCCTTTTTCGGCACGAGCTTCTCCACGCGGTCGTCGAGCACGCGCCGGTACCAGGAATGGTCGAAAATGGCCATCTCGCCCCGGTTGGGGACCTTCAGCCAGAATCGCCACAGCCACGGATACTCCTGTTCGTAGGTGCGCGGAGGCGTGATCGTGTAGAGCTTGAAGCCGCGCGCGTCGAGGCGGGCGGTGAGGGTGGAAATGGCGCCGCCCTTGCCGGCCGCCTCCCATCCCTCAAAAACGATGATCGAAGGAATGCCATGGTCCCAGCAGGCCTTCTCCAGATCGAAGAGGCGCCTTTGCAGCGCCGGCAGCTCGCGCTGCCAGGCCTGGCGGCCCAGGCTGAGCTTCAGGTTTACGTTCTCGAGCATTTCATCTGAAGAAGCCATTCCTGCGCATTGAGGGGCCTGTCGCCCGCCTTGCGCGGAACCCGTTCGTACGTTCCGTCCTTTTTCATGCGCCGCGCCTTCACGTTGTCCCTGAGATAGACGGCCAAAACCCTGTCGCGGAGATACCGGATCAGCGCGTTCTTCTCCACCGGGAAGAGCGTCTCGACGCGGCGGTTCAGGTTGCGGGGCATGAGGTCGGCCGAGCCGAGCAGCACCTCCTCGTCGCCGTTATTGCGGAACCAGTAAATACGGCTGTGTTCGAGGAAGCGGCCGACGATGCTCGTCACGCGGATGTTGTCACTGATGCCCGGGATGCCGGGCCGGAGGCAGCAGATGCCGCGGCACAGCAGCTCTACCTTGACGCCCGCCATCGACGCCTCGTAGAGCAGCCGGATGATGCGCGGATCGACGAGCGCGTTCATCTTGAAGATGAGATGGGCCGGCTTGCCGGAACGGGCAATGGCGATTTCGCGCCGGATCAGCGCCTCGAATTTCTCGCGCAGGTTGACCGGCGCGACCAGCAGTTTCCCATAGTCATCCTTCGCCGAATAACCGGTGAGGTAGTTGAACAGATCGGTGCAGGCCGCGCCAATTTCCTCATCGCAGGTGAACAGGCCGATGTCCGTGTACAGACAGGCCGTGACCGCGTTGTAGTTTCCGGTGGAAAGATGCACGTAACGGCGGATCTTCTGCCCCTCGCGCCGCACCACCATGGCCACCTTGCAGTGGACCTTTACGCCCACGAGCCCGTAGACGACGTGCACGCCCTCCCGTTCGAGCGCCCGCGCCCACTCAATGTTGGACTCCTCGTCGAAACGCGCCTTCAGCTCAACGAGCGCCGCCACCTGCTTGCCGCGCGCGTTGGCCTCGAGCAGGGCCTCCACCACCGGCGCGTTCGGCCCGACCCGGTATAGCGTCATCTTGATGGCGAGCACATTGGGATCCCGCGCGGCGGTGCGGAGAAAATCGATCACCGGCTGAAAGCTGTCGAAGGGATGATGCAGAAGGATGTCGCCGCGGCGGATGGTCGCGAAGATGTCTTCTTCCTCGGAGAGGCCCTGCAAAGGCGCCGGCGTGAAGGGCGCATCCTTGAGGTCCGGCCGGTCAAGCGCGGCAATGTGCTTCAGCCGGACCAGCGAGAGCGGGCCCTCCACGCGGTAGACGGCGTCGTCGTCGATCTCGAGATTGGTTTTGAGGATTTCGAGAATCGACTCCGGCATTTTCTTCGGCACTTTCAGCCGGACCACCGCGCCAAAGCGCCGCTGGCGGACGCTTTCGGCCACGCTTTCCAGCAGATCCTCGGCTTCCAGCTCCTGGATTTCGATGTCCGCGTCCCGGGTGACGTGAAAAGGATGGGCCTCGACGATCTCCATGCCGGGAAACAGCTCCCGCAGGTTCGCCATGATGACCTGCTCCACCCAGACGAACGTCAGCGGGCGGCCGCTTCGCCGCGAGGGCGGCTTGTGCAACGGAACGATCTGCGGAATTGTGTCCGGCACTTTCACGCGCGCGAAGCGTTCCTCGCCGCCGGGATGGCGGATCAGCACGGCGAGGTTCAGGCTGAGATTGGAGATGTGCGGGAACGGCCTGCCCGGGTCGAACGCCAGCGGAGTGAGCACAGGGTAGATGACGTCGTGGAAAAAGCGGGTGGCGGTCTCTTTCTGCGCGTCGGAGAGATCATTCCAGTCGAGGAGCAGGATGCCGTGCTTCTTCAGCTCCGCAAAAAGCTCCTTCCGGCATTTATGGGCCTCGTCGAAGAGTTTTTCATAGACCTCGCGGATCGCCTCAAGCTGTTCGGCGGGCGACATTGCGTCGGGGCCGGTCTCGACGGCGCCGGATTCCATCTGGCCATAGAGACCGGCGACGCGGACCATGAAGAACTCATCGAGATTGGACCCGAGAATCGAGAGGAACTTCACGCGTTCGAGCAGCGGATTCGAAGGATCCTGCGCCTCTTCGAGCACGCGGCGCTGGAATTCGAGCAGGCTGAGCTCGCGGTTGATGTACAGCGAGGGATCGTTCAGGTTCGGCCCTGAGGCGGGCTTCTCTTTTCCCTCTTTCTTGCCCCGTTTCGCCTTCCCGCTGGACATGGAACTTCTTCATACTGTAGCCGACGTGCGGTTCCGGGTGCAGCGGGCGGCGTGCGGTAGGATCAGTTTGTGAACAATGCGCCGTTGCCCGAGCCCCGCGAGCTCACCCTGAAGGCCGTGGGCCTTGGCCTCTTCCTCGCTTTTGTCTTCGGCGCCGCCAACGCCTATCTGGGCATGAAGGCGGGCCAGACCGTGGCGGCGACGATCCCCGCGGCAGTCATCGCCATGGCGCTGGCGCGGCTGCCGCAGTGGCGGGGCGGCGTGCTGGAACAGAACATCGCCCGCACGGCGGCCAGCGTTGGCGAGGCGCTGGTGGCGGGCGCCATTTTCACGCTGCCGGCATTTCTGATGGTGGAGATTGATGGCCGGCGCCTCTGGCAGGACCTGCGCTCGCACTACTGGGAGGGCTCGTTCATCCTGCTGGCGGGCGGACTCGCCGGCATCCTCTTCATCGTGCTGCTGCGCCGCGCCCTGTGCGTCGATGCCGGACTGCCCTGGCCGGAAAGCGTGGCCAGTTACGAGATTGTCCGCGCCGGACAGGAGTCCGGCGAGGCCCCGCGGCTGGTGTTCGGCGGCATGGGGATCGGGGCGCTTGTCCAGATTCTGAAAAGCGAAAAAGGGCTGCCCATTTTCCGGGAATTCACTGAGGGATTTTTCTCATTTCCGGCGAGTATCGTGCGGCACTTCGATTTTGCCAAACGCCCGCTCGGCGAGGTGGCGCACCGCGGCGGCGTGGCCTGGGCGACGCCGGCTCTTTCGCCCGCGCTGCTGGGAATCGGCTACATCATCGGTCCTGAATACGCCTCCATCAACGTCTCCGGCGGGATCCTCGCCTGGTGGGTGCTGATCCCGCTGCTCGTGTTCTTTGATCCCGACTTTGCCGCGCGTTCCGGCGCGCGCACGCCCGACGTCGCCGCCTATACCATCTGGATGAATATCGTGCGGCCTGTGGCCGTGGGAATGATGCTGGCTGGAGCTGCCAACACGATGTGGGCCATGCGCCGGTCGCTGGTGCAGTCGCTGGCAGGGGCGTGGAGGGCGCGCCGCGGCGCGGCCGCCAGTACGAAACGAACCGAACGGGATCTTCCCGCCGGCGTCGTGCTGGCGGGGATTGCCGTGCTGGCGCTGCCTGTCGCGGCCATCTATGACAACTTCACCGGCTCCTGGGCCGCGGCCGCGGCCGCCACGGCGCTGATGGGCGCTGCCGGGTTTCTGCTTTCCGCCGCCGGCGGGTATCTCGTCGGGCTGGTGGGCAGCTCCAATCAGCCATTGAGCGGGCTGACGCTCTCCGCGCTGATCCTGGCGGCGCTGCTGATGACCGCCATCGGGGTGCGCGGCGCGGCCGGGGCCGCCGCCGTGCTGGGCGTGGCGGCGGTGGTGGCGGTGGCGGTGTCCGTGTCCGGCTCCATGATCCAGGATCTCAAGGCCGGACATCTGCTGGGCGGCACGCCCTGGAAGATGCAGCTCGTCGAGATTCTGGCGGTGGCGCTGCTGGCGATGTTCCTGCTGATCCCCATCATCGTGCTGCATGAGGCCAACCTCGCCACCGGCGGCATCGGCGGCCGCGCACTGCCGGCGCCGCAGGCCGGGCTGATGGCGCAGCTCGCCCGGGGCATCGTGGGAGGCGGCATGGCGTGGGGGCTGCTGGCGGCCGGCCTGGCCTTTGGCTTGGCCCTGATCCTCTGCGGAGCCCGCGCGGTGATGCTGGTGGCCGTCGGAATGTACCTTCCGTTTGAAACAAGTTCGGCAATTTTTGTCGGGGGCGCCATCCGCTGGCTGGCGGACGCCCTGCTTGAACGGGCTTCCGCCGACGCGCGCCGCCGCGCCGGGGAGGCAGGGACGCTGCTGGCCAGCGGGTTGATCGCCGGCGAGGCGGTCACGGGCATCGTTCTGGCGGCGCTGTTTCTGGCGGGAGTCCCCTCGCTGGCACAGTGGCTCACCGGGGCCGAGGCCTTTTCGTGGTACCCGCAATGGAGTGGCTGGCTGGCCTGGCTCGGCTTCGCCGGCTTGGGCGGCGCTCTCGTCTGGGTCCCGCTGCGGCGTGCGCGTCAGTAAGGCTTCGCGTCCGCGGGCACAGGCCGCAGGCGCAGGTCGTGGAAGTCGAAGCTGAAGTCGGTGAGCGGCGAGATGGCGTTCATCCGCACCCCGTCGACCGAGCCGTCCGGCTTCAGCGAGAAGGTGACCCAGGCGTCGGCGAGCAGCCAGCGGCGGTCCCAGCGGGCCACAAACGTATCGTAGTGGAAATGTTCCAGCGTTCCCTCCAGCCACGGCGTGTGGCTGAAGCGGATGCGAAGCCGCCCGTCGCGCTCCTCCACGAGCACGTCGCCGTACCAGGCATCGCGGTAACGGCCCGCGTAGGAGGGCAGCGGCAGCGAGGGCCGGGATGCCGGGTTGCGCCGGGCCATCGCCTCCGAGACCTTTGCGGCGGCCTCCTTTTCGCGCTTTTTCTGGTTTTCTTCGAGCACGGCGATCCAGTCGACGGCCTGCGCGCCGAAATAGTGATCGAGCACCGTGTACACGATCGCATTGAGCGCCGCCCCGGACTCCTGGTTGGTGAGCACGACGACGCCGAGGTTCAGCACCGGCACAAGCACGGTCCGCGTGACCATGCCGGCCAGGCCGCCGCTGTGATGCACGATGCGCTGCCCGCGATAATCGCTCACGTTCCAGCCGAGCGCATAGGCCGACCACTGCGCCGCAACCTGTGCCAGCGCGCCCTCGCCGGGCCGCGTGGGGACCCACGTCACCGGCGTCCACATCTCGCGGTGGCGCGCCTCGGAAAACAGCCGCTTGCCGGCCCACTCGCCACGGTTGAGCTGGAGCCGCACCCAGCGGCTCAGGTCTTCGATGGAGGAGTTGATGCCTGCGGCGGCGCCCCAGTTGTCGCTGTCGGCCAGCGGCAGCGCCACCAGTGTTCCGTCGGCGCGGGCATGCGGGTAGGCGACCTCGGCCTGCGCGCCGTGGGCGCGGACGCTTGTGTTGGTGGACCGCATGCCCAGCGGCTCGAAGATGCGGGTGCGGAGAAAGTCATCCCAGCTCATGCCGGAGACGCGCGAGATCAGCTCGCCGGCGACGATGTAGAGGATGTTGTCATAGTCGTACCGCTCGCGGAAGCTGTGAGCGAGCGGCACGAATCGCAGGCGGCGCACGATTTCAGCCCGGCTCAGATCGGACGGCGGAAAGTACATCAGATCGCCCGCGCCGAGGCCGAGCCCGCTGCGGTGCGTGAAAAGATCGCGCACGCGCATCTCGCGGGTCACGTAAGGATCCGACATCTGGAATTCCGGCATATGGTCGATGACGCGGTCGTCCCACCTGACCTTGCCTTCGTCGACCAGCATGGCCATGGCCGCGGCGGTGAAGGCCTTGGTATTGGAAGCGATGCCGAACAGGGTGCGCGGCGTCACCGGGGCGGGCTCACCAAGCCGGCGCACGCCATAACCTTTCGCGGTGACGATCTGGCCGTCCTTCACCACCAGCACCGCCGCGCCGGGAACCTCAAAAGTGCGCAACGCGCGCTCAACGGTTTCATCCAGGTTTGGCTGAGCAAGGGCAAACAGCGGCAAAAAAGCCGCAGACCACAGACGCAGCGGCGGCAACATATTCCGATCCTAGCCCAGCCCGGTGCGTGTTTCTGAAGCGGGCGCGCCGTCGCGGGCATCGTCAAGGAGGGTACCCGCAATGACCCTATCTCCTCTTCCCGGCGATCAACCCGGCGGGCGCTCTCCGTTGCCAGAAACGGCCGTGAGGAGCACGGCCACGCTCTGGATGGCCGGAGTCGCCGGGGAATTCACGCAGATCGCACGGCACAATGCGCGCGTGGTCCAGTCACTGAGCGCATGGGGCTGCCCTGCAAGGAGCCCGTTCACTGGACCGTGCGTCAGATGGAGATCCAATGCATGAACGTGGCAAGGCTGGAGCGGCTACGGCGGACGGCAATCCGCACTCCGGCCGGCCGGATCGAAAAGGAGGGTTCACTGGATGGCATTCTCTGGAACCGTCACGCTGATTCTTGGGGCCACCAGCGGCATCGGAAGTGCGCTGGCCCAACGCATTCAGGCTTCGGGCGGCAGCGTCATCCCCGCCGGCAGGAATGCGGAACGACTACGGGCGGTCGCGGGTGCGCTTGGCGAGGAAGGCATCCTCTTTGATGCCGCCTCCTGGGACAGCATTGACCGGGCCGTGCAGGAAGCAGCCGGGCGGCATGGACGGCTGGACGGCGTGGCGCTTTGCACGGGCTCGCTGTTGCTCAAGCCCGCCCATCTGACCACCGAGGGTGAATACCGGGCGACAATGTCCGTCAATCTCGACGCCGCGTTTGCCACAGTGCGGGCGGGCGCAAAGGCAATGATGAACGCCGGCGGCTCGATCGTGCTGGTTTCGAGCGCCGCGGCGCGTGTCGGACTGGCCAATCACGAGGCGATCGCCGCGGCCAAGGCAGGCATCATCGGGCTTGTGCTTGCTGCGGCGGCGAGTTATGGGCCGCGCGGCATCCGCGTCAACTGCGTGGCGCCGGGGCTGACCGAGACGCCTCTGACGGCGCGCATCACGGCGAACGAGGCGTCGCGCAGGGCGAGCGAATCCATGCATGCGCTCGGGCGCATCGGACGCCCCGAAGAGGTGGCCTCGGCCATCGCCTGGCTGCTCGATCCGGAAAACGCCTGGGTTACCGGGCAGGTGATCGGAGTCGACGGCGGGCTTGCCCGTGTCCGCCCTCGGTGAGAACATTTTCGGGTGAAAATGGAATCACGACCGGCGGCAACATTCTGGAGGCGAAATGATTCTCGTGACCGGAGGCAGCGGGAAGCTGGCTCGGCGCGTGCTCGAGCTGCTTCTCGAACAGGGGGCGGGGCCGCTGGCGACGACCACGCGGGATCCAAACCGTCTCGCCGACCTGGCCGCGCGCGGCGTCACCGTGCGGCAGGCTGACTTCACCTGGGACGAGGAGCGGCTGTTGCGCGTTTTCCGGGGAGCGCGTCAGATGCTTCTCGTCAGCACGAACACGCTGGAGGCGTGGGGCAGGCGCTTCGAACAGCACGAGCGCGCCATCCGTGCCGCCGCCGCGGCGGGCGTCAGCCGGATCGTTTACACGTCCATCACCTTCCCCGATCCTTCCTCGCCGGTGCCGCTCGCCCCGGACCACTGGCGCACGGAAAATCTGCTGCGCGAAATCGGCGTGGAATACACGCTGCTGCGCAACAACATTTACGCCGAAAGCCTGCTGTTTCTGCTGCCAGAGGCCGTCCACACGGGCAGGCTGCGTGCGGCCGCCGGCGTTGGCCGGGCCGCTTTTGTGACGCGCGAGGACTGCGCCCGCGCCGCCGCCGGGGCGCTGCTGCGCGGCCAATCGCACCGCGCGTACGAAATCTCGGGTTCCGTGGCGGTGGGCTTCGCCGACCTGGCCCGCCTGGCCAGCGAGCTTAGCGGCCGGGAAGTCGCTTATGAGACCGTGGATCCGCAGACAAGGCTTGCCGAACTGAAGGCCGGCGGTATGGATCCGATGCTGGCCGAATTGCAGGCGGGTTACGAGCGCGCTATCGCTGACGGACTGCTGGACCTGGTGACCCGCGATGTGGAGCGGCTGTCCGGGCGGCCGGCCACCGCCGCCAGCGAGTTTCTGAGGGAACAGGCGAGCCAGTGGGCACGTATCTAAAGCGAACGCACAAGGCTTCTGCCGCCGTAGAACGGGCCGGCAGCGGAGGGAAAAGATGATCGGGATTATCGGAGCCGGAGGGGCTGTGGGCCGGGCAGTTGTGGATGAGCTGGGACGGCGGGGAAGGCTTCCCATTGCCATCGGCCGGGACGAGCAGAAACTGGCGCGGCTTTTCTCGGGACGCGCGGAGATTCGCACCGCTGACATCGCGGACGAGGATTCCGCAGCGCGCGCGTTGCAGGGCCTGGAAGCGGCTCTTTATTGCGTCGGTCTGCCGTTCACGCGATTTGCGGAACACCCTGTGCTGATGCGAAACGCGCTGGCAGCGGCGCGCCGGGCCGGAGTGCGCCGGATGATTGTGGTTTCGAGCGTGTACTCCTACGGCCGTCCGCGTGCGGCGCGCGTCAGCGAAGAGCATCCCCGCGACCCGGATACGCGCAAAGGCCGCTTTCGAAAAGAGCAGGAGGACGCGGCGATTGCGGCCCACGAGCCGGGCCGTCTGGAGACGCTGGTGCTGCACCTGCCGGATTTTTACGGGCCCCCCGCCTCCAATAGTCTCGCCTTCATGATGCTGGAATCGCTCATGGCCCAACGGCCGGCGCGATGGCTTGGCGATCCGGACGCGCCCCACGAATTCGTCTTCATTCCCGATGCAGGCCGCGTAATCGCCGAGCTGATGCAGAGGCCCGAGTGTTTTGGCAGGCGGTGGAATCTGGCCGGCCCCGGAACGATCAGCGGCCGCGAATTTGTCTCGCTGGCGGCACGCGAATTGGGCGTTCCGGAGCGCGTTCTGCCGACGGGCCGGGCGCTGCTCCGCGTCGGTGGGCTCTTCAATCCGCTTTTGAGGGAGCTGGTGGAGCTCCATTACCTGGGAGAAACGCCTGTGGTGCTCGATGACAGCACCCTGACGGCGGCGCTGGGCGGCATCGACAAAACGCCGTACCCGCAGGGCATCCGCAGGATGCTCGGGTGGATGCGGGCCGAAGCCGCCTGAAGCAGGAGCCCGCCCGCGGTGTCATCCGCCCAGCGTGAATTCGTACACAACCGCGCCCCGGGTGTCGTGGTGGCGCAGCACCAGCCGGCTGCCCGATGCTGAAGGCTCGACGTTCACGCTCAGGAAGCCGCCCCCGACACGGTGGAAGCGGTGGTACCTCCTGTCCTCGCCGGGACTGCCCATGGCGCTCCTGTCCGCCGCCGACCCGGTGGCGAACTCATGCAGGCCGGTCTCGGGATCAACGGAATGGTACTGCCAGTGGCGGTCGCCGCAGATCACGATCACGTTTTTCTTCGCGCCGGCCCATGTGCGCAGCTCCCTTCCTTCGGTGGCGAAGCCGGCGTTGGCGTGGTTGTCGTTGTTGGACGGCTGGTCGGGCCCCACCCAGGGGGTCGGGCTGAAAATGATTTTCCAGTCGGCGTCGCTTTCGTCCACGGATTTTTTCAGCCAGGCTTTCTGTTCGGCGCCGAGAATGGTCTTGGAAGGGCCGTCAGGATCGGTGTTGGCCGAGCGGAAATCCCTCCCCTCGAGGAGCCATATCTGAAGCGATTTGCCCCAGCGAAACGTACGGTAAGTCCTGTCCTCGATGGGCGTCTGTTCGAGGAAAATCCGGCGGCCTTCCTGGAAGGTCAGCGGCTTCATCCACTCGGGGTCTTTGCCGGGCCAGCAGTCGTCGCAAAGCGTGTCGTGATCGTCCTTCATCCAGTAGGCAGGGGTTTTTGAGAGGAAAGAGAGCGGGCGGGGCAGCGCCCAGAGCCTCTGCCAGTGGTAGCGGGCGGCCTCGGTGGTGGTGGCCCGGGGAGGATCCGTGTCGTAGTAGACGTTGTCGCCGAGGAACACGGCGAAAGTCGGTGCGATTTTCTCCATGGACGGGAAAATGGCAAATCCGTCGTCGTGATCCAGGGCCAGCCAGGAAAAGCAGCCGGCGGCAGTGAATTTCACCGGAGCGCGCCGGTTTGGCTCCGGGGCGGTGGTGAAAGACGCGGCGGGTTTTTCCGGCTTCGCATGAATTTCCACGCCCAGATAATACGTGCGCCCGGGGCGCAGGCCGGTGACGGGCACCTTTAAGACGAAATCTTCCCTGGCTGCCGACTGGAGCCACTCGGCCGGTTTGGCATCCTTCATGTCCGGCCGCGTCGCCACCCAGAGCCGTGCCCGACCGGCCAGCCCCGGCACGCCGCCGGGCAGCAGCCACGGATCTTCCGACTCGGGAAGGGCAGGCGGTCGCGTACCCTCATAGGCTGGCGGCTGGTACTTGCCCTTGTTTGGCGCGGGCTGCTGGGAGAGGCGGAAGCGAACCACAGCCGAGCGGTCCGTCACCTCGCCAACGCGCAGCCCCTCGGCAATGTAAGGCCCCTGCGCCAGTGCAACGGCGGAAATGAAAGCAGCCCAGTATCTCATCAGCGTGATATCTTTTCCGATTCACGCTGCGGAGTCAATCCCGCCTTTGCCGTATCAGTGGAGTTCGATGCCGGCGAGAAATGCGCGGCCCGGCATGGGCACGGCAAGGATCTCCTCATAGCGCGTCGCCGTCAGGTTTGTGGCCTGGAGAAATGGAGAGAAACGTTTTCCGCGCCACGCCAGGGCCGCGTCCCAGACGGCGTACGGCGTTCGGGCGCGCCGCTGCATCGCGCCGACGCGTGTTCGCGCGGCCAGCCTGCCCACGGCGCCCGTCCAGGAAAATACGCCCGAATGGACCGGGTAATTCATCACATATTTTGTGTAAACTCCCGGTGGCAGCGTGGATGTGGCGCGCATTCCCGTGTACGCCCATTCCGCTGCCTGTCCCCTGAATCGCCAGGCGGCCGAGGCTTCCATTCCGGTGAAATTCAGCCGCGTGATGTTGCGTGCCTCCCACGGCCCCAGCGGCGACGCGCCGGCGTAATCGATGCCGTCCCGGTCCCGGCGGTGGAAGAAGGTCGTCTGGAGGCGCCAGCGGCCGGAAGGGCGGAAGTCTGCGCCAGACTCATAGTTCCACGCCGTTTCCGGCCGCAGCCCGGCGTTGCCGCGGTTCACCGGATCGCGATAGTAGAGATCCGTGAAGGTCGGCAGGCGGTAGGCGCGGCTGACCGAAGCCCTGAGCTTCAGTCTTGCATTGGCCCACCAACCGCCTGAGAGCGACGGGCTCACCTGATCGAAGGCGCCGCGGTAACTCTCGCTGCGCACGCCGAGAGACAGCGAAAAGCGCCGCAAGGCACGCACATCCATCGCCGCATAGGCGGCGCCGCGCGCCCTCGAGTGCACGCCCAGGTTGGAGGACTCGATGTGGTCGGTGAAACTTTCGACGCCCGTGTAGAGCGTGGCGGAGCCGCCCAGCGGGTCCCGCCGCCGCAGCGAGGCGTGAAAGCCGTCGGCAACGTGGTGGTTCTGGTAGCGCTGCGGGTTGTCGCGGAACAGATAAAACAGGTCCGAATGCCGCCGATAGCTGAGGGCAGCTTCCCAGTGTTGGTTGAAGTTCTGGTGCAGGCCGGCAAACCATGTTTTGGTGCGTTCCCATGATGGATACGCGCCATAGAAATTCTGCGCCCCGAAAGGTTTGTCCGCCCAGGCAAGGTCCACGCCCGTAGCCCCCAGCCGCGAGCGGATCCGGGTGTGGGAGCTGGCCGCCAGGTTGCGGTAGTCGCGATTCGCCATGAATCCGGTGGAGAAATCACGCGACACCGCAATATGTTGGGCGATTTTTCCGATCACTCCTGACACGCTGGCAAACTGCTGCTGCGTGCCGAAGCTGCCGCCTGCCAGCCGCAGGCGTGCCTGCCAGGACTCCGGCGTGACCGGAATGAAATTCACCGCCCCGCCGAGGGCGTCCGAGCCGTACAGCGTGGAGCCCGCGCCCCGCAGCACTTCCACCGCCTGCACCGCATCGAACGGCAGCGGGATGTCGAGCGAGTGATGGCCGCTCTGCGGATCGTTCATCCTCCGCCCGTTCAGCAGCACCAGCGTCTGACCGAACGAGGCCCCACGGATGGAGAGATCACTCTGGACTCCCGCCGGCGCACGCCGGCGCAGGTCCAGCGACGGGTCGAGCTGGAGCAGGTCCATGACGTTCGCGAACAGAATCGATTGCTCGCGCGCCGGCAGTGACAGCACCGCGCGGTCGGCCTCTTCCAGCGGCAACGGCTCCCATGTGCCGGTCACCACGATCACATCGCGGCGCGCCGGCTCCGGCGCCTTCGACTGCGCGAGCATGGGCAGCGCGGCCGGCAGCAACAACAGGGACAGAAGGACGCTTCGGGCCATTCTCCACATACGGACTGGGAATTCAGGGAGTGATTACTCCGAATTTCCAGTTTACGTCAGCTCCGGCCGTCGGTTCGGGACGATTCTTCCGGCGCGGCCGCGCCCACGATCTCCAGAAACGCCTGCGCCGCGTGGCTCAACGCACGGCGAGCCGGATAGACGAGCCGGATCTTGCGCTCCACCCGCAACTCTTCCACTTCGACCTCGCACAGCAGCCCCTGTTCGATCTCCTGCTCGACGCACATCTTCGGCAGGAACGCCACGCCCTCGTTGCGCTGCACCATGCGGCGGATGGTCTCCACCGTCGGCATCTCCACGTCCATGTTCAGCGGCACGCGCGCCCGCTGGAACGCTTTCAGCACCACTTCCCGATAGGGCGAGAGCACATTATGGGCGACGAACGTCTCCATGCCCAGCTCCGAAATCGACACGCTCTTGCGGCCCGCAAAGCGGTGTTCCGGGCTGACCACAAACGCAAGATGGTCGATGTAGATGACTCTCGTCTCCAGCCGGTCGTCCTCGGGATCATAGCTGATGACGCCCATCTCGAGGTCGCCGTCGATCAACTGCGAGGGAATCTTGCTTGACAGGCACCGCCGCACCTGGACCTTCACCTTCGGATACAGCCGCCGGTAGGCCTCAATGTGCTTGAGCAGATACAATGCCGTCGACTCATTCGCCCCGATCGACAAGCGCCCCGCCGCGTGGTCCCGCAGTTCGGCCAGCGCATTCAGCATCTCGCTTTCCAGGTTTTGAAACCGCCGGCAATAGTCGAGCACGATGCGGCCTGCATCGGTCAGGATCAGGTCGCGGCCCGCCCGATCCACCAGCTTTTCCCCCAGCTGCGTCTCCAGCTTCTGAAGAGCCAGCGACACCGCCGGCTGGGTTCGCCCCAGCTTCTCCGCGGCTCGCGAGAAGCTTCCTTCCGTGGCCACGGTATGGAAGACCTTCAGCAGATAGAACTCCAAGTGGCAGCCCTCCTAACGGTCAATCCGTATAAACTACGCTTATCACATATTTTCTCATTATACGATACCATCTTATTATAAATTTGATCTATGGCTGAAGATCCCCGACAATGAAGGCAAGCGTGGCGATTCTGGGCTTACCAGCCGCAGGCGCCTCCAACTCGTAGTGAATACCCAAGGAGCTCGACCCGAGTGATGGAAGACGAAGTACGGCATCGAGAGCGTGTATACATCTTTGACACGACACTGCGCGACGGCGAGCAGTCTCCCGGCTGCTCGATGACAGTTCCCGAGAAGCTGCGCATGGCGCAGAAGCTCGCCGAGCTGGGGGTGGACATCCTGGAAGCGGGATTTCCGATCGCCAGCGAAGGCGACTACCAGGCGGTCCGTCTCATCAGCACGGAACTGCCCTGGGTGCGGGTGGCTGCGCTCGCGCGTGCCTGCCGTCTGGATATTGAACGCGCCGCCAGCGCGCTGGAGCCGGCGCGGCTCAGCCGGATCCACACCTTCATCGCCACCAGCGACATTCACCTGAAGTACAAGCTGCGCAAGTCCCGCCAGCAGGTGCTCGAAGAGGCCTGCGCGGCTGTGGAACTGGCGCGGCAGTTTACCGATGACGTGGAATTCTCCGCCGAGGACGCCACCCGCACGGATCCGGACTACCTGGAGCAGGTGGTGCGGGCCGTCGTGGAGGCTGGGGCGAAGACGGTGAACCTGCCGGACACGGTGGGCTACTCGGTGCCGGAAGAACACGCGGCGCTCATCGGACGTATGGTTCGCGCCGTCGACGGGCGCGCCATCATCAGCGTGCACTGTCACAACGATCTCGGGCTGGCCACCGCGAACTCGCTGGCGGCGGTGCTTGCCGGCGCGCGTCAGATCGAATGCACGGTGAATGGCATTGGCGAGCGCGCCGGCAACTGCGCGCTGGAGGAAGTCGTCATGACGATGAAGGTGCGCCAGGACCGGTTCCCCTTTGAGACGGGCATCGTCACCGAGCAGATCTTCCCCGCCAGCCAGCTGCTCTCGCAGATCATCACCTTCGGCCCGCAGCCGAACAAGGCGATTGTGGGCTCGAACGCGTTCGCGCACGAAGCGGGCATCCACCAGGACGGGTATCTGAAGGAGAAGACAACCTACGAGATCATTGATCCAAAGACCGTCGGCGTGCCCGAAGGCCGGCTCGTGCTCGGCAAGCACTCCGGCCGCCACGCGCTGCGCGCCAAGTGTGAGCACCTGGGTTACCAGCTCACGCGCGATGAACTCGAGGCCGTCTACCGCGGCTTCATTGAAATCGCCGACCGCAAGAAGGGCGTCACGGACCAGGAGATCCTGGCGCTGATCCACACGCTGAAGGCCGGCGAGCGCGTAAAGGGCGAGAGCGTCGCCGCCGACTGACACCCTGAGTCCCGGCGTCCGCGCGGTACACTGGTCGTTTTGCGCAACAGGCGAAAATCGGACCCATGAAGCTGAATATTCTTGTTCTGCCCGGAGACGGCATTGGCACGGAAGTGACGCGCGAGGCCGTGCGCGTGCTGCGGCGCGTCGCCGAAAAATACGGCCATGAGCTGCAACTGGCCGAGGGCCTGCTCGGCGGCGTGGCCATCCACCAGACGGGCACGCCGCTGCCGGACGAGACGGCACGGCTTGCCCGGGAGGCCGACGCGACGCTGCTGGGCGCGGTGGGCCTGCCGGAGTTCGACAACGCACCGCCCGCGCAGCGGCCCGAGCGCGGCCTGCTCGGCATCCGGAAACTCCTTGGCGTTTTTGCCAACCTGCGCCCGGTGCGCGCCTGGGAGGCGCTGCTGGACTCGTCGCCCCTGAAGAACGACCGCGTGCGCGGCACGGACATGATCATCGTGCGCGAGCTCACCGGCGGCATCTATTACGGCACGCCGCGCGGCATCGAGGGTTCAGGCCCCGAGGAACGCGCCGTGAACACGATGACGTATACGCGCGCCGAAATCGAGCGCATCGCGCGCATGGCGTTTGAGCTGGCGCGGCAGCGCCGCCGCAGGCTTTCGAGCGTCGACAAGTCCAACGTGCTCGAATGCTCGCAGCTCTGGCGCCGCGTAGTGACGGAAACGGCCGCCGATTATCCGGACGTCGAACTCGAACATGTCCTTGTCGACAACTGCGCGATGCAGCTCATCCTGAATCCGGTGCGCTTCGACGTTGTGCTTACCGAGAACATGTTCGGCGACATCCTCTCCGACGAAGGAGCGGTGCTGGCCGGCTCCATCGGCATGCTGCCGTCGGCTTCCATCGGGCCGAAGCGGCCCTCGGGCGCGTGGGTCGGCCTGTATGAGCCGGTGCACGGCTCGGCGCCGGACATCGCCGGCCAGAACCGGGCCAATCCGCTGGGCGCGATCGGCAGCGTCGCGGCGATGCTTGAGTATTCGTTCGGCCTCAGGGAAGAGGCCGCGGCCGTGCAGCGGGCCATCGAACAGGTGCTCGAAAGCGGCCATGTCACCGCGGATCTGAAGCCGAAGGGAACGCCGCGCTCCACCAGCGAGGTCGGCCAAGCCGTCTGCGAACTGATCTGAACGCCATGATCCAGCCACGCACCATCATCCAGAAGCTGTGGGATTCCCACGTCGTCTGCCAGCCCCCGGGCGCGCCCGCGCTGCTTTACATCGACCTGCATCTGGTTCACGAAGTGACCTCGCCGCAGGCATTTGAAGGGCTCCGCCGCCGCGGGCTGAAGGTCCGCCGCCCGGACAAGACCTTCGGCACCTGCGACCATTCCACGCCCACCACGCCGCGCGACCTTCCCATCGTCGATCCCGTGGCGCGGGCGCAGGTCGAACAGTTCGAAAAAAACTGCCAGGAATTCGGCATCCCGTTTTTTGGTTTCCGCAGCCCGCGGCAGGGCATCGTCCACGTGATCGGACCCGAATACGGGCTGACGCAGCCGGGCATGACCATCGTCTGCGGCGACTCGCACACCGCCACCCATGGCGCCTTTGGTGCGCTAGCCTTCGGCATCGGCACCAGCCAGGTGGAGCACGTGCTGGCCACGCAGTGCCTGTTGCAGTCGCCTTCAAAGAGCTTCAACGTGCGGGTGGACGGCCAGCTCCGCCCAGGCGTCACCGCCAAGGACATCATCCTTGCGCTCATCGCGAAAATCGGCGTGGGCGGCGGCACCGGCTGCGTGTTTGAATACACCGGCCCGGCCATCCGCGCGCTCTCGATGGAAGAGCGCATGACGGTGTGCAACATGTCAATTGAAGGCGGCGCGCGGGCCGGCCTGATCGCGCCCGACGACACCACTTTCCAGTTCCTCTACGGCCGCCCCTTCGCCCCGAAGGGCGAGGCCTGGGACCGCGCCGTGGCGTACTGGAAGACGCTGCCCACCGATGAAGGCGCCACCTACGACCGCGAGGTCACGCTAGATGCCAGCGCGCTCGAGCCGATGATCACCTACGGCACCAACCCGGGCATGGGCATCCCGATCACCGCGCCCGTGCCCGATCCCGCCGAAGCCGCCGACCCGGTGGAGCGCGAAACGCGCCGCAAGGCGCTCGCTTACATGGGGCTGGAGCCGGGCCGGCCGCTCACCGGACATCCGGTGAACGTCGTCTTCATCGGGTCATGCACGAATTCCCGGATGACCGACCTGCGCGCCGCCGCCGGCGTGCTCAAGGGCCGCAGGGTGAGCCCCAACGTTCGCGTGCTCGTCGTGCCCGGCTCGCAGCAGATCAAGCGGCAGGCCGAGGCTGAAGGGCTCGACCGTATCTTCCGGGAGGCCGGCGCTGAATGGCGTGAGGCGGGCTGCTCGATGTGCATCGCCATGAACGGCGATCAGCTCGCCCCGGGCGAATACGCCGTCTCCACCTCCAACCGGAACTTCGAGGGCCGCCAGGGCAAGGGCGGCCGCACGTTCCTGGCCAGCCCGCTCACGGCCGCCGCCAGCGCCATCACCGGCGTGGTCACCGACCCGCGCACGCTGCTCGGATGAAGGAGAATCCGCACGCCATGGAGAAATTCACCGCTTTTGAATCCTGGGTCGCCGTTCTGCCGGTGGACAATATCGACACGGACCAGATCATTCCGGCGCGTTTCCTCAAAACGGTCTCCAAGGAAGGGCTCGGCGACCAGCTCTTTTATGACTGGCGTTATGACGCCGAGGGCAGACCGCGGCCGGATTTTGTGCTCAACCGGCCGCCGGGAAACCGCGCCCAGGTGCTGCTGGCCGGAGACAATTTCGGCTGCGGCAGCTCGCGCGAGCACGCCCCGTGGGCCTTGACGCAGTTTGGTTTCCGGGCGGTGATTTCCACGTCATTTGCCGACATTTTCCGCGGCAATGCGCTGAAAAACGCGTTGCTGCCGATTGTGGTTCCGCCCGACGTTCACGCGCGGCTGCTCAGGATGCTCGAGGCCGATCCGCTGGCCACCGTGCGCGTCGACCTCGCCTCGCAGACGCTCACCCTTCCCGATGGTTCCTCGGTGGAATTCCCGGTGGATCCATTTGCAAAGACGTGCCTGCTCGAAGGCATTGACGAGCTGGGATTCCTGCTGAAACATGAGGCCGAAATCACCGCCTACGAGCAGTCGCATCCGGCTCCAGTCGACACGCTTTCGGTGAAATTTGACGGCTGATCGGTTCAGGGCCGCCCCGCCGCCGCTGGCTCGGTGATGTCATAAACGCGGTCCGCCTTCAGCCCCCTGAGCTCCTGGCGCTGGCCGGAAGGCCAGAGAATCTCGACCGCGTCGGCCGCGTCATCTTTGCCGAGGCCGAAATGCAGCGGCCCCGCGCTCGCGCTCGCATACCCCACGGTAAACGCGACGTGGTTGTACTGCGTCAGCGAGCGGCTTGTCACCTTCACGCGCGCGCCCTGTCCGTCCCGGGGCGAGCGCGTTCCGTGCAGCCGGAAGGCGATCCAGTGGCCGGCTCCGGGGCTGTCGTTCAGCCACAGCTCGGCGCGGCCGTTCAGCGCGGTGGAGACAAAATCCAGCCGGCCGTCGCCATTGAAGTCGCCTACCGCGGAGCCGCGGTGCCGCGCCGGCGGCAGCGCCGCCAGCCCCGCCTCTTCGGTCAGCACCTGCCACCGCCCCCCGCCGAGGTTGCGGAAGACGCTGTTGTGCTGGTTGATCCGGACCCGCGGTTCCATCAGCGGCGACTGGACGTGACCGCGCGTCACCAGCAGGTCCTTCCAGCCGTCGTTGTCGAAGTCGGCCAGCGTGGGCCCATAGCCCGCCATGGATCGGGACATCGCGGTCATGCCGGTGGCGGCGGTCACCTCGCGGAATGCCCCTTTTCCGGTGTTCTGAAAGATGGGGAACGTCTCGTTGTCGAGCGCCACCATGACGATGTCCGGCCAGCCGTCGTTGTCCAGGTCGCGGAAATCGACGCCCATGCCGGAAATCATGTTGCCGTGCTCGGCAAGAGCAACGCCGAGATCGAAGGCTCTTTCCTCGAATTTCAGCCCGCCGCGGTTATGGAAGAAGAAATTGAACAGCTTGTCATTGGAGACGAAAATGTCCGGCCGCCCGTCCAGATCGAAGTCCGCCACGCCCGCGCCCATGCCCTTGCCCGGCTGCGCTCCAATGCCGCTCCGGCCGGAAATGTCGGTGAAGGTTCCGTCGCCGTTGTTCAGCAGGAGCTGGTTGGGAATTTCTTTGTAGTATTTCGGATGGCAGTATTCATTCCGACCTTCATAGGGGCACTGCGGCTCGGTCTTTTCGTCCCATTGCAGATAATTCACAATGAACAGATCCAGAAAGCCGTCCTGATTTACGTCGGTCCATACGGCGGAGACAGCCCACAGGGGGCCATATTTCGGGAGATGCGCCGGCGGCAGGCCGGCCCTGTCCGTTACATCGCTGAACGTGCCGTCGCCGTTGTTGTGATACAGCGTGTTGCGGTGGACGCCGGCGACGAAGAGGTCCGGCCGGCCGTCGTTGTCGTAGTCGCCGACGGCCACGCCGGTGTCGAAGCCCGAGCCCCGGAGGCCGGCTTTTTCGGTCACGTCGGTGAATTGACCCTGCCCGTCATTGGCATAAAGCCGGTTCCATTGTCTCGGGCCCTTTTTTTGAAGCGTGGAAAGGTCGGCGCCGTTGCAGAAAAACAGATCCAGATCCCCGTCATTGTCATAGTCAAACGCCGCCATGCCCCCGGCCATCGTCTCCGGAGCGCGCCGCTTCGGGGATTCGTCATTATCAAGGAAGAATTCCAGAGAACGACCGGAAAAATGGATGGAAGATTGTGGCGGCTGGGCATGAAATGCCGCCGTCCACAGGCCCGCCACCGCAGCCGCCGCCCAATGCCTCCTCATGCCGCTCCCGGCACCAGTGTATCAGGTGGTTGTCATCCGGCCGCGGCCGCGCCGAGCAGGGCCTGCACCGCGTCGGCCGCGCGCGTCACCGCGTCAGCCACCTCCTGGCTGAGCCCGGCGCCCAGGGCAAACTGACGCGCGGTGATGCCCACCACCGCGACGCGGGCCGGCATCAGGCCCAGGCAGCCGGCCAGGCGAAGCGTGCCGGCCAGCGATGGCTGGTGCGAACCCATGCCACGTCCCTCCGCATGGCGGAAGATCTCTTCGCCCTCAAGCACCCGCACCGTACCGGCCGGATCCTCGCTGGCCAGCGCATCGAGCAGGATCAACGTGTCCACGCCCTCGAGTTCCATGAGTAGGTCGATACCCGCCGCGCCGGCATCGTAGAGGCGGACTCCCGCCGGAACGCCCCGCCGCCGCAGCTCCTCGAGCACCGCCACGCCCGCGCCGTCGTCGCCCATCAGCGGGTTGCCGAGCGCGGCGATCAGCGTTCCGGCCGCGCCTGCGCCTTCAGCCATTCAATCCATGCCTCCAGCCCTTCGCCCGTGCGGCAGCTCAAGGCGAAGCTCCGCAGCCCCGGGTTGAGCGCTTCCACGCCGCGCAGGAAGCGCTCGCGGTCAAAGTCCACGTACGGCAGCAGGTCGATCTTGTTCAGCACAAGCACGTCCACACCGGCGTACATTCGTGGATACTTGTACGGCTTGTCGTCACCTTCGGTGACCGAACTGATGAGCACGTTGGCGTGCGCGCCGAGCTTCCAGCTCATCGGGCACACCAGATTGCCGACGTTTTCGATGAGCAGCAGCCGGATCGAGTCGAGCGGCAGCATCGCAAGCGCGTCGCGCACCATCGCCGCCTCCAGGTGGCACTTGCCGCCGGTGTTGATGTGGACCGCGGCCGCGCCGGCACGCTGGCTGCGTTCGGCGTCGAACGCCGCAGCTGACGTGTCGCCGTTGATCATGCCGACCGGGATTTCGTCCTTCAGCGCCACCACCGTGCGCTCGATCAGCGAGGTCTTGCCCGCGCCCGGACCGGCCATCAGGTTCAGGCACCAGATGCCCTTTTCGTCGAGCCGCGCCCGCACCTCGGCCGCCACCGCATCGTTGGCGCTGAGGACGCGCTCCACCACCGGAACCGTCGTAGTCATGGCGAGTCGCCTCCTTCGATTTCGATCGAGTCCACCGTGCAGTCCCTGCCGCCTGCCGGCTCGCCACCCAGCGCGCCGCAGCGCGGGCACTGCAATCCGCTTCCGTTCACCGGGAAAATCTCCGCGCAAGCCCGGCAGCGCAGCGTGGCCGGCTCAAATCGGAAATCGAGGGCCGCGCCCTCGGCCGGCGTGCCCCGCGCCAGCTCCTGCCAGAACCACTCGATGGAGTCGCCCACGTAGCCGGTCCACTCGCCCACGGTGACGCGCACCCGGCGCACGCGCGCTCCGCCCGAGTGCTTCAGCACGATGTCGAGCATCGCCTGCGTGATGGCCAGTTCGTGCATCAGCAGATCCTCGGCAACTGCTCGCCGCTGAGCAGGTCCAGCAGGCGCCCGGTACCGAACGCCGAGCGGAGCGTCACCGTGCCGCCGCCCAGCGCCCTTACGTTTCCGATCACCGCGCCACCCGGCAGAAGCGCCGCGGCGCGTTCCCCATCGCCTTCGCCGACGAACGCCACAAAGCGGCCTTCGTTGGCGACATACAACGGGTCAAAGCCGAGCAGCTCGCAGGCGGCGCGCACCTCCTCGCGCACGGGGATCCTGGACTCGTCCAGTTCGACGTCCACCCTGCCGGCGCGGGCAATTTCGATCACCGCCGAGGCCAGCCCGCCGCGCGTCAGGTCGCGCATGCAGTGCACGCGGACGCCGTGGCGCAATAGCGCCAGCGCCTCGCGGTGCACCGGCGCGGAATCGGACAGGATCGGCGGGTCAAAGGCGAGCCCCTCGCGCGCGCTCATCACCGCCATGCCGTGCCGTCCGATGTCGCCGGAAAGGACGATCTCGTCGCCTTCCGCCACGCGCCACGGCGCCAGCTCGCCATCGTGAATCAGCGCGCCGATGCCGGCGGTCGTGATGTACAGCTGGTCGGCGCGGCCGCACTCCACCACCTTCGTGTCGCCGGTGACGATGCGGACGCCTGCCTGCCGGGCCGCTTCCGCCATCGAACCGGCCACGCGGCGCAGCACGTCCAGTCTGAGGCCTTCTTCCAGGATGAACGCCGCCGAAAGCGCCAGCGGCTCGGCGCCCATCATGGCCAGGTCGTTCACGGTTCCATAAACGGCCAGCGAGCCGATGTCGCCGCCCGGGAAAAACGGCGGGCTCACCACGAATGAGTCCGTGGTGAAGGCAAGGCGCCTCGAGCCTGGCGTCAGCGTCGCCGCGTCGGTTTCATGCTCCGGCCGGAGCTGCGGCACGAAAATCTGCTCAATCAGCTCGCGCATCAGCCGCCCGCCGCCGCCGTGCGCCATCAGCACGCGCTCCCGCTCGGGCGCCGGGGCAGGGCAGGCGAGAGAAAAGTCAGGCATGCTTCCTCCCGTAGCGATAATAGGCGGCGCAGGCGCCTTCGCTCGAAACCATCGGCGCGCCCAGGGGATGTTCGGGCGTGCACTCGCGGGCGAAGGCCGGACATTCAGTGGGACGTTTCGCCCCCTGCAACACGAGGCCGCTGATGCAGACGTCCGATTCTTCCACGTCGCCCGTTGCAAGCTCAAAACGGAGCTCGGCATCGAAGTCCGCCCACTCCGGGCGCAGCTTCAGCCCGCTGCGCGGAATCATGCCGATGCCGCGCCAGCGGCGGTCCACGGGCTCAAAGATCTCTCTTACCAGCGCCCGCGCCGCCCGGTTGCCTTCGCGCCGCACCGCGCGGGAATACTGGTTTTCCACTTCGGCCTGGCCCGCTTCGAGCTGCCGGACGCACATCAGCATTCCAAGCAGCAGATCGGCGGGTTCGAAGCCGGTGACGACGATCGGGACGCCGTATTGGCGCGCAATCGGTTCATAGTCCTCGTACCCTTCCACCGTGCACACATGGCCAGCCGCCAGCACGCCCTGAATGCGGTTGTCCGGCGCGCCCAGAATCGCGCGCAGCGCCGGCGGGACCAGCACGTGAGCCGAAAGAATCGAGAAATTGCGAAGGTTCCGCTGCCGCGCCAGCCGTAGCGCGAGGGCCACGCCGGGCACGGTCGTCTCAAAGCCGACGGCAAAAAAGACAACCTGCTCGCCGGGGCGGCCTTCGGCCAGCCGCACCGCATCCAGCGGCGAATAGACCGAGGCCACGCGGGCGCCGCGGGCCCGGGCCGAAAGCAGATCCGTCTTCGACCCCGGCACCCGCAGCATGTCGCCGAAGGACGCCAGCACCACACCCGGCCGGAAGGCCAGCTCGATCGCCTTGTCGATGAGTTCGAGCGGCGTCACGCACACCGGGCACCCGGGCCCGTGCACGAGCTCCAGCCCTGGTGGCAACAGCTGATCCAGACCAAAGCGCAGAATCGCATGCGTCTGCCCGCCGCAGATCTCCATCAGCCGCCACGGGCGCGCGGCCGTGCGGCGCAGTTCGGCGGCCAGCGCGCGGACGCGCGCGGCGTCCCGGTATTCGTCGAGGTGCTTCACGGGCCACCCTCCTCCTGCGCCTGGCCGAGCTGCTCGAACAGCTCGAGCGTCCGCCGCGCCTCTTCTTCATCCACGGTCTGGAGCGCGAAGCCCGCATGGACCAGAACATAATCGCCAGGTTTTGCCTCGGGCACATAGGCCAGCGAGGCCTCCTTCACCAGGCCGCCGAAGCGGACCCGCGCGACGCGAGTCAGCGGATCGTCGCCGAGGATCTCAACAATTTCGCCAGGAATCGCCAGGCACATCGAGCTTTACCTCCCAGCCTGCCGCAAGAAGCTGTCCCGCCGCCAGCCCGCCGTCGTTCGGCGGCAGCTCGCGGTGCAGGAACACGCGGAATCCGGCGCGCCGCAGCCTGTCAGCGGCGAGTTCCGCGAGCATTGCATTCTGGAAACACCCGCCCGTCAACACCACCTGCTCCACTCCAGCCCTCCGGGCGGCGCGCTCCACGGCCGAGGCGAGCGTTGCATGGAACATCGCCGCCCGCCGCGACACCGGAACAGAATCATCTGCCAGCGTTTCAAACAAAGGAGCCCAGTCCTGTTCCATCTCGACCGCCGCCTCCGGCGCGGCGCCGCGCGCGGCGAACTCCACCCGCATCGCGGCTTCGCCCTCAAAGGTCGAACGCGCGCAGAGGCCGAGCAGGGCCGCCGCCGCGTCAAACAGCCGCCCGGCGCTGGTCGTCCAGGGAGTGTTCAGCCCGCGCTCCAGCATCCGCTCGAGCACGCGCCATTCCTCCGCGGTGAAGTGCGGCCGGGCCAGTTCGGGTCGGCCCATCTCCCGCGCCACGCCGAGCAGCGCCCGCCGGGGCTCCCGCACCGCCTGCTCTCCGCCGGGCAGCCGGAACGGCCGCAGATGCCCGATGCGCCGTACACGCTCCCCTTCCCAGACGAGATACTCGCCGCCCCACACCGTGCCGTCCACGCCGGCGCCGGTGCCGTCCCACGAGGCAGCGAAGGCGGGCGGCTCGAGCCGATGTTCCAGCACGGCGCTGAACAGGTGCGCCACATGGTGCTGCACTGGCACGACCGGCACGCCCATCTCGTGTGCGGTGGCGGTGGAGCCGTAGTCCGGATGCAGGTCACAGGCGGCCGCCGCCGGGCGGACATCGTAAATGCGTCGGAAATCGTGGGTAGAACGGCGGTGGCCATCGAGCGCCGCCGGCGTGGAAAGGTCGCCGAGATGCTGCGAGAGGAAGACGCGCCGTCCGCGCGAAAACGCCACCGTATTCTTCATGTGTCCGCCGGTGGCAAACAATTCCGGCAGCGGCCGCGGCGCCAGAAACGGCAGCGGCGCGTAGCCCCGGGCGCGTCGCAGCAGCACCGGCTCCCCGGCAATCTCGCGTACCACGCTATCATCCACCGGACGAAGGATCCGCCGGTTATGCACCAGGAACAGATCTGCCACGCGGCCCAGCCGCACCAGCGCTTCGCGCTCGTCGTAACAGATCGGGTCATCGGTGAGGTTGCCGCTGGTGGCCACCACCGGAAATCCCAGCTCCGCCATCAGCAACGCATGCAGCGGCGAATACGGGATCATTATGCCGAGCAGCGGGTTGGCCGGCGCGATCTCCTCGGGAAGCTGAAGAGTATTCTCCACGAGCACGATGGGCGAGGCCGGCGTATGCAGTAGCGGGTGCGGATGGTCAGGAAGCATCACCGCAAAGGGCTTTGTCGGGCGATGCTTGCGCCGGCGCAGTTCGAGTATTGCCTCACGGTTGCGCGCGTCGCAGATCAGGTGAAAGCCGCCAATGCCTTTGAGCGCCAGGATCCGACCTTCGCGCACCGCCTTTGCGGCCAGGCGAAGCGCTTCGTCCCGCAGGGCCAGCGTATGCCCTTCGCGCGACCAGAGTTCCAGCCACGGACCGCACCGGGGGCAACAGTTGGTCTGGGCGTGGAAGCGGCGGTCGGCGGGGTTGTGGTATTCGGCCTCGCAGGCGGCGCACATGGGGAAGTCCGCCATCGTCGTGCGCGGACGGTCATAGGGCAGGGACGCCGTGATCGAGTAGCGCGGCCCGCAGTGCGTGCAGGTGGTGAACGGGTAGCGGTAGCGGCGGTTGTCCGGGTCGAAGATCTCCCGGCGGCAGTCCTCGCAAAGGGCCAGGTCCGGCAGCAGGAACGCCTCCGGCTCGCCCTCTTCGGCGCTGTTTTCCACCCGGAATCCGCGCTCTCCCCGCTCAGGGACCGCCACCGTTTCAAAGCTCGCCACCACCGCCAACCGCGGCGGGCGGGCGCGGAGCTCCTCGACGAAGGCACGCACCTGGGCCTCGCTGCCTTCGGCCTCCACGAGCACGCCCTGCGCCGAGTTCAGCACGAATCCGGCCACGCCATGCCGTTCCGCCAGGCGATAGACATGGGGGCGGAAGCCGACGCCCTGCACCGCACCGGTGATGCGGATCCGAATTCGCACCTCCGTATCCTGAATTCCAGTATACGGAGAAAGACGCCGGGAGGAAATGGCGGGTGACAGCCCTCCCCGGCGCGCTACGGCTGGGCTACGGCGACGTAGAGTTCCTGGGGGATGGGCTTGCCGTTGAGCAGGACCTCCAGCGGCGCCGCGCCGTCCTGGGGCAGAGCGGGCACGCGCACGCGGATTTCGTACAGCCCGACCTTGCCGGGAGCCAGGCCGGCGGAGAGAACATCAGCCGGCATGCCGCCAATCCGGACTTCCAGCGGAGCCGCCAGTTGCGTCCGCTCCGGCGCTACCTCGCCCGTGCCTACCTGCGGCGTCACCGCGCCCAGGCCGATGGCCCGGAGGATCAACGTCTCGCCGGCGCGCGCCGGGCGGGAGGCGAGCTCGGACGATGCGTTCTCCGGCAGCGCGTAGGCGCCATCTTCGGCGATCTGCGCCGCGGCAAACTGTTTGCCTTCGATCCGCAGCTTCACGGGGGCGAGGACGCCCGCGGCGGCCGCGCTGACGGCGAGGGTCCGCGGCGCGCTCCGCCCGGCGGCCGTCTCCACGACGACCGAAGCCCTGGAGGAGTCAAGCTCCAGCGGGACCTGCACGCGGAGCATCGAGGGGCTCACGTAAGCCAGTGGCGCGGCCTGTCCGTTGATCCACACGGTCGTGCCCTCCAGCGTGGTTGGGGCCCGTCCGTCCTGAAAGTCCTCGCTCGTCCATTCGCGCTCGGCCGGGGCGAGGTTCGAGCCATAGATTTCGATCCACGAGCCGGGAGCGGCCGAGAGTGGCGCGCCGAAGGAGGGATCGCCGGCAATGCCGCCATCGGCGCGGATGGCAGGCGGTTCAGCGAGCTCGCCGGTGGGCCCCTGCGCGACGGGCGTCAGCAATTTCACCCGGCTGTTGGCGTTGTCGCTGAAATAGATTCGGCCCTGCGGGTCGGCGGCCAGCCCCATGGGGAAGCGCAGCCGGGCCTGATCGGCGGGCCGGCCGTCGAAGTCGTCGCCGAAGCGGCCCGTGCCGGCGGCGAGCGAAATGGTTCCCGCGGCCGCGTCCACGCGGCGCACGCGGTTGTTGGTCCGGTCGGCGATGAAGAGGTTGCCCTGAGCGTCCAGCGCGATGCAGCAAGGGTAGAACAGTTGCGCTCTTGTCGCCAGTCCGCCGTTGCCTGAGTAGCCGGGCAGCCCTGTGCCGGCCACGGTGGTGATGATGCCGCTGGCGTCCACCTTGCGGATGCGGTGGTTCATCTGGTCGGCGATATACACGTTGCCGGCCGCGTCCACAGCGACGCCTGTCGGCGAATTCAGCTTTGCCTCCAGGGCGCTGCCGCCGTCGCCCGTTTCGCCCTTCTCGCCGGTGCCGGCGATGGTCTGGATCTTGCCGTCGGTGCCGATCTTGCGAACGCGGTGGTTGCGCGTGTCGCAGAAATAAATGTTGCCGGCGCTGTCAATGGCGATGCCCGTGGGCGCATTCAGTTGAGCGTCCTTGGCGTTGATGAACTCGCCTTTGGCGTCTTTCTCGACGAAGCCTGGCAGGCCCCGCTGGCCCGCAATCCGCGTGATGTTGCCGCCTACTGCCACCTTGCGGATGACGTGGTTCATCGTGTCGGTGATGTAGAGCGCGCCGGAGCCGTCAATGGCGATGCCGGAAGGATAGTTGAGCTGGGCGCTGGTGGCCGGGCCGTCGTCGCCGGTTGAACCCTGCGTGCCCGAGCCGGCCACGGTCGTGATGGTCCCATCCGGCGCGATGCGGCGGATGCGGTGGTTGAACTGGTCGGCGATGTAGACATTGCCGGATTTGTCGATGGCCAGACCGAGCGGGAAATTGATCTGCGCGTCCTGTGCCTTGCCGCTGTCACCGGCGAAGCCGGCGGCGCCGTTGCCGGCGGCGTTGTCAATCGTATAGACCGGCGGCGCCTGGCCCTGTGCGGCCACGGTCAACAGAATGGCGGCCAGAAATCCCGGCAAAAATCGCTTCATTTCCTGCTCCATTCGAGATCGGTTGGTTCCGCAATTTCGCGCAAATTCCCGCATCATGGCTGCCGTGGCTTCCGGCTGACCACAGGGATCGTGAAGATGTTCGAGATCTGGAAACTCTGCGCGATCCATCCTTCCGTCTTCAGGTTCGTCGGCAGATCGGGGTTCAGCTCCAGGTGGACTTCATAGACGCCAACCGCCCCGCGCCTCAGCCCGGCGAAGAGCACGTTGGCCGTTCGCCCGCCGACGAGCGAGGAGACAAACTCCACCGGATCGTTCATTTCGGGCCCGTTATAAGGCAGGCCCGTCTTCATCGCCTGCCGCGCCGCCTCAGGCCCAACCAGCCCCAGGCCGGAAGCCAGGACGACAATCGTCTCGCCCGGCTGGGCGGGATTGTCCTCGGTCACGAGCGCGCCGGCCGTATTGGCGCAGCACAGCTCGCTGTTGAGCGCGGTCATGATGACCTGGGCGGTGGTATTGGCCTCCGCCTTGATGGGGATGCCGTTGCCCGCCGGCCCCTCAATGCGCGCCCGCAGCCGGATGCGCTGGAACGGCCCGGCGGCGAAGGCCTCCACCTCGGGGTCATAGGCGTTGATGATCGAAATCAGATTGTCGCGGATCGTGGCCAGCGTATCCGTGGCCTGGACGGTATAGCTGTATTTGCGGTCGCGAATGTAGACCGTGGCGATGTCACCCGGATTGGCGGCCCCGTCCACGGAAACTGTCGCCGTGGCGTGGCTCGAGTAATGGTAGGCGACGCCCGGCGCCGGCGCAGGCGAGTCCAGCGTATAGACGGATGGATTCTGTTCAATCAGCCGCACCGCCACTGCACTTGAGACGGTGATCTCTCCATTGTTGCGGCGCACCCGCAGCACGCCGCTGGCGCTGTTGGAGCCGGCCACTTCTACCGGAATCTGGGCAATCACCCGCTCGGGCGAAACCGCAAGGATGGGGCAGGGCAGTCCGTCGACGAAGAACTGAACGCCGCCCAGTTCATAGGGCAACGGCTGGGTGATGTCCGGCACACTGAGCGTCTGGTCGGCCAGGTTTTCGCCAAGAACCGCCACCAGGGCGAACGGCGCAATCAACGCCGGATCCTGGCCGCCGGTGAGCTTGGATCCGCTGGTGGTCATGGTGATCTTGGACCCATCCGGCTTGACCTGCGTCTCCAGCGTCACCGAGTTGCCCAGCGTGTCCGCCTCCCGGGCGATGAAAACGAGAGCGTTGAACAGTGTGTTCGGCGATGCAATGACGTAGGGATCCTGAGAATCGTTGATGAGCTGAACGAAGCGGTTGATGATGGTCTCAAACGTGTCGTCGGCCGTGGTCGTGATCGTGTATTCCTTCGTGATCACGTTGCCATCGGCGTCCTTCACGTTCTCATTGCCGATCTTGATGGTGAGTTCCTGGTCTTTCTCCACCGTGCCGCCGAACACGATGGAGCCGCGTGCGTGCGTGGAGGGGCTCGGGGCGTTGCGCACGGCCGTCACCGGAAGGCTGAAATCCCCCGGCGTGTAGACGAGAACGCGACGGTTGTAAGTGTCCGCAACGTAAAGGTTCACGCCGTCGAAGGCCAGCGAGGTTGGCGTCTTGAACGAATCGGTCGAGGCCACGCGGCGCGGCTCGCCGGAATCCGAGCTCTGGTTGAGTTCAAAATCGAGCTGCCCGAGCACGATGTCGGCGGGCTGGCCGTTCGTGGTGGGGATCTGGTTCCAGATGAGCACGCGGTCGTTGCCCGAGTCGGCCACGAACAGGCGGCGCCCGTCGCTCAGCACGGCCCGCGGCATGTCGAGCGTCGCCGCGCAGCGGTCCGGATAAGTAGGTTTGCCATCCTTGTCCGTGCCGTTGGAGGCGCACAGCAGGTGCGTTGTCGGCGTGGCGCCCGTCTTCCATTCCGGATGATCGAAGTCGGGCTGGCCCACAACGACATCAGCGGGCTGACCGTTGCGGCTGGGGATCGAGTTCCAGATCAGCACCCGGCTCATGCCCAGGTCTGCCACGAACACCTTGCCAGCGGCCACCCAGACCGAAGAGGGCGCCAGCATCGTGTCCGCCTTTGTGATGTACTCGGGGAAGCGCCGGAACTGCTGGTCGGAGGCGAAATCCTTCTGGCCCAGCACGAGCCTGGCCGCCTGTCCGTTCTGGGTGATGGGGCCGTAATACAGCACGCGGTTGTTGCCCGTGTCAGCCACCCAGAGTCCGTCGTTGTCGTCCAGAAACACGGCGTTCGGCCCGCGAAGCCCCGTGTCGCTCAGACCCGCCGCGACGCTGGTGAAGTCTTTTTGCCCGACGACGAAGTCCGCCGGCTGCTGGTTCACCGTCGGCAGCGACCGCCAGATCAGCACGCGGTTATTGTCCGTGTCGGCTACCGCCAGCACGCGCCCGTTGTAAGCCACGCCCAGCGGGTTGCGCAGCGTGTTCTGCGCGGCGGGCTTGAGTTCCGTGGTCGTAAAGTCCGGCTGGCCAAGCACCACATCCGCCTTGCCAACGCAGGCCGGGCAACGCGGGTCCGTCTGCGGCAGCACCGCCTTGCGGTCCGGGACGAACGAGCTGACGTTGCGATAAATGAGCACGCGGTGGTTCACCGGCGTGCCCCCGATGTTGTTGCCATCGGCCACGATCAGCGTGTCATTGGCATAGGCGACGCCGGTGATCGAACCGAGCAGCACATCGCTGGCGCCTGGCGAGGCCGCCGTGAAAGGCTTCTGGCCGATGACAAGTCGCGCTGCCTGCGCGGAGTAAAATTCCTGCGCGTGGCACACTCCCGCCAGCGCACACAAGGCAAAGATCCACTTCATGGGGAAGTTTGAAGCGAGCAAACACTCAGTATATCAGCGTGATGAATGAGCCCTGAAACCACGGGCCACGCGTGTGGGACGCGCCCGGCGGTCGCAGGCGTTTCACCAGATGTAGCGCGCGGCCGTCCGGCGCCGCTCGTGGCTGTCGAGCACATGCAGCACGCGGATCCTGCGGAGCTTCTCCGGCGAGAGCGCCCCGAGGGGGATATAGACGATCTGCCGTGCCAGCCGGGCGGCAATCTGGCGAAAGATGGCCCGCGGCGGTCTGGGACCAACGTAAACGACGTGCCGCTCCAGCGAGTAATCGAGCGCTGCCAGCAGGAGCCGCTCCGGCTTGGTCTCCGCGAAGTCGTAGTCTGGATCGGTCCACACGTCCATCAGCCGGCCCGGCGGCAGCGTCATCAGGAACCCGCCATATTCAGCCCGGCCGATGCCCGGCCCCACCAGATTTTCAAATGGCGGCGTGGAATAGAAGGCCATGTCGCTTTCGTTCGAGTGTTCGCCCAGCCAGGTGGTGAGCCACGGGTAGCGGTTGTCGCGGTCCTCGTCGAAGATGACGACCACGGCGCCGGCGTCTCCGCTCACCCGCTCCGTCTCGCGCACATACAGGCGCTTTTCATGCCAGCGCCGGATCGTCTCCCGCAGGTCGACGCCATCGAGGATGCTGGTAGTGAAAGGCTCCACCCGCGAGCGCTCCTCGCCAAGCATCGTCTTCGCCTTCTGGCGCAGGAACCGTCCGTAGTCCTCGATGACGATGTCCTCCGGCGGGTAGCTGCAAATGGCGTCGCCATTGAGCTGCGCCGCCCAGCCGCGCACGTTGCGCGCCGGTCGCCGCTTCCAGGCGTGCGGCGCCACCCGGCGCTTCTCGCGTTCATAGCGCTGGCGCAGCCGCAGGCGGCGCGTGTTGAGAAAGACCTGATCGGCTGTCAGCTCGGCGTTGTCTCCATCCGGCCTGTCGGTGTGGTAGCGCGGCGACGTCCCCAGCCGCCAGATCTCATAGGCGAAGTTGTCATCAACGACGCCGCGGGCCGCGGCCACCAGGTCAAACAGCGAAGGCGCCACCGCACCGTCGAAACGCACCAGCCGATCGAGAAACCGCGACGCCTGCCGTCGCTGCCACGGCGCCAGTTCACCCCGGTAAATGGCGCGATAATTGGTTTCCGCTTCCCGCCAGAGCTCCGCCAGCCAGCGCCGCCGGCTGGGCAGCGGGCAGTCCGGATCTTCGGCGAGCTGCCGGCGCATGTCTTCATAGCGCTCCTGCAAGTACGGGCAGTCTTCACAAATGTCTCCCAGACAGGAGGCCGCCACGCGCAGGTTTTGGGCCGAGCCGCGCCATGCCGGCTCCTCCGATGCCTGCCCCCCGACGAGCAACGAATGCAGGCGCACGAACACCGGCAGCGTCACCACCACCACGGTCTCCGCTTCCAGATCCAGCTTCAGCAGCCGCGCTGCGGCCACCCGTGCCCGCTCGTCCGCCTGCGGGGAGGGCGGTGGGTTCAGGAAATAAAGTTCGACGTACTTTTCATACGGGATCCATTCCAGCGCCGCCGGGTCCGGGTAAATGTCCGATTGCGGAAGCATGGGCAGCACGGCGCTGCCGATCAGTTCCGGCCTTGCGCCGATTTCGTTCGCCGTGCGCAGCGCTTCAGTGAGCGCGTCACCGGGTTCGATCAGCACGGCCGGGTCTTTCACTTCGCCCAGGATGGGGCCGGTGCAGATGGCCCCGAAGTTCGGCAGGCTGAGCACCTCCGAGATCAGCGCGGGCCAGTACTCCCACGGCAGTTCCACGGCAACAACCGCGGGCCGCATGGCGCAGAGGCGCTTCCGCACCAGCGCCGCGAATTCAATGCGTCGCGGCACTACGGGCAGAAAGGTCCAGCGGCCCCGCCGCAGGCCCAGCAGATCGGCCAGCGCGTCATCAGCCGGCATATCGCAGCGCTTCTTCCCCCAGCACGTGGCGGATGGCGAACCGCAGCGCCTGGGCCGTGTCCGGCTGCCGGCCCGCGCTGACCAGCCGCAGCGCATAGCGGCCGATGCTGATGCCGTCGCGCACCGTATACGGTTCGTCCATCTCGTGCGCCGCCTGAAGGAACCGTGAAATTCTGTAGAGAACTTCCTCCTCCGCCATCGGCAAATTCTGCCTGAGAATTTCCAGTTCTTCCTCCATTTCCGGAAAATCCACATGGATTTGCGGCTGAAGGCGCGAATAAATATACTCGGGCAGGTCGAAGGTGGATGCGTCCTCGTTCATCGTGCACACCAGGCGGAACTCGGGGTGGGCCGGGATCTTGATGCCCGCCACGATGCTTTCCACATACCGGCGCGCGTCCAGCAGCGGCGCCAGGCTCGCCCAGCTCTTCTCCGGCATCCGGTTGGCTTCGTCAAGGATCGCCACACCGCCGCGCAGCATCGCGGTCACCAGCGGCGACGCCACGTAGCGCAGCGTGCCCGGGCCCTCCACCACCGGCTGCACGATCAGGTCCTCGGGGCGCGTGTCCACCGTGCCCTGCATGATGTAGACCTCGCGCCCCAGCCGCCGGGCCGCCGTGTAGGCCAGCGTCGTCTTGCCGACGCCCGGTTTGCCGGTGATGCGCGGGTTCATGGGCAGGTCGCCTTCGCCGAGCGTCATCCACGCGGCCAGCAGCTCGCGCAGCACCTCCTCCTGCCCGATCCACTCCGCCGCGTACTCCACCGGGTGGCTGAGGTGCAACACGACGCCTTCGACTTCTACCGTCATATTTTTATTTTCCCGCGGATGCGCAGGCGGCCGGCTGCGCCCGGGCGCAGCAAAAAGGCGGGCGCGCGGGCGCCCGCCTGGGGACCGGGAATGATCAGCGCGATCGCTTATTTTTTTGAAGACTCCCGCAAAAGCTTCTTCAATTCATGCTCGACTTCCCGGAAACCCGCCGGAATGGCGAATTTGGAAGGGTCCACTGCGGCGGTGGAAAAGTCCGACATTTCCGTGGTCGCCTCCATCAGGACGCTCTTCTGCCCGGCGGCCCCGGCGGTCTCCGTTTTCTTCGGCGCCGGTGCCGGTTCTTCCTGCTTCCTGCGGCGCCCCAGTCCCCCGAGTCCGCCCAGCCGGCCCAGGCGGCCGAGCGCCGCACCGGCGGCGGACTCCGCGGCCGCGCCGGTCACCTCTGCGCCACTTGGCATCTGCATGTCCGGCATGTCGATCCCCAGTCCAGTCATCCGCATCGTTTGCAGCAGCGGCACGCCCTCGAGTTTGGCCGCCTCGCGCGCGAGCTTCGCCATGCCTTCTGCCGTGCCCGACTGCGACATCGCCATGCGCATCGTGCGCAGCGAGTCCGGGGTGATGCCCACTTTTTCGGCATAGGCCGCGTAGAACGCGCGCACTTCGTCATAGCCCTGTACGCGGGGCGTCCGCCATTCGTCGATTTCGATGGTCGAGGTGAACGTCTGTCCGCTCTTCTGGTCCTTCATGTCCATTTCGAGCAGCAGCTTCATCAGCTTTGCCGACAGGTTCTGGATCGTCCTGGTCTCGCCGCCCTCCTTGACGGAGAGGCGCATGTCGACGACCACCTGCTGGTTGCTGCCCATCTGTTTGGCCATCTGTTGCGCCAGGGCATCCATCGCCTTGCGGAACTCTTCGAAGGTAATGACGGCGTATGTCTTGTTATCGAGGTCGACATGAATCATGCGGCCCGCGCTGAGGTCAATGATGTCCACCTCGCGGTCCGCCACCGTGGCCATGCGGTCTTTCTGAAAGTACAGGCGGCTGTAGTGCGGCTCAAGCGCCTTGCCCCCGCCCGGGATCATCTTCGTCATCCTGACGAGCGAGCCGCCCGTCACCTGCGTCTTCTGCTGATAGCTGAAATCGGCCCATGCCAGCGCGCCCGTCAGCACGAGCGCCATGGCGCCTGCGGTCAGTTTCATGGGGAAATCTCCTCCTTCCCCGCAAGCGTACCCCATCCGCGAGGCGACGACAATGTTGCCGAGTCACGGAAGCGCGGGCGCCTTGCGCCGCTGCTATACAATGGGGCAGTCGAGGCCGCAACGTGACCGAACTTCGCATCCGTCCGTCAGTGCGGCAGGCGCACGCCCTGCTGTTCCTGTGCGCGTTCCCCATCGGGGCGCTTCTCCGTTATGTGTTTTTCACCTCGCCGGATACTCCGAAGGCCGTGCTTCTGCTGGGGCTGATTCTGCTGCTGTTTCCGCTCCGCCTCTACCTGCGCGCGTGGTCAACGCTGCTGACGCTGGAAGAAGGCGCCGTGCGGCTGCGGGAGGGCCTGCTGAGCCAGAAGGTGACAACGATCGACGCCGCGCGGCTTGAAAAGATCTCCGTCCGCCGCACGCTCTGGCAACGGCTGTGGGGCGTTGGCGATCTCGTGATCGAGAGCGCTGCCGAGTCCGGCGGCATCACGCTGGCCGATATTGACGATCCGCAAACGGTGGCCGACCGTCTGCTGGCGGCCTCGCGTGCCGCCCGGAAGGGATCCTGAGGAAAGTCCGATGAGCGCACCGCTGCTGCTCGACAAACGGATTGCCGTCGTTACCGGCGCCAGCCGCGGGCTGGGCCGAGCCATCGCCGTGGCGCTGGCCCGCGCCGGCGCCCGCGTCGCCTGCGTGGGTCGTGATGTGGAGAAGCTGGATGAAACCGCCCGCCTGTGCGGCCCCGGCGCAATGATCATCCCGGCGGACGTCACCCGGGAAGATGACGTCGCCCGCCTTGCCGCGCACGTGGCCGAACACATGGGGCCGGCCAACATCCTCGTCAACAACGCCGGCGTCAATCTGCGCAAGCCCGTCGTCGAGTTCACGCTGGATGAGTGGCGCTGGGTGATCGACTCCAACCTCACCAGCGCGTTCCTCTGCGCGCGCGCCTTCATCCCTCAGATGATCCGGTCCGGTTACGGGCGCATCCTCAACCTGACCTCCATCATGAGCCACGTCTCGCTGCCCGGCCGCGCCGCCTATTCTTCTTCCAAAGCCGGCCTGCTTGGTCTGACGCGCGCCCTGGCGCTCGAGCTCGCGCCGCATCGCATCACGGTCAACGGCATCAGCCCCGGCCCGTTCGCCACCGAGATGAACGCTGCGCTGATGAATGACCCGCAGGCCAACGCCGCCTTCCTCGCGCGGCTGCCGCTCGGCGAATGGGGCCGTCCCGACGACATCGGCGCGCTCGCCGTTTACCTCTGCTCCGACCAGGCCCGCTTCATCACCGGGACAGACATCGTCATCGACGGAGGCTGGCTGGCACAGTGACTTCGCCTGCCGGCCGGACCATGCACCAGCCATGACCCGACAGGACCACGACCGGCGTTTCTTCGGCCATCCGGCCGGCCTTGCCACGCTTTTTTTCACCGAGCTCTGGGAGCGCTTCGGCTACTACGGCATGCGCGCCATCCTGGTGCTCTTCATGACGGCCGCTGCCGCCGCCGGCGGCCTCGGGCTGGACCCGTCGCGCGCCTACGCCATCTACGGCCTGTATACGGCCAGCGTCTATATGGCCAGCCTGCCCGGCGGCTGGATCGCCGACCGCATCCTGGGCCAGCAGCGCAGCGTCCTCTCCGGGGGCATTCTCATCGCCTTCGGCTACCTGACGCTCGCCGTGCCCTCCGAGGCCGCTTTCTATTCGGGCCTCGTGATCGTGATTCTCGGCACCGGCCTGCTCAAGCCGAATATTTCCACGATTGTCGGCCAGATTTATGCTCCCGGCGATCCGCGGCGGGACTCCGGCTTTTCCATTTTTTACATGGGCATCAACATCGGCGCCACCGTCGCGCCGCTGGCCTGCGGATGGGTGGGCGAACGCATCAATTACCGCCTCGGATTCGGCCTGGCGGGCCTGGGAATGCTGCTCGGCGTGCTGACCTTTTGGCGCGGAATGGGACTCCTTCAGGGCGCCGGCGCCCGGCCCGTTGTGCCGCCGGACGAAGAAACCGGCCGTCGCTGGCGCCGGCATTTCCGCCGCGGTCTGCTTCTTTTTGTCTGCATTTTTTCTGTCATCCTCCTGGTTCATTTCTCCGGCATTTTCCCCGTTAGCGTGGAATTTCTTGTTAATTCCGCCGGCGCCGTCCTCGCCCTGACCACGCTCGGCCTGTTTGCCTGGATGTTTTTCGGCGGCGGCTGGACGCCCGCCGAGCGCCGCCGGCTTGCCGTCATCTCCGTGCTGTTCTGCGGGTCCGCCCTGTTCTGGGCCGCCTTCGAACAGGCGGGCTCCTCGCTGAACCTGTTTGCCAAGAACCACACCCACAACGTGCTGTTCGGTTTCGCATTTCCGGCGAGCTGGTACCAGTCGCTCAACGCGGCCTTCATCATCTGCTTCGCCGCCGCCTTCGCCTGGGTCTGGATCCGGCTGGGCGACCGCCAGCCCTCTTCGGTGGCCAAGTTCGCCCTCGCCATGGTCTGCGCCTCCGGCGGGTTTCTGCTGATGATGGAGGCCAGCCGCCGCGCCGCCTCCGGCGTGCTTGTCAGTCCGCTCTGGCTTGTTGGTACCTATCTTCTTCACACCTTCGGAGAACTGCTCCTCAGCCCGGTGGGCCTGAGCGCGATGACGCGCCTGGCTCCGGCTCGCGTGGCCGGGCTCATGATGGGCGTCTGGTTCCTGTCGCTTTCCATGGGCAACTATCTGGCCGGGCGCCTGGCCTCGTTCTACGGCCACCTGCCGCCGTTCGACCTGTTCCGGACGCTCGCCCTGATGACGCTGGCCGCCGCCGTCGTGCTCTTCCTGCTCGTCCGCCCCGTCGGGCGCCTGCTCAATGGCGCCGCCGGGGACCAGCGCGGATCGTAAAATGAAGCAGATGCCCGCAGAACACGACCGGACCAAAGGCGCCGAGGAAAAGCCCCGCGAAGTGAGCTTCGAGCAGTCCCTCCGCGAGCTCCAGCAGATCGTCGAGGAGCTGGAAAAACCGGACGTCTCGCTCGAGCGCGCCCTGGAGCTCTTCGAAAAGGGCGTGAAGCTTTCCGAAGCCTGCCGCCGCCAGCTTGTCGAGGCCGAGTCCCGCATCGAGATCCTGCTCAAGCGCGGCCAGAAAGTGATCCCGCAACCCTTCGGACCGGAACAAAAATGACCACTTCTGTTTTGCCGCTCCGGGACTACCTGGCCGCCCAGGTGCAACTTGTCGACGCCGCGCTCGACCGGCTTCTGCCGCCCGAGAGCGAGCCCCCGGAGACGATCCACCGCGCCATGCGCTATTCGGTGTTTGCCGGCGGCAAGCGGATCCGCCCGATCCTGTGCCTGGAGGCGGCGCGCGCGGTCGCCGGGGCCGACCCGCCGGGCGTCTTCGACGTGGCCTGCTCGCTCGAGCTGATCCATACCTACTCGCTGATCCACGACGACCTGCCGGCGCTCGACAACGACGACCTGCGCCGCGGCCGGCCCACTTCGCACAAGGTCTTCGGCGAGGCCATGGCCATTCTGGCGGGCGATGCCCTGCTCACTTTCGCCTTTGAGGTGCTGGCGCGCGCCGCCTCGTCGGCCCTGGTGGCGGAGCTGGCCCATGCGGCCGGCACCGTGGGGGGCATGATCGCCGGCCAGGTCCATGACATCGAAGGTGAGAAAATGACGCCTTCGCCGGAGCTGCTGGAACGCATCCACCGCGCCAAGACCGGGGCCTTGCTGCGGTGCTCCCTGCGCCTTGGGGCAATGCACGCCGGCGCCACTGACGGCCAGCTTGCCGCGCTCACCCGCTACGGAGAACACATCGGACTGGCCTTCCAGATCGTCGACGACATTCTCGACGTCACCCAGACCTCCGAACAACTCGGCAAGACGGCCGGCAAGGACGCCGCGCAGCACAAGATTACCTTCCCGGCCGTGTACGGCCTGGAAGAATCGCGCCGCATGGCCGCCGAGCAGCGCGCGCTGGCGCACCAGGCGCTGGAGCCGTTCGGCGATGCCGCCCTGCGATTGCGGCAGCTGGCCGACCTGATCGTGGACCGCTCCTCCTGAAGCCGTGGCCCGCCGCCGCATCGACCTGCTGCTTGTCGAGCGGGAGCTGGCGCCGTCGCGCGAAAAGGCGCGCGCGCTGCTGCTGGCCGGCGCGGTGCGCGTCGCCGGCCAGCGCGTGGACAAGCCCGGGGCGCTGGTCGACGAAACGTCGCCCATCGAGGTCGTTGAGCCTTTCCCATGGGTCAGCCGCGGTGCGCTGAAGCTGCTGGCTGCGCTCGACCACTGGAGGATTGATGTGGCGGGCCGGGTCTGCCTCGACGTGGGCTCATCCACCGGCGGCTTTACGGAGGTGCTGCTGGCCCGCGGCGCGCTGCGCGTGCACGCCGTTGACGTCGGCCGCGGACAGCTCCACTGGCGTCTGCGCAACGACCCGCGCGTCGTCCTCCACGAAGGGGTCAACGCGCGCTTCCTCGGCCGGGATATCATCGGCGAAGACGTGCAGTTCGCCTGTTGCGACCTGAGCTTCATCTCCGCCACGCTGGTTCTGCCGGTCCTCGTGCCGCTGCTCGCGCCGCCGCGCGAGTTCGTGGTCCTGGTCAAGCCGCAGTTTGAGGCGGGCCGCGGCCAGGTGGGCAAGGGAGGCATCGTGCGCGACCCCGCCGTGCAGCAGGCCGCGGTGGAACGTGTGGGCGGCTGCGCCCGCGAGCTGGGATTCGAATGCGAAGTGATCGACAGCCCGATTCCCGGCGCCGAGGGCAACAAGGAGTTTCTGCTCTATGGATTCGATCCGCACGGTCGGCATCATCGCCAAGCCTGACGTGCCGCACGCCGCCGGGCTTGTCGTTTCGCTGCTGGACTGGCTGGACCAGCACGGCATCGCCTACCGGCTGGATCCGGTCGCCGCCGCCTATGCTCCCGGCCGCGGCCCTGCCATTGCGCGCGACGAGGTGCCCGAAGGCTGCCAGATGGTCATCGTGCTGGGCGGCGACGGTACGCTGCTGGCCGCCGCCCGCGCCATCGCCGGCCGGGACATCCCGCTGTTCGCCGTCAATCTGGGCGGCCTCGGCTTCCTCACGACCATTTCCACCAGCGAGCTTTTCCCCGAGCTTGAGCGCGCCCTCCGCGGCGAGCACCGCATTGCGCGGCGCCGCATGCTCGCCTGCGAAGTCCGCCGCGGCGAGGACACGGTTTCCCGCTACGTCGCTCTCAACGATGTCGTCATCACCAAGGCGCACATCGCCCGCATGATCGACCTCGTCGCCTATGTCGATGCCCACTTCGTCTGCCGCTACAAGGCCGACGGGCTCATCATTGCAACGCCCACCGGGTCGACGGCCTACTCGCTCAGCGCCGGCGGGCCCATCATTTTCCCAAGCGTCGCCGCGCTCTGCATCACGCCCATCTGCCCGCACACGCTCACCAACCGCCCGGTCATCGTGCCCGACGCAAGCGTCATCCAGGTGGTCAACTCCGCTGCGGATAACGACGCCTACCTCACCATCGACGGCCAGGTTGGCGAGCCGCTGCTGCGCGAAGACCGCATCGTCTGCCGCGCCTCGCCGCATTCGCTGTCGCTGGTGCGGCCGCCGCGCATGCTGTTTTTCGATGTCCTGCGGCAAAAGCTGAAATGGGGGGAGCGATGAGAAAAATTCCTCTCACTTCATGGATTTTCATTGCCATGGCTGCCGGCATCGCCGTCGGCCACTTCTTCCCCGCCATCGGCCGGGATCTGGCCTTTCTGGGAAGCATCTTCCTGCGGCTGATCAAGTCGATCATCGCCCCGCTGCTGTTCGCCACGCTGGTGGTCGGCATCGCCGGCTCTGGCAGCGCCAAGGCGATGGGCCGCATCGGCCTCAAGGCGATCATCTACTTCGAGATCGTCACCACGGTCGCGTTGTTTCTCGGCCTTGCCGCCGTGAATCTGGCCAGACCGGGCGTGGGCATTTCGCTTGAAAAGGCGGCTGCGGAAAACCTCGCACCGCAACAGCAGGCCACCTGGTCCGCCATTCTCGAACACACGTTTCCGACGTCCATCATCGACGCCATGGCCAAAGGCGAAGTGCTTCAGATGGTCGTCTTCTGTTTCCTGTTCGGAACCGCGTGTACGATGATCGGCACGCGGGCCGAGCCGGTGGTCCGCTTCCTTCAGTCGCTGGCCGACGTGATGTTCGAGTACACCCGCTATGTCATGTACCTTGCGCCGCTGGGAGTGGGCGGCGCCATGGCCGCGGTGGTCGGCTCGAAGGGCATTGGCGTGCTGTTCGGCCTCGGCAAGCTGATTCTTACGCTCTATGTCGCGCTCGCTGTCTTCGTGGTCTTTGTGCTCGGGGCGGTGATCCTGATCTTCCGCATTCCCGTCCGGCGTTTCTTCTACTGGGTTAAGGAACCCTACCTGCTGGCCTTCTCCACCGCCTCGAGCGAGGCCGCCCTTCCGCTGGCGCTCGAAAACATGGAGCGCTTCGGCGTGCCCCGCCACATTGTCGCCTTTGTCCTTCCCACCGGGTACAGCTTTAATCTCGATGGCACCACGTTGTACCTTTCGCTGGCCTCGGTCTTTGTGGCCCAGGCTGCCGGCGTCGAGCTCACCCTGTCGCAGCAGCTGATGATGATGCTGACGTTGATGCTCACCTCGAAGGGCGTGGCCGCGGTGCCTCGCGCCTCGCTCATCATCCTGGCCGGAACGCTGGCCACGTTCCATCTGCCGTTGGAGGGGGTCGCGCTGCTGCTCGGCGTCGACACGCTGATGGACATGGCGCGCACGTCGGTCAATCTGCTTGGAAACTGCCTGGCGAGCGCCGTCGTCGCCCGCTGGGAAGGCTATGACCTCACTCCGCCCGCGGAGAGCGGCACTGCTTCGCCGCCGGCGCAGACCGCTTCCGCGGGATGATCGGAAGACTCTTCCATGATGCTCGGAGCCGTCACCTACAATGTCCTGAAAGACTGGAACCTGGAAACCGTCATCACGAAGCTTGAGCAGGCGGGCTTCGAGGCCGTTGAGCTCCGCACGACGCACGCCCACGGCGTCGAGCCCACGCTCTCTCCCCAGGAGCGGGCCCGTGTGCGGGCACGCTTTGAACGGTCGAAGGTGCGCCTGCTCAGTTTCGGCACCACCTGCGAGTTCCACAGCCCGGATCCCAATGTCCGCCGCAAGAATATCGAAGAGACCAAAATGTGGGTCGACCTTGCCCACGACACCGGCGCCTGGGGCGTCAAGGTCCGCCCGAACGCGCTGCCCAGGGACGTGCCCCCGCAGGTGACCATCGGCCGCATCGCCGAGGCGCTGCGCGAGGCCGGCGATTACGCCGCCGGCCGTGGCGTGGAGATCTGGCTTGAGGTCCACGGGGCCGGCACGTCCGCGCCGCCGGTCTGCGCCGACATCATGCGCGCCGCCAACCACAGGGCGGTCGGGCTGTGCTGGAACTCCAACCCCGGCGAGGTCCAGAACGGCTCCGTCCGCGCCGCCTTCGACCTGCTGCGTCCGTGGATCCGCAACGTCCACATCAATGAGCTGGCCGACCCCCGATACCCGTGGCGCGAGCTCTTCACGCTGCTGCGGCAGAGCCGCTACGAACGCTACACGCTGATGGAAGTGGCTGAAAGCTGCGAACCAGAGCGCTTCCTGCGCTACTACCGCGCCCTCTGGCTGGAGTTGAACCGACCATGACATCCCGCCGCCTTCGAACGCCGGCCCTCCTGGCCGTTCTGCTGATTCACGCCTCCGCGCAGCCGCCCGCCCCGGCCACCCATTTCGGCCATGAAATGGGCGCGGACCATACCGTGCTCGACTGGCATAAAGTCGTCTCCTATTTTCAGCTCCTCGAGAAGAGTTCTCCGCGGATAAAATTCCTGGAGTACGGAAAATCCACCGAAGGACGGCCGATGATTGCCGCCGTGATTTCCTCTCCGGAGACGCTGAAAAACCTGGACAGATACCTCGAAATCCAGCGCCGCCTCGCTGACCCGCGGGCGACGGCCCCGGAAGAAGCGCAACGGCTCGCCCGGGAAGGGAAAACGGTGGTGCTGATCACGTGCAGTGTCCACGCCACCGAGATCGCCTCCACGCATTCGGCGGTCGAGTTCGCCTGGAAACTTGCGACATCGCAGGACGCCAGGATTCTCCGTATCCTGGACAATACGATTCTTGTCCTGGCGCCCTCCATCAACCCGGACGGGCTCGATCTGGTCACCGCCTGGTACCGCCGCACGCTCGGCACGAAATTCGAGGGAACCAGCCCGCCCGAGCTCTACCAGAAATATGTCGGGCACGACAATAACCGGGACTGGTATTTCTTCACCCAGGCGGAAACGCGCGCCGTGGTGGAAAAATTGCACAACGTTTTCCGCCCGCAGATTGTCTATGACGTCCATCAGATGGGCCCCTACGGGGCTCGCATGTTCGTTCCGCCGTGGCTCGATCCGATCGAGCCGAACATCGATCCCCTGATCGCCCAGCTCTGCAACATGGTCGGCATGACGATGGCCGCCGACCTCACCGCCGCCGGCCGCAAGGGGGTGGTCGTCAACGCCATGTACGACTACTGGACGCCGGCGCGCCATTACCAGAGCTACCACGGCGGGTTGCGCATCCTCAGCGAATCGGCCAGCGTGCGCATCGCCAGTCCCATCGATGTGGACCCCTCGCGCATCCAGCCGCAGGGCACGGGCTACAGTCCCCGCGAGAGCTCGTGGAATCACCTGGAGCCCTGGCCCGGCGGCCGCTGGACGCTGCGGGAGATCGTCACCGACCAGCTCATCGCGATGGAAAGCCTGCTGGACACGGCCGCCGTGCGCCGTGAATTCTTCCTGCGTTCGTTCTATGACATCCAGCGCCGCGCCGCCTCGCGTACCTCGCCGTACGCGTTCGTCATTCCCGCCGAACAGGCCGATCCGGGCGCCGCGCGCCGTCTGCTGGAGACGATGGACTTCGCCATGGTGGAGGTGGAACGCGCGGCGCAGCCGTTCGAAGCCGCGGGGGAGCGGTTCCCGGCGGACTCTTATGTCATCCGCATGCAGCAGCCGTATTCGTCCTTCGCCAAGGCGCTGCTCGAACGCCAGAAATATCCCGACCTGCGCCAGTACCCCGGCGGGCCACCGAAGCGGCCTTACGACGTCACCGCCCACACTCTGCCGCTGTTGCTGGGCGTCGACGTCCGCACCCTCGACGCGCCGTTTGAAGCCAGGCTGGAACGAACGCGGGAGTTTCGTTTCCCCGCCCGCACGCTGGCCGGCTCTGACAGCGACTCCTGGCGCGCCGTCAACGAGGCCTGGCGCGCCAGCCGGCCCGTGTTCCGCCACCCGAAGACGGGCGACTTCGCCATCGGCGCGCGCTCCACGCCCGACTTCCAGCCCCTGAGGCGGCCCCACGTCGCCGTCTACAAACCCTGGGTGCCTTCCATGGACGAGGGCTGGACGCGCTGGATCCTGGAGCACTTCGGCTGGGAATATGTGTCCGTGACCAATGCCGACATCAAGGCCGGCCGCCTCCGCGACCGCTTCGACGTCATCGTCTTCGCCGACATGGGCGCCAACACCATCGACAGCGGACATGCGCCAGACACGATGCCCGAGCAATACACGGGCGGCCTGGGCGAGGCGGGCGCGGCGGCGTTGCGCGAGTTCCTCTCCGCCGGCGGCCGCCTGCTCTTTTTCAACCGCGCCGGCCAGTACGCCGTGCGTCACCTGGGCGTGGCGGCCCGCAACAGCGTGGCCGATGTGCCGGCCCGCGAATTTTACTGCCCCGGCTCCCTGCTCAGGGTCCGCGTGGAAAATGCCGGCCCCTGGACGCTCGGCCTACCGGCGGAGTTTACCATCTGGAATGAATCCAGTCCCGTCTGGGAGCCCAATGGCAGCGAGGGGCGCGCCGTGCTCCGCTATGCCGACTCCGGCGTGCTGGCCTCGGGCTGGCTGCTGGGCGAAAAGCACGTCGCCGGTAAGCCGGCGCTGTTGGACATGCCCGCCGGCGCAGGCCGTGTCCTTCTGTTCGGATTCCGGCCCCAGTATCGCGGCCAGTCTTGGCTGACACTGAAGCTGTTTTTCAACGCGCTGGTGATGTGACGGCGAGCCACGGAAGCGGCCGGCCTGGCAGGAAGCCGCCGCTCGAGCGCATGCCTCCGGCCTGACGGCAGGACGCAGGCGGTGATAGCATCGTTATCGCCATGCGATTCAGGATCCCGCTATCCGCAATTGCTCTCGCGCTGCTGTTTCTGGCGGGCTGCGGCGCCCCCGCCCCGGAGAAAAAGGCGGCGGCGACGCCGGTGAAGAAGAAACCCGCCGTCTCCGATGAAACGCGCCGATTCCCGTCAGAGGGACGTATCGAAGCAAAGGTCGTGGAGGATCATATTCTCGGCAAGGACTTTCTCCCTGGGGGCACCCTCGTCCGTTACCGCAAGGGCAAGCAGGAGTATGAGATGTTCCTGGTCCGGGCTTCGGTGCCCGAAGCGGCGGCGCTGATGCTCGTCGACTACAGGAAGCAGCTCGAAAATCCGAAGTTGATCGCCCACTTCGGCGGTTACTATGGCAAGGATGGCGACCGGATGGCGTTCGTCTTCGCCAAGGGCTCATGGTTTGCCGGCGTCATCGGATTGCCGGAGAAAGAGGCGGACCTGGCCGCCCGCGAGCTGGCCGCCCGGCTGAACTGAGACCGGCCTGTCGGAAGCATGGATCTCGAAGGCCGCCGATGGTATCCTGACCAATTGGGGCCGATCGCGCCCCGTACGCATCGATCCATTCCCAGGCAAGAGGTCAGCCATGTCCGGACATTCCAAGTGGGCGACGATCAAACACAAGAAAGCGGCCCTGGACGCCAAGCGCGGCAAGCTCTTTACGCGCATCATTAAGGAAATCACCATCGCCGCGCGCAACGGCGGAGACCCTGACTCCAACCCCCGCCTTCGCACCGCCATCATGGCCGCCAAGGCGGTCTCCATGCCGGCCGACAACATCAAGCGCGCCATTCAGAGGGGCACGGGCGAGATCGAGGGCGGCGCGATTGAAGAGGTGATGTTCGAGGGCTATGGCCCGGGCGGCGTCGCCATCATGGTGGCCGCGGCCACCGACAACCGCAACCGCACGGTGAGCGAAATCCGGCATCTGTTTTCCAAACACGGCGGCAACCTGGGCGAGCTCGGCTCGGTGAGCTGGATGTTTGAGCGCAAGAGCCAGGTTCTCATCGAGAAAGACAAGGCGACCGAGGAGCGGCTGATGGAAATCGCCCTCGAGGCCGGCGCCGATGACGTGAAACTGGAAGGTGAGCACTGGGAGATCCTCTCGGCGCCGGAGGCCCATCACGCCGTACTCGAGGCACTCGAGAAGGCGGGCATTCCCACCGCGTCCGCCGAAATCGGCATGATCCCGAAGAGCCTCATGGAGGTGGATCCGAAGCACCTGCCCGGCGTCATGAAACTTCTGGAGGCGCTCGAAGACCACGACGACGTGCAGAACGTGTACACGAACGCCGACCTCGGCGACGAGACGGGCGAATAAGGCAGGGCAGCGCACCCGGGCCTTGGAGGGGCCGTGCGGATTCTGGGCATCGATTGCGGCAGCCAGGCCACCGGCTACGGTGTGATCGACAGCGACGGCACGCGCCACCGCATGGTGGCCTGCGGAGCCATCCGCACCGACGCAAACAACGAATTCTCTCTCCGTCTGAAAACCATCGGCGAGGCGCTGCGCCGGGTGATTGCTGAGTATGCCCCCGAAGAAGCGGCCGTCGAAGACACCTTCACCGCCGAAAACGTCCGAAGCGCGCTGAAACTGACGCACGTGCGCGGCGTGGCGCTGTTCGTCTGCGCGGAGGCGGGCCTGCCCGTGGCCGCCTACCCTCCGGCGCAGGTGAAGCTCGCCGTCGTCGGCAACGGCCGCGCCGCCAAGCACCAGGTGCAGTGGATGACGCGCGTCCTGCTCGGTTTGCAGGAACCTCCCACGCCGCTCGATGCATCTGACGCTTTGGCGGTGGCCATCTGCCATGCGGCCCGCCGCTCGATCCCCGTGTCCTTATGACCAGCCGCCTGCTTGCTTTGATTGCTGTGGTTCCCGCACTGGCCGCCGACGGCCCGCGCCTCTTCTACTCGAAGACGTTTCCCGGCAGCAAACCGCCTTACATGGAGGTGCGGCTGGACCGCGCGGGAAGGGGCGAATACCGCGAAGCGCCGGACGAGGAGTTCCCGGTGGCCTTCACTCTGCGGCCTGCGGAAACAGAGGCCGTCTGGCGTCTGGCCGAGAAGCTGGATCGCTGCCAGCGGCCGCTCGAGTCCGGCCTGAAGGTGGCGCGGCTGGGAGAGAAGGTCCTGCGATGGGAGCAGGGCGAAGAAAAGCACGAGACGAAGTTCAACCACACGCTCGACCCGGACGGCCAGCTCCTCCATGACTGGTTTGAGCGGATGTGCGAGTCGGCCATCCTCCAGGCCAACCTGGAACGTGCCGTGAAATTCGACCGGCTGGGCGTCAACCAGGCGATCCTGCACATTGAAGCGGCGTGGGACAAAAAACGGCTGGTTGCCGTGGATCAGTTTGTGCCCCTGCTGAGGCGCGTGGCCGCCAATTCGTCCTATCTCAACATGGCGCGGGAGCGCGCAGAAAAACTGCTGGTGCTGTTCCAGGCGCCGGAACCCGCTGGCGCCAGGCAGGCTGCGGGCGAGGGCAGGCAATGAAGGGCCGCTGGCCGCAGGCCTCTCCTCGCACGAAGCGGAGGTCAGCGGCGGAAGGGATGCTGCCTGGATGGGCGAAGACATGCGCCGCCGTTTTGGTCTGCGGGGCCTTCGTCTTTGCGCAGCCGCCGCAGCCGCCGCCGGCACCGAACGAGGATGAGATCCTCGAGCAGTCCCTCGCTGATGCCGGCTCCAGCGTCGTCGATTACGCACGTGCCATCGAGCGGCATCTGAAGCAGTTTCCGGACTCCTCGCGGCGCGCCGAATACGAGCGGATCCTCGCGCAGGCGGCCGTCGATCTGCGCCACCGGCGCTGGCTGCTCGAATATGGGGTGCGCGTGATCGAACAGGGCTCGCGCAGCATGCAGCTTCTGGATCAGGTGGCGCGTGCGCTGCTGGACAGCCCGCGCGCCGAAGACCAGGAGCGGGCGCTCAAATATGCCCGGCTTCTCACCGCCGAACTGGAATCCCAGCGGAAAGAGCAGCTCGCCGCGCCCTACCGGCCCATGCGGGGCCGGCGGCTGGATGAGACCGAGTACGCGCTCGCGCGCGCAAAGACCTTCGAGGCGCGGGCGCTGGCCAATCTCGGCAAACCGGCTGAGGCGCTCGAAGCCGCGCGCGCCGGCTGGCAGATCTACCCCACCGTGGATAATGCGCGCGAACGGGCGCGGATCCTTGAACACGAGGGACGCTACGCCGAGGCTCTAAACGCGTTCGCCGATTCGCTCGCCGTTGGCGCGGACCGGACCGGCGAGCCGAACCCGGCGCGGGACGGCGAACGGCTGGCGGCGCTCGCGCGCAAGGCGCACGGCGAGGAAACGGCCTTTGGCGCGGCGCTGCTGGCCGCTTACAGCCGCCTCGCCGCGCACCAGGCGCAGCGCCTCGAGCGCCTGAAGGAGTTTGACCCCAATTTCGGCGCGCGCGTCGTCCACGACTTCACGCTGACTTCCACCACTGGCGCCACCCTGCATCTGGGCAGCTTGAAGGGGAAAGTGGTGGTCATCGACTTCTGGGCCACCTGGTGCGGACCGTGCCGGGCGCAGCACCCGCTGTACGAAGAAGTGCGCCGCCGCTTCCGCGGCCGGGACGACGTCGTGTTTCTTCCCGTGGCCACCGACGAAGACCGCGGCGCCGTGGCGCCCTTTCTGAAGGCGCAGCAGTGGGACCCGCTTTCCTGGTTTGATGACGGCCTGGGATCCCTGCTCCGCGTCAATGCCATCCCGACCACGGTCGTGCTTGACCGCGACGGAAACATCGTCAGCCGCATGAATGGTTTCAACGGCGACCGCTTCGTCGAGATACTCACCGGCCGGATCCGCGAGGCCCTCGGCGAGGAGGATCCGTGAGCTTTCGGCGCGTCCTTCTGGTGGTCCTCGACAGCGTCGGCATCGGCGCCATGCCGGACTGGCGCGAATTCGGCGACGACATGCCGGGTGATACACTCGGCCACTGCGCCGAACTGCGCCCTTTGCGCCTGCCGAATTTCGAGCGCCTGGGGCTCGCCAACATTCGTCCGTTCGCGCACCTGCGGCCGGCCGATGAGCCCGCGGCCTCCTTCGGCCGCTCGGCGCTGGCCTCGCCCGGCAAGGACACCACCACCGGCCACTGGGAACTGGCCGGAATCATTCTCCAAAAACCTTTTCCGCTCTACCCGGACGGATTTCCCGAGGAATTGATCCGTGAATTTGAGCGGCGCATCGGCCGCGGCGTGCTGGGCAATAAACCCGCATCGGGAACCGAAATCATCCGGGAACTGGGCGAAGAACATATTCGCACCGGAAAGCCGATCGTCTACACCTCCGCCGACAGCGTGTTTCAGATCGCCGCCCACGAAGAGGTGATTCGGCTCGAAGAGCTCTACCGGATCTGCGAAATCGCCCGGGACCTGCTGCGCGGCGAGCACGAGGTGGGGCGCGTGATTGCCAGGCCGTTCATCGGCCGCCCCGGCGCTTTCGTGCGCACCGCCAACCGGCGCGACTATGCCGTTCCGCCTCCGCAGGGCATGCTTCTGGACCGCCTGGCGGAAAAGGGTGTCCCGGTGATAGGCGTGGGAAAAATCGCCGATATTTTCCTCGGGCGCGGCATTCAGCATTCGTTCAAAACGAAAAACAATGCCGAAGGAATGGAGAAAACTCTTGCGGCCATGCACCAGGTTGGCGAGGGGCTGATTTTTGCCAACCTGGTCGATTTTGACATGCTTTACGGGCACCGCAACGATCCCGAGGGCTATTCGCGGGCGCTCGAGGAGGTGGACGCCTGGCTGCCTTCGCTCGAATCGGCCCTTCAGCCGGACGACCTGGTTATCCTGACCGCCGACCACGGCTGCGATCCGGTGACGCCCTCCACGGATCACAACCGCGAATACGTGCCGCTGCTCGTCTTTGGTCCGCGGGCCCGGCGCGGCGTGGCGCTCGGCACGCGCGCCTCGCTCGCCGACACGGGTCAGACGATTGCGGAAAACTTCTCGGTCTCGGTTCCCGCCGGCGAGAGTTTTCTCGCAATGATCCGGTAGTTCCCTGCCGGCGTTGCTCCCATGCGGGCATCACCGTAGCTGGATTCCGCCGTTGCGGCCGGGAGGATCCGCGATCAGGGCCGTGGCGGCCCAGCGCATCAGGCGTGCACCGGCACCGCAGCAGGAAGTGTTGCGGCGAGCCCCAGAAGAAGCTCACGCACACGGACTACTTCGCCCACGACCATCACTGCGGGACTGGACACATCCACCAGCCCGGCGGCCACACTGGCCAGGTCCGAAATGACCGTGCGCTCCACGGGAAGAGTCCCGTTCTCAACGAACGCGACGGGCTGCTCCGCCGGGCGCCCGGCGGCGACGAGCGCGGCCGCGATCGAGGCGCGTCGCGCCACGCCCATCAGGATGATCAGCGTATCGACGCCGGCCAGCGCCGCCCAGTCCGTGCCCTCGGGTTCGCAGCAATGCCCGGTGACGACGGCGAAACTCCGCGCCACGCCCCGGAACGTCGGCGGGATTCCGGCCAGCGCCGGTACCGCCAGCGCCGAGGAAATACCCGGCACGATTTCCACGTCCCAGCCCCGTTCTCGCAGCCATACCCACTCCTCGGCTCCGCGTCCAAATACCATGGGATCACCACCCTTCAGACGCACCACGTGGCGAAACCGGCGCGCATATCGGTCCAGATCCTCGAGAATTCTCCGCTGGATTTCTTCCTGCCGGCCGTGTTCTTTTCCGGCATCTTCGAGGATGGCGCCCGGCCGCGCCAGGGCGAGCACTTCGGCCGACACCAGCCGGTCGTAAAGCACGACATCGGCCATGGCCAGCGCCTCGCAGGCGCGAACCGTCAACAGATCCCTGCGTCCGGGGCCGGCGCCCACGATCCAGATTTTCGACGTCTTCTTCATCGCGCAAGGTTCCTGACGCCGTCCCACACGAGATGGGATCCAAGGTAAATGAGAACCAGTGTGAGCACGGTGCGAAACGGCCGCGCCGGAAGCAGCGTCGCCAGCCACGCGCCCGCCAGCGCGCCCGGGATGCCGCCAAGACAGAGCGCGCGGAACACGGCGTGGTCCACATTGCCGGCGGCCAGATGCATGGATCCGGCGGCAGCGGCCAGCCCGAGGCCGAAGACAAGATCCGTGCCGACGATGGCCGCCGGAGCGAGCTCCGTGCACTGCATCAGTGCGAGATTGCCCAGCGCGCCGGCGCCAGCCGATGAGAAGCCGACTTCCAGTCCAATGGGCGCGCCGATCGCGGCCAGCCACGATCGCGGGCGTGCCCCTGCGGAGGCGCGGTCCGTCCCCAGCGTGCGGCACAGGCTCACCAGCGCAAGAGCCACCACGGTGGCGCCCACACCGACAAGCACCGCAGGCCGCAGATGCGAAGCGCGAAGGGCGCTGTGCAGCCGAACGCCGGCCCACGCCCCCGGAAGCCCGCCCGCCAGCAGCAGCGCCGCCGCCCGCCAGTCCACGGCCCGGCGCAATACATAAACCGGCGCCGCCAACAGCTTCACCACGGTGACAAACAGCAGCGCCGTTCCGACAGCGGTCGCCGGTTCCAGACCGAAGAGGAGGATCAGCAGCGGCGTCATCAGGACGCCGCCGCCGACCCCTGTCAGCACCACCGCCAGGGCAACGAGAAGTCCGGCCAGGCTGATCATGGGTGGGTCTCCCGGTCGAAGGTGTGAATGCCGCATTCGAGCTTCGCACCACCCCACCGGCCCGAGCGCGGGTTATCAGGATCGGCAGGCTTTGCCGTGCAGGGCTGGCATCCGATGCTTGCATAACCCTGTTCATAGAGCGGCAGCAGCGGAATGTCGTTGGCCGTGCAATAGGCCAGCACGTCGCGCCACGTCCAGAAGGCAAGCGGGTTCAGCTTCACGATCGGACGGCCGGACGGCAGCCGGTGGGTTTCTTCAATTTCCAGCGCCGCACGCGTTGGCGACTGCTCACGCCGCAGCCCGGTGATCCAGAGACGATACGGCTCCAGGCCTTCCAGCAGCGGCTCGACTTTCCTCATCCGGCAGCAGCGGTTTGGATCCGTCCGGTACAAAAGCCCGAAGCCCACTTCCTGCTCGGCGACCGAGATTCGCGCGCGCAGATTCACAAGCTGCAAGCCCCACTCGCCGGCCATCCGGTCGCGGTAGGCCAGCGTTTCCGGGAAATGGTAGCCGGTGTCCAGAAACAGCACCGGCAGGTCCGGCCGGAACTGGCGCGCCAGGTGGAGCACGGCCATGTCCTCGGCCTGGAAACTGCACGTCAGGCAGGCGTCCTGATACCGGGCCAGCGCCTGGCGCAGTGCATCGCGGGCCTGGTCCAGCAAGTTCATGCCGCGTTCTCCTTCTGCGAAAAGATGAGTTTTTCGATCACGGTCCGGGCCTCGCTGCGGCGGCCCCTGCGGAGCAGCTCGAGCGCAGGCGAATCGGCGATCCGGTACCAGAGCTTTTTCCGGGCAGCAAAGTCGCGAATCTGCGACGAAATAGAGGGCCGGAATTCTGCGGCCAGATCGAGAAAGTCGGCGTATGCCTGGTCAAATAGGTCAGCCAGTTTTTCACGAATGCGGACCGCAAGCGCCGGGCATTTTCCGCCCGTCGAGACGGCAATGACAAGGCTTCCCTGGCGATGAACCGAGGGCAGCAGGAACCGGCAGCGGGGCGGATCATCGGCGGCGTTGAACAGCACGCCTGCCACCTCCGCCGCCTCTGCGAAGGCGGCATTGGCGGCCGGGTCCCCCAGCGCGCTGATCACCAGCCGGAATCCCCTCACGTCTTCCGGCACGGGACGGCGCCGCCGCCATTCAAGCGCACCTTCCCCGGCACGGGCCCGCAGGGTCGGTGTCGCCTCTTCGCTGATCAGCACGAGCCTTGCGCCTGTTTCTTCGAGCAGGCGCACCTTCTCTTCGGCCATTGGACCGCCGCCGAGCACGGCGCACGGCCAGCCGCGCAGGTCGAGCATGACCGGAAACAGGGAGTTCATACCGGCGCCTCCAGAAAACGCGCCCGCAGCGCCTCCACGCCGGTGCGGTTGCAATAGTCGCCGAACGATTCCCGGGGGCGGCGTTCCCGAATCCATGCATCCAGCAGCGGCCGCAGCGTCTGGCCGATCCGCTCGAGCGGCACGTTGTGCGTGTAGAGGGCGGCAATGCGCGTCGCCAATGGCGAGCCGCCCAGATAGATCGAGTAGAGCTTCGGGCTCTGGCCGACGATGCCGATCTCCGCCGTGTACGGGCGCGCGCAGCCATTCGGGCAGCCGGTCATCCGCAGATGAATGATCTCGCCCGCCGCCCCGGCCTCGTCCGCCTGACGCTGGATGTCCTGAACGACGTCCGGCAGCACCCTCTCGCTGTCGGTGAGGGCCAGCCCGCAGGTCGGCAGCGCCGGACAGGCCATCGAGTGGCGCAGGATGGGCGGAATCTCGCCGGGCAGCGCCACCCCGTAACGGCGGAGGATCGCTTCCAGCTCGCCACGCGCTTCCGGGGCCAGATTGGCGAAGATGAGATTCTGTTGCGGCGTGAAACGCACCTGGGGCTGAAGCTGGCGGACGGCTTCCGCTACCGCTTGCATCAGGTCCCCGGCCAGCCGGCCGCTCACCACACGGAGCCCGAAGAACCACCGCGAGCCGGCGGCGTCCTGCGCATGCCATCCCAGCCAGTCGGCATGCCGCGCCCATCGCAGCGGTCGCGGCGGCGCCGGCGCCCAGCCGAGGCGGCGCGTCAGTTCTTCACGGAACCAGTCCAGGCCGCGGTCTTCGATCACGTACTTCAGACGCGCGTGGCGGCGGTTGCTGCGGTCGCCAAAGTCGCGGTGAATGGAGACCACGGCGCGGGCGACATCCAGCACGCGATCGGGACGGACGAAGCCCACCGGGTCCGCCAGACGGGGATGTGTGTTGCGGTCGCCGTTGCTCTGGCCCATGCCGCCGCCGGCCAGAAACGTGAAACCTGCCACCTCGCCGCGTTCGAAGTGGGCCACAAAGCCTAGATCATCCGAATAAATGTCGGCCGTGTTGTCGCCTTCGCGGGTGAATCCGATTTTGAATTTGCGTGGCAGATACGTGTCTCCGTAAAGCGGCTCGCTTTCCTCGCCCCCGTCCGTCAGGGTGGCGGCCCGCTCGCCATCCAGCCAGATTTCGGCATATGCGCGGGTCTTCGGTTTCAGCGAACGGTCCACCAGCCGCACCCACTCAAGAAGGCTCCGCTGCTCGGGCGTGTCAAACGGCGCGGCGGTGCAGACGACGTTGCGGACCACGTCCCCGCAGGCGGCCAACGTGTTCAGGCCGGCGCCGCAGATGGCGCGGATCAGCTCCCGCAGCGAGCGCTTCCCGACATAGTGATACTGCACGCCGCCGCGCGAGGTAATGCGGAGCGTGCCGTCGCCCACCTGGCCGGCCAAGCCGTGCAGCGCCAGATACTGTTCCGGCCGCAGCACGCCGCCCGGCACGCTGACGCGCACCATGCAGGAATATTCCTTTTTCGCCTCCGCCCGCCGCAGGTCCCGGTCATGCTGCTGATAAATCCCGTGAAACTTGAGCACCAGCGTCGTGTCTTTTGAAAACTGGGCCGCCTCATTGGCCAGTTCTTCGGCAATGGAACCCCGCAGGTGGCGGCTGGCCGCCTTTATGAGCTCCGCTCCTGACGGTTTTTTCTGCATCTCGCCCATGACTAAATGCCCTCCCCGGAAGTGAATTCGTCCCGGGAAATCAGGACCCCTTTTTCTTCCAACTTGCGCAGAATTTCTACCACGGCGCTCTCCGGGTCATCGCTGGCACTCTCGGGAAGTTCCACCATGGGAAATCCGGAACAGACCGACCCCGGCGGCGCAATCACAATCAGGCCGGCGCGCAGCAGCGGCTCCAGCGGCGCCACCGGCCCGTCGAGCAGGACGACGTCGCCGCCGTGCTCAAACAGCCGGCGCTCCAGCAGTTCAGCCGCGGCCGAACCTGGGGCGGCAACAACGAGCGCCGCGCCATGGCCGCTGCGGGCGCGGCGCTCGGCCGCGGTGAGCCGCCCGGCGCGAAAGCGCGGCTGTCGGCGCTGACGGCGGAGCGACTCCGGGTCTTCGGCCGGTGCCTCGATCATGCCCGCGGCGATCGTGCGGTTCGTGATCGGATCAACCAGGATGAACGCCCCGTTGCCGCGCACCTCGGCATACGGGTCGAAGGCGAGCGGCCGCGATGTCTCCCATTCGGCCAGTCCGATTTCGCTCCAGGCAAGCGTTTCCGCCGGCCGCGGTTCGAGCGTCTGCACATCCACGCGGTGATGTAGGCTGGCCAGGCGCGCCTGCACTTCATGCGGCCCGTGGCGCAGGAGGTAGCTCCTGTGCGCCGATAACGGCTCGGCGCTCATCCACACCGTGTGCGCCACAAAGCGGCGGGACAGCTGCGGCGCCCGCCGCGCAGCCGCCAGCATCGAGCCGCGCGATACATCGAGTTCGTCCTCCAGCGTCAGGGTCACCGACATCGGCGCAACCGCCTCTTCCAGGTCACCATCGAAGGTGACGACTCGCGCCACGCGGGTGCGCCGTCCCGAGGGTAGCTCCAGCACCTCATCGCCCGGACGCACACAGCCGGAGATGATCTGTCCGGCGAAGCCCCGGAAGCCATCGCGCGGGCGGATCACATACTGCACCGGAAAGCGGAACGGCCCCGCCGCCGCACCGGCCTGCGGGTCGATCTGCTCGAGATACTCAAGCAGCGAGGGGCCCTCATACCAGGGCATGCGCTCGGAGCGTTCCACCACGTTGTCGCCTTCGAGCGCACTGACCGGGATGAACTGGAGCCGCGCGCCCCTCAGCCTTGGCGCCAGCGCCCGCAGCCCTTCCGATGCTGCTTCGAACGCTTCGCGGCTGTAGCCGACGAGGTCCATCTTGTTCACGGCGACAATCAGCTCCCTGACGCCGAGCAGCGCGGCGATGAAGGCATGCCGCCGCGACTGCGCCACCGCGCCCTTCCGCACGTCCACCAGAATGATGGCCGCGTCCGCCGTCGAGGCGCCCGTGGCCATGTTCGGCGTGTACTGCTCGTGGCCGGGAGTGTCGGCGATGATGAACGTGCGGCGCGGCGTCGAAAAATATCGATAAGCCACGTCGATCGTGATTCCCTGCTCGCGCTCGGCCCGCAACCCGTCGGTCAGCAGGGATAAGTCGATGGCCCCTCCCGAGCGGTTGATGGGACTCTTTCTTACCGCCTCGATCTGATCCTCGTACACGCTGCGCGTGTCATGCAGAAGGCGGCCGATCAGCGTGGACTTTCCGTCATCCACGCTGCCTGCGGTGGCGAAGCGCAACAGCGAACGCTCGCCCGGCGCCCGGAGAAAATGAGCCAGCGGCAGCAGACGCGCGGCTGTTTCCGTTGATGCCGGCATCAAAAATATCCCTCCCGTTTTTTGAGCTCCATCGAGCCGTCCTGGTCGTGATCAATCACCCGGTTTTCGCGCTCCGAACGGCGGAATTCCAGCAATTCAGCAATGATTTTTTCCACCGTGTCTGCCTCCGACCGGATCGCGCCGCTGCACGGCGTGCAGCCTAGCGTCCGCATCCGGCACATCACCGTCTGCGGCCGCTCGCCCGGCAGCAGACGCACGTTCGGCTGATGGGGAATGAGCGTCCCGTTCCGCACCAGCACCGGCCGGGGACGCGCAAAATAGAGCGGAACAATGGGAATTTTTTCGAGCGCTATGTAGCGCCACACGTCCAGCTCCGTCCAGTTCGACAGCGGGAAGATGCGCATGTGCTCGCCCGGATCGACCCGGCCGTTATAGATCGACCATAATTCGGGCCGCTGTGCCTTCGGATCCCAGTGCCCATTGCGGTCCCGGAAGCTGAACACACGCTCCTTGGCCCGTGATCGCTCTTCGTCCCGGCGCGCACCGCCGAGCGCGGCATCATAGCCGCCCTCCCGCAGCGCCTGCACCAGCGCCTGCGTGCGCAGAAGCTGGCAGCACTTCGACGTGCCGAAATCATACGGATTGGCGCCTAGCCGGATCGCCTCCCGGTTCGTGTACACCCGCAGCTCTGCGCCGATCTCCCGCGTGAAGCGGTCCCGGAACTCGATCATCTCCGGGTACTCGTAGGTCGTGTCGATGTGCAGGAGCGGAAACGGAAGCGGTCCCGGATAAAATGCCTTGCGCGCCAGATGCAGCAGGACCGAAGAGTCCTTCCCGATCGAGTACAACAACACAGGCCGTGCAAACTGTGCCTCCGCCTCGCGGATGATGTGGATGCTCTCCGCCTCCAGCCAGCGTAGATGAGCCAGGGCAGCCGAATCAGGTCGCACCATAGCCCTAGCGTATGCTATCATCCCAATCCCTAGCAAGAATATCTAGATTTCTGTCGGGCGAGATGAAAGCGGCCTGTCCGGCATCCAGAGACGCCAAGTCCACCCACAGATTCGAGGGAACCAAGGAAACCATCAGGTCTGGAATCAAGGATCCATGCCGGGCCGCAAGCCGGATCGGGTGGCGGCGCCAAGCCTCCAGCCGATGGGCAGGCCTATCTTCCCGCGCGCCGAAAATCAGGCCGTCACGCCCTACACGGCAGCGAGGGTTGCACCGCGAACCGCTGCCGGAAGGATCGGCCACGGCCCGTTGTCCCATTCGAACGAGGGGCCGTTGCTTTCGGTTGCTCTGTCGAGAGGGTTCCATTCGCGGCACGGGAGCCGAATCAGCTCCCGCACGCCGCCGTAGCGTCCCAGCGATGCAGGGCCGCAAGGCGGGCCGGCTCAACTGCATTCGGCCAAAGCCGCCAACCCCGGTAACGCTTGCCTCCACCAGCGCGTCTGCTATGCTAAAGCCCACGAGGGGCATCAGGATGAGCATGCGCAGGCAACTGGCCGTGTTGCTGGCTGCGCTGATGCTGGCGGGTTCGCTCGGTGCGTTCCAACGCGGCTATCAGAGCATCCGCCGTCTGTTTCCCGACTCCGACGACGACTCCATCCCCGCCGGCGCGCAGGAAAAAACAGAATTCTACTTCGCCCGCCTCCGTTACCCCAACATCCGCGCCACCGGCATCTGGGCAATGCGCGGCGCCTGGACCGTCGATTACCCGAAAGCCGACCGTCAGTTCCTTCAGGGCGTGCGCCGCCTCACCCGCATCCATGCCAACCCGATGGAGCGCGTCGTTGATCTCATCAGCGACGACATCTTCGACTACCCCTTCGTCTACGTCGTCGAGCCAGGCCACTGGGATCTGCCCGAAGCCCAGGTCCGCAAACTTCGCGAATTCATCGACCGCGGCGGATTCCTCATGACCGACGACTTCCACGGCACCTTCGAGTGGGAGATCTTCACCGCCAGCCTCAACAAGGCCTTCGCCGACCGCCCAATCGGCGACATCGAAAGCAACGACCCCATCTTCCACGTGCTCTATGACCTCGACGACCGCGTCCAGGTCCCCGGCATCGTCAACTACCCCTTTACCAAAACCTACGAATACGACGGCATAGAACCCAAGTGGCGCGCCTGGCGCGACGCCAAAGGCCGCATCGGCATCGCCATCTGCTTCAACATGGATCAGGGCGACGCCTGGGAGTGGGCCGACAACCCGCACTACCCTGAAAAATACGCCTCCCAGGCCTACCGCACCGGCATCAACTACATCATCTACGCGATGACCCATTAAGGCCGGAATGTTCGAGCTTCTCTTCAACTATCCGCTCTCGGTCTACCGCAAGGCCGCATTCGTCTTCTCGAGCGGATGGCCCGCGGCCTGGCTTGTCGCGCTGCTGGTGCTGCTGGCGGCCGCCTTGGCCGCGCTGCTCTGGCGCCGACGGCTGCCGCGCCCCCGCCTGCTCGTGCTCGGCACGCTGGAATGGAGCGTGCTCGCTCTCCTGCTCGTTCTCCTCTGGCAGCCGGCGCTTTCGGTCACCGTGCTGAAGCCGCAGCAGAATGTCGTCGCCGTCGTCGTTGACACCTCGCAGAGCATGGCGCTCGAAAACCGCTACGTCCAGGCGCGCCAGCTCGTCGAAGGCGGCCTACTGAACGATCTGAAGAAGCGATTCCCGGTGCGCCTCTACCAGGCCGGCGACACTCCGGCCCGCATCGACGCGCTCCCGCCGAAGCCCGCCGCGCCGCGCACCGACCTCGGCGCAGCGCTGCGTCAGATCGCCGCCGAAAGCACGCTCCTGCCGGTCGGTGCGATCGTGCTGCTCACTGACGGTGCCGACAACGGCGGCCAGCTTGGCCCGGAGACTCTCCAGGCGCTGCGCCGCGCCCGCATTCCCGTGCATGCCGTTGGCTTCGGGTCGGAGACAATGCGCGACGACGTTGAGCTTCTCGACGCCGACCTGCCTGCGCGCCTCCTGCCGGACTCGCGCCTCGCCGTAACGGTCACGCTCCGCTCAGCCGGCTTTGGCGGCCGCACCGCCCGCCTCGTGGTGAAGGACGGTGGTCGCGTCCTTACGCAGAAGGACGTGCGCCTTCGCGCGGACGGCGAGACGTGGCGCGAAACGCTCTCCTTCAACGCCGGCCCCGCGGGTGTCCGCACGCTTGAAATCTTCATCGCGCCTGTCGAAGGCGAATCCAATACCCACAACAACTCTCTGGAGCGGCTGGTCGACGTCCGCGACCGCAGGCCGCGCCTCCTCTACTTTGAAGGCGAGCCGCGCTGGGAGATGAAGTTCATCCGCCGTGCCGTGGAGGACGATCCACAGCTCGAACTCACCAGCATCGTCCGCACCACCGAGAACAAGTTCTACCGCCAGGGAATCCGCAACCCGAAAGAACTCGAGCGCGGATTTCCGGCAGGCGTCGACGAGCTGTTCGCCTACCAGGCCCTGATCCTCGGAAACGTCGAGGCTGGCTACTTCACGCCCGCCCAGCAGGCACTGATCCGCGAATTCGTCGATCGCCGCGGCGGCGGCGTCCTCTTCCTCGGCGGCCGCGCCGCCCTGAGCGATGGCGGCTGGCATCGCTCTCCTCTGGCCGAGATCCTCCCCGTGTCGCTGCCCGACCGCAAAAACACCTTCCACCGCGAACCGGCCACCGTCGAGCTGACCCGCGCCGGCCTGGAAAATCTCATCACGCGGATCGAAGAGGACCCGGAGAAAAACGCCGCCCGGTGGAAGGCGCTGCCCCACCTGGCCGACTACCAGGAGACGGGCGCGCCCAAGCCCGGCGCAACAGTTCTCGTTGAAGCGGTTCCCGGCGTCCGCGCGCGCCATCCGCTGCTGGTCACACAGACCTATGGCCGCGGCCGCGTGGCCCTGCTGGCCAGCGGCGGTACCTGGCGCTGGCAGATGGCGCAGGACGCGCGCGACCAGAGCCATGAAATGTTCTGGCGCCAGCTTCTTCGCTGGGTGGCCGGTTCGGTCGAAGAGCGGGTCACTCTCCTCACCTCGCGGCAGACTTACGAGGGCGGGGAAGAGGTTCTGTTGCGCGCCGAAGTCCGAGACCGGAACTACCTGCCCGCCGCCGGCGCCGTCGTCACCGCGCATGTGCTCGGCCCGGGCGGCGTCTCCGAAACGCTCGAACTCGCTCCGGCGCGCGGCGAGTCCGGCGTCTACGAGGCCCGTTGGAGCGCTCCGCGGCCCGGCGCCTATCTGGCGGAGGCCGTCGCGCGCGAGGGCATGGACGAACTCGGCCGCGACACGGTCACCTTCCGCCGCGTGGACGGAGCGGCCGAATCGTTCCGCACCGAGCAGAATCGCGAACTGCTCGAACGGCTCGCCGTGCAGACCGGCGGGCGCTACTGGCGCCCGACCGATGTGCGCGGCATCGCAAAAGAGATCGAGCTCTCGGAGGCCGGCATCACCGTGCGCGAGACACGCCCCGTGTGGAACGCGCCCGCCGCGTTCCTCCTCCTCGCCGGACTGAAAGCTGCCGAATGGATCGTGCGGCGGAGGTGGGGCGCCATATGAAATTCGTCTGGCTCCTCCCTCTCTGCCTGCCCGGCCTCGCGGCCGAGCGCATGCTTGTCGTCGCCGGCCTCGGCGGCGAACCGGAGTACGAGCAGCGTTTCCAGAGCCTGGCGCGCGAGGCGGCCAGGCTCGCCGGCGGCGAAGCCCTCACCGGCCCTCAGGTTAGCCGGGCCGCAGTGAAAGATGGCATCGCCCGGCTGGGCGCGGGGCTGGGGTCCGAAGACACCTGCACGCTCGTGCTCATCGGCCACGGGACGTGGGACGGCGAGCAGTACCGCTTCAACGTCCCAGGCCCGGACGTCACCGGCGAGGAGCTTCGCGCGTGGCTCGACCCGCTCGCCTGCCGCCAGCTCGTCGTGCTGGCCACCAGTGCCAGTGGCGCCGCGTTGAAGCTTCTGTCCGGTCCGCGCCGCGCCGTCTTTGCCGCCACGCGCTCCGGCAACGAGAAAAACGCCGTCGTTTTTCCGCGCTATTGGGTGGAATCCCTGCGCGATCCGGCGGCCGATTCCGACAAAAATGAAGCCGTCAGCGCGCTGGAAGCGTTCCGCTATGCGGCCCAGAAAACAGCCGCATTTTTTGAAATGCAGAAGCGCCTCGCCACCGAACACGCGGCCATGGAGGACCCCGGCGGCGTGGCCCGCACCGCGCTCGCCCGCTTCGGCGCCGCGCAGGCGGCTCTCGCCAGTCCGCAGAAACGCGCCCTGCTCGCGCAGCGCGAGAAACTCGAAATCGAAATCGAAAAACTGAAGCGCGAAAAGGCCGCCCTGCCGCCGGAAGACTATCACAAGCGGCTGCAGGCGCTGCTGGTGGCGCTGGCCAACCTCCAGGAGGAGATCGAGCGATGATGCGCCTCTGTCTCTTTCTGATGATGGCGGCCGCCGCCTCCGGGCAGCCGGCCGCCGAGCTGGCCGAAATGTACTGGAAACAGCGGCGGTGGGAGGACGCCAACGCCGCCTTCCGCGCGGCGGTGAAAAGCGATCCGAAGAACCCCATGCTCCGGGTCCGCTGGGGCCTGCTTCTGCTCGAGCGTTTCAATCCCGGCGAGGCGGCCGATTTATTCAATGAAGCGCTGGAAATCGAAAAGGATTTTCCTCCAGCACTGCTCGGACTGGCGAAAGTGGCCGCCGACCGGATGGACCCGAAAGCCGCCGAACTGTGCCGGAAGGCGCTTGAGAAGGATCCGCAGCTTGTTGAAGCCCGCGAGCTGCTGGCCAATGTGCTGCTCGAGGACGGCGATCTGGAAAGCGCCGCCGCCGAGGCGCGAAAACTCGGCGCCCGGCCGGGCGCCAGCGCGGTCCTCGCCGCCATCGACCTGCTTCAGGACCGCGATCCTGCCGCTGAACTGGCCGCCATGGGCCGCCATGCGCCCGGCTATGCCCGCATCGCGCGGCATCTCGTGCTCAACCGGCGCTACGAAGAAGGCATCGAATATTATCAAAAAGCGGTGGAAATCGACCCGGAATTTCACGCCGCGCGCAGCGAATTGGGCATCAATTTAATGCGCGTCGGCCGGACCGCCGAGGCCCGCCGTCAACTGGAAACGGCCTACGAGGCAGGCTACCGCAGCGCCCCCACGGCGAACTCGCTGAAACTGCTCGACACGCTCGAAAAATTCGATGCCGTCCGCCGTCCGCGCTACGTCCTCCGCTTCCACCGCAGCGAGTCGAGGCTGCTGGCGCCCTATTTCGGGCGCGAGCTCGACCGCGCGCTGGACACATTCAGCCGCAAGTACGGCTTCCAGCTTCCGGGGCCGGTCCTTGTCGAGGTCTACAACAATCACGCCGACTTCGAGGTGCGCACCCTCGGCGTCCCCGGCCTGGGCGCGCTCGGCGTCACCTTCGGCCTCAGCCTGGCCATGGACAGCCCCTCGGCGCGTCCGCCGGGCGCCTTCCACTGGGCCAGCACGCTGTGGCATGAGCTCAGCCACGTCTACGTGATCACCGCCACCCGGCACCGCGTCCCGCGATGGTTTACCGAAGGCGTCTCCGTGCACGAGGAGACGGCCGCCAACCCCGAATGGGGCGACCGCCTCACGCCGGACATCATCGCCGCCATCCGCAAAGGCGAACTGCTTCCCGTCGACCGGCTCGACCGCGGCTTCCAGCGGCCCCGCTCGCCCGGCCAGGTCACGCTCAGCTATTTCCAGGCAGGCCGCATCATCGACTATATCCAGCAGAAATGGGGCTGGGAAAAAGTGCTCGCAATGATGCGCGCTTTCTCTAAACCTGTGCCGGCCAGTGAGGTTTTCCCGGCCGTTTTGGGCGTCTCCACGAAGGAATTCGATATACAATTTCTCGCCTGGCTCAAAGAACAGCACCGCACGCCGCTTGAGAATTTCGACCGCTGGACAAAGGAGATGAAGCTCCTTCACGAGGCCCGCCGCGCCGCGCGCTGGCCGGAAGCGCGCCGCCTGGCCGAATCCGTCATCGCCGCATTTCCCGAATACGTGGACCCGGGCAACGCCTATGAAGCGCTCGCCGAAATCTGCATCGCCACGGGCGACGCCGCCTGCGCCGAAGACGCCCTCGCGAGCTATGTGCGTCAGGGCGGCCGCAACCCGGACTCGATCAAGAAGCTGGCGAAGCTTTTCGAGGACGGCGGGCGCCTGAAAGAGGCCGAAGCCGCCCTGTCGCGCCTCCTCTGGATCTACCCGGTAAAGGATGAAGACCTGCACCGGCGGCTGGCTTCCCTGCGCGAAAGACTCTCTCTTTGGGAAGGCGCCCGCGAAGAATGGCAGGCCGTGCTTGCATCCGGCACCGTCGATCCGGCATCGGCGTGGTATGGGATGGCGCTCGCCTCCAGCCGGCTGGGCCGCACGGCGGAAGCCCGCGAAGCCGTGCTCGCCGCGCTCGAGGAGGCCCCCGGCTACCGCCCCGCTCAGCGGCTGCTGCTCGAATTGACCCGGGACTCCCAGGAAAGGAAAAACGACTGACATGGCCACTGTCGATACCGCCGCGCTCCGCAGCCAGGTGGAACGCTTCCAGGAAGTGCACGAAGCCCTTGTGCGCGAGGTGCGCAAGGTCATCGTCGGGCAGGAAGAAGTGCTCGAACAGCTGATGATCGCGCTGTTCGTCGGCGGCCACTGCCTCATCACCGGCATGCCCGGCACGGCGAAGACGCTGCTCGTGCGCACCATGGCCCAGACGCTCGGGCTCGAGTTCCGCCGCATTCAGTTCACGCCCGATCTCATGCCCAGCGACATCACTGGCACTGACATCCTCGAAGAAGAGCCCGGCACCGGGCGCCGCATCTGGACCTTCGTCCCCGGGCCCATCTTCGGCAACGTCCTGTTGGCCGATGAAATCAACCGCACGCCGCCCAAGACCCAGGCGGCGTTGCTCGAAGCGATGCAGGAACGCTCCTGCACCGTGCGCGGCAACCACTACCCGCTGCCGGCGCCCTTCTTCGTGCTCGCCACCCAGAACCCCATTGAACTCGAAGGTACCTACCCGCTGCCCGAAGCCCAGCTCGACCGCTTCCTTTTCAACACCCTGCTCGACTACCTGAGCGAAGACGAAGAGCTCCAGGTCATCGAGCGCACCACCACCACCGCCGTGCCCGACGTTCAGGCGGTCACCAACGCCGCCGAAATTCTTGGCTTCCAGCAGCTCGTCCGCATGGTGCCCGTGGCCGACGAAGTCGCGCGCTACGCCATTTCGCTGGTCCGCGCCACCCGCCCCCGGGACTCCTCGGCGCCGGACTTCGTCCGCAAATACGTCAACTTCGGCGCCAGCGTCCGCGGCGCGCAGAACCTGGTGCTTTCGGCCAAGGCCCGGGCGCTGATGCGCGGCCGCCACCACGTCACCTTCGACGACATCCGCGCGCTGATGCCGCCGGTGCTTCGCCACCGCATCCTGCTCAACTTCCAGGCCGAAAGCGACCGGCTCACCCCGGACGACATCCTCGCCCGCATCCTCGATGCATTGCCGCCGCGGAGGCACTGATGCAGCAGCGTTTTCTCGACCCGCAGATCCTCGCCGGCATCGCCAACCTCGAGCTCACCGCGAAGACTGTGGTCGAGGGCTTCATCAGCGGCCTGCACCGCTCGCCCGACTTCGGCTTCAGCCAGGAGTTCGCCGAATACCGCCCTTACACGCCCGGCGACGACCTCCGCTACGTCGACTGGAACGTCTACGCCCGCACCGGACGGCTTTATCTGAAACGCTTCCGCGGCGAAACCAACACGCGGCTCACCATCCTGCTTGACCGCAGCGCCTCGATGGGATTCCGCGGCCGCGGCGTCCGCAAGATCGACTATGCGCGGTTTCTCGCCGCCTCGCTCGGTTACCTCGCCCACCACCAGCGCGACGCCGTCGGCCTGATCGCCTTCGACGACGAAGTGCGCGACTACGTCCAGCCCAGCTCCCGCCACGGCCAGTGGCTTAAAGTGCTGCACGCCATCGACCGCGCCGAGCCCGGCCGCCGCACCGATTACGCCCGCCCCTTCTGGCATTTCCAGCAGTACCTGAGGCGGCGCGGCATCGTGCTCGTCATCAGCGATTTCTTCGCGCCCGCCCGCAGCATCGTCCAGACCGTCGCGCCGCTGCGCCAGCGCGGCAACGACGTCGTCATGATGCATGTGCTCGATCCTGAAGAAGTGGAACCGGAGCTCGACAGCTCGCGCGTCCTCATCGACATGGAAACCGGCGACGAAATGGAGGTCAGCCCCGCCTACGCCGCCGGGCCGTATCGCGAGAAGATCCGCCGCCACCTCGAAGAGCTTGCCTCGCTCGCCCAGGGCGCCGGAATCGACTATCACCGTGCGCTTACCTCGGAGCCGCTCGACGAGGCCCTGCGGCGCTATCTCGCCGTGCGTGAGGGGAGGCCGTAGATGGGCCTGCTCGCTCCCTGGTTTCTGGCCGGACTCGGGCTGCTCGCCCTGCCCGTCTACCTGCACCTGCTCCGCCGCAGCCGGCCGGACTCGAAACAATTCAGCTCGCTTATGTTTTTTGAGCCCGGCCGCCAGGCCGAGCTCCGCCGCCGCCGGCTGGATTATCTGAAACTGCTGGCCGCGCGGCTCCTGCTGCTCGCCTTCATCATCTTCGCCTTCGCCCAGCCGGTCATCCAGTCCCACGCGGTGCGCGCCGCCTCGGCGGCAGCGCGCCTGGTCGTCGTCGACGTCTCGCCGAGCATGGGCTGCTGCGAACGCATGGCACGGGCGCGCCGCGTGGCTGAGGGGCTACTCACGCCGGAGGCGAGGCTGGCCGCTTTTGACTCCCGCCTGCGCCTCATCGAGCGCGGCTCGCTCGCACGCCTGTCGCCCGGCGCGGCGGCCAACTCCTTCAGTGAGCTGGCCCGCGCCCTCCGCGCCTGGCAGCAGGAGCGCCGTGAGCCGGTGGAAGTGCACCTGATCAGCGATTTCCAGCGCACTGCGCTGCCGGCCGGTTTCGCTGAACTCGCCCTGGGCGATTCCATCGCCCTGCGCCTGCACCCGGTGGCTGAATCGGCCGAACCGAACTGGACGGTGGAAAGCGTCCGCGCCCCGGCGCGCGTCCGGCAGGCCCGGGAAGCGCGCGTGCAGGCCGTCATCGCCGGATTCCACACCCCCGAGGCCCGCCGCACCGCCGTGCTCCGCATCGGCGGCCGCGACGTGGCCCGCCGCGAGTTACAGGTCCCGCCGGAAGGCCGGGTTACCGTGGAGTTTGATTCGTTCGACCTGCCCTACGGCTTCTCACAGGGCTCGGTGCGGCTGGAGCCAGCCGACGCACTGCCCGCCGACGACGAGTTCCTCTTCGCCATGGAACGCACCGATCCGCTGCCGGTGGCCTTCACCGGCAGCCGCACGGCGGAGGCCTACATCCGGAACGCGCTGGAGGCTGCCGCTGGCGGACTGTTCGCGCTCGCCGGCGAGTCCGGCTGGCAGCAGGCGCGAGCCCTCATCGCGGTTGGCGCTATGCCGCCGGAAACGGAAGTCGCCGCGGCGGTGCGCCGCGGCATGGGCCTGCTGCTCGTTCTGGGGCCGGAGGGCGCCGCGCGCGGACGCGTTCCCGTCACGGGCCAGATGATCACCGGCACGCGCTACGCGGCGCGCTCCGGCGAAGGCTATTTCACTGCGCAACGCACTGATCCCACCTCGCCGCTGCTCAGCAAAGCGGGCCAGTGGCAGGGCGTGCGCTTCTATCAGGTGCTGGCGGTCGAACCCGGCGAGGCGCGCGTGCTGGCGGCGCTCGAAGACGGCACGCCGCTGCTGCTCGAACAGAGTGTCGGCGACGGCTTGGTGCTCGTGTTGACGTTCGCCCTCGATGGCCTGGCCAGCGATTTTCCGCTCCAGCCCGCCTTCGTGCCGTTCGTCGAGCAGGCGGCGCGGCGGCTCACCCGGTGGGAGGATGCCACCGCCTCGATGGCCGCCGGCGAGAGCTTCGCACCTGCCGCCGGAGTGGGCGCGCGCGCTTTTGAGGTGCTGGATCCGCGCGGGCGGCGCGTGCTCAGCTTTGCCGAGACCGCTCGGGGGGCGTCGGTGGAACTGGACCAGACCGGCTTCTGGCGGGTGGCGCTCGGCCAGGGGCGCGAAAGGATGATCGCGGTCAACGTGGACCGGCGCGAATCCGACCTCGCGCCGGCCCCCAGGGACGCCCTGGAGTTATGGTCCAGCGCGGCCTCGGCCGCGGGGCAGGGAAGCGGCGGCCCTCGGCCGCCGCGCCCGCTCGCCCTGTGGCTTCTGGCGGCGGCGCTGGCGGCGGGCCTGGTGGAAACGGTTCTTTCATCGTGGTATCTCGGCAAGGAGGCGGCATGAGCGCACGGGAACGGTTCTTTGCCTGGCTTGGCGCGGTGGAGCGCGAGCTCCGCTGGCGGGCCTTGGCCATCGGCGCTGCGTTGCTGGCTGTGGTGCTGCTGGGGATCACCGTGGCCGCAGCCTGGGTCGGCCTCCGGCTGGCGTTCGAACCCTGGGTGCTGCTGGCCGGCCGGCTGGCGCTGGTCGTTACCGCCGGCACCAGCCTCGTGTTTGGCATTCTCGCGCCGCTGCTGCGCATCGACCGCCCCCACGCGGCAAGGCTGGCTGAAAGAAAACTTGCGGGGCTCGAGCAGCGCGCCGCCACGCTGGCCGGCCCGGCGGCTGAATCGCCCCTGGCTGAGCTCGTCGCCGAAGAGGCGCTCAGCCTGGCCGAGACCACCCCCCCGCGCGAACTCGTCGGCCGCCGGGCGGTCGCCACCGCCTCGGCCGCTGCCACCGCCGCCGCGGCCGCGCTCGTCTGGCTCACGGCAGGCGCGCCCGGCACGCTCGGCTATGGCGCGCGGCTGCTGTGGGCGGGCAGCCCGCCTGCCGGACAGCAGCCGTTGTTCCAGCTCGTGGTCCGGCCCGGGAATGCGAAAGTGCGCCGCGGCGGCGACCAGGCAATTGAAGCCGTCACCGCCGGTCTGGACACGTCAGTTGTTCGCATCCGTCTGCGTCGCGCGGGCGCGGCGCAATGGGAGTCGCTTTCCATGGAGCCCAATCCAGGCGGGTCGGGCCATGTGTTCCTGCTCGCCGGTATCAATGAGGATGTCGAATACCAGGTGGACGCTGGACGCATGCGGTCGCCCGTGTATCGGCTGACGGTCGTCGACCTGCCGCGCATCGAAAAGATCCGCGTCCGCTACCGCTATCCGGCCTGGCTCGGCCTTCCAGACAAGGTGGAAGATCCTGGCGGCGATGTGCGTGCCATCGAAAACACCGTGGCCGAGCTGGAAATCCAGACGGACCGGCCACTGGCCGAGGGAATCCTTCAGCTCGACGATGGCACGCGGCTGAAGCTGACGCCCGCCGGCGGGCGCCTCCTGCGCGCGCAGTTGGAAGTGCGGCGCGACGGGGCCTACTACGTGGCCGCTCTCGATGGCGGCACGCCGGTTCGGCTGAGCGAAGACTACTTCATCGAGGCCCAACCGGACCGTGCCCCCGAGGTGCGGCTGCTGCGGCCGGGACGCGATTCGCGGGTGAGTCCCATCGAAGAAGTCACCGTCGAGGCCGAGGCCGCCGACGACTTCGGGCTGCGCGCGCTCGAAATCACTTACAGTGTGAACGGCGGCGAGCCGCGCACCGTGAAGCTGCCCGTGGCGCAGGGCGCCACCGAAGCGCGCGGACGCACAGTGATCGCACTGGAGGAGTTCCGCCTCCAGCCGGGCGACATCGTGGCCGTGGCGGCCGCCGCCCGCGATGCGCGCGCCGCCGCACAGACGGACATCTTTTTCCTGGAAGCGCAGCCCTTCGAGCGGGAGTTTCAGCAGTCGCAGACGATGGGCGGCGCCGGCGGAATGGAAGGAGAGGACGAAGAAGCCGACATCGTCCAGCGCCAGAAGGAGATCATCTCCGCCACCTGGAATCAGATTCGTTCGCCGAAGCCGCGCGCGCAGGCGCAGGAGGACGCGGCGTTCCTTTCGGGCGTCCAGGAAAAAATTGCGGCTCAGGCGCAGTCGCTCGCGCAGCGCATGCGCAGCCGGCAGCTGGCGGCGATGAGTGATGAGTCACGCCGGTTCTCCGAGCTGATGACGCAGGCGTCTGAGGCGATGCGGGAGGCCGGCGGGAAGCTGCGCACGCAGGCCTGGCGAGAGGCGCTGTCGCCGGAGCAGCGGGCGCTCCAGAGTCTGCTTCGCGCCGAGAGCCTGTTCCGCCAGATCCAGGTCGCCTTCGGCCAGCAGGGCGGCGGACGCGGCTCAGGTGGCGGCCCGTTGCGCGACCTGGAAAGCCTGTTCGAACTCGAGCTGGACCTCGAAAAGAACCAATATGAGACCGTGCAGACGGCCTCCGGCGCCGCCAGCCGCGAGCGGCAGATCGACGAGGCGCTGAAGAGACTGGAGGAGCTGGCCCGCCGCCAGCAGCAGGCGGCCGAACAGCAGCGACGCAACGAGCAGAGCTTCCGCGAACGCTGGCAGCAGGAGATGCTGCGGCGCGAGGCCGAAGAACTCCGCCGGCAACTGGAAGAACTCGAGCGCGGCCAGCGCGGCCAGAGCGGGCAGCTGTCCCGCAACGCGCAGGGCGGCCAGAGCGGTCCGTCTTCGTCGTCTTCATCCGGCCGCCCCGACAGCGCACAGAGCGCCCGGCTCAGCCGCGCCCGGCAGGAGCTCGAACGCGCCATGGAAGACATGCGCCGCGCGCAGGCCGCCCAGGGATCCCAGGCGCAGGAGAGCGCGCGCCGTGCCGCCGAACGCATTGGACAGGCCCTGAATGAACTGTCGCAATTGCGGCAGCGGGAGGCGGGCGACCGCATGGATGCTCTCTCCCGGCAGGCCGCCGAGCTGGCCGAACGGCAGCGCCGCTATGAAGAGCAGTTGAGGAAACTCTTCCCGCAGGCCGATGGCAGCCGTCCGCAGCCTCAGCAGCCCGGCCAGCCGGCCGGGTCGGCTTCCGACGCTGAAAGGCTTGCCCGCGAAAAAGAAGCGATGCTGCGGGACTATCAGCATCTGGAGCAACAGATGCGCGAGACGGCGCGCGCTCTGGACGGGGCGGGGCGAGGCGCAGCCTCGCGGCTCCGCCAGGCGTTGGGCGAGGCGCAACAGGACGAACTTGCTCTCCGTCTCCGGCTGGGAGCGGAATGGATGCGCCGCGGACTCGGGCCCTACCTCGGCCCGCGGGAGCGCGTCGTCACCGAGGCGCTGGACCGGCTGAACCGGCAGGTGGAGGATGCGCGCCAGCTCGTCGGGCGCGAAAGCGGCGGGCAGCAGCAGCGCGAACAGGTGGAACGCGCCCTGAGCCAGATTGAAAACCTCCGGCAACAGCTGGAACAGCAGGCGCGCGCCGGGCGCAGCCAGGGACAGCCGCAACGCCCCGGCCAACAGGGTCAACAGGGCCGGCAGGACTCACAGGGACAGGACGGACAACAGGGCCAGAACGGCCAGCGCGGCGGCGCCCCTGGCGAGCCCTCCACTGCGGGGGATCCTCGGGGCAGGCGACAGGCAGGCGGCGAGACTTCCTTCTGGCGCGGCGATTATGGGGCGCTGAATGACGGCTCGCTCCGGCCGGACTGGAGCCGCTCCGGCAACACCGCCACGTCCCGCGACGCCTGGATGGACGCGCTAAGGCAGCTCCGCCAGTTGCGTGAGCAGGGCGCCGTGAGCGATGAGACCCGGGAGGAACTGGAGCGGCTGCTCGGCCGGATGCAGCGGCTGGATCCGGCGCGCTTCGGCAGCCCGTTGCTGGCTGAAAGGATCGGGAAGGAACTGCTCCCGCAACTCGAACAGGTTGAGCTCCAGTTGCGCCGCGAACTGGGCGAAAAGACCGCTCCACCACGTGCGGCCGCACCCGCGCGCGCACCGGCCGGCTACGCCGAGGCCGTGGCCGAATATTTCCGCCGCCTGAGCCGCGGCCGGTGAGCGGGCGCGGGCATCTGACTTGAAGCCAGCGGGGCTGTTCCCCCCGTTCTGCCCGCGCGGCAATGGCGGCAGGCGGAGTTCAAGGGGCCACGGGAAGGCGATATGGCACCAGGCTGGTCAGGCCGTTGCGGGCAATCGTCAGCGGGATGGTCCCTTCGGTGGCCTCCACTGCGGATAGCCGGACTTCCACAAGGTATGTGCCTGGCTCCTTCTCGTTCGGCCGGACGCTCAGCACGGTGTGCTGAACGTCACCGGAGAAGACCAGGACGCTATCGGTCGGGATTTCGGCTTCTTCGCCCAGGGCGCCCACGACCAGTTGAACCACATCGCCAACCCGCGGGGCATTCGATGCTGAAACCAGGCTGCGATCGGAGCGCAGGGCGTAAAGGATCATCGGCGGAATGGGCCCGACTTCTACGGCCGCCGGAAGGGCCTCCACGCCAGCCAGGGAGAGCTGCACCAGATAGGCGCCCGGTTTCAGCGCCGACGGAATCTGAATCGTCACAAGGCCCTCGGAGACACGGACGACCGGAGCGGCTACGCCGCCGACCGTGGCGGAAGAGTTGGCCGGGGTTGCAGTCGGCGGAAGATTGGTCACCGGAAGCGCCGCGGCTCCGCCGGGAAACAGAATTTGGCCTTCCATCCCGGACATGCGCACAAACGGAGTGGGGTTGGCGGACACCACGGCCAGTGTCTGCGGCAGGCGCGCCGCCGCCAGTCCGATCACGGAACTCAGTGGAACGACTGTCGGAGACGCCGAGGAGCTGGCGGCCAGCCAGGCAAGGGCCGACTGCGCGCCCGTGGCCCAGACCTTGCGGACAACGACATCACTCGTTCCCGTAGCCAGCCAGGGAGACCACTGGCGGAAATCGGTCCCGCTGCCGCGGATCTCTACCGCCATTTCTGCGCCCGCCGGAATCTCCAATGACTGCACCTCCACAACGGGTGGCACGGCCCCGGCGTAAGAAACCATTGGGGAAGCGTCTCCGTACACGAACAGGGAACTCTGCCCATCCGGATTCAACAGCGTGAGCACGCCACGATGCCCGGCTGGAGCCGGCGGTGGAAGAACCAGGAGACGACCGTCGGAGAACTTTGTCCTCGCCGGCACGCCATCGACCCAAACTGCCGTGGCCGCCTCGAGGCTGGAACCCTCCAGCAGCAGCCAGCCGTCCGGTTGCGAGGTGATGGAAGTGACCGACGGAGGGGATTTCCGGGTTATCAGGACGCCAGACGGAAGCACATAGGTCTCACCACCCAGCCGGAAGATGAGATGCCGGGGGCCGGTTCCCGAAAATGGCGAAATGCTGACATCCGCCTGGAGATAGCCTTGCGAATATTGCCGGAGGCTGCCAGGCACAACAGTCTCCGGTGCATTCAGGAAGGAGACCGACAGTTCCGAAGCCAGTGTGCTGGCTCCGTATCCGGTGAAGACAATGGAGCGCCAATCGGACGTGGATTGCAGCACCGCCGGCTTGATCGCATTCCGGTTGAAGAACGAGTACGTCTGCACCGAGTGGAGGCTCACGCGGTCCGTTGGCGAGACCTGGAAATCCACTCCCTCCACCGAATGGCCCGCTTCCACGATGACCGTCGACACAGGCGCCGGCGTACCGGGGTAAAAGACCGTCTGAAAGGCAGGGCCCGGCAGGACGCGGCCGGCGGCGGTTTCAGGCAGAGTGAGGTTGACCGGCAGCGGCTCACCGGCAATCGCCGGCGGCAGCGGGTGTGCATAGACAAAGTAGCTGCCGGGCAGGAGTCCTTCAATGCGGTAGGTTCCATCCGGGGCGGTCAGCGCGCTCACGGCCGTACGGCCGGAGACGATTGCCACCACCGAAGCCAGCGCCACGCCCTGGCCATTCAGCGTCACCCGGCCGGTGATGACGCCCGTTGTCTTGCGAAAGTTGGGCGCCGGATATAACACCGACAGCGCCGCGATGTCGTCCTGCGACAGCGGCTGCGCCTTGGTCGTCCCGCGGGTGATTTCCGTCGACATCACACTGGAAGCCCAGCTATGTTGCAGGCCCATCGTGTGGCCGAATTCATGGACGATCGTGAGGAAGAAGCGCTCCGACCAGCTCGGCCGCGAGCTCAGATCCTTTGGCAGACGTAACAGCGAACGGGCAATCGGCGTAAAGGTCCCGTCCGGGCCTTCCGCCGGATCGAGCCGCGCCACCGGGCCGCCTTGGGCGATCACCCCCGGCGGGAGCTCGTCGGTGAACTCCACCTGGATGAACGGCGAGCCCATGTCGCCGTTCTCACCCCGAAATCCCCCGAAAACGAGCCGGATCTCGGCCGTGTCGACCCGGTTCCAGACAGCTGCCGCGGCCCGGATCTGGCTGAGTACCGCCGCCTCGCTGTCGCCGTCGGCGAGCGTCAGGGAACCGTTCAGGGTAATCAGATAGGGAACCGCTTTGCCGGGAAGGGATCGGAGGTCGAAACGGTCGTAGATGGGCTGATAGGGCGGGGTGGACGATGCGTAGCGGACAAAATGATAGTAGCCGCCGGCAGGCCAGGCGAGCAGCAGGACCAGGGCCGCCAGTCGGTGCCTCATCGCGCCTCCCTGGCCGCCGAGGCCCGCTGGAGCGCCTCGCGCAGGCTGCCCAGCGAAACACGCATTCCTGCATCGGCCACCGCGCGTCCGCCGGAGTCCACCAAGTCGGCATCAATCCGGCCGCGCACGAGCAGCAGGTCGCCCGAAGCTGATTGCTTGATCTCAAAGACGCCCTGGCTCAGCCCGATCACCTGCACCAGGCCGCGCGGGCTGGCCCACAAAAAGAGGACATACTCGACGCCCGGCTCCAGCGCCGGCGCCCCCGAGATGCTCTGCCGGTAGCGCCCGTAAATCCCGCCGGGAACATAGACTTCCGCCGTGCCAGGGCTCATGGCGCCCTTCAGGACTTCGGCCACCTGAAGCCGGTAGACCGTGTAGATCATGGAGCCGCGCAATACGGTGGAAGACCCCGTCGAGCGCGCCCGCACGATGGCCGTTGACTTCTGTACCATCTCGTCCAGGCTCAGCCTTTCGAGCGTGGTGGCGAACAGGCTCAGACTGAAGAGCGAGGCAGCGAAGATGGACACCAGGCGGCGCATTGCTTCACCCGCCCAGAGGCACGCTCCATGCCAGTCGACGCGGCCTATCTAATTCAATGACATATGCGCCACGGCCAGACCCGCGCTGGGTCGGATTGACACATTGGATTCGACCCGTGTCCCACTTTGGACTTCAGACGGGCATCCGGACGACCAGCACCGGGACGTCCACGCCGTGGCGAACCTCGTTGATGGTGGCGCCGAAGACCAGATCCATCAGGCCACGATGGCCGTGTGCTCCCATGACGATCAGATCCGGCCGGATGCGGCGCGCATGGTGAATGATCAGAGATTTCACTTCTTTGCCGTGCAGGATCTCCAGTTCTGCCGGAAGGCCGGCGCGCCGGACGGCCTGGGCGAGTTCCTCGAAGTACTGACGACCGAGCTCGATCTCGGCGGTCTTCGCCTCATCCCCGTACACCTGGCTGGCGACGCCCTCCTCGACGTGCAGTAAGTGGATCACCGCCCCATGCGGCTTGCCGAGGGCCACGGCGTGCGCCAGCGCGACCCGGTCGAGGGGCGTATGATCCACCGGGACGAGAATCCGGCGGTAGACGGGTTCGGCGAAGGCCAGCTCGCGCTCTTCTGGCATCACCGGGACGGCGCGGTCGCGCGCCCGGGCCACGGCAACATAGGCCAGCAGGGCGGTGAGTGGAGCAATCAGCGACAGGGAACCCCACAGGGGGAGGCCCCGGAGCTCGGACCAGGCCAGCCAGAGGTTCAGGCCGACGATCAACACGGCGGCGGCGCCGCCCAAGGCGCGCACCCAGCCGGCGCTGACCAGCTCGCCCATCCGGCGGCGGTCCGAGGTAAAGCGGATGAGCGGGACAATGGCGAAAGGCAGTTGCAGGCTAAGCACGACCTGGCTGAGAATCAGCAGCCGGAAGGCGCCGGCGTCGCCGGCGAAATGAATGGTGAGCGCTGCCGGAACGACCGCCACGGCCCGCGTGATCAGGCGCCGCAGCCAGGGCCGCATCCGGAAGTTCAGAAACCCCTCCATGACGATCTGGCCGGCCATCGTCCCCGTGATGGTGGATGACTGCCCGCTGAACAGCAGCGCCAGGGCGAAGGCGGCGCCAGCCAGTGTGGTGCCCAGCAGCGGCTCCAGCATCCGGTGGGCCTGCTGGATCTCGGTCACCACGATTCCGTGCCTGTAGAACGTCGAGGCCGCAAGTATGAGGATGGCCGCATTGACCAGCAGCGCGCCGTTCAGCGCGATGGCAGAATCCAACAGATTGAAGCGGCAGGCGAGGCGTTTCGACCGGATGTCGGCGGCAAAGGCGCGGGTCTGCACCAGCGACGAGTGCAGGTAGAGATTGTGCGGCATGACCGTGGCGCCCAGCATGGCCACGGCGACGTAGAGGCTGGTGGAGTCGAGCCGCGGCAGCAGCCCGGCGGCCACCTCGCTCCAGACGGGGCGGGCCAGAAAGATTTCGATCACAAAACAGCCGGCAATGACGGTAATGAAGCCGAGAATGATGCTCTCGATCAGCCGGATGCCGAGCCGGCCGAACCAGAGGATGAGCAACGTATCCAGTGCGGTGAGGGCGACGCCGACAATCAGCGGCAGGCCGAACAGCAGATTCAGGCCGATGGCGGCGCCCAGCAACTCGGCCAGGTCGCAGGCGGCGATGGCGATTTCGGCCAACAGCCACAAAGTCCAGCTCACCGGCCGGGGGTAAGCTTCGCGGCAGGCCTGGGCCAGGTCGCGCCCGGTGACGATGCCCAGACGGGCGCTGAGCGTCTGCAACAGAATCGCCATGAGGTTGGAGACCACCAGCACCCAGAGCAGCCGGTAGCCGAAACGCGAACCTCCCTCGATGTCAGTGGCCCAGTTGCCCGGATCCATGTAGCCGACGCTGACCAGATAGGCCGGGCCGGCGAAAGCGAACATGCGCTTCCACAGCGACGGGTACGAAGTGGGCACAGAGGAATGGACCTCGGGCAGGGAAGGCGCCGATGAACCCATCGTGTTCCTCAGTGTACCCTGCGGCGGCGCGCGCAGGCCGCGGCAAGGCCGAAGGCGGCGCCACTGAGCGCGGCGCCCCACAGGACGCTGGCAGGCCGGTAACGGAACTCCACCGTGTGGCGGCCGGCCTCGACCACCACGCCGCGGACGGCGGCGTAGGCTTCGTGGATGACGGCGCTTCGGCCGTCGACGGCGGCGCGCCAGCCGGGATACCAGGCATCGGTGAGGACCAGCATCCCACGGCAGGAGGTTTCCGCCTGAATGCGCACGATCAGCGGCGTGTATTCGACAATTCGCGCCGAGCCGGGCGCCGGACAGCGTTCGAGAGCCGGAACAGGACCAGGAAGAAATGTCTTTTGGCCGATCTGGCCGCGGATGGCATACAGCACCCCGGCGGCCTGACGGCGGTCGGCCAGCGGCTCGGCCTCGTAAACGAAGAAGACGCGGGGCAGCACATCGGCGCGTTCCCAGACGCGGACTCCCGAGGCGCCCTCGAAAACGCGCCGGGCATGCGTGGCCGACGGCTGACGGGCGACCCGGTAGCGGACGCCGAAGAGACGCTGGCCCCATTCGGTGTGGATCTCGTGGCGGTAGATGTTCTCAGTCACGCTGGCCAGATAGCCGTGGGTCTGCGGCAGCCCGTACCAGTCGCCGAAGTTGTACGGGACGTCGGAGTCATCGACGTCGATGCGCCAGTGGCCCGGCCGGGAGCGGAGAAAGGCGGCGATGTCAGCATGGGCGCGCAATGCGCCCACGGCGCGCATGGCCTGGGGGTCCGCCGTGCGGGCGAGGGCGGCCTGCCACAGCGGCCGCGTCTCGGCCCAAAGCCCGGCGACGGCGGCGGCAGCGTAAATCCAGGCGGGGATTCGCCATCTGCCGGCGGCAAGGAGAAGGCCCGCGAACAGCGCGGCGCCGGCGACCGGACTCCAGCGCAGATCGGCCGCCAGCCCCCGCCGCCAGCCGGCCGCCGCCGTGAGCAGGGCAAAGACGGCCAGGACGACAGCCAATAGCCGGCGCGCCCTTCCTGAGCCGGGTGCGGCGAGCTGCTCCAGTCCGAGTGCCGCCAGAGCAGGGGAGGCGGTCGCCAGCAGCACGAGGGCAGCTTCCGGGGCGCGCGCCTTGTCGAAGTGAGGCAGCAGGCGATAGAGCAGCGGATGGAGTCCACCGGCGGGGCCCAGTGCGAGCAGAAAGCCGGTCAGCGCGAGGGCGGCGAGAAAGAAGGCCTGGCGGCGGCAGGGGCGCGCAGCGAGCGTGGAAATCGCCAGAAAAAGAAGCAGAGTAGATGAAAATACCTCCAGTTTTCCATGAAATCCAGGCCAGAACAGGGCGGGGATGTCAGAAACCGGGAGACTGAATTTCTCGTGGATTTCGTAGGGAATCTTCTCGCGCCAGCCGAGCGGTTCCTCCGTGCCCACCCAGCGCACGGCGCGGCGGCCGTACTCGATCACCGGAAAAAGGGCCAGCGCGGCGGTGGCGGCGGCGGTGAGGAAAAAGGCGGCCGCGGCCCTGACGCGGCGCATATCGGCCAGCAGAAGACCCAGCCAGACGAGACCGATGCCGGCAGAAAGGAACAACGGCGCCTGATGGTGTCCGCCCAGCCAGCACAGGCCCAGGAAAAAGCCGCCGAGCACGGCTTCGCGCAGCCGGCCGGAATCCTGCGACGCTCTGAGGAAATAGAGCAGGACGAGCGGGGCCCACATCGCGCCCATCGCCATCTGCGGGCGCATGCTGAAGGCGAACCAGCCGGCGGTGGCATAGCCCAAGCCGGCCGCCACGGCGGAGGCGCGGCCGCAGCCGATGGAGCGCGCCAGCCGGTAGGCGGCGGCTGCGCCGATCCAGCGGATGCACAGGAAGTACAGGTTGAAAAACAGGATGTTGAGCCCGGGTTCCGGTTTCAGTGGAAGCAGCAGCCAGTTCAGCGGCGCGGTAACAGCGGGTTGCCATTGGCCGGCGAGCGGCTGTCCCATCCATACCCAGGGATCCCAGAGAGGAACGCGCCCGGAGCGCCATTCCCGGGCCTGCAATTCGAGCCAGGGCAGCACCTGAAAGGCGTTGTCGTCATCGGCAAACCAGACCGCCCGCGGCCCGATGATCAGCGGGGCGTAAAAAAGCGCCACCAGGGCGGCCAGACCGGTGGCGGCGGTGAGGCGGAATTTCCATGGCGGCCTTCCCTGCTGCATGGGGTGATTTCTGTGTAGCAGCCTGCGGTGGAGAATTGCAAACGATGCACGAGATGCCCGCTGGCGGCGCCGCGAGACGGGATTTTCACCTGGCCCGTTCCCCGCGGCATTTCGGCAGCGCCCGCGGGAGGAGAAGCGGATTTCAGGCTGAAGCCGGGTTGCCGGGATGACTCTGCGGCGCCGAGTCTGGAGTAGGGATGAAGCCCCCGCAGACCGACGGGGATCGCCATCGAATGGTCGTCGCAATCCATGTCAAGGGTAACGGGAGAGACCCCGCCCTCCCTCACCGCCGGCGAACGGCGTGTCAGATGTGACCCTCCAGGGGTGACAAAGAGCGGGAAAGTATCGTGGCGGTCTGGCGCGCTGGATCCTTCGCGGCGCTGGATGGAAAACACTCCGTTTGAAAGGGTCAGCAAATCCACCGAGGAGCCGGGTGAGGGATTTTTTTCGCCCTGCCAGTGTAACCGGTTCCCGGCCTTCCGTATCCTTCGTACTGACTCCATCAGGGGTCAAAGGAGAACAAGCATGAAGAGACTCGCCTTCGCGGCTTTGGCCGCGGGCGGGGCGCTTCTTGCGATGTTTTCGGTCACCATCGCAGGCGGTCCCCGTACCGCTGGTACAGGATTGTGGGATGGAACGACCTCGGAATGCATTGCGTAGACGGCAATGATTATTCCGTGTTCTCCGTCCTCCCCCCCTTACAACAACATCCACGCCCAGGTCATCGACCCGCATGGAAAACTTGTCAAGAGCGCCTCGGCCTTGCAGGTGACTTACCATGCAGTCGCAGACCCGGATGGGCTGATCAACCGCACTTGCGCCGGCAAAACGAACTTCTGGCAGTTCGTGGAGCCCCTGTTTGGCGTGCGGCTGGCGGAAGACATGGGACTGGCGGGCCAGGCGATGCCGGGCGCGCAGAACACTCCGCAGCCGATGCGCTTCGACAGCCAGAGGCTGGAATGGGTAGCGGAGGGCGTTCCCATCCTCTCCTATCCCGACAACCCGCCGACGCCGGGCGCCAAGCACTACTACCCGCTGATGCGCATCGCGGCGCGGGACTCGAAAGGACGCGTGCTGGCCTCGGCGGACATCGTGCTACCGGTTTCTGACGAGATGGCCTGCTCGGGATGCCACTCGTCGGACACAATCGACAGCCGGGCCATGCCCTCGAGACTGGCGAACAATCCCTCACCCGACCGGGACTACAAGCTGAACATCCTGCAACTGCACGATGACCGGCGCCACACGAACCTGATGGCGAGCCAGCCGGTGTTGTGCGCCAAGTGCCATCCATCGAATGCGCTTGGCACAACGGGAGGGGGCAAAGCCGCTCACGCAGGCGATTCATGCCAGACACGCGGAAGCGGTGGAGACCGGTCAGGAGGCGACGCGCACGGCCTGCTACCGCTGCCATCCGGGTTCGGAGACCCAGTGTCTGCGCGGCGCGATGGGCAACGCCGGCATGCAGTGTCAGAACTGTCACGGCAGCATGGCCCAGGTGGGCGCCGCAGGCAGGAGAGGCTGGCTCGACGAGCCATCCTGTGAGAACTGCCACACCGGGACCGCCGTGCGCAATGCGGGGCAGATCCGCTTTACGGACGCCTTTGCGGCTGACGGAACCTGGCGGCAGCCTGCCGACACGCGGTTCGCCACCAACCAGGGGAAGCTGTACCGCCTTTCCTCTGGCCATGGCAAGCTGGCCTGCGAGGCCTGCCATGGCTCGACGCACGCCGAGTATCCCTCTTCGCACACGAACGACAATCTCATGGCCATCGCGTTCCAGGGGCATGCGGGCACGCTCATGGAGTGCGCTGCCTGCCACGGAAGCACGGTGAGCAACACACTGGGCGGACCGCACGGCATGCATCCAGCCACGGCCGCCTGGGTGGACAAACACGGAGACCTCGTGGAAAAGCAGGGCAACGGCGTCTGTCGGGACTGCCACGGAGGCGACCTGCGCGGCACCGTGCTGTCGGCTGCAAAGGCCGACCGCGCGTTCCAGCATGAGAAACGGACCTACTCCTTCGCCCGGGGAGCGGTGATTGGCTGCTGGAGCTGCCACAACGGGCCCAAATCGTAAGCAGTGTGGACCGGAGAAGCGCATGCGGAACCGGAAGACATGGCCGCATGCGCTTCTCCTCGGTGAGGGACGATCCGGGGTCGCCAGAGGCGGGCGGGCCTGAGTCGCGGCTCGGAAGCGCGGCACGCCCGCCTCAGGCGTGCATCTGCTGAAGGCTCCAGACGCGGAGAGGATCGCGGAGGCGGCTTTCGATTGCCTCGACGGCGGCGCGCGCGCCGGCGATCGTGGTGATGCAGGGCACGCGCCAGGTGACGGCTGAGCGGCGGATGGCGCGCTCATCGCTGAAAGAGTGCGCGCCGGTGGTCGTATAGACGACAAGCCTGAGCTTGCCGTCCTTGATCAGATCCACCGCGTTGGGCCGTCCTTCGTTGACCTTGAAGACGGTCTTTACCGTGAGGCCCGCGGCGCGGAAGGCGGCGGCTGTGCCGCGGGTGGCGGCGAGCTGGAAACCCAGCCGGGCCAGCCGCTGCGCCAGTTGCACGGCCTCCGGCTTGTGGCGGTCGTTCACGCTGAAAAAGATCATGCCCTCGGACGGCAGCGGGACGCCCGCGCTCAGTTGCGCCTTGCCGAAAGCCTCGCCGAAATTTTCGCCGACTCCCATTACCTCGCCCGTGGAGCGCATTTCCGGACCGAGGGCCGGGTCGACGCCGGGGAATTTTGAGAACGGGAACACCGGCGACTTCACGCACACCTGTTTCACCGGGAGCACACCCGAGGTTCTGCCGTCGGTGAGATGCGCCAGATCCCTGAGACGCTGGCCCAGCATGATGCCCACGGCGACTTTCGGCAGCCGCACGCCGGTCGCTTTTGAGACGTACGGCACGGTTCGCGAGGCGCGCGGGTTCACCTCCAGAACGAACACCTGGCCGTCCTTGACCGCATACTGCACGTTCATCAGGCCGCGGACGTTCAGCTCGCGGGCCAGCCGCACGGTGTAGTCCTGGATCACAGCGAGGACGCCGTCACTGAGTGACTGCGGCGGCAGCACGCAGCTTGAGTCGCCCGAGTGGATGCCAGCCTCTTCGATGTGCTCCATGATGCCGCCGATCAGCACGTCTTCGCCGTCGCTGATGGCGTCGACGTCCACCTCCACCGCGTCCTCGAGGAAGCGGTCGATCAGCACCGGCCGGTCCGGCGCGTAGAGCGTGGCCTCCTGCATGTAGTGGCGCACGGTGTCTTCCTCATAGGCGATGACCATGGCGCGGCCGCCGAGCACGTAGCTGGGGCGGACGAGCACCGGAAATCCAATCCGGCGGGCCACCGCGACGGCCTCCTCCACGCTGGTGGCGGTGCCATAGGGCGGAGCGGGGATGCCGAGTCCGTCCAACACGCGGCCGAAGAGCTTGCGGTCCTCGGCCAGATCGATGTTTTCGGGATCCGTGCCGAGGATCGGCACGCCGGCGCGCTTGAGCGGCAGCGCGAGGTTCAACGGCGTCTGGCCGCCGAACTGGACGATGACGCCGTCGGGCCGCTCGCGGTCGTAGATGTTGAGCACCTCTTCGAGCGTCAGCGGCTCGAAGTAGAGCCGGTCGCTGGTGTCGTAGTCGGTGGACACGGTCTCCGGGTTGCAGTTGACCATGATCGACTCGACGCCGAAGTCGCGCAGCGCGAAGGCGGCGTGCACGCAGCAGTAGTCGAATTCGATGCCCTGCCCGATGCGGTTGGGCCCGGAGCCGAGGATCATGACCTTTTTCCGCGTATCCGGATCGGCCTCGCACTCGTCCTCGTAGCTCGAGTAGAGATACGGCGTGAAGCTTTCGAACTCGGCGGCGCAGGTGTCCACGCGGTTGAAGACCGCCGTGACGCCCAGCTCCCGGCGGCGGGCGCGCACCGCGTCCGCGGTGGTATTCCACAACCGCGCCAGCCGGGCATCGCTGAGACCGTCTCGCTTGGCCTGTTTCATCTCGGCGGCGGTGACCGAGGCCAGGCTGCTCCCCTCGAGCTGCTGCTCGAACCGGACGCCCTCCTCGATCTGGCGCAGGAACCAGCGGTCGATCTTCGTCATGTCATAGACGTCTTCCACCGTATAGCCGCGCTCGAAGGCGAAACGGATGTAGCTGAGCCGCTCGGGGTTTGGTGTGATCAGTTTCTGCGCGATCAGGTCCTCGCGCAGCGCCGCAGGCGAGGATGCCTTGCCCGTTTCCAGTGCGCGCAGCCCCTTGTTCAACGCCTGGCGGAACGTGCGCCCGATGGCCATCACCTCGCCGACGGACTTCATCTGCGTGGTGAGCACGGGTTCGGCGCCGGGGAATTTTTCGAACTGCCAGCGCGGAATTTTCACGACCACATAGTCGATGGTGGGCTCGAAACAGGCGGGCGTGACGCGGGTGATGTCGTTGGGGATCTCGTCGAGCCGGTAGCCGACAGCGAGTTTGGCGGCGATTTTGGCGATGGGGAAGCCGGTCGCCTTCGAGGCCAGCGCCGAGCTGCGCGAGACGCGCGGGTTCATCTCGACGACGACCATGCGGCCGTTTTCCGGGTTGATGGCGAACTGCACGTTCGAGCCGCCCGTGTCGACGCCGATCTCCCGCAGGACGGCCAGCGCGCCGTCGCGCATCATTTGATACTCGCGGTCGGTGAGCGTCTGCGCGGGCGCGACGGTGATCGAGTCGCCGGTGTGGACGCCCATCGGGTCGAAGTTTTCGATCGAGCAGACGATGATGGCGTTGCCGGCCAGGTCGCGCATCACCTCCAGCTCGAACTCTTTCCAGCCGAGCACGCTCTCTTCGGCGAGCACCTCATGGACGGGCGACAGGTCCAGCCCGCGCTGAAGGATTTCGATGAGATCTTCGCGGTTGTAGGCGATGCCGCCGCCGGTGCCGCCGAGCGTGAAGCTGGGCCGCAGAATGATGGGGTAGCCGATTCTTGCGGCGAATTCGAGCCCTTCTTCCACCGATGTCAGCAGGCGCGACTGCGGCACTTCAAGACCGATCTTCCGCATCGCGTCCTTGAACAGCAGCCGGTCTTCGGCCTTCTTGATCGCCTCCAGCTTCGCGCCGATCAGCTCGACGCCGTAGCGGTCCAGGATGCCGCGCTCGGCGAGCTCGACGCTGAGGTTCAGCCCGGTCTGTCCGCCGACGGTGGACAGCAGCGCGTCGGGGCGCTCGCGGCGGATCACCTCTTCGGCGTATTCGACGGTGAGCGGCTCGATGTAGGTGCGGTCGGCGAGATCCGGGTCGGTCATGATCGTCGCCGGGTTGGAATTCATCAGGACGACTTCATAGCCGTCGGCGCGCAGCGCCTTGCAGGCCTGCGTGCCGGAGTAGTCGAACTCGCAGGCCTGGCCGATGACGATGGGGCCGGAGCCGATGATCAGGATGCGGTGAATGTCGTTTCTGCGCGGCATTCGTCAGGAATGAAACTCCTTCATCAGGGCGGCGAAGTCCTCGAAGAGGTAGCGCGAATCATGCGGGCCGGCCGCCGCTTCCGGGTGGTACTGCACGCAGAACAGCGGCAGCGAACGGTGGCGCAGCCCCTCGAGCGTCTGGTCGTTGAGGTTGATGTGCGTCAGCTCGATGTCGTTCGCGTTCAGGCTGTCGGGGTCGACGGCGAAGCCGTGGTTCTGCACGGTGATCTCCACCCGCCGCGTGCGGGAGTTCAGCACCGGGTGGTTGATGCCGTGGTGGCCAAACTTCAGCTTGAAGGTGCGCCCGCCGAGTGCGAGGCCGAGCAGTTGGTGGCCGAGACAGATGCCAAAGATGGGCACGCGGCCGATCAGGCGGCGGATCTGGGCCACCGGGCCCGTCAGCGGTTCCGGGTCGCCGGGGCCGTTGGAGAGAAACACGCCGTCGGGCTTCATCGCCAAAACGTCTTCGGCAGGCGTGGAGGCCGGCACGACGGTGACACGCGCGCCGATCGAGGCGAGGCAGCGCAGAATGTTGCGCTTGATGCCGAAGTCGTAAGCGACGACGTGGAACGATCCGAGCGGCTGGAGGCTGACCCGCTCGGACGGCGAGCACGGCTCGAGCGGCTGCGTCCACTCGTAGCGTTCGGCGGTTGAGACGCGCGAAGCCAGATCGAGGCCCGCCATCGGCGGCGTGCGGCGCGCCATCTCGATCAACTCCTCCGCGCCGTGGCCGGCGGTGCTGAGCGCGCCGCGCATGGCGCCTCGGTCCCGCAGCCGGCGGACGAGCGCGCGCGCATCGACGCCGGAGATGACCGGAATGCCGTCGCGGCGGAGAAATTCGTCGGCGCTCCACTGCGAGCGCCAGTTGGAGGGCGTGAGGTTGAAATCGCGCACCACCAGGCCCTCGATGTAGGGCCGGGCCGCCTCGCTGTCGCTGTCGTTGGTTCCGTAATTGCCGATGTGCGGGTAGGTGAGGACGACGATCTGGCCGGTGTAGGAGGGGTCCGTGAAGACCTCCTGGTAGCCGGTAATGGCGGTGTTGAAGACGACTTCGCCAGTGCGCACCGCCTCCGCACCAAAAGCAACGCCCTGGAAAACGCTGCCGTCTTCCAGGGCGAGAATCGCCGGTCTGGACAAGCTTTCTCCTTGCGTGCCGGATGGCCGGATTGTGGGGGACAAACCCCATTGTTTCATGCCCGGCCGGCGTCTTCAACCGGCCCATTTCCCTGGTAGCATGGGAGGATTGCGAGCGCCCCGGGCCGCAGGCTGCGGGCGCGCCAGGGAGGGTGCATGGGAGAGCTGGCCCGCATCGGAGTCGCCATTGACGAGGATCTGCTGAAAAAATTCGACGCGCTGAACCGGCGGCGCGGCTACACGAACCGCAGTGAGGCGTTCCGTGACCTGATCCGCGATGCACTGATCCAGGAGAAGGCCGAACAGCCGGACACGGAGGTGGTGGGCACGCTGACGCTGGTCTACAACCACCACGTACGGATGCTTCAGGAACGGCTCACCGAGATGCAGCACGAGCACCATCATGAGATCATTTCGACGCTGCACGTGCACCTCGACCACGACCATTGCCTGGAGGTGCTGGTGCTACGGGGCCGGAGCGGCCAGGTGCGGCGGATTGCGGACCGCCTGATGGCGACCAAGGGCGTGCAGCACGGCCGTCTGACGCTGACTTCAGCGGGGGCCTGACGGCAAGGTGCGCAGCGCGGAGCCGCGGGCGGAGGCCGGGTTCAGCTTCGCCGGGTGCCCCGGGCCATCGGCGCCTTTTGCACGGGCGGCGGAACGGCGGCGGCGGCGCGCATCCAGTCGCGCACCGGCGGCTCAAGCATCTCGGCCATGGTCTGCATCGGGATGCCCTCCTCTTCGCGGAGGAAGCGCAGGCAGCGGTTGCCGGCGTCCCAGTCGATGCGGATCAGATCGCCGCCGCGGATCTGCTCGGTGGCGATGAGGTTGGACAGCGGCTGGACGAGCATCCGCTCGATGGCCCGCTTCAGGTGGCGGGCGCCGTACCGCGGGTCGACGCCCTCTTCCAGCAGCGCGTCCTTGGCATCGCCCGAAAGGCGGAACAGGAAGGCGCGCTCGGGCGAAGCCATGAGCACGCGCTGCTGCACCATGCCGAGCTCAATATCGAGGATGCGGCGCAGCTCGGCTTGGCCCAGGGGGCGGAAGACGACGATCTTGTCCAGGCGGTTCATGAACTCGGGTGTGAACTTGCGCCGCGCGGCCTCGATGCCGCTGCGCTCGATGCGGCGCCCGGTTTTCGCATCGGCCCCGGCCAGGCCGTCGAGGGCGCGGAAGCCGAGCCGCGGGCTCATCAGCGACTGCATCTCGGCGGCCCCGAGATTGGAGGTCATGAAGATCATCGCCCGGGAGAAATCCACCTTGCGGTTGTCGCCGAGCGTGAGCGTGGCCTTGTCGAGGATGCCGAGCAGGAGGTTCCAGAGCGCGTCGGAGGCCTTTTCGATCTCGTCGAAGAGGACGAAGCTGAGCTTGATGCGGTCCGTATGGTACTGATTCAGGACCTCCTGGCTGAGCAGCGGGTGCGTTTCGCGGTGGCCCAGGTAGCCCGGAGGCGAGCCGATGAGCTTGGCGATCTCGTGGCTGTGCTGGAACTCGGCGCAGTCGATCTTGATGACGGCGCGCGGCGTGCCGACCAGCGTTTCGGCGGTGGCCTCGACGATGCGCGTCTTGCCGGTGCCGGTGGGTCCGAGAAAGAGCAGGTTGGCCACGGGGCGCTGCGGCGGGCACAGGCCGGTGAGGTACATCTGGTAGACGTTGACGATCTGTGCGATGGCCTCGTCCTGGCCCACGATGAGCTGGCGAAGACCAGCTTCGAGTTCGGCCGCCTCGCGCCCGGTACGGCCCGGGTCGAGCAATTCGGGCTGACTGGCCGGCACGGACCGGCTGTTGGATCTGCGCGGGAACGGAAAACGCCGTCCTTCGCCGGAGCCGGGCAACGCCGGGGCTGCCGCGTCCAGAACTCTCATCGCTTCGCCCAAAGCCAATTCCTTTCCGGCGCCCGCGCGCCGCCTCAGGAGCGAGGCGGCCGCGACGGGCGCATCTCCACAAGACTGATCAACGTCCGCTCCGGCATGGCGAGCACGGCCGCCACCGCCTCGGCGACGTCCCGCGGATCCATCTTCCAGCCGGCCGGCTGGCTGTGTCCGAACCCGGTGTTGACGCTGCCGGGAAGGATCACGGCCACGCGGATGCCTTCGTGGCGGTGGTCGAGCATCATCGCTTCGCTCATGCCGACGAGGCCGAACTTGGAGGCGTTGTAGGCCGCTCCGCCCGCAAAGGCGTTGCGCCCGGCCAGGGAGCCGATGTTGATGATCCACCCCCCGCCGCGCACGCGCATCCGCCGGATGGCGTGGTGCGAGCAGCGGTACACGCCTCCCAGGTTCGTCTCGATGACATCACTCCATTCTTCGGGCCCGAGCGCGGCCACATCCTTGAACACGCCAACGCCGGCGTTGTTCACCAGGATGTCCGGCCCTCCCATTTCGAGGTCCATCCATTCGAACAACTCCCGAACGGAAGCCTCACTCCGAACATCGGCGGCGCGGGCCCGGATTTTTAGGGTTTCTTGCGGAAATTGCCGCCGCAGCTCGGTGAGCGTCTCCGCGACGCGGCCCGGATCGCGCCCGCAGAAGGCCACATCGGCGCCGGCCTCGAGCAGCCGCTCGACAATGGCCCGGCCGATGCCGCGCGAGCCGCCGGTCACCAGCGCTGTTTTGCCTTGGAGATTCAGGGTCATGTCTGTCATCTTGCCACCACCGCCGCGGCCGGAAAGCCCGCCCGGCCGGGACGCTATACTCAAAGCGTGCCGGCCGTTGCCGGCGGCCTGTGCTGACCTGCCCATGACGGATCTGAGCCTTGTCTGGCTGCGCGCCTCCGCCCTGCTGTACACGCTGGCGTTTTTCCACCCGGTGCTCGTGCTGCTGCGGCGGACCCGGCGCGAGTTTGCGCCCGCCCGGCCCGCCTTCCAGACGGCCGCCGTGCTGCATTTCGTCGCCATTGCCGAGCGCAGCGCCGCGCTGGGCCAGCTTGCGGCCAACAACTTCTTTGAGACCGCTTCGCTGTGTGCGCTGATTCTGGCGGTCGTCTATCTATTCATCGACTGGCGCTACCGGTTCGACGGGCTGTGCGTTTTCTTTTTCCCGCTGGTGACGGTGCTGGCCTGGATCGGCGCGGCCGGTGCGCCGGCCTCGGCCTGGGAACAGCAGAACCTGCGGGGCGCGCTGCTGGCAGTGCATATCCTGCTGGTGCTGATTGGGATCAGCGGACTGCTTGTGTCGGCCACCGGCGCCGCGTTCTACCTGTTGCAGGAACGGCGGCTGAAGCGGCGGCATGCGGCGGCCGGGTGGCTGGGGCGGCTCGCGCCGGAGAAGCTGCCGCCGCTGGAGACGCTCGACCATCTGATCACGCGGGCCATGAATTCGGGCTTCGTGGCGCTGACGCTGGCCGTGGCCGTGGCCTCGGTGTGGGCGTCCATGGAATATGGCTCACGCTGGATCGCCAAGCCGGCCATCCTGATCTCGCTGGTGACGTGGTTTTTCTATCTGCTGATGGTCGTGCTGCGCACGTGGGCGGGCTGGCGCGGTCGCCGGGCGGCGATGCTGTCGCTGGCCGTGCTCGTCTTCGCCGCGGCGAGCTGGGCGGCGCATGTCGGCCTGCGGCCGCTGCTGGAGCATTGAGACTGGCGAGCCGATGCCCAACCTGCTGCTGACCGGACTGAACCACAAGACGGCGCCCGTCGAGGTGCGCGAGCGGCTCGCGGTGGCTGCCGCCGAGCTGCCGGCGGCGCTCGAGCGGCTGCGGGCGTGCCCGGGCGTCGATGAAGTCATGTTGCTGTCGACGTGCAACCGGGTGGAGGTGTTGGCGCACGGGCCCGACGGCGCAGGGCTGGCCGCCGACCCGATCATCGACACGCTGGCGGGGCTGCGCGGGCTGGATGCGGCCTCGCTGCGGCCGCATTTCTACGTGTACACGGGCGAGCAGGCGCTGCGGCACCTGTTCCGCGTGGCCTCCAGCCTGGATTCGATGGTGCTTGGCGAGCCGCAGATTCTCGGGCAGCTCAAGGAGGCGCATGCGGCGGCGCGGCAATACGGCGCGGTGCAGGCGTCGCTCGAATCGATCCTTTCGCGCGCCTTCGCCGTGGCCAAACGCGTGCGCAATGAGACGGCCATCGGCCGCAGCGCCGTGAGCGTCTCCTACGCGGCCATCGACCTGGCGCGGCAGATTTTCGGCGAGCTGCGCACCAAGCACGCGCTGCTGGTGGGCGCTGGCAAGATGGCCGAGCTCGCCGCGCGCCACCTGCACCGGGCCGGCTGCGGACGGATCTTCGTCACCAACCGCACGCGGAGCCGCGCGGAACAGATGGCCGCGGCGGTGGGCGGCGAGGTGCTCGAATACGGCGAATTCCGCGCGCGGCTCCACGAGATGGACATCGTACTGGCCAGTTCCGGCGCCACCGGCTACCTGATCACGAAAGACGACATGAAGGCGGTGTTGCGCCGCCGGCAGAACCGTCCGGTGCTGCTGATCGACATCGCCGTGCCGCGCAACATCGATCCGGCGGTGGACGAGCTGGAAAGCGCCTACCTGTACGACATTGATGATCTGGGCCGTGAGGTGGAGGCCAACCGGCGGGCGCGCCAGCGCGAGGCCGAAGAGGCTGAACAGATCATCGAAGAAGAGCTGCGGCGGCTGCTGGAGCGCTTCCGCACGCGCGAAGTGGCGCCGGTGATTGTCGGGCTGCAACAACGGCTGGAAGAGATCGCCCGCGAAGAGCTGGAGCGCTGGCGCGCGAAGCTGGGCGGCGAGGACCCGGCGCGGGCGGCGCAACTGGAGGCGTTCGCGCGCTCGCTGGTGAACAAGCTGGCGCACGGGCCCATCGTCGAGATCCGCCGCGCGGCCAGCTTGCCCGAAGGCGACCGCATTCTCGGCGTCATCCGGCGCATGTTCCGGCTGGAGGGCGAATGAAACTGCGCATTGGCAGCCGGGGGTCCCAGCTTGCGCTGTGGCAGGCGCGGCGCGTGGCGGCGCGGCTGGCCGCGCTCGGCGTCGAGACCGAAATCGAGATCATCCGCACCACCGGGGACCGCATCACCGACGTGCCGCTGGCGCGCGTTGGTTCCAAGGGTCTGTTCACGAAAGAAATCGAGGAGGCGCTGCTTGACGGGCGCATCGACCTGGCGGTGCATTCGCTGAAAGACCTTCCGGTGGAGCTGCCGCCGGGGCTGGCGCTGGCGGCGGTGCCCGAGCGCGAGTCGCCGCTGGACGCGGTGGTCGGCCGCCGTCTGGAGGAGTTGCCCGCGGGGGCGCGCGTCGGCACGTCAAGCCTGCGCCGCGCGGCCCAACTGCGCCGGCTGCGGCCGGACCTGGTGATCGAAGATCTCCGCGGCAATCTGGATACGCGGCTGCGGAAACTCGACGAGGGCCGCTATGAGGCGATCCTGCTGGCTTCGGCGGGCCTCCTGCGGCTGGGCTGGGAGTCGCGCATTTCGGAGCGGCTGGCGCCGGAGATGATGTGCCCGGCGGTGGGGCAGGGCGCTCTGGCAGTGGAGACGCGGGCCGAGCCGGACGCGGCATTCCGCATCTGCGCGCGGCTCGACGACCCGGCGGCGCGCTGCGCGGTCGAGGCCGAGCGCGCGCTGCTGGCCGCGCTTGGGGGCGGCTGCCAGGTGCCGCTGGGCGCTTACGCCGAGCTTGTCGACGGGCGGTTGCGGTTGCAGGCGGTGGTGGCGGATCCGGACACCGGTGAAGTGTTCCGCGTGGTGCGGGAGGGCGATGCCGCGGCGCCGCAGGAGCTGGGCCGCGAGGCGGCGCTCGAACTGCTGGAGGCCGGCGCGCGGCGCGTGATCGCCGCCGTGAACCCTGAAGCGCTGCCGCTGGCCGGGCAGACGGTGGTGGTGACGCGCGCCGCGCGGCAGGCCGGCGCGCTTTCGCGGCGGCTGCGCGCGCTCGGCGCGGATGTCATCGAGATGCCGGTGATCGCGTTTGAGCCGCTCGATTTCGCGCCGCCCGACTGGCCCTCTTACGACTGGGCGATTTTTACCTCGGCCAACGGCGTGGAATTCTTTTTCGGGCGCATGCCGACAACGCCCGGGCCGCGGCTGTGCGCCATCGGGCCGGCTACGGCGGAGGCGCTGCGGGCGCGCGGACTTGAGCCGGACGTCGTGCCGGAGGAGTATGTCGCCGAAAGCGTGGTGGCGGCGCTGCGGCCGCACGGGCTGGCGGGCCGCCGTGTGCTGCTGCCGCGCGCGGCCGAGGCGCGCGACGTCATTCCGGAGGAGCTGCGCCGGCTGGGGGCGGAGGTGGACGTGCTGCCGGTCTACCGGACGGTCGTGCCCGAAGGGCTGGAACAGAAAGCGCAGGAATTGTTTTCGCTGTTCCGGCCGCAATGGGTGACCCTGACGAGCTCCTCCACGGTGCGCCATCTGCTGGCCGTCGTTCCGCGGGATCTTCTTGCGGGCGTGCGGCTGGCCTCCATCGGGCCGGTGACGACGGCGGCGGCGCGCGGGGCGGGACTTGCGGTGACGGTCGAGGCGGCGCGCTTCACCGTCGACGGGCTGGTGGAGGCGATCACGGTCTGGGTGCGCGAGCATGAATCGCGAAACGCGGATTGAGCTGGACGGCGCCGCCGTCCGATGCTTCCTGCCCGGGCTGGACGGGCCGATGCAGGGCAAGTATGTTGTGGGCGAGACCCTCGACGGCGGCCAACGGGCCATGGCCTTCGACCCGTCTGCGGCCATGCATGCTCAAATTGGCGCCCGCTACGGGTTGCGCGTGCTCGGGGGAGGATATTGCCGGCTGGATCCTGCGGCCCGGCGCGCCGAACTATGGGGAGCGAGCGGGCAATTCGGCCGTGAACCGGACCGCCAATGGACGCTGCGGGTGCTTGCAGTGGCGTTGGATGGCTACACGGTGACCGAGGCAGACTGAGCGCGCATTCATGGCTGCTTGCGGCGCCACCCCCGTTCTGCGATAGTCTCAGGAGCACGCCCTGCGCCCGGCGCGGGGCAGTTCGATTTCTGGGGAGGAAATTGCCTGGCGATGCGTTTCACCGCCATGATTCTGGCTTTGTGGAGTGCGACCGCGGTTGCGGGGGCACCGCCATTCCGCACCGTGATTTTCGGCCGCTATTCGGACTCGATCCAGAGCTTCGAGGCCTTCGCCCGGCGCGCCAAACAGTCCGGCGCCACGCACGTCGTCATCACTGCCGAGGACCTGCCCTGGGCGCTGTGGATGCTGGACACGCCGGGCGACCCCTATCCGGCGTGGGCGATGTCCAACATCGGGATCTTCAAGGTGGCGACCCCCGATGCGTTGCGGCCCTATCTGCCGCAGGACTATGCGGCCCGCGTCCTGGGAATCCTGAAAGAACGCTGCGAGGTGCTGCGCCGGCTCGGGCTGAAGGCGGCCTACACGACCTTTGAGCCGCAGATCCTGCCCGAGGCCGTCTATCGCGACCATCCGCTGTGGCGCGGGCCGCAGGTCGATCATCCACTGCGCTCGCGCGTGCCCCGCTTCGCGCCGAATATCGACCACCCGGAGGTGCTGGCGCTGTACCGCGAGTCCATGCGGAAATTCTGCACGGTGTGCCCGGAGGTGGAGGTCGTCTCCCTGCACACGAACGATTCGGGCTCGGGCATGAGCTGGAGCCCGGGACTCTACCAGGGCCCCAACGGCAGCGCGCTGACGCGCGACCGGCGCATGTATGAACGCTACCGGGACTTCTTCGGAGCTCTTCGGCAGGGCGCGCAGGAAGCCCGCCCCGGGGCGCTGGAAATCGACGCCGAATGGGTGCGCGAGGCCACGCCGGAGCTGGTGGCCACGCGGCTGGAGCCGGGCATGGCGGTGGCCAACTTCGAGGGGCCGAAGGCGACCCGCTACAAGGCCGTCGTCGGCTTCCTGCTGGACTATTTCTACCCGTTCTACCCGGCCCTGGGGATTCCGCTGCCGGTGCGTTATGTGGAGGAGCTGGAACAGGCGGCGCAGTCCGGTGCGCCACGGCTGTTTTATCTGATTGGCGACCGGTATAACACTGATATTTATTTCGACATCTACGACAATTTCTGGAAATCGCCCACCTCGGACGAGGTGTCGCGAATGCAGCTTCTCCGGGCCATTGCCGCCGGGCGGGTGGGCGAAGCGGACGCCGGCCGGCTGGTGAGCGCCTGGACGGCCATTCACCGCGCCGGGAGGGACGTCGATATTCTGAATTTCGGCGGCACACTCTTCTATATTGGCGGCGTGCACCAGCGATGGATTACCCGGCCTTTCGTTCCGTTTCCTGAGGAATTATTGCCGGAAGAGCGGGAATATTACCGGAAATTCCAGTTCCAGGCGCGCGGCGAGGACCGGGCGATGGATCTGGGCGACATCCAGGGAACGCGCCAGTATCAGGGCCTGGGTGGAGCGGCGGTGAGCGGGCAGCTTCTCGTCAGGATGAAGGCCGACATCGCCCAGGCACGGCGGCTGATTGCGTCGATTGCCCCTTCGGCCCCGCCGCCGCGCCGAGCCGAGCTCGAGCTTTTGGACCGGCGCCTGCGCGTCTTCGACATCCTCATCGACAACTGCCGCGACGGACTCGAATACCAGTACCTGCTCGACTTCATGAAGGGCGGGCGGCTCCGGCGACCCATCGAGTTTCAGGAGCACCTGACGGACATCCCCGAGTGGCGGCAGATCAAGGAGATCGCACGGCGGGAGATGGACAACAGCATCGTACTGGCGGAGATGCTCGAATCCACGCGCGACGTGCTGCTGGATCTGGCGAAGACGAAAGAGGAGGAAAACATCCGCGTCCTCGGGCCGGATCTGGCCCGCCAGTTGCGCCGCCGCGTGGAAATCATGGCGAAATATTGGGAGGATTACGAGCGGCTCTTTGACCGGGAAAAACCGCTGCCGCGGTCTGCGGCGCAGCGCTGAGGCCGGGCGGTCACCGGCGCTCCAGCCTCTGGACGAGCGCCTCGATCCGGGCCGAGGAGCCGGGCTCGGCCCGGCGCCGCGCGGCCTCGAGGGCGCGCCGGGCCGCGGCCAGGGCGTCGGCGGCGCGGCCCGCGGATTCGTACAGTTCGGCCAACCGTTCGAGGATCAGCGGTTCGTCGCCGCCCAGTTCCGCCGCTTTTTCGACGTGCTCGCGGCCGCTTTTCAGGTCTCCATCGGCGGCGAGGGCCCGGCCGTAATTGAAATGAAGAACGGCGGAGTTCGGCTCGATTTCGAGGGCCTTGCGGAAAAAGGGCAGGGATTCGCGGTAACGGCCCGCGCGGGCCAGCGCGCCGGCATAGTTGTTGAGCGCGTCCGGGCTCTCCGGCGTCAGCTCGAGGGCGATGCGGAGGTGGACCAGCGCCTTTTCGGTGTCTCCTGTTTCCACCAGCATGCCTCCGTAAGCGCTGCGGGCCGGGGCGTCTCCCGGCCGAAGTTCCAGCGCTCGTTCGAAGTGGGGGGCAGCCTCTTCGTACTTCTTTGATCTGGCCAGGGCGATTCCGATATTGGTGTGGGCGCGGACGTTGTCCGGGTCGATTTCCAGCGCGCGGGCGAACTCCCGCGCCGCCTCCTCCGGCCGGCCCGCTCCGTCAAGAGCCGCGCCCAGGTTGCTGATGGCGGCGGCGTCGTTCGGGTCGAGTTCCAGCGCCCGCTTCCATTCCGCAATCGAGTCCTCGAAGCGCCCCTGGCGGTGGAAGGCGAGCGCGCGGTCAGAAATCCGGTAAAATTCGGTGGCCGGGGCGTCGATTTTCAACCACTCATCGACGCCGATGTTGACGAATTCAGGGATGTTGACGGCCCGGTTTGCCGCAGTGGCATTTTCGATGAGAATCGGCGGCGTGTCGTTGCCGTTTTCGTCGATGTGCGTCAGAAACATCTGCGTGTAAGGCGACCGGCTCTTGGAGGAAAAAACGAGCCAGCGCCCGTTGGGCGAGAAACTGTGCCAGGAGTTCATCAGTGGCGTATTGCAGTTCATGCGCCGCGGCGGGCCGCCTTCAAAAGGAACTATGTAGAGCTGGCTGTCCGGACGCATCAACAGCCCGTTGCGCGCCTGGACGTACACGATCCATTTGCCGTCCGGCGAGACCTTGGGGAAGGAATTGCTCATGCCGTTGTCGGAGGCGCCACGGATGGGCTCCGGCGGGCCGCCGCGCCCGTTGTTGAAAGGGATTCGATAGAGGTCGTAGCGGATCTGGGTCTCATTGGGGTCATTGGCGCGCTCGGCGGGCGGCGCGCCGGGCGGGTAGGCGTCGCGGGCACGGGCCCGCGCGAAGACGATCCACTTCCCGTCCGGGCTCCAGGTGGCGTTGGTGTGAACGTAGTTCAGGTCGTCGGCGCCGGGCAGGGGCCTGAGCTGCCGGCTTTGGCGGTCGTACCAGGCTAGAATCCCCCGGGTCGGGTAAAAGACCTGAAGAAACCGGTAATCTCTGAAATTCGCGACGTAGAAATTCCCCTGCACGTCGGGTGGCAGTTCGGGAGTAATTCCAGCGTCTTTCTTTGGCTGTTCTGGCTGAAATTCAGAGCCATTGACCATTGTGATGACGGTTTGGCCGTCGGGTGAAACCTGCGACATGAAACCGACGCGAATTCTGCCGCCAAGCTTTCCGCGGAAATTGCTCCAGGCGATGACATCGCGGTTGTGGATCACCGTTTCCCTGCGGATGGGCACGAGCGCGTACAGGCCCTTGTCGTTCTGTGGTCCGTCGACATCGAGCCCCAGCGTTCTGCCGTCTCGCGAGAACGAGTGGCAGTTCATGCAGACGGGCAGATTGTCTATGAGGAGGCGGCTGGAATCTTCATGAACGTAACGAAGCCGCCAGGCGACCAGGGGAATGGCCGAGGGGGGCAACGGCTTGATGACGCCGCGCTCGAGCTGGGCCGGCATCAGCGGCACGTCCCGGAAGAAGATGGGAGCCCCGACCGGGTCTTTCGAGGTGCGGAGAGTTACGCTGCCGGTGGAAACCATCCTGTCCGGCTCGAGCGGGCTATAGCCTTCCAGGACGACTCTGGCGGGCTGTTCGAGCGTGCGCCGCTTGAACTCCTCCCAGAGCGCGCGATCCGGCCGCCAGGTGCGGGTGCTGGCCCTGTCCGCGGGGACTTTGGGGATCTCATTTGTGTCGGCGACGGCGCGGTAATCGATTTCGGCCGGCTCCAGCCAGCGGACGTGCGCATCGAGCCGGATAGGCGGGCCGCCGTCGCGAAACTCCACGGTCACGCGCCATGCCGTGTTCGAAGACGCGCTGTCGCGGAACAGAAAGGTCGGCGGCGCGAAGTCCGGTGGGAAGACGGAGCCTTCCAGGGGGTAATCGATCGTGATGCGGCCGGCCGGCTGCGCCGGGGCGGACACTGCGAACAGAAGCAGCGCGAGGACGGTTCTCATGAGAGCCCCCGTGAGCTCGATCATACCCGAGACGCGCCCGATCCTGATAGTCTGAATGGTTTCATTCCGGGCGGCGGCGGAGCCTGCCGGCCGCTGCCGGACGCAGGGGAAATCACTGATGAACCAGACCCGCGAACGCCTCTTTGTCACCGAAGACGGCCGCAACGTGGCCTTCATTTTCGCGCTTGTCAGCTCGCTGTTCCTGTTGTGGGGCTTCCTCAACGGGATGATCGACGTGATGGACAAGCATTTCCAGGACGAGCTGGGACTGACGAAGGCGCAGTCGGCGTGGGTCCAGTTTGCTCACTACCTCGGCTACTTCCTCATGGCCCTGCCGGCGGGCATCGTCGCGTCGAAGCGCGGCTACAAGGCTGGAATTCTCGCCGGCCTGCTGCTGGTGGCCATCGGCGGGTTCTGGTTCCTGCCGGCGACGGAAGTCCACTTCATGGCCAAGGCGGGCAAGGTGGGGCCGAACGCCGCGTTCGTCGCGTTTCTCATCGGCGTGTGCACGATCGCCGGCGGGCTGACGTTCCTGGAAACCGTGGCGAACCCTTATACGACGGTGCTCGGGCACCGGAAATTTGCGGCGACCAGGATCAACCTGGCGCAGTCGATGAACGGTTTCGGCTGGATTTTCGGTCCGATGGTGGGCAGCGTTTATTTTTACTCGAAGGACGCCGCGGGCCGGAGCACCGGAAGCGAGACGCTTTACATTCCGTATGTGGCCAGCGCCATCGGCGTGCTGGTGCTGGCGCTCATCTTTTATCTCGTGAGGATGCCGGAAATTCCGGTGGCGGACGAGTACCACATGGACAACGGCACGCCGGGCGTGTCCCGCTCCATCTGGACGCATCCGCATTTCTCGCTCGCGGTGCTGGCGCAGTTCTTCTACGTAGCCGCGCAGGCGGGGATCTTCAGCTTCTTCATCAATTACATGGTTGAGGAGCCGCCGAACATGCCCGCTGCCTGGTATCCGGCTCTGGAGAGCCTGGCCGCGCGGGCGGGGATCCTCGGCGAATGGCTGCGCGGCTGGCTGACGCCCGTGGAAGGCGGCGCGTTCTGCCGGATGACGGAGAAGGGGGCGTCGAACCTCGCCAGCGTCGCCTTCCTGTTTTTCCTCGCGGGACGGTTTTCGGGCGCGGCCATTCTCCGGCGCTTTGCCGCGCACCGCGTGTTGGGCGTCTACGGCGCGATGAACGTGCTGGCCACGTTCCTGGTGTTTCTGAAACTCGGCTGGTTCTCGGTGGCTTGCGTGTTTGTCAGCTATTTCTTCATGTCGATCATGTTCCCGACGATCTTTGCGCTGGGCATTCACGGGCTGGGCGCGCGGGCGAAGAAGGCGTCTTCGTTCATCGTCATGGCGATCATGGGCGGCGCGCTGCTGCCGAAGCTTATGGGATACGTGGCGGACGAGACGAACATGTCGCGCGGGTTCATCGTGCCGATGTTCTGTTTCCTGTTTGTGGCCTGGTACGGGTTCCGGTGGCCGCGGCTCAGCCGGGCGGAATCGCTCACGGCGGCTCCGGCGCTGAAGGGACACTGACGGCGCCGGCTCGAGCGGCTCAGCGCCGCGTCTGGTCGAAGCTGAACCGCACACCCATGGTCACGGCGATGTCGTTCTTCTTCTTGCCGGGCAGCGGATTCGACAGGTAGCGGTCATTGACGCCGACGGTCCACTCCAGCCACTGCATCACCGGCACCGCGGCGGTGGCGTCCAGACTGATGCGATAGGCGCCGCGGCTGGTGAGGTTCGGGAAGAACCCCAGGCGCTGGTTGAGCCGGAACCGTTGCAGAAGCTGGACGTCCAGTTCCTGTCCGGCGGCCGCTTCGCCCGAGTTGCGCACGAGCGGCCCTTCCTCGCGGCTGAACTTCTCCCGGTTCCAGTTGCCGCCGCCGCTGAGCTCAAGCGACCCGCGGCGGCTCATCCACGGCCTGTAACCGAGCCCGCCGCCGAAGACGCTGCGCAGATCGAGCGAGAGAAAACGGTCGTAGTCATAAGCATTGATGCCATAGAGGAACAGCCGCCCGTTGGCGCGGCGGTCGACGCGCAGCGAGCCGCTGATGCGGCTGGCGGTGGCGCCGAAGGGCTCGGTGGTGCTTTGCGTGGCGTAGATCTGCGAGAAATTCAGCGCGAGAACATTCCTGCCGGCTTCCCGCACGGCGCTGGCGGCCGTGCTCAACGTGGTGGTGCGCGCGTTGCCCGCGGTGTTGGCGATGGAAAAGGCGACCGACCCGCGCCAGAAATCCGTCAGCCGGGGATGTTTCCATCGCTCCTCTTCCCGCTCCCAGGCGCGCTGCGCCGCCTCATTGCGGATGGCGGTGATCTCAGCCGGCGCCACCGACTTCACCAGGCCGTCCGGCTGCACCAGCCGCACGGCGCCGCCGGCGGCCTCGACTCGCGCCACGATGACCGCGCCCTCGGCCAGCGTGACGTAAAGCGGATTCTCCGCGCGGATGTCGGCCACGGAGTCGCGGCTGATCTTCACTTCGCCCGCGTAGGCCGTGCGGAGGACCACGGTCTTCGCATCGGCGGAGACGATCTCGCCGGTGAGACGGTCGCCGTTGGAAAGCAGCACGACGTCAGCGCGCGCAGGGAAGAGAACGGCAGCAAAAACAAGAAGGGCACGAATCGTCTGCACGAAGATTCTCCGGCGGTCCCAACAAAAAGGCAATTTTCTGTTTCAAGCCGCGCCGCATCGTGGAGACGTACTTCTCAGGCGTCGCGTTTCGCCCGGGAGGCGCCGACGGCCGGCGCGCCCCGCTCAGCGCAGGTCGGAGGCTTCCACGGTGAAGCGCAGCCTCAGGGGCCGCCCGGGCGTCAGCGTGAAGCCGTTCGAGTCCGGCGTCTTTCCGGGAAACGACGCGCCGACGAAGCCGTAGTGGCGCAGGCACCACTGGTATGGCGCGCCCGGGTTGGACGGGTCAGGCGTGATGCGCACAACCGCGCGCCGGCCTCCGTAAGAAGCCTCTAGCTCGGCCCAGCGGTGCCGCACGAGGTCTTCGTCTTTTTCCACCTCGCCCTCGCTCGAGCGGATCCGCGTGTCCTCGCGCGGGGCGAAGCGCGCGCTGAAGCCGCCGTAGCTCTTGCCTTCCTCCTGCGACCCGCGCAGCGTGACCGGCCTCTTCAACGCCTCCCATTCCAGCGTGAAATCCACGCGCCGCTCCGCGCCCTGCGAGGGGTGAACGAGGATCTCCACCACTTCGCGCACCAGCCGCTCTCCGCCGGCGTACCAGCCGTTTTCGGCCACCAGCCAAAGGCGGCCCTCGCGCGGCTCGCGCCGGATCCAGCGCTCGAACTGGTGCGCAATGCCGCGATACATCCAGAGGTCGTAGCGCCGGCTGCCGGCCTCCACCACCGGCCAGGCCCAGAACAGCCCATGGTGATGGTAGTGGTCCCTGGGGAAATCATCGAGCATGGAGATGCCGCCGGGCGTATAGAGCGGAAAGACGTAACAGCAGCGGCGGCGGTCTTCGGGGACGCCCGGCGGCAGTTGCGGGCCGTAGTTATAGACGAGCGCCGGCCGCCCGTCCTCGAGCACTTCCACGCGCTGCCGGTCCGTTTCCCGCCATTGCAGCCGGAGCTGCGCGACAGCGGGAGTTGCCGCCGCCAGAACAAAAACGAGCCATCCTGTTCTAGCCCTGCGAATCACGGCGCAATTTCTCCTCGTCGACCTCCACGCCGAGCCCGGTGCCCTGCGGCACGCGCAGCGCGCCGTCTTCCAGCCGGAAGGGCCGCTTCAGCCAGGACCCGGCGAGAAACTGCAATCCGTTGAGCGCCGCCGGACGCTTCAGCCCATACGCCCCGTAGAGCACGAGCGAAGCGGCCAGCGAAACATCCGGGTCGGTGAGTCCGCTGCCCAGAAACATCAGGCCGTGCTTTTCGAGATATTCGACCTGCTGGCGGGCGTCCCAGAGCCCGGCCGTGCGCGCCGGCTTCATCGCCACACCGTCCATCAGCCCGAGCCTGTGGAACTCCTCCAGATCCACGATGCTGACGACGCCTTCATCCAGCAGCAGGGGCAGCGCCCCCTGCTTCCTGAGCTCGCGCAGCCAGCTCAGACGGTTGGGCGGCACCGGCTGTTCCATCACGTCGACGCCCGCGTCGCGCAGCTTCGGCAGCGCGGCCAGAGCTGTGTCCAGATCGTAGCCGCCGTTGGCGTCGGCCCAGAGAAAACCGTCCGGCGCAAATCTCCGCACGCGGCGGGCGAGCTCAACATCGAACTTCGCGTCCGGCGCCACCTTGATGTTGAAGTGGCGATAGCCCTGTTTTCGCCCCGCTTCAAGAAGCTCGTCGGCCTCATCCAGCGTGCGGGCGTTCACTGTCCAGCTCAACGTGATTTTGTCGGCGGGCCGGCGGTTCCAGAGGGCGGCCACGTTCTTTCCGGCGAGCTTCGCGGTGAGATCGTGCAGCGCCATGTCGATGCCGGACTTCGCGATGGGCATGCCGGTGGAGTACGACGGGGCGATGGCGCGGTTCATCCGACGGTGCGCCTCGGCGATATCGGTTGGATTCATGCCGGCGAGCACCGGCGCCAGATAGAGCCGGATCGTGCCTGTGACGGATTCGAGTGTTTCGTAGCTCCAGGTGGGGATGGGCACACACTGGCCCCACCCCGCCGTGCCGTCTTCGCAGGTGATCTTGACGAAGACGGCCGGCCGCTCCGGCTTCGTGAAGAAGCGGAAATAGCCGGTGACCGGATAGCGCACGGGCAGCGCTTCCACGCTGCGGATGGATGGAGCGTCCCGGAGCAGCATGAGCGAGGAGGCTCCGACAAATTCCCGCCGCGTCATACAAGTTCCCGCTTCACCGGGTCATAGCCGATGCGGCGTCCGGTCTGGAGCGACACGGCGGCCATGCAGGTGGCGACGGCGTGCGCGTAGCCGGCCTCGACGCTGGCGCGGGGCGTCGCACGCGACCGCACGCAGCGGAGGAAATTCGCCATGTGGGATTCGACGTCCGGTGGCAGCGGCAGGGTGTAGGGCTGGAGAATCCGGTCCGGATCGTTGCTGCCCTCGCCGCTGACGCGATTGGCCTCGGCATCGAGCACGCCCCGGGTACCGAACCAGAGATTGCGGCCGCCGGCGGAGTTGGTGAGGCTCATGGCGAACGTCACCAGGCAGTCCGTGTATTCGAGCATCGCCTGAAAGACGTCGCTCGTCTGGCGCCCGTCCTTCCAGAGGTAGACGCCGCCCATGGCCATGGCCCCCTTGGGGTAGGGATCGTTCAGATACCATGCGGCCAGGTCGATCAGGTGCGTCATCCACAGGCCGGGGATGCCGTTGGTGGTGTCCCGGAAAAGCTGCCACTCACGGAGCTTGCGCGGGTCGAAGCCGCCCTGGATGCGGCCGCCGAAGCGGAACGCCTCCCAGTCGACGTCTTCGGCCTTCACCATGTGATAATCGCGTCGCCAGCGGGGCTCGTAGAAGTGATACTCCATCGAGACGCGCGTCACCTTGCCGATGACGCCCTTCTGGATGGCCGCGGCCGCGGCGATGAACTTCGCTTCGCTGCGCCGCTGCGTTCCCACCTGCACGACGCGGCCGGTGCGCTTGACGGCGTCGTAAGCCATGCGCGCTTCCTCGAAGGTGGTCGCGAACGGCTTTTCGACGTAAGCGTCCTTGCCGGCCTCGACAGCGTCGGCAAGGATTTTCGGATGCGTAAAATCGGGCGTGGCGATGAGAACCGCGTCGATGTCGCGGCGGGCCAGGATCTCCTGATACCGCGTCGTCTGGAAGGGTGGCGCGCCGAAGGTCTTCTCGACTTCCGCCGCAACGGCCTCGCGGTTCATGCGCCAGACGTCGCAGACAGCGGTGATGGCGGCGTTTTCACCCGAAGAAGCGACCATTTTCACGTGGTCGCGCCCGCGGCCTCCGCAGCCGATGAGGCCGAGACGGATGCGGTCATTTGCACCGGGCTGCGCAAGCGCGCCGGCGGCGGTCGTCATCAGAAATACACGGCGTGTGGCTGGCATGGTTGTCTCCGGCTTTCTGAGTCATGATAACGCCAGCCGCCCTGGAGGCGGTGATGCAGGCGAGCGGCCCGCATTCCTCCTGCCGCGCGCCATGCGCGGACACTGCCGTTTTACTCGAGCCATTGCGCGGCCGCTCCGTCCAGAAACCACGTCATCGCGAGGCCTTCGCGCAAACCCAATTGTCCGGGAAATTGTTTCGGCTCATGTGGCGCGAGGAAGACATTGCGCAGCGCTTCCGCCTTGTCCGCGCCCGTGGCCAGCACCACCGTGTGGCGCGCGTTCAACAGCACGCCGGGCAGCAGCGTGATGCGCCACGCGGAGAGTTTCTCCACCCAGACGGCCGCGGCGATGCCTTCCCGGTCTTCGATGAGCGGCTCGCCGGGGAACAGACTCGCGGTGTGCGCGTCCGCGCCCAGCCCGCGGTGAATCACGTCGAACTGGGGAAGAGCCCCCGGCGCGAGGCGGAAGAAGCTGCGGATTTCCGCTTCGTATCGCCGTGCAGCCTCGCCGGGCGGCAGCTCGCCTTCTACCCGGTGCACGTTCTGGGGCGGCACCTGCGCGGGCGCAAGGAGCAGCTCGTGGGCCAGCCGGTAGTTGCTTTGCGGATCAGCGGGCGGCACCGCGCGCTCGTCCACCCAGAAAAGGTGCACACGTTTCCAGTCAAAGCGCAGACGGGCGAGTTCCGCAAACATCGGCGCCGGGCTGCGGCCGCCGGAAATGGCCAGCGTGGCCATGCCGTGCCGGACCAGCGCGGCGTCGAGCAGGGCGAGAATCTCCTGCGCGCAGGCGCGGGCCGCGGCGACGGGCTCCGGGAAGGTTTTGCGATGCACGCTCATGCATGCCATTTCGCTGCCAGCTCTGTTGCGGGAGCCAGCGTCTCTTCAAAAACCCCGTCAGGGCCCGCAATGGCGAGCTCCTCGCGCATCGAGCGCTCTTCGCTGGCGTGGGGCAGGTGCAGCGCCTGCACGCCCGCACAGCCAGACACGCGCACGGTTTGGCCAGCCAGCCGATCGAGTTCAAGACGGATGCGTCCCGCCTGGATCGCCACTCCTGCCACCTGGCCGTCGCCGGGCACGCTGCGAAAAACAGGCGCCGCGTTCCGGAAGACGCGCAGCAGCCAGGCCGCGAGGTAAAGGGCCGCAGTCGAGGGGCGCGCTCCGGCGTGCCGGACTTCCACCTCCTGCACCGCGTCCGGATCTTCCACTCCACTGGCCGCCACCGTGTTGGCGATGGTTTCGCGCCACAGCGTGAGCCTCGTCCAGGCGAGGTCCGACACGCGCGTCCTGCCCTGCCGCAGCGCGGCAAGCGCGCACAGCGCTTCCGCCGGGTCTGCGGTGCACGATGAGTCAACAATGATTCGGTCAAGCAATTCGTGCAGGCGCGCGAAAGGCTGTTGGCGCGTCCAGACGTCTCCGCGGCACCACAGCACCGCCGGCAGATCGGGCGCGAGCAGGCCGGGGATCACCCGCAGGACCTCATCCTGGTTCCCTTCCGGGATCGTGATCTCGATCCGCTCGCAGCAGATCTGCCGCCGCGCGCCAGACGTGAGCCAGCATTGGAGAATGACCCGCGCATCCAGAGCGGCCTGGCGCGGCGCGGGCTTCAACACGATGGCGCGGCTGGGATGAGACTGCATGAGCGCCGCGACGGTCTCGCCGGCGCGGGCCGCGTCCGCTTCGCTCTCGGCCGCCACGATGAGTGTCATGGAACAGGCCCGCACTACGCCGGCGGTCTCCGGACTGTCGGAAGCGCCCGCCGCGGCCACCGCGGCCCACTGGGCCGCCATTTCCCGCAGGATCGTCTCCGCCTGCACGGCCGGCATCAGGGCGTCCTCCACGCGTGGCCATTTCGCGCAAGCATCGCGTCGGCTTCCTTAGGCCCCCAGGTGCCGGCTTCGTAATTCGGAAAGTCGAACCGGCGCTGCGACCAGGCGTCGAGCACGGGTTGCACGATCCGCCAACTGGCTTCCACCATGTCCTGCCGCGTGTAAAGCGTCGCATCCCCGCACAGGGCGTCCACCAGGAGAGTTTCGTAAGCGGTGGGCGCGCGGCTGCCGAAGCTGGCCCCATAGTGGAAGTCCATTGAAACGGGCCGCAATCGCATGCCGCGGCCGGGCTGTTTGGAAAGAAACCGCAGCGAGATGCCCTCGTCGGGCTGGATGCGGACCACCAGAAGGTTCGGGGTGGCGCCTCCGCCCTGGCCGTTGGAAAACAGAGCCAGAGGAGGCGCGTGAAAAAAGATGGCGATATCGGTGACGCGTTTCGGCAGCCGCTTGCCCGTGCGGATGTAGAACGGGACGCCCGCCCAGCGCCAGTTGTCCACGTAGAGGGTGAGCGCCGCGTAGGTGTCTGTCTGCGAATCCGGATCGACGCCCGCCTCCTGTCGGAATCCGGGCATTTCGACGCCTCCCACCCGCGCCGGGCCGTATTGTCCGGCCACGGCGTTCCCCGCGGCCTCTTCGAGAGTCATGATGCGAACCGAGCGCAACAGTTTGGCCCGTTCATCGCGCACCGCATCCGGCTCGAAGACGGGCGGGGGCTCCATTGCCACCGTGGCCATCACCTGGAGCAGGTGGCTCTGGATCATGTCGCGCAGCGCGCCGGTTTCCTGGTAGAAAGCGCCCCGGCCTTCCACGCCGATCGACTCGGCGGCAGTAATCTGCACCTGGCTGACGTAGCGGCGGTTCCAGAGCGGTTCGAAAATCCCATTTCCAAAGCGGAAAGCCAGCAGGTTTTGAACGGTCTCCTTTCCCAGATAGTGATCAATGCGGTAGACCTCATTTTCCGGGAATACCGCGTGAATCCGCCGGTCGAGCTCCCGGGCGCTCAACAGATCGCGCCCGAAGGGTTTCTCGATCACCACCCGCCGCCAGCCGCTGCCCCGGTTCAGGCCGGCGGCTGCGAGCCGCTCCACGACCGTCCCGTACAGGCCCGGATGCGTGGAGAGGTAGAAGAGAACGTTGTCTTCGGTCTGCTGCTTTTCGCCGATTTCCCTGAGGCGGCGGCCGAGAATGGCGTACATTTCCGGATCGTTCAGGTCTCCCGGCACATAGAAAATCCTGCGGGCAAAGGCGTCCCAGACGGTGTCATCAAACGGGCCATTTTCGAGGTGTTCCCGGACGGCTTCGCGCATCTTTTCGCGGAACGAATCATCGCTCATCTGCGTGCGCGAGTTGCCCAGCACGGCAAAGGCGGGCGGCAGGCGCCGCTCGCAGGCGAGCCGGTAAAGCGCGGGCAGGAGCTTGCGCCGGGCCAGATCCCCGTTGGCGCCGAAAATGACCATGATGCAGGATGGCACGCGCGCCTGGAACCGGAGCGGATCCGCCAGCATGTCAAACCCAGCCATTTCCCCCACTGTAGCAGGGCTCCAGGCGCCCTGTGCCCCGCATGGAATATGCGGCGCGGGCGCCCCCGCTCCGTCAGCGCCGTGCGGAGCTCGCCGCAGCAGCGGATCGCCGCGGCCGGGATCAGAATTTCCAGCGCAGGTTCAGCATTCCCTGCCGCGGCGTGCCTGCCGGCAGAAAGACGTGCGTGCTGGTGATCGTGCCGCCGGCCGTCACATTCACGGTCATGTTCGGCTGGCCGTAGTTGAAGTGGTTGAGGACGTTCGTAAACGAGGCGCCGAGTTCGAGCTGGGATTCGCGAGGCAGCGAAAAACGTTTCATCGTGCCTGCGTTGAAGACGACATAGCCCGGCCCTTCGACGATGTTGCGTCCGGCGTTGCCGAAGCGGCCTGCATTGGCCGGCGGCGGCGCAAAGGCGGCGCGGTCGAACCAGGCGGCCAGCGTCTTCGGATAGGCAAGCGGCGCAACCACGTCCGGCCGGCCGCCGAAGGTGTTCGTGTTGGAGGGATCGCTTCCCGTGAACACCGGATTCAGCCAGTGGCCGGTGCTGAGATTCAGCAGAAAGCTGAGCTGCCAGCCTCCGAGCATCGGACCGCGGCCGAAGGGGACATCCCAAAGGGCCTGGTTCATCCACTGGTGGCGGGGCACGGAATAGACGTTGGCGCGGTCGCGGCGGCGGTCATATGCGTTTTCGATCTGCGTGTTCAGTTCGGCATTGTTCGTATCGTCCACCTCGCTCAACTGCTTTGCCCAGATCCATGTGGACTGAAACTGGAGGCCGCGCGAATAGCGCTTCAGCACGCCCGCCTGCAATCCCTGGTAGCTGTTGTTGGCGCCATTTTCGGCAAAAATCACGTTGTTATAGATCGGATATGGCCGGCGCGCCTGGGCAAAAGGCTGCGTGGAAGGCAGAGGTTGATTGATGTTGCGCAGGTAGGGCAATTGCGTTCCTTTGGTTCCGATATAACTCAGACGCACGCCAAGGTCGCGGCTGATTTCGCGCTCCACGGTGAGCGTGTACTGGAAGGACTCCATGTTGCGCAGGTTCGGGTCGAGCCCGTTCACGTTCAACGTGCCTGTCGAGCCTGGCACGGCAAACGGATTGGCCAGCGTGAACAGGGGCTGGCCGCCGGTGATGGCGTTGTTGGCGGTGGTGGAGACGGCGAAGGGGCCGGCCACCTGGTTGGAAAGCGCCGCCACGCTGAAGTGGCCGTAGTAGACGCCCGCGCCGCCGCGTACAACGGTGCGGCCCGCTTCATCGAGCCGCCAGGAAAAGCCGAGGCGCGGAGCCCAGTTGTTGCGGTCGGCGCGCCGGAGCGTACGGCCGAGGCCCGCGTCCGGGGCCGCCTCCACCGGCAGGGAGGCGGGGTAGAAGGGGCTCACCAGGCGGCGCGCCGCCGCCGAAGCCAGCGTCACCGCGCCATTGGCGCGGTTGAAGTTGTAGAAGTTGTCGTCGCGGGCTTGCGGCGGCCCGTTGTATTCATACCGGAGGCCGTAATTCAGGCTAAAATGGGGCGTAATTTTCCAGTCGTCCTGAACGAAAAAGGAGACGTCATTCCAGCGGAAATACTGCGCCGCCCAGGGGTCGATGCGCCCCACGGTTGTCGGCAGCCCAAGCAGAAAATCACCGTAAGGCTGTCCGCTGAAGCGGTTCGTGAAACTGAAGTCGCCAAACAGCGCCGGGTTGGAGGTGACATGGCGGTTGACGAACCAGCGGATATATTCGACTCCGGCCTTGAAGGTGTGGCGGCCGGCAACGCGCGTCAGGTTGTCCGAGACCTGGAAATGGCCGTCGATGACCGGATTCAGCAGACTCTGGGTGAACGTGCTCAGGCCCGCCACCGCGAACCGGGGCACGCCCGGCGCGCCGGGCCGCGGCGGCAGGCCGCGGATGCCGATGCGGTCCAGCAGGTCCTGTCCCTTGACGTCAGCACTGGAGGACGAATCCAGATGCACGAGCCCCGCGCGGAATTCGTTGAACATCGCCGGGCCGAGCGTCCAGGCGTGGCCGAGCACGGCCATGTTCATCCGGCGCACGTTGTTGGAAGTGCCCTCGGTCACCGGGGGGAGCTGTCCGCGCGCGCCCGGAATGTCGTAGTCGTCGTGCTTGTACTGATACCGGAGGAATCCCGATTGGGCAGGGGAAAAGTGATGATCGATGCGCCCTTCCAGCAGCCGGTGCCATTCGCTGCCGTTGAAGGCGGCGCGGTAGTTGCCCACGGTGAGCGTCTCCGGGCCGAAGTTGGGCAGCGGGTACAGCAGGCCCTGCGCGCGGGCCGCCTCGGGCGCAATGCGCGGCTGGGGGATCCGGTTGTCCGGGAAGGGAGCGTTTCCGGCGAGCGGATCCCGCACCGGCGCGGAGAACTCGCCCCGGCGCATGGCCAGCGTGGGCACGTTGGATGTGAAGGTGTAGCCGCGCACGCCGTCGATCAGATCGGCAGTGACGGTGAAAAAGGTGCGGTCCCGGCGCAGCGGCCCGGCGGCAGTGGCCCCGTAGTTGTGGATGTTCTGGAAGCCGCGCTGGGGAAGGAACGGATTGCGCGCGTCGAGCGCGGCGTTGCGGGCGTACCAGAAAAGGGACCCGTGCAACTGGTTCGTCCCGGTTCTTGTGACCGTCGTCACCGTGCCGAGGCCGCTGAATTCCGCCCTGTTTCCGGCAATATTCGCGGTAAATTCTTCCACCGATTCCATCGAGGGCTGCGACACCGGGTCCGGGCTGCCGAAGTTGCCGAAGGTCGTGTCGATGCCGTCCACCTTCAGCCGCAGCCCGTTCGGACCCGCTCCCGGGCTCATCCAGTAGGCGCCGCTGCCCATCTGGACGACGCCGGGAACGGTGAGCGGCATCAGGTTGGCGATCAGTCCCGAATCGCCCGCATTGTTGTAGACGCTTCGCAGATTCGTGGGCAGTTCCAGCACCAGCCTTGAGGAAAGCCGCACGCCCACGCTGGGTGTTTCACTCTGAACGACCGGCGAGGCCGCTTCGCTGACGGTCACTTCGGTCGTGGCCGTGGCCAGCTCAAAGCGGACGTCCTGCCGCAGGGTCCTGTAGGCGGCCACTTCCAGCCCGCCGGCTTCGAAGCGGCGGAAGCCCTGCGCTTCGGCGGTCAACCGGTAGGCGCCGGGCGTGAGATTCGGGAAGGCATACAGCCCGGCGGCGTTCGTGCGCGTCTCCTGCCGGACTCCCGTGGCCTCGTTTTCCAGGGCGATGCGCGCTTCGGGCACCGGGGCGCCGCTCGGATCGAGCGCCAGTCCGGTGACACTGCCCAGAGGCGACTGGGCCAGCAACGGCCGCGCGCCTGCAAGGAACAGCAGCGCAAGGACAGCAAAGAAGAGAAACGTTTGAAACGTCTTGCCTCCGTTCTGTTTCCGGCGGGCCACGGCGCAGGCCTGCCGGCGGAATGTGCACGGTGGGACCAAAGCGAGAATCCGGCTCATGACTCCCATTTTCCTACACGGGCCTGCGGTGCATTGAAGAGCGGGCGCGCTACAATGCGCAGCATGCGCTGGATATTCTGCCTGGCGGCATTCGTGCTGCCGCTTGCGGCACAGCCGTATGACCTGCTCATCCGCAACGCCCGCGTCATCGACGGCACGGGCGCCCCGTGGTTCCGCGCGAGCGTGGCCGTGCGCGGCGCCGCGATCGCCGCCGTCGGGCGGCTGGACCATGCCGGGGCCCGCACGGTGATCGACGCCCGCGGCCTCGTCCTGGCGCCGGGCTTTATCGACATCCACAGTCACGCGCTGTCCGGCCTGCGCCAGCACCCGGATGCGGAAAACCTGATCCGCCAGGGCGTCACCACGGTGATGGAGGGCCAGGACGGCAGCTCGCCGCTGCCGCTGCGCGAGGTGCTCGACGAGATGGACCGGCTGCGGCCCGCCGTCAACATCGGCTTCTTCGCCGGGCACGGCACGATCCGCACGCGCGTCATGAAGACGGAAATGCGCGCGCCCGCTTCCGAAGAGCTCGACCGGATGAAGGCGCTGCTCGGGCAGGCGATGCGCGATGGCGCCTTCGGGCTTTCCACGGGCCTCTTTTACGTGCCCGGGAACTATGCGACGACGGAGGAAGTGATCGAGCTGGCGCGTGTGGCCGCTTCGCTGGGAGGAATGCACATCTCGCACATGCGGGACGAGACCGCAGGGGTCGTGGCAAGCGTGGCCGAAACAATTCGTATTGGCGAAGAGGGCGGCCTGCCCACGCAGGTGACACACCACAAGATCATCGGCAAGGCCAACTGGGGCCGCAGTGCGGAGACGCTCCGGTTGATCCGCGAGGCGCGCGCCCGCGGCGTGGATGTGACGCTGGATGCTTATCCCTACACGGCTTCGTCCACCGGCACGGGGGCGCTGTTTCCGCAGTGGGCTCTCTCGGGCGGCGCGCAGGCGCTCGCCGAGCGGCTTTCGGCGCCGGAGACGCGGGCCCGCATCCGGGCGGAGATCGTGCGCCGCATCCTCGAAGACCGGGGCGGCGGGGACCCGGCCAACGTCGTGCTGGCGTCCTGCCGGTTTGACCCGGCGCTGGCGGGCAAATCGCTGGCCGACCTGGCGCGGCAACGCGGGCTCGCTCCGACGGCGGAAAACGCGGCCGACATCGCCATTGAGCTCCAGCGCAGGGGCGGCTGCTCGGCCGTCTATCATGCCATCAGCGAGGACGACGTGGAGCGGATTCTCGCGTATCGCTGGACGATGATCGCCTCCGATGGCGGCGTTGTGGCGCCGGGCGAGGGCGCGCCGCACCCGCGCAACTATGGCACGTTTGCGAGAGTGCTGGGCCATTACGTGCGCGAACGGAAGTTGATGCCGCTGGAGGAGGCCGTCTGGAAAATGACCGGGCTGCCGGCGCAGCGCCTGGGCCTGTGGGATCGAGGTCTCATCCGTCCCGGCATGCAGGCCGACCTGGTGCTGTTCGACCCGGAACGGATCGCCGACCGCGCCACCTTCGCCGAGCCCCATCAATACGCCGAGGGCGTCGCCGCGGTGTGGGTAAATGGCGTAGAGACGCTCAGGGAAGGGAAGATGACCGGGAGCCGTGGCGGCCACGCACTGCGCGGCCCGGCCAGCGCGCGCTGAAAATGGTGAAGGACGCCCTCGCCGGGCGTCCTTCGTGCGGAACGGACAACGGAACTACTTCACTTCCAGAATGTCATTCTCCTTGACCTTGGCCAGCTGATCGATTTTGGCGATGTAGGAGTCCGTCATCTTCTGGATCTCCTCGAGCGCGCGCCGCTCGTCGTCTTCGCTGATCAGCTTGTCCTTGTAGAGCTTCTTGACGGCCTCATTGGCGTCGCGGCGGATGTTGCGCACCGCCACGCGATGCTCTTCGGCCACATGGTGCAGATGCCTGACCAGCTCCTTGCGCCGCTCCTCAGTGAGCGCCGGGATGGGCACGCGGATGATCTTGCCGTCGTTAGAGGGGTTCAGGCCGAGATCGGAAGCGCGGATCGCCTTTTCAATGGCGCCGATCTGGCTGACGTCGTACGGCTGGATCGTCACCAGGCTCGGCTCCGGCACATGGAGCGTGGCCAGGTGATTGATGGGCATCTGTGAGCCGTAGGCCTCCACCATGACGCCGTCAAACAGGTGGATGGAAGCACGCCCGGTGCGGATGGAGGCCATCTCCTGCTGAAGGTCGCTGATGACCTTCTCCATCTTCGCCCTGGCCTGGGACTCGACGTCCTTGATCGTCAGCGTGGGTCCGCTGGAAGCGGTGTTGGGTTGTCCTTGTTTCATGGCGCGTTTCCAATCAGCGTGCCGACGGGCTCTCCCATCGACATTCGCATTATATTGCCCCGTTCATTGAGGTTGAAGACGATGATGGGCAGCCCGTTGTCGCGGCACATCGCGACGGCGGAGGCGTCCATCACGCCCAGGTTGCGCGCAAGCACCTCGTCATAGGAGATGCGCTCGAACCGCACGGCGTCCGGAAACCTGCGGGGATCCTTGTCGTAGACGCCATCGACGCTGGTGGCCTTGGCCAGCACCTCGGCGCCGATTTCCAGAGCGCGCAGGCTGCCGGCCGAATCCGTGGAGAAAAACGGATTGGACGTGCCGCCGCCGAACAGCACGATGCGGCCCTTTTCGAGATGGCGCAGCGCGCGGCGGCGGATGTAGGGCTCGGCCACCTGGTTCATCTGGATGGCGGTCATCACGCGCGTCGGCACGCCCTGCTTTTCGAGTGCGTCCTGCATGGCCAGGCAGTTGATGATGGTGGCCAGCATGCCGATGGTGTCGGCCTGGACGCGGTCCATGTGGCGCGCGGCGGCGGCCGCTCCTCGGAAGAAGTTGCCGCCGCCGATGACGATGCCGATTTCCACGCCCGCGCGGTGCACTTCGGCGATCTCCTCGGCCAGCGAACGCGTGCGGTCCGGGTCGATACCGAATGGCGCCCCGCCGGCGAGCACCTCGCCGCTCAGCTTCAGCAGGATGCGCCGGTAGCGCAGGGGCATGAATCCGCTCCTCGGGCGCCTCTACTCGGCCGGAGCTTCTTCGGCCGAGGCCGTCTCGCCTACTTTATACCGCACGAAAGAGGCGATGCCGATCTGGTCACCCAGCTCCTTGCTCTTGTTGGCGAGGAGCTGGCTGATCGAGAGCGCGTCGTCCTTGATGAACGGCTGGTCCAGCAGACAGACCTCGGAATAAAACTTGCCGAGGCGCCCCTCGACGACCTTGTCGACGATCTTTTCCGGCTTGCCCTCGGCCAGCGCGCGGGCCCGCTGGATCTCTTTCTCCTTGGCCAGCGCCTCGGCGCTGACGTCGTTGCGGCTGAGGAACTGGGGCGCGGCGGCGGCCACCTGCATGGCCAGGTCATTCACCAGCTCGGCGAAGGCAGGGTTCGTCTTCGTCTCCGGCTTCGTAAAGGTGACGTCCACCACGGAAACGATCTTCGCGCCGGGATGCACGTAGCCGCCGAGCACGCCTCTGGCTTTGACGATGCAGAAGCGCGGCACGGCCATGTTCTCGCCGATTTTGGCGATCAGCGAGGTGAGCAGCCCTTCCACCGTGAGCGAGGGGTCGGACTTCGAGGGCAGTTTCTTCAGCTCCTCCACCGTGGCGGGGCGCTTTTCGAGGACAATCTGTTTGACCTCCTCCACGAGCTTCTGGAAGTCGTCGGTCTTGGCCACGAAGTCCGTCTCGCAGTTGACCTCGACGAGCACGGCCAGGTCGGCCGCCGGCGAAAGGTGAAAGCCGATGATGCCTTCGCGGGCCGAACGCGAGGCCTTCTTGGCGGCGGTGGCAAGGCCGCGTTTGCGCAGGATGACCTGGGCTTCATTGAAGTCGCCGTTGGCCTCGACGAGCGCTTTCTTGCACTCCATCATGCCGGCGCCGGTGAGATCTCGAAGCTGTTTCACAAGCTGAGCGCTGATTTCTGCCATAAAAATCCTCTCCGGTCTCGGGAAAATCGCATGGGAAGCCGCGCCGGCGCCTCAGTGGGCGGGCGTTTCGGCTTCCGCAGCCGGCTCGTCCAGCGTGCCGCCCTTGTGCTTGGGCAAGGAGACGCTCGGCAGGTCAAGATCGGCGATGCCCTCGGTGAGCACTTCCTCGTGCAGGCGCGGATCAACGTACTGCGCATACTGCGACATGTCTTCCACCGCGCCATCGTCGGGCACGATCTCCTTGACGTCCACGGCGGCGAAGTCCTGCTCGGAGGCCAGCGAACGGCCCTCAATGACGGCGTCGGCGATCTTGGAGCAGAACAGCCGGATGGCGCGCAGCGCGTCATCGTTGCCGGGGATCGGATAGTCGACCATTTCCGGATCGCAGTTGGTGTCGACGATGGCGACCACCGGGATGCCAAGCCGGCGCGCCTCGCGCACGGCGATCTCCTCCTTGTTGGAGTCGATCACGAAGAGCATGTCCGGAAGCTGCTCCATCTCGCGGATGCCGGCGAGGTTGGCCTGCAATTTCCTGCGCTCGCGCTCGAGCCGGATGATTTCCTTTTTCGTCCTGCGCTCGCCCGCGCCCTCTTCGATCATCGCCTCCATTTCCTTCAGGCGCTTGATCGACTGTTTGACGGTGGCGAAATTCGTCAGCAGGCCGCCCAGCCAGCGGTGGTTCACATAGAACATGCCGCAGCGGGTGGCCTCTTCCTGGATGGCCTCCTGCGCCTGCCGCTTGGTGCCGACAAACAGCATGGTCTTGCCCATGGCCGCCTGTTCGGCCACGTACCGCATGGCGTCCTTGAACAGCTTGAGCGTCTTCTGGAGATCAATGATGTAAATCCCGTTGCGTTCGCCGAAGATATACTCTTTCATCTTCGGATTCCAGCGCTTGGTCTGGTGCCCGAAGTGAACGCCCGCTTCGAGCAATTCTTTCATCGAAATGGATGGCAAGGCAGCTCCTTGTTTCGCGAAAAATGCCGGCCACGGCCGGCGGGTTGACCCAGGACTCGCCCGCCGGAGCCTGCGGCGCCCAAAGCGAAATTTGCCGCAGGACGGAGAGCGCGCCCGAAAACAGCGTATCCGGCGCGGCCGGGCCGCGCCGGGGCGTTTAGCGCTTCGAGAACTGGAACCGGCGGCGCGCGCCGCGCTGGCCGTACTTCTTGCGCTCGTGCTCGCGCGGATCGCGCGTGAGGTAGCCTTCCTGCTTCAGCTTCGCGCGCAGCTCCGAGTTGAATTCACACAGGGCGCGGGCGATGCCCAGCCGGACCGCGTCGGCCTGGCCGGCGATGCCCCCGCCGCGGCAGGTGACCAGCACGTCGAATTTGTCGGCCGTTTCCGTCGCCAGCAACGGCTGGCGGATGACGGTGCGGCTCGTAAAGGTCGTGAAATATTCGTCCGCCGGCCGGCCATTTACCGTGAATTTCCCCGTGCCGGGGCGGAGAAACACGCGGGCCACGGCGCGCTTGCGCCGCCCGGTACCGAGATATTGCAGCAGTGCCATAGGCTAATGTCTCACTCCATCAGCGGGCCACGGCCATCGCCTGGGGCTTCTGGGCCGCGTGCGGGTGACGGTCGCCCGCATACACCTTCAGCTTGCGGTACATCTGCTTGCCGAGCTTTGTCTTCGGCAGCATCCCCCGGATGGCCTCCTCCACCAGGCGCACCGGGCGCTTCTGGCGCAGGTCGCCGGCGGAAATCTCCTTCAGCCCGCCCGGATATCCCGAGTGACGGCGGTAGATTTTCTGCTCTTCCTTTTTCCCGGTGAGGACCGCTTTTTCGGCGTTGACAACAATGACGTGGTCGCCGCAATCCAGAAACGGCGTGTAGGTGGGCTTGTGCTTGCCCATCAAAAGCTTTGCGGCCTGGGTGGCGACCCGTCCCAGAGCGATGCCGCTGGCGTCGATGACGAACCAGGAGCGCTGGATTTCGCTCTTGGACGGAAATTCAGTCTTCATGGACAAACGATCTCCGTTCAACGAGGTACAAACACTTTATTCTACGGATCGCCGGCGCGGAGTGTCAAACACACCACGCCTTGCGGCGGGCGCAGTCAAACACCAACAGTATAGCAGGTTGAGGGCCGCCACGCCCACTCCGGCACAAGCCCCACCGCCCGCAGCCGGGGCGCGAAGACCGGCGCATCGTAGTTGCCGGTAACGAACTGCGCGCCACGGTTAGGCAGCGTGTAGCCGCCGGGAACGGTGGAGCAGTTGAACGTGAACAGGCACCCTCCGCCGGCAGCCAACTGAAGGCAGGTTTCGAAATCCTCCCGCGTCGACACGAACGGCAGGACGTCGGGAAACAGTGCATTGTGCCAGGCGACCAGGGAGCGAAAGGCCGCATCCGACGGCAGATGCTCCCGTTCCTGAAAGGTCGCTCCCGGGGCCGGGCGGAGCCGCGGAATGCCGAGGATGTTCGGCCCGCGGCCGTACGTCCGCCGAAGCCAGCGCTGATGCGCGGCAAGCATCGACCAGTCCCGCCGCCAGCCGGCCAGGCCGCTCAGCACCCCGTAGCCGATGCCCTCGAGGCCCGCCTCGATCATCCGCTCGTAAGATTCCAGCCGCCAGAAAAAATCTGCCTTGGTCTGACGCCCGGGGTGCAGCTCGCGGTAGCGGACGGGGTCGTAGGTCTCCATCCAGACGACGCTGAAGGTGAGCCCGGCATCCCGCAGACGGCGGTAGTCCTGCGCCGAGACCGGCTCGGCGCTCAGCCCCACATTCACGTGGCCCGCGCGGACCATCACCCGCGCGGTGATCTCGACGTGCCGGCAGATGTCATCGACCGTGATCAAGGGGTCGGATGCGTAGACGAGTTCCACCGCTCGCAGTCCTCGCTCTTCGACGAGGAAACGCACCTCGCGTTCCAGCTCCGCGTCCGACAGACGGACGCGCTTCAGGGCTGGATCCGTCGAACCCGCCCGGTAATTGCAATACGTGCAGCGCTCCTTGCAGATCGACGTGACATACAGCGGCGACACCGGAAAGACCGCTCCGCCAAACCTCTCCGCCTTGCGCAGTCGTGCCCGCGCGAGCAGCTCAGCGTCCAGCGCGCCGCCGGAGCCGAATTCAGGGTCGTTCAGGGGCGGCTCCGGCTGTTCGCACACGCGCCGCCAGCAGGTTTCGAAGACGGTAGAGAACATCGCCCTCCAGAGGTTCTGATTCCAGCCTACCGCGCCCCGCTGCATCGTTTCGCGCCCGCCCCGCTGGCTGCCGCCGGCAGGAAAAACGTGATCCAATGGAGCGCGTGAGGTGGATTGCACTGCTCATGTTTGCTGCGCCGCTCGCGCCCGGTCAGGACCGGAACCAGTCGCGTTCGATGGTTTACAGCCCGCACGGCGTGGTGGCCACCAGCCACGCGCTGGCCACGCAGGCCGGCGTGCGGATTCTCGAAAAGGGCGGCTCGGCCGTCGACGCGGCCATCGCCGCCAACGCGGTGCTGAGCGTGGTGGAGCCGATGATGTGCGGTCCAGGCGGCGACCTGTTCCTCATCCACCGCGACGCGCGAAGCGGGAAGCTCGAAGGGCTCAATGCCTCCGGCTGGGCGCCGCGCGCGCTCTCGGCGCAGTGGCTGCGGGCGCAGGGCCACCAGACGATGCCCACCTCGGGGATCCATTCGGTGACCGTGCCCGGGGCGGTGGCCGGCTGGGAGGCGGCGCATCGCCGCTTCGGCAGGCTCCCGTGGAAGGAGCTGTTTGAGGACGCGATCCGGCTCGCCGAAGACGGCCACCCCGTTCATGAGGTCATCGCCTCGCTGTGGGACTCGCCGCGGGTGCGCGAGTCCGAAGAAGCGGCGCGCGTCTTCCTGCCGCCGCCCCGCGCGGGCCAGGTGTTCCGCAACCCGGCGCTCGCGCGGACCCTCCGGCAGATCGCCGCGGGCGGCCGCGGCGCCTTCTACCGCGGGCCGGTGGCCGAGGCGATCCTTGCAGCCAGCCGGAAGTATGGAGGCCGCATGGCGGCGGAAGACCTCGCCGAATACGAACCCGAATGGGTGCAACCCGTCTCGACCCTCTACCGTGGCTGGCGCGTGCATGAGCTGCCGCCCAACGGACAGGGCCTGGCCGTACTGCTGATGCTCAACATCATGGAGCAGTTTCCGGCCCCGGCCTCCGGTCCGTTTTCGGCCGAAGCGCTGCACTGGAAGATCGAGTCGATGAAGCTCGCCTATGCCGACCTGATGGCCTACAATGCCGACCCGCGCCAGGCGCGCGTCCCGCTCCAGGGCCTGCTCGAGAAGGACTACGCGAAGCAGCGCGCCACGCTGATCGACTGGAAGCGCGCCCGCTGCGACGCGCAGCCGGGCCAGCCGCGCGCCTCCGACACCACCTACCTGGCCGTGGCCGACGGCGCGGGCAACGTCGTGAGCTGGATCCAGAGCATCCGTGCCGCCTGGGGCAGCGGAATTTCGCCCGAAGGAACCGGATTTCTGCTGCAAAACCGCGGCAGTGATTTTGTTCTGACACCCGGACATCCGAACGAATTACAGCCGCGAAAACGAAGTTTTCACACGATTATTCCCGGATTTCTGGAAAAAGAAGACGTGGTGATGGCCTTTGGCATCATGGGCGGAGCCAACCAGCCGCTGGCGCACGCGCAGTTTGTGTCGAATCTTGCCGACTACGGCATGAACCCGCAGGCCGCGCTCGAGGCGCCGCGCTTCACCAAGGCGGGTCCGCAGGGCTGCGACGTGCAGCTCGAGGCGCGCATCCCCGGCGCGGCCGTGGAAGCGCTGCGCGCCATGGGCCATCAGGTGGAAATGCGGCTCGATTATTCGATGAACATGGGCCGCGGCGCGGTGGCGGGCATCGACAGAAAATCCGGCGTGAAATTCGCCGCGGCCGATCCGCGCGGCGACGGCCATGCGGCGCCGGCGCTGCGCTGACATGAATCAGGGCAAAAGGACGATCTTGCCAACGCCGTCCGCGTAGGCTTCCAGCGTCTCAAAAGCCTGCTGCACGCGCTCGAGCGGCCACCGGTGCGTCACCATGGGCGCGAACAGCGCGGTGTGCGCGGCCAGAAGCTTCAGCGCGAGCTCGCTGCGGTGGTTCGAGCGCCGCACCGGGAAGAACCACTGCTCCTTGCGCCGCAGCGTGAAGAAGTCAATCGGGAGCCGCTCCTCGCTGGGCAGCGCGGTGATGACGATGCGGGCCGCCGGAGCGCCCATGTGAATGGCCTGATTATGGGTGTCGCCCCGGCCGGCGCAGTCGAACACCATGTCGACGCCCCGCCCGCCGGTGTCGCGCACCACTTCCTTCACCGGATCCGCCTGGGCCGGGTCGATCACGGCGTCGGCGCCGCATCGTTGCGCCATCTCGCGCCGGTGGGCCACCGGCTCGACCGCCCAGATGCGGCCCACGCCGGCCAGTTTCAGGCACGCGATGGTGGTCAGCCCGATGGGGCCCGCGCCGATGACCGCCGCCGTCTCGCCGAGCTTCGGCTGCCCGAAGCGGAACGAATGCAGCGCGATCCCGATGGGTTCAAACAGGGTGCCCTCGGCCAGGCCCAGATTTTCGGGCAGGGGCAGCAGGTTCACCGCGGGCAGGTTTACATGGTCACGGAAGAAGCCCGGCTCGCCAGGATTCGACAGGAAGCGGACGTGGTGACACAGGTTATGGCGTCCGCTCAGGCAGTACTCGCAGTGATAGCAGTACAGCGGCGCCTCCAGCGCCACCCGGTCGCCGGGCGCCCACTGGGTGACGCCCGGGCCGACGGCGCTGACCACGCCCGTCGGCTCGTGGCCCAGCACCATCGGATAGATGCAGGGCATGCCGCCGACGCTGCCTTCGGCGAAATTGTGCAGGTCGCTGCCGCAGACGCCGACGGCGGCCACGCGCACCTGCACTTCGCCCGGCCCCGGCGGTTCAGGCTCGTAGGGCCGCACCTCAAACCGGCGGATGCTGGTGAGCAGCGCAATCGCCATGGCGCTCGCGGAGGCTACTTCTTGAACAGGCGGTCGAAGGCGAGCCGCGCGTCGGCGGCGCTCTTTGGCGCGGCCACGTCCGGCCGGTCGCTCATCCGCACCACCGAGGCCGGCGGGGCGCTGTCGCGCGCCACCGTCACCCGCGGCCGGAAGAACTGGCAGTCATTGGCGCGATCCTTGTATGGAATGCGCGCCGGAATCGGCTTGGTGCACTGGAAGCGCGTGGAAGGCTCGAAGAAGGCGCACTGCTTGCAGCAGTGCAGCTCGGCGCCGCACTTCGGGCAGTTGCCCGAAAAGTCCATGTCGGGCGGGAACGGCGTCGAGCAGTTGTAGCAGCGGGCCGCCGTCACCGCCTCCACCATGCGCGGCAGCCGCGGGCCGGTGACGTCGATGGGCGGACGCGGTCCCCGTGGCTTCGGCCGTTCGCTTTCGCGCTCTCCGCCGGCGGGCGTCTCATAATCCATGTAGCCCCGCTGTCTGTATTTGCGGTCGCCTTCCATGTGGGGATGGACTCCTTGTGATCGTTGTTCGTCAGGATCAGTGCGGATCGCTTCCACGGGCAGGTCGTCGGGATCCAGCTCCCGGGGCGGGCCGCCGCCCGGAGGTCAGCCATCTGGGAGGGATCTGCGCACCAGCCTTTGTGCCGTCCCCGCCGCCCGCCGTCCCATCCGGAACCGGCGCCGGCATAGCGCCCGGCACTCCTCATACATATCACGCTTCCGGGCCGGAATCCAGCCCTTTCCTGCTAATTCCTCGGCGTCCACTTCACCGGCAGCAGGCAGGGGCGCGTCACCGGATCCTCGCTGCGGTTGGGGCTGACGCGGAGCGTGTAGCCGATGCGCCCCGTCTGGTGCGGCACGAAGTCGCGTCCAAACAAAAACTTGCCATCCTGTTCTTTCAGGAAGGGCAGGCTCAGCACCGTCGTGTCATACAGCTCGCCGTCAGGATTGACGCGGCCCACCACCGCTTCGACGCGCACGTCGCCCGGCCCCAGGCCGTTCAGAAAGACCAGAGCGCGCAGCTCGATCGGAGAGCCGGTCACAATGGAGCGGCCCACGGCGCTCGAGACATCTTCAATCGTCACCCCCGGCCATGCCTGCTCGACCCTGCGGTTCCATTGCGCCTTTTCGCGCGCCCACCGGCAGCCATCCTCGCGCGCACGCAGGCCGGCCAGATGCGCCGGCTCGTACATCCGCTCGATATAGTCGCGGATCATGCGCTGGCAGTTGAACTGCGGACTCAGATTCATGATCGAGATCTTGACCCGCTTGATCCAAGCCAGCGGAACGCCCTCCTCCCGGTTGCGGTAGTACATCGGCAGGATTTCGTTCTCAAGCAGCGAATAAATCGACGACGCATGCACGTCGTCGAGGTCCGGCGTATAGGGGTCGCGGTCGCCGATCGCCCAGCCGCCGCTGATCTCGTAGGCCTCGTCAAACCAGCCGTCGAGGATCGACAGGTTCAGCGTCCCGTTCATTGCGGCCTTCATGCCACTGGTGCCGCAGGCCTCTTCGCCGCGTCGCGGCGTGTTGAGCCAGAGGTCAACGCCCTGCACCAGTTCGCGGCCCACTTCGATGTCGTAGTCTTCGATGAAGACGATGTGGCGCGCCAGGTCGGGGTCGCGCGCAATCTGGATGATTTCGCGGATCAGCGTCTTGCCCGGCGTGTCCTTCGGGTGCGCCTTGCCGGCGATGACCAGCTGCACGGGCATCTGCGGGTTGGTCAGGATCCTCTTCACCCGCGCGATGTCGCGGAAAAACAGCGTGGCGCGCTTGTAGGTGGCGAAGCGGCGCGCAAAGCCGATGGTGAACACTTCCGGGTCGAAGATCTCCGACAGCCTCCGGAGCTCGGTGCTGGAGGCGTGCCGCTCCCGCGCGCGCTGCAACAACCGTTCGCGGATGAAGGCGATCAGGCGGCGCTTGCGGCGGCGGCGGATCTCCCAAAGTTCTTCGTCCGGAATATCGGCCACCTGCGCCCAGATGGCGGGATCCTGATACTGCTCGCGCCATCCGGGGATCAGATACTGGTCGTACAGGCCCGCCAGGTCCGGATGCAGCCACGTGGGCAGATGGACGCCGTTGGTGATGGGCAGGATCGGCACCTCGTGCACCGGGAAATCCGGCCACAGGCGCCAGAACATGTTCCGGCTCACCTCCGAATGCAGGCGGCTGACGGCGTTGCGGTAGGCGGACGTTTTCAGGGCGAGCACCGCCATTGAGAAGCGGTCGCCCTGCTCCTCGGTGCCGCCCTGGCCCAGCGCAAGGAAGCGTTCAAACGGGACGCTGTTGCGCTCGCAGTAAGCGTGGAAATATTCGTAGATCAGCCCGGGGTCGAACATGTCGATGCCCGCCGGCACGGGCGTGTGCGTGGTAAAGCAGTTGTTGCAGCGGGCCGCTTCAAGCGCTTCTTCCCAGCTCAGTCCCTGCTCCTGCATCAGCACGCGAATCCGCTCCAGGGCCAGGAAGGCGGAATGGCCTTCGTTCATGTGATAGACCGTCGGCTCCATGCCAAGCGCCTTGAGCGCCCGCAGCCCGCCCACGCCAAGCACGAATTCCTGCTGGATCCGCGTTACCGCGTCGCCGCCGTAAAGCTGGTCGGTGATGTCGCGGTATTCGTCGATCGTGTTTTCCGGGATGTTGGTGTCCAGCAGCAGCAGCGGGACGCGCCCCACCTGCATCTTCCAGACCTTGACAAAACACTTGCCCCGCGGCAGCCGCAGCTCGATCACGATTTCGTTGCCGCCGGCGTCCTGCGCAGGCTGCACCGGCCAGGTGAAAAAGTCGTTGATCGGATACTTCTCCACCTGCCAGCCGTCCGGGTTCAGGTGCTGCTCGAGATAGCCCTTCTGATACAGCAGCCCCACGCCTACCAGGCCGAAGTTGGCGTCGCTGGCTGCCTTCAAATAGTCACCCGAAAGAATGCCCAGGCCGCCCGAATAGATGGAAACGGACTCCAGCAGCCCGTACTCCATCGAAAAATAGGCCACGCGGATGCCGTCCGGCGGCGGCTGCTGCGCCATGTACTCGTCGAAATCACGGCAGGCGGTTTCATACAGCGCCACATAGCGGGGGTCGGCGGCCGCCTTTTGCAACGTCTCCTGCGAAACGCGGCCCAGCATCAGCACCGGATTGCGCCGGCACTCTTTCCACATCGCCGGATCGAGGCGACTGAAAACCGTGCGGATCGGCTGACGCCAGCTCCACAAAAAGTTGTAGGCAAGCTCGCCGAGCCGCGACAGTTCCGGCGGCAGCGCCGGACTGACCAGAAATTCTTTAACCGGTCGTATCTGGAAGGCCATGAGTCGACAAATCTCTCTTTACGTTAGCAAACGTGCGCCCGCCTGCTGGCAGCTCATTGTCTTCGGGGCCGCAAGTGAAGCGGTCGCCACCGGCAAGCAACGAAGGCCCCGGCGCGGCCTGCCCACTGCGGCGATTTGCATCCCTGCTGATCTGCCGCAGGGTCGGGGGGACCTGCTGCCTCTCCGATGGTCTCTCTGAAAGTTTGGATGCGGACGGACCGCCGAAGGGGTCATCCGATGGCATGCCGCTGGAAGAAGTCCGGTTCATTCACGTCATTTGAATCTTTTTGTCTCGATTTATCTCATCTTGACGTACAATGAAAGCATGAAGCTCAGCGCCCAGGAAGAGTACGGTTTGCGCTGCCTTCTCTACATGGCGCGCCATGGGGAGGAACGGAGCCACAGCATCCCCGAAATCAGCCGCGCCGAGGGTCTTTCGGTGCCCAACGTGGCCAAGCTGATGAGGATCCTGCGGCTCGGAGGACTGGTTCAAAGCGTCCGCGGCCAGGCCGGCGGCTACACACTGGCCCGGCCCGCCAGCCAGATCACCATCGCGGAAGTGTTGGGGCTGCTCGGCGGAAGCTTCTTCAACGCGCACTTCTGCGACCGCCATGCGGGGCTGGAACGCTCCTGCACGCACGCCGACGACTGCTCGCTGAAGATTCTGTGGGCGGCGGTGCAGCGGAACCTCGACGCCATCCTCACGAAGACCACGCTGCGGGACCTGCTGCGCAGCGAGCAGGAGATGAAAGGCTTTCTCCAGCAACTGGTGGCGGAGGCAGGCGCCGAAGCCGCCACCGCGGTCTCGCAACTGAGGGCCGGCTGAAGCGGCGGCACGGCGCCCTCGCGCAACCTGCTCCGCAAGGACGCCCCGTGGGGCCCTATGCTGGAAGAAGCCGCCCGCGTCTTCGGGCGGAACGCTACGCTTCATGACTGAACCCCAACTCCCGTTTCCTCCGCGCGCGCTGGTTGTGGCGAGCGCACGGCCCGGCGCCGGCAAGACGCAGGTGGCCTGCGCCCTGGCCCGGTGGTTTCTCAACGAAGGATTCCAGCCCGTTCCGCTTCAACTGGCCACCCGTTCCGGGCTGCGCGTCTTATGCCCCGGCGGCACCCACCTGTGGCGGCCGACCGCATTGCTGGCAGAGGCCTGCCGGCTGGAGGCGGATCCCCTGTTTGAAAGCGGCTGGGAACGGCTGGAGGAGCTCGGCGGCCGCGGTGATGTCGTCATTGTCGAGGCCGGCCTCGAAGAGGCCCGGCATTGCGGCCTGCCCCTCGTGGAAGTGGAACGGGGCCCGGCCTCGGTGCGCGTGAACGGGCGCGAAATCCCGTGGCTTGAAATCCTGACGCCCGAGCCCTGGCCGGAAATGGAGGGTCTGCCGGATTGGGATCCAGGCAACGCGCCGCGCATCGGCGTGATCAGCCTGCCGCATCTGGCCGAGTTTGCCGATCTCCGGCTGATGCGCGGCGCCGAGTGGCTGACGGCGGCAGGGATCGGACAGTTCGATTTTCTGGTCGCGCCGGCCACCACCAACCCCGCGCACGATGCGGGCTGGCTGGCCGAAACGGGGCTCCAGCCGTGGCTCGAAGAGCAGGCGGCCGGGGGCGCGATGGTGGTCAGTTGCGAGTGGGATGTGCCGGGGGCGCGCCGCATCGAGCGCGAAGATCTCACCGACTACCGCCGCCTTTCCCTGCTCCTTGGCAGAAGGCTTGCTCCGCCCATGCCGCCCGATGAGGCCTATGACCGGCTGGCGGAGTGGATCTCTGCCTGGGTGGAAGCCGCCGTGCGGCCGGGGCGGTGAAGCCGGGCCAGCGGCCGTCGCTCGGTCGGGCGTAGTAGATTGAAAATCAGAGCCGGGCCGGGGCCGCAAGGGCGCGGCGCCGGCGATGGCGGGGGTGGCAGGTGCCGCTGCGGCACGGCGGCGCCCCGGTTGGGCGCAAGTGCCGCCGCGGGGAGGATGACATTGATCGTCACACACGGTGGGAATGTGCTGGCCGTCGCCCGCGAGCGCGGCTGGGATTGGCGTGAGATTCTTGACCTGAGCGCCAGCATCAACCCGCTGGGGCCTTCGCCCGCGGTCCGGCGGGCCATCGAGCAGGCGCTCGACCGCATCGCGCTGTATCCGGATCAGTTCCCGGGCGAGCTGGAAGACGCTCTGGCCGAAACCTGGGGCGTTGGTCCGGACCAGATCCTCGTTGGCGGCGGCGCCACCGAGCTGGTTCACTTTCTGGCCCGCGCCGGTTGGAGCGGCCCGGCGACGCTGGCCGTGCCCGTCTGGCCGGAGTTCTACCGCGCCTTTCCCCACGCCCTGCGCGTCCGCGCCGACGAGCCGGAAAAATGGCCCCAGCGCGGCCTGCTGGTGCTGAGCCAGCCGGGCAATCCGACCGGGCTTGCGCTGCCGCCGGAGATTGTCCGGCGCGCCATTGCCAGCCGCGAAGGGCCGGTGCTGATCGACGAAAGCTTCATCGAGTTCACCCGGCTCGAGCCGGCCGTGCGGTGGACGCTCGATCATCCGAACCTGCTCGTGCTCCGTTCGCTTTCCAAGTTCTACGCTCTGCCTGGCCTGCGCGTCGGGGCGCTGGTCGGCTCGCGGGAATGGATGCGGCGGCTGCACCGGAAGCGTCAGCCGTGGCAGGTGGGCACGCTGGCGCAGGCCGCCGCGCTGGCGGCTGTCCGCGACACCGAACACGCCCGGCGCACCCGCGAAGTGGTGGAGAGGGAGCGGGACTGGCTGCTGGAGACGCTGTCCGGCTGGGAGGGTCTCCGTGTCCTGCCCGGCGAGGCCAACTACCTGCTGGCCTACACGGACCGGCCTGCGGCCGAGGTCTGCGAGTGGTTCCTGGAACGCAAGATCCTGCTGCGGAACTGCTCCCGGCTGCCCGGCGTTGACGGCGAGGCAGTGCGCTTCGCCGTGCGAACGCGCGCCGAAAACGAGCGTTTTGTCGAAGCGGGGCGGGAGCTGTTTTGCGCGCACTGACTCTGGCCCTGCTGCTTGCCACCGCGGCCCTGGCCGCGCCGCCGGCCCGAATCGTCTCTACCGCTCCTTCGCTCACTGAGACGCTCTTTGCCCTGGGGCTCGGCAACCGCGTCGTGGGCGTCACCGAATTCTGCCGGTATCCTCCGGAGGCGGCGGCCAAGCCGAAAATCGGCACTTTCCTCGAGCCCAATCTCGAGCGGATCCTCGCCCTGAAGCCCGACCTCGTGCTCGTGGTTCGCAATCCCGTGCAGCTGGCCGAAAAGCTCCAGCGCCTCGGTTTGCGCGCGGTGGAAATTCCTCAGGAAACCGTTGCCGAAATCATTGCCTCGATCCGCGAAATCGGCCGTCTTACCGGCGCCGAGGCGCAGGCGCGTCTCGTGGCCTCGCGTGTCGAGGCCGAACTGGACGCAGTGCGCCGCCGCGCGGCCGGCCTGCCACGGAAGAAGGTTCTGTTTCTGATCGGCCGCTCGCCGGGCACACTGCAAGGCATGGTCGGCGTCGGCGGCGGCAACTTCCTCGACGAGCTGATCCGTCTGGCCGGCGGCGAGAACGTGCTGGCGTCCTCGCCCATCCCTTATCCCCGGGTGTCGATGGAGCAGATCCTCGCCGCGGATCCGGATGTGATCCTCGACATGGGTGACTTCGCTCATCACGAGGGCAGACCGATGGAGAGCGTTCGCGAGTTCCTTGGGCTCTGGTCGGCATACCCGGTGCTGCGCGCGGTCCGGCAGGGGGCGGTCCGGCAAGTGGATTCGGAAGTGCTCATCCGGCCCGGGCCGCGTGTGGGCGAGGCGGCGCGGCGGATGCTGGCACTGGTCCACGGGGTACGGGTCCAATGAGCGTCCACTACCGGCTGGAGCAGGTCGGCATGCGCTATGACGGCGTGGCCGTGCTCGAGCGCGTGACGCTTGAATTCTCGCGGCATGAGCTGGTCACGCTGATCGGGCCCAACGGCGCAGGCAAGTCCACGCTGCTGACCATCATGGCGGGCCTGCGGCGGGGCTTCGACGGCCGTTGCCTGCTCGACGGTCGGCCGGTGCTGGACTGGCGCCGCCGCGACTTCGCCCGCCGCGTCGCCTTCGTGCCGCAGACGCTCCGCTTTGACTTCCCCTTCACCGCGGAACAGGTGGTGCTGATGGGCCGCACTCCCTACGCCGGCGGTTTCTTCGAGACCGACGAGGACTGGCAGGCCGTGCGCGAGGCGATGCAGGCCACTGACACGGTGATGCTCGCCGGGCGCGATTTCCGCTCCCTGAGCGGCGGTGAGCGGCAGCGCGTGATGCTGGCCGCGGCGCTGGCGCAGAAGCCTCAGGCGCTGCTGCTGGATGAGCCGGCCGCGTTTCTCGACCTGCATCATCAGTTGATGATCTACGCGCTGCTGCGCGATCTGGCCCGCGCGGGCCTGCTCGTGCTGGCCGTGACGCACGATGTCAACCTCGCCGCCGCCTACTCGGACCGCGTCATCGCCCTGCGCGCCGGTCGCGTGGCCGCCGACGCCGCCCCGCACGTGGCGCTGTCGGCCGAGAAGATCCAGGAGGTGTTCGGCGTCCGGGCGGAGTGGCTGAAGCGCAGCAGCGGCGGAGCATGGATCGCCTATGGGGATTGAACCACTCACGCCCGCCCGGGCCGCGCGGATCCTTCTGGCTGCGGCCGCCGTGGCAGCCGCGGTGATGCTGCTGACGCCGCTGATCGGCCCCGTGCGCATTGATCTCTTCAAGGCCTGGCGCGGCGAATTCCCCGACGCGCAGATGTTTTTCGGCGTGCGCTGGCCGCGGACGCTGCTGGCGATGCTCAGCGGCGGGGCGCTTGCGCTGGCCGGCGTGCTGTTCCAGGCACTGCTGCGCGATCCGCTGGCCTCGCCTTTCACGCTCGGCGTGTCCAGCGGCGCCAGCCTCGGCGCCGTGGCGGTCATCGTGCTCGGGCTCCACGCCGCCGCCGGCCTGCCCGCCCTCTGGGTCGGCGCGGCGCTGGGCGCCATCGCGGTGCTCGTTGTCGTTGTGGGCGTGGCCGCCGAAGGGCGCCGCGTGTCCAGCTTCACGCTGCTGCTGGCCGGCGTCGCCGTCAACAGCATCGCTTCCTCGCTCATCATGCTGCTGCACAACCTGGCCACCGTCGGGCAGAGCTTCGCCATCGTCCACTGGCTGATGGGCAACATCGACCCCGTGCCTGCCGGGACGTTGGCCGGGCTCGCGCTGATCGTCCTGCCGGTGTCCGCGGCCGCCTGCGCGTGGGCCCGGCACTGGAACCTGATGGCCGTGGGCGAGGATTGGGCGGCGGCCCGCGGCGCATCGCCCCAGCGGCTGCTTCTCGGCGGTTATCTGGCCGGCAGCGTTCTGGCGGCCGCTGTCACCGCCGTCACCGGCCCCATCGGCTTTGTCGGACTCGTGGTGCCGCACGCCCTGCGGCTGCGCATCGGCAGCGACCACCGGGTGCTGCTGCCGGCCTCCTTCCTGCTCGGCGGCGCCTTTCTCGCCCTGTGTGACACGGTGGCGCGATCCCTGTTGAGCGTTGAGCTGCCGGTGAGTGTGGTCACCGCGCTCGTGGGCGGTCCGGTCTTCATTTATCTGCTGCGCGGCCGCCGCCGCAGCCTGTGGCTGTAAGGTGGGATTTGCGGGCGTTGCACGCGGCACAACGGGTAGAATGGTGGTTCTGGCCGGAGGGCCCTCGAAGCGTTGATCAACCGACTCGTTCTCGAAAACCTCAAGCACCGCAAGCTCCGCACCGCGCTGAGCGCCCTCTCCATTGGCTTCCAGGTCACCATGATTCTCGCCGTGGCCGGCCTCAGCCGCGGCATGCTGGAAGACTCGCGCAACCGCGCCCGCGGGGTCGGCGCCGACATCTGGGTGAAGCCGCCCGGCTCGAGCGTCATTTCCCTGAGCGGGGCCAGCATGCCGGAAAGCGTGCTGCGCTATTTCCGCCAGGTGCCCCACGTCCGCATCGCCACCGGTACCGTCGTGCAGCCCATCGGCGGCGTCAGCACCATTACCGGCATCGACTATGACGAGTTCGTGGCCATGAGCGGCCCGTTCCGCTTCCTGGAAGGCGGGCCCTTTCAGGGTGACGACGACGTCATCGTCGATCAGTATTACGCCGAACAGAACAGGGTCCGGGCGGGCGACACAATCACGCTGCTCAACCACAAATGGCGCGTCTGCGGCGTGGTCGAGCCGGGCAAGCTCGCGCGCCTGTTCGCCCGCCTCCACCGCCTCCAGCAGCTCACCGGCAGTGAAGGCAAGCTCAGCCAGCTTTTTCTGAAACTGGACGACCCGGCGCGGACGCAGGAAGTCGTCCAGTACCTGAAAAACCAGCCGGAGCTGGCCGGCTACATGATCTACTCCATCGAGGAATTCCTCAGCCTGTTCACGATGAACAACGTGCCCGGGCTCAGGGCCTTCATTTACGTCATCATCGGGCTGTCACTGATCATCGGCTTCCTGGTGGTGGGCCTCACCATGTACACCACCGTGCTCGAGCGGACGCGCGAAATCGGCATTCTCAAGGCGCTCGGCGCCTCGCCGCTGGACATCGTCAACATTCTCGTCCGGGAGACGGTGATGCTCGCCGTGGCTGGCTGGATCGCGGGCATTCTGCTTTCGTTCGGCGCGCACTGGCTGATCAACACGCAGGTACGGGCCAACCTCCAAAGCCAGATCGTGCCGGACTGGTGGCCCATCGCGCTCGCCGTGAGCCTGGCGGCCAGCCTGCTGGGCGCGCTCTATCCGGGACTGCGCGCCGCGCGGCAGGACGCCATTGAAGCCCTTTCCTACGAGTAGCAGGACGGCAACGAGTGGAACCGATCATCATCGTTCGCGACCTCCGGAAGATCTACCACGTGGGCGAAGTCGACGTGCATGCCCTGCGAGGCGTCTCGATGGAAGTGCCCCGCGGCGAATTCGTCAGCATCGTCGGCCCTTCCGGCTCCGGAAAATCGACCCTGTTTCATGTGATCGGCGGACTCACCTCGATCACCTCCGGCCAGGTGATCGTCGACGGACGGGATCTTTCGCAGATGAGCGACACCGAACGCACGCGGCTGCGGCGGAAAAAGGTCGGCTTTGTCTTCCAGCGCTACAACCTTTTGCCGACGCTCACGGCGCTCGGAAACATCGAAATCGCCCGGTATTTTGGAGGCAAAAAGGGTCCGCTCGAGCAGGATTTTCTGGAAATCATCCGGCTGCTGGGCATCGAGCACCGACTTCACCATAAGCCGCGGGCGCTTTCCGGCGGCGAACAGCAGCGGGTGGCCATTGCCCGTGCGCTGGTCAACCGGCCCGCCATCCTTCTGGCCGACGAGCCCACCGGCAACCTCGACACCGCCAACAGCGAGGCCGTGCTCGGCCTGCTGCGCGACCTCAACCACCGCTTCGGACAGACGATCCTGATGATCACCCACAATCCCGAGGCCGCCGCTTACGCCGACCGCATCCTCCACATGCGCGACGGCCGCGTGATCCGGGAAGGCTGAATCCGGCCGCGCCTTCTCCTTAGGGCGGCCGCAGGCGGGCCTCAGTTGGACGGGGCTTCCAGAACCGCGGCGACCGCGTGCAGTGTGGCCGCGATGCGCACCGCCGCAACCACCGCCTCCGGCGTGACGCCTTTGTCCCGCACCGCGGCCTCGTGGGAGCGGATGCAGGCCTCGCAGCCGTTGATCGCCGAGGCGGCCAGGCAGGCCAGCTCAAAATCCACCGGATCGCCGCCGTGCATGCGGATCGCCTGCATGCGCAGCCGCGCCGGAATGTTGGCGTACTCGTCCCGGTCCAGCATGTGCCGGAAGCGGTAGTAGATGTTGTTCATCTCCATGATGGCGAAGGCTGCCCTGGCCGACTCAAGCTGCTGCGGCGCCAGCTTCGCCGCCGCTTCGGCCAGCACCGCACGGCTCAGCGTTTCATCGCGGCAGGCCAACGCGCAGGCCACGGCCACCGTCCACGTCTGCTGCTCCGTCAGCTCCTGCTGGGCGACAACGTTCTGAAGGTTCAGTTTCAGGTCCCGCGCATAGGCAGGCAGGGACTCGGCAATTTCAGCAAGCGTCATCTCAATGTCTCCGGGAAAAGGTTTGAGGGAGGGCGGCGGAACCTCCCTTCCGGGACGTTCCGCCGCAGACGAAGGTTCGTCTCAGATGTGGATTGTTTCCTGGCCCTTCTGCCAGTTGCAGGGGCAGAGCTCGTCGGTCTGAAGGGCGTCGAGCACGCGCAGCACCTCGTTCACGTTGCGGCCGACGCTGAGGTCCGTCACCATGACGAAGCGGATGATGTTGTCCGGGTCCACGATGTAGGTGGCGCGCTGGGCAACGCCCTCCGCCGGATCCAGGATTCCCAGAGCGCAGGTCAGCTCGCGCTTGATGTCGGCCAGCATCGGGAAGGGCAGGTCCTTCAGGTCCGGATGATGCTGCCGCCAGGCAAGGTGGACGTACTCGCTGTCGGTGCTGCAACCCAGAACGACCGCATCCCGGTCCGTGAAGTCCTTGTGGAGCTTCGCGAAACCGACGATCTCGGTCGGGCAGACGAAGGTGAAATCCTTCGGCCAGAAGAAAATCACCTTCCATTTGCCCTTGTAGGTGTCAAGGGAAACATCGGTGAACGCCTTCTTCAGGTCCGTGTCCACCGTCGCTTTCAGTTTGAAATCCGGAAATTTTTGTCCAACTCCGAGCATGTGCTTTCGAACTCCTTTTCTTGGTAATTACAGGATCAATTCCTGGCTGTTTTTGCCGCGCACGCCGGGCAAAGCCCGTGGAATTCCACGTGGCAGCGCAGAATCCGGTAGCCCGCCGGCGGACTGCGCCGAAGACGCACGGGCGTGACCGCGTCCGGTTCGAGGTCGAGGATCGCCTTGCAGCGAACGCACACCAGATGGTGGTGTTCCCTCTCCTCCGGTTCCAGACGGAGCGTGCCGTGGTGGAGTGTGACCTCCCGCAACAGCCCCGCCTCGAGAAACGTGCGGATGTTCTTGTAGACCGTCGCCAGCGAAATCGTCGGGATCCGCTTCCTGACCTTCGCGTAGATGGCTTCCGGCGAAGGATGGTCTTCGGATTCCACCACGGCCCGGTAGATCGCCTCGCGCTGATGGGTGAGCGCCAGGCCAGCCTCGCGGCAGCGCTGGCGGAACTCCTCCATTTTCAGCCCGAGATGAGATCGCATCCGATAACCATTATTGAACGAAAATCGTTTTCCCTCCGCAAGAGCGGTGACGCCCTGCTCCCTACATGATGAACGGACGATGCCCCGGGATCCAGCCCCGGGCGCCTATGGCTCCGATTGGCCTCAGGAACAGACGGTGCGGGCGCGGGTCCTCGGACAGGGCAGGGACTGGCCCGGAAGTTGAGCCGGCGGCGGCGCCAGCGGCGGCCAGTCGGACCGCGAGGGCGGCCTGCCCTGCCGTGGCGCCGCCTGATGAGTGTCAGAAATCGCCCTCTTTCACATACGGCCACGACCAGAGGATCACCTGTATCAACACGCTCTTGATCCACGCCTGATGCATCTTCTCGACCTCCTGCGGTGCGGCGCCGCCCTTCTCAAGAAACGGTCGCAGCGTCGCCGTCACCGGATACAGCAGCGCCACCAGGTAACGGAAGGGCACGTGCGCCGAACCGCGCGCGTTGTCGGTGCGGTTCTTCTTCGTGCGGTGATGCCGCAGCCCGATCTCGTGCTGGTAGTCGAGCCACGCCTGGTCGTAGCGGGCGCTTGCCGTGTCGAGAATCCACTGGCCGAACCGTTTTCGCACCGCCTCCAGATAATGCGTGCCCGGCTGGCCCGTCGACGGGTCGCAGAAGGCGGCCACGAGGTGCGGGTTTGAGCCGACAAATCCATACCAGACGTCGAGAATCTGTTCCACCTGCGGCTCAAGGATCTCCTTCGACTTCCGCAGCGCCGCCTCGTCCTCGGCCGTAAACAGCACGGTCTTCTTCAGCAGTTCCAGATCGTCCACCGTCACCGGCGAGCGCGCCAGCGCCGCCGAACCGTAGTCATAGCCTGCCATCGTGGGTTGAGCCATGTTCGTCTCCTTTCGCTGGATTTGGAAGGATAAGGACGCGCTGGTTGGCCTGCTGGACTTCCTCCCCGGCAGGCACGAAATCCGGACAATCAATGCGGAAACTGCGCACGCCAAACGGCGCGCCAACGAAATGGCAGAAGTGGGGCTCGCCGGCGCCGGGGAAACGGTCGGGTTCAAAGTAGCGGCAGTTGGTGCACATCCGCGCCACCGGGATGCGCCCCTGCTGTTGAAGCGAGCGAATCATCGCCATCAGCGCCGCCAGCAACTGCTCCTGCATCGGGGTGGGCAGTCCGTCCACCGCCGCCAGCAGGTAGTCCGGCCATTGCCCGACCGCCTCAGCCGCCCGCCGCCCTTTCGCCGTCAGGCGGAACCGGACGGCGCGCGCATCGCTCCGGTCCCTGGACTTCCGCACCAGCCCCTTGGCTTCCAACGCCGCCGCCGCGTCGCCGGCCGTCGGGGCCGTCACCGCCAGCCGGGCGGCGATGTCGGCCAGCCGCAGCCCTGCCGGCGGATGCGCGGCCAGAAGGACCAGAATCTGTGCCTGAGTCGGCGTCAGCGATTGCTGCCCGGCCGCCTGCCAGCCGTGGTGCCGCAGCACCAGCGACAGGCGCGCCAGGCCGGCGGCGATCCGGACCGAAACGGGCTCTTCCGGCATTGTATTTAGGACTCCTAAATAATGCCCCATTTCCTGCTTCGCGTCAAGGGGGCGCGCATGCTAGATTCGCCTTCATGAGGTCCGCCGACCGGGTGCTGCTCACCTCGCTGCGCCACCTGCCGAGCCTGCGCGCGCTCGCCCTGCGCGTGCCCGAAGGCGCGCTGGTCGGCCTCGGCAACCGGGACGAAATCGCTGCCGCGCGCCGGGAGTGCGCCGACCTCGACCACGTGATGTTCGTCGAGGGCCACCGCGCCGACATCCCGTGGGTCGACGCCTGGTTCGACCTGATTCTGGATGAATCTCCGGACGCGCCCACGCCCGAGATGGTGCGCGTTCTCAGGCCGGGCGGCCGGATCGCTGCGGCCCCTGACATCTCCGAGAGCGAGCCCACCGCCTGATGGCCGCGAGGCATGGGCCGCCTGAAACTAAAACAACTGTCGGAATTGGCCGATAGAGAACTGAAGGATGTTCTTGCCCCACCTGCTCCTGGCCACGCTGGCGGCCTTGCCTGCGGTCGATGGCGGACAAGACCAGCCGGCCCGGGTCAGGCCCGTCGCCGACGCTCGCAGGCAGGCTGCGCAGGGCAGCCGCGAACCGTTCTGCGTGGAGGGCGTCGTCACGATGGAGACCGGGCTGCTGCGGTCGGGCCCCGGCGATTTTTACATGCAGGACAGCTCGGCGGGCATTATGGTGCAGGGCGGCGCGGACCTGCGCCTGCTTCGCGGCGCCCGGGTTCGGGCCTGTGGCCAGCTCGGCCTGGACGGCGAGATCGAACCCATGCTTCAGCAGGCGTGGGTGAGCGCGCTGGGGATATCGAAGCCGCCCCGGCCGGTCCAGGTCTCCTTACGCGATGCGCTCGATGGCACGGCGGCCGGCAGTCTCGTCAAGGTCCGGGGCCAGGTGGTTCAGCTTTCCATCGGTGAGACACGGGATGTGCTCTGGCTGGGCCCGCAGAGTCCGGCGCTGCGCGTCTACATCCGCCGCAACGCCGACGCGCCCTCAGCGCTCCTTGCGCTGGCCCCGGTCGGCGCGCAGGTCGAGGTGACGGGAATCCTGATTCCGGAGGAGGCCAATAAATTCCAGCTTCGGCTCCGTTCGTCGGGCGACGTGGTCCTGCTGGCGCCGCCCGTGCCGGCCAGCCTTCGCCGGATCCGGACGGCGGCGGCCCTCGCCCTGCTGGCAGCGGCCCTGGGCGCCCTGTGGGTCTTTCTCCTGCGCCGCGCCGTGCGGCGCCAGACGGCTGAGATCCGGCGGCTGATGGTGGAAGCCCGGCAGTCGGAAGAGGCCAAGTCGCGCTTCCTCGCCAACATGAGCCACGAGATCCGCACGCCGCTCAATGGCATCCTGGGGATGACCGAACTCGCGCTGGACACGCCGCTCGACCCGGAACAGCGTTCCTATCTGGAAACGATCCGCAGCTCCGCTGGCCACCTTCTGGCGCTGGTCAATGACGTGCTCGATCTGTCCCGCATCGAGAAAGGCTGCATGGAGATCGTGCGGCAGCCATTCGACCTCCAGGCGCTTGTCGATGAGTGCCTGCCGCTGGTCGCCGTCGAGGCCGAGCGCAAGGGGCTGCGGCTGGAAGTGGACGTCGATCCGGCGATTCCTCCGCTGGTGGTGGGCGACGGCCAGCGCCTCCGCCAGGTGCTGCTTCACCTGCTCAACAACGCCGTGAAATTCACTCCGTCCGGGCACGTAAGGCTGGAGATTCGTGGCCTCGAGAGCACCAGGGTGCGTTTCGAGGTGTCTGACACCGGCATCGGCATCCCTCGAGAAAAGCATCGCGAAATCTTCCGCGCCTTCACCCAGGCCGACGACTCGATCACACGCCGCTACGGCGGCGCCGGGCTCGGCCTGGCCATCAGCGAGGAGCTGGTGCGGCGCATGGGCGGCGCGTTGGAGCTGGAAGCAGCGCCAGGGAAAGGATCACGGTTCTTCTTCACGCTGCCACTGCCGCCCGCGTCGGAACCCCTGCCTGCGAACGCGCGCCAACCGGCCGCTGCCCAGGCCGGCCGCCTGCGAGTCCTGCTTGCCGAAGACAACGAAGTGAACCGTCGAGCGGTAGAACGCCTGCTGGAGCGCCTGGGTCATGAAGTTCATTCGGTCGGCGATGGCGGACGGGCCGTTGCGGAGGCTCTCCGGGCTCAGTGGGACCTGATCCTCATGGACGTCCAGATGCCAAAACTCGACGGGCTGGAGGCCACGCGCCGCCTCCGGCAGCACGAGGCGCGCACTGGGAGGCGCCGCTGCCGCGTGATTGGACTCACTGCGGACACGCTAGCCGAGGACGTGCAGCGCTGCCTCGACGCCGGCATGGACGCCTGCCTGGCCAAGCCCTTCCATCTCGAAGACCTCCGCCGCCTGGTCAGTCTACAACCGGAATTCCCCCGCGAGACCGCTCACTGAACCTTTCGTTTTCGCCCTCTCCAGGATGTATGCTCCTCTGAGGATTTCCCCCGGAGGTTTGCCATGACATCAAACTCCTGGACCCGCCGCGGCTGGATGGCGACTCTCGCCTCGGCCGCCTCCGCTGCCGGCGCGCAGCCCGCGCCGCCGTCGGACCGTGTCCGCATTGGCCTGATCGGCTGCGGTGGCATCAGCGTGGCCGATTCGAACGCCTTTCTCACCCATCGGGAGTGCGTCATTGCCGCCATCTGCGATGTGGACGACGCGATGATCGCAAAGACCCTCAGCCGCCTCGATGAGCTCGGCCGTGGCCGCCCCGAAGCGGTGAAGGATTTCCGGCGCGTCCTCGACCGAAAAGACATTGACGTCGTTCTCGTCTGCACCCCCGACCACTGGCACGCGCTGCCCACCGTGATGGCGTTTCAGGCGGGCAAGGACGTCTACGTCGAAAAGCCGCTGGCCACCACCGTGTGGGAAGCGCAGGTGATGCGCGACTCGGCCCGCCGCTACAATCGCGTGGCGCAGATGGGCACGCAGTGGCGCAGCGGCACGCACTGGGCCGAAGCCGTCGACATGGTGCGTTCCGGCAAGATCGGGAAAGTGCGCCAGGTGCGGTGCTTCGCCTATCTCGACTGGGTGACCGACTGCGGCAACCCGCCCGATGAACCTGTGCCGGCCGGCGTCGACTATGACATGTGGCTCGGCCCCGCGCCCAAACGACCCTTCAATCGCAACCGCTTCCACTTCAACTTCCGCTGGTTCTGGGACTACGCCGGCGGGCTGATGACGGACTGGGGCGTGCACCTCATCAACATCGCCCTCTGGGCCATGGGGCCGGAGTGGCCAAAGAGCGTGGTGTCCAGTGGCGGCAAGTACGTGCTCCAGGACAACACCGAGACGCCGGACACGCAGATCGCCGTCTACGATTTCCCTTCATACACGCTCATCTGGGAGCATTCAGTGCAATGCGGTCTGGGCCCCGACCGCCGCGAGCACGCCGTCGTCTTCACCGGCGCCGACGCCACACTGATTGTCGACAACAACGGCTGGGAGGTCGTCGCCGAACCGAAGAAGCGCGAGAAGGTGGTCGAGATGCGCCGGCGCGCTCCCGCGGGCGACAACGCGCGCGTCGCGCATGTGCGGAATTTTCTCGATTGCATCCGGTCCCGCCGGCAGCCGGTGGAAAATCTCGATGTCGGCTGCCACGTCTCCGCCGTGGCGATGCTCGGCAACATCGCGCTGCGCTCGAAGAGCCGCATCGAATGGGACGCCGCCGCGGAGCAGGTGACCGGCAACCCGGCCGCCAACGCGCTGCTGCGGCGCGAGTATCGCGCCCCGTGGAACCTCGTCTGACGCTCCATCCCGCCGCGGCCCGGGCTCTGACCAGACGCCGCAGGCGATATGAGAGAATCCGTGTTTTCCCGCCATGAGAGAAGCTTTCTGCATCTGGATGGCGGCGCTGCTGTGCGCGCCGCCCGCTGCCGCGCAGCCCGCGCCGCCGCGGACGCTGACCGTCGAATGGATCATGCGAGGGCCGGCTCTGTACGGCTACGAACCCCGCGCGGTCCGCTGGAGCGGGGACGGCCGCCGCGTCTACTTCGAGTGGAAACAGGCCTCTGAGCCGCCGGAGAAGGAATACTCCACCTGGGTCGTGAACCGTGACGGCTCCGGTCTGCGCCGCCTCAGCGACGAAGAAGCCGCCGAAGCGCCGCCCGCGCGCGCCTCACGCTCCGCCGACGACCGTCTCGGGGTCTACGCGCGCGACGGCGACATCTGGCTTTACGATTATTCGTCCGACCGCCCCCGCCGGCTGACGCGCACTACCGAAGCCGAGTCTTCGCCCCGCATCACCCGCGATGGCAGGCGCGTAACGTTCGTCCGCGGCAGCAACCTGTTTGCGCTTTCCCTCGAGACCGGCGAGATCGAACAGCTCACCAACATCCTGCCGCCGGGCCAGCCCGACCCGGACGAACAGCGCAAAGGCACCGCCAGCCAGGAATACCTCAAGAAAGAAGAGCGCGCGCTGCTGGAGGCGGTGGAAAAACGCGCGAAACAGCGCGAAGAGCGCGAGGAAAAGCGCCGGAAAGAAAATCCGCGCAAGCCCCTGCGGCTGTCCCAGCGGCAGACGGTGACGGATCTGATCCTTTCGCCCGACGAAACGTATGTTCTCGCCTTCCTCACCGAACGCCCGCAGGAGGCGAAAACGGCCCTGATGCCGCTCTATGTGACCGAGACCGCCTACACTGAAACACAGCCCACGCGCACCAAGGTCGGCGACCTCCAGCCGCGGCAGCGCGTCGCGGTGATCCGGACCGACAGCGGCGAGGTTCGCTGGCTCGATCCGGGCATCAGGGCGATGCGCGAGGGCAAGGAGGTGGAACGCCCGGTCACGCTCGCCAACCCGCAGTGGAGCGACGATGGCACGCGGCTCGCCATGCTGGGCCGCGCCGCGGACTTCAAGGACCGCTGGGTGTTTGCCGTGGATCCGGCCGAAGCGAAGCTGCGCCCGCTATTCCTGCTCCACGACGACGCCTGGGTGGACGGGCCCGGCGCACAGGCCCTCGGCTGGCTGCCCGGGGGAAGGGAAGTGTGGTTTCAGGCCGAAAAAGACGGCTGGTCTCACCTGTACGCGGCCAACTGGGAGACGGGCGAACTGCGCCCGCTCACTTCGGGCCCCTGGGAAGTGAAGCGCGCGGAACTCACCCCGGACAAACAGCGCTTCCTTCTGGTCTCGAGCGAGGAGAGCCCTTACGAGCAGCATCTTTACCTGATGCCCGCCTCGGGCGGCCCGCGGACGCGGCTGACCGGCGCGCCCGGCTTTTATTCCGGTGAGATTTCGCCTGACGGCGCGCGCATTGCCGTCATCCACAGCCGTACGAACCAGCCGCCGGAGCTGTATCTGATGGACGCGAAGCCGCAGGCGGAAATGCGCCGAGTGACCGCTTCTCCGGCGGATGAATTTACGAAATATCCATGGCTGGACACGCCCATTATCGAAATTCCCGCGCGCGATGGGGCGCGAATTCCAGCCCATATTTACAAGCCAAAACACTGGAAGAAGGGCGGGCCGGCAGTGATTTTCGTCCACGGAGCCGGCTATTTGCAGAACGTGCACCGCGGCTGGTCGAGCTACGCGCGCGAGACGATGTTCCATCATCTGCTGATGGAGCGCGGCTACATCGTGCTGGATCTCGACTACCGCGGCTCGGCCGGCCACGGCCGCGACTGGCGCACCGCCGTCTACCGGCGCATGGGAGGCAAGGACCTCGACGACCAGGTGGACGCCGCCCGCTGGCTGGTGAGCGAGCACGGCGCCGATCCCGCACGCATCGGCATTTACGGCGGCAGCTACGGCGGATTCATCACGCTGATGGCGATGTTCACCCAGCCCGGCGTCTTCGCCGCCGGCGCCGCGCTGCGGCCCGTCACCGACTGGGCTCACTACAACCATCCTTACACCGGCGCCATCCTCAACCTCCCGCAGGACGACCCCGAAGCCTACCGCCGGAGTTCGCCCATCTATCACGCCGCCGGTCTTCAGGGGGCGCTGCTCATCTGTCACGGCATGGCCGACTCCAATGTCCATTTCCAGGACACGGTGCGCCTGGCGCAGAAGCTGATCGAGCTGGGCAAAACGAACTGGGAAGTGGCCATCTACCCGGTGGAAGACCACGCCTTCGTGAACGCTTCGAGCTGGACGGATGAATACCGCCGCATTCTGAAACTCTTCGAGGAGAAGCTGCGGAAAGTGTCCCAGCCGGACCTCAGGTAGAGCGGCCAGTCCTGAGCCGCGCGTCGAAAACGGCTTTTCAGCGCCGGGCGGTCCCCATTTTTGCCGCAGCCGGTTTGGAGGCGGCGGGCCGGGATGCCGGCTCGGTCACCCGGAGGATCTGGTCGGCGGCGAGGTTTTCGAGCGTCTGCCGGACGCCGCTGGGCCAGGTGATTTCCAGCGAGTGGATGCGAGTCTCCGGGCCGAGCCCGAAGTGGACGCGGCGGTCGCTCGACCCCATGAACCCGACGCTCACCGAGACATGATTGTAAAGCGTGCGCCCGGAGGCTGTGGTCAATTTGAGCTTTGCCCCGATGGCGTCCCGCGGACTGCGGCGTCCGGTGAGTTCCACGAGCAGCCAGTGCACGCCGGGCAGGCCGCTGTTGAGCAGGATCCGCGGCCGGCGGTTCAGCGACGTGACGACGATGTCCATCCAGCCGTCGTTGTTCAGGTCGGCGAAGGCCGACCCGCGCTGGAACCCTTTCTGCATGAAATCCGGCCCCAATTCTGCCGAGACATCGATGAAATGCTTCCCCTGCACGTTCTCAAACATCGTGTCATTCTGCGGGGATAGCTCGTTGAATTCATCCACATCTCCGTTAGATGAGTAAATGTCTTTCCATCCGTCGTTGTTATAGTCGATGAAGCCATTGCTCCAACCCGAATAGGGCCGGCTCAGGTAGGTGATCCGAGTGGGTGTCGAGACCAGCTCGAACGCTCCGCCGGTGTTGCGCAGCAGGCCCCAGATCTGCGACCGCAGGTTGTTGTAAAAGATGTCGATGCGGCCGTCGTTGTCATAGTCCTTCGCGTCGCACCCCATCGACGAGCCGGCCTGCGCGTTTTCGTTATAGGCCACGCCGAGCTGGAGGCCGGTTTCTTCGAAGAATTTGCCCTGATGGTTGAGGAAAAGGAAATTTGGATCCGTGTCATTCGCGACGAAAATATCCAGCCATCCGTCGTCGTTGAAATCGGCGATGGAAACCCCCATTCCCTTGCCAGGCGCCTCATTGAGGCGCACTTTTTCCGTGACGTCGGCAAATGTGCCGTTGCCGAGGTTGCGGAAAAGCTGGTGCGGAACGCTGGGATAGCGGCGCGGGTCGCAGTAGAGATCCATGTCGCTCATTGCGCAGCGGTGGTCGGTTTCGGGCGACCAGTAAGTGTAGTTGGAAACGAACAGATCCAGCCAGCCGTCGCGGTCATAGTCGAACCAGGCGGCCACGACGCTGAGCAGATTGGGCGGCTTCTTCCCGAGGCCTGCCTCGGCCGTCACGTCGCGGAACGTCCCATTGCGCATGTTGCGGTACAGGACATTGCGGCCGGCGGTGGCGATGAAGAGGTCCGTCCAGCCGTCGTTGTCGTAGTCGCCGGCCGCCACGCCGAAGTTGAAGTCGAGATCCATCCCGAGCAGCCCGGCGCGTTCCGTCACGTCCTCGAACGTGCCATCGGGCTTCTGCCGCAGCAGCAGGTTGTAGTAGGAGGGATCCGTCCGCCAGCGTTCCGGGAAGCGGGCGCCGTTGGTGAAAAAGATGTCGAGCCGCCCGTCGTTGTCGTAGTCGAAGACGGCGATGCCGCCGCACATCGGCTGCGGGAACCACTTCCGCCCGTGCAGGCTGTTATTGGAGACGTAGCGGAACGGCCAGCTTCTGGCAATGTCGCGGTAGGTGGGCCGGCCTGGCCCCGGTGCAGCGGGCGCGGAGGCCATGGATGCCGCCGCCAGACCGAGAACGGCTGCCGTGGCGATCGGCACAGCGCAGGCTGCGGCGAAGCGCTTCATCCTGGGTGATTCGACCGCGGCGGGCCGGGATCTGGAACCATGATCGCCCTCCCGGGCGCCGGCGCGCAATGCCCTGTGCGCTCCGCTCACGGCGCCGGCGGCAGCGGGAAGCGGACGCTTTCCAGCAGCCATTCGCGCTGCCTGCGGACCGCCTGCTTCAGCTTCTCCACCAGCTCCGCGCGCCGGTCGTACAGGCGGTAGCCCGCGCGCGGGCGCAGATAACCGCGGGCCTTGGGTTCATTTTCAAACAGCGCCTCCTCGCCCATTTCCCCGGCCAAGCGCTCGTATCGCGCGCGGTTGTCTAACAGTGCCTTCACGAGCAGTGGCAGGACAATCGAGTAATCGCACTGCATCGACTCGGTCGTCTGCTGATAGTGGTCCTTGTCCACTTTGCCCCAGGTCACCGCCTCGGCCGGGAAGCAGGACGACAGCGACCCGTCGGTCACCGGCGAGCTCACAATCTGCACGTCGAACAGATAGCCACGGATGTCGGGCAGTCCCAGCAACTGGCTCAGGGCCGGCTCCGGCTGAAGGTTGAAATTCTTGGGCACGCCGCCCCCCAGAATGATGGTACCCATCGCACGCGGCTCGGACTCAAACAGTCCCCAGTAGTGAAACGCGCAGCTTTCGAAGACCTCCAGATGAATGTCGAGATCCAGCTCGTGACGCTGGATGAGGCCGGCCTCGCGCATCGCCCACAGCTTGAGCGAATTCAGGAACACGCTGCCATCGCCCGGCGCGCCAACGAAAACGGGCACCCCCATGCGGGCGCAGGTGGAAAGCAGCCCCGGAGCCACGCCGCTGGCCTTCTCCATCGCCCCGTACCACAGCCCCAGCTTGTAGCGGAACTCGGTGCCGGACATTTTCTTCTGGAACTCGGGCCGCTGGAGCAGGGCGGAGAGGAAGCGGTCCTGGTCGTTGAGGACATCGTCCTCAAAAGCCATGTCGGCGACACGGATGATCCGCTGCTCGCGCAATGCGCCGTCATCGCCGAAAATGGGGACCTCGAAAACACAGTCGCCGCGGCCCGGCAGCGCCCGGTGGCCGTCGTGGTAGCAGACGGCGTCGGTGGTTGAAACGTAAGCAATCCATCCTGTTTCAATGAGCGGAATCAGCCACGCCTGGTGCTGTCCGCTTACCGTCACCGGGCCCGCCACCGAGATCGTCAGCGGGCACCCCATCCCGATGGCCGTGTCCAGGATCGTATAAATCCGCCGCAGATACGCCCCGCCAAAGGCGGGCAGACAGTGGCGCAGCAGCTCGTCAAACGTGCCGATCTCGTCCACCCGCCGCGTGCGCACAATTCTCCTGCGCTCTTTTTCCTTCAGCATTGCAGCCGTGTTACACCTGCAAGCTACCAGAAAACATCTGCGCCCTGCAATTTCCGGCTTACTCAGCTGACGGGGCGTTGCCAGCCGCACTGCGCGGAGATGCTTCATCTGTAGGCCTCAAGACGTGGCGGCCGCAATCCGCGCTGATCAGCCGTAGTGAACCGGATTTTCGCGCGGGCTGATTCCTTGGGCGTCATTGACGCGCGCTCCGGGCGGGGGCGCGACATCGCCTCGGAGCAGCGGATCGTGCGTCTCCTTACATCCATTGCTCGAGCACGCCGCGCCAATCGGCGGCTACGCCGGGATTTTTCGCGAGCACGTCGCGCGACTCGCGCGCGTCGCGCAACCAGACCGTACAGCGCTTCCTCCTCGAACGGATGAGGCCGCAAGCCGTGATCCAGTCACAGCGACCTGCCCGGCCCGTCGTCGCATTTGGGCAGCACCGGCGTCCGCCTCGTCCCGAAATGCCGGATATGGCCCAGGGCCTTGAGCGCACCCTACGCTGCGGCTCGCAAGCGGTGTGGAAGATGACGCCTGTGAGCCACTCGCGTCTCTCCTCGCTTTGGCCCGCACGAGCGGCAACATCAGGCGGCTCGGACCCACTCCGGTTTGGGCAGGCCGCGCACGTCGCACACGGTCGGGAAGAAGTCCATTTGCAGGACCGGCGCTTCGCTATTACGGCCGTCCGAAAAGCCCCCGGCCCGCGCATCATCGGCACCACTTCCATGCCGGAGCCGTTCGGGTTGCACCTCATGGCCGGGAATGCTATCCCGTGATTGCCGGTCACGATGACCAGCGTGTCGTGTTCGAGCCCGGCGCGCCCGAGCGCCCCCAGCACCGTGCCCTTCGTTTCGGCCAGGAAGCGCGCCGCGGCGGAAAGGGCAGCCACGTCGCGCCGTGTTTCCCGCGTGTCCCTCAACGGGGGCCTGGACAGGAGATACCGCGGGTCGTCCAGCGGATACGGCGCAGGAAATTCCCGGTGCGTTTCGAAAAATCCACAGGAGAGAAAGAACGGCTCTTTCGGCCGCGACAGAAGAAAATCCGCCGCGGCCCGTGCGATCGCCGGGCCGCGGTTGGACCGGGCCTCACAATCCGCTCATAGCCCGGCTCATGCTCTTTTTCGGCCTGTGTATTGTGCTGAATGCGCGCCAGAACGGTCAGATAGCCCTGGCTGCGAAGAGAATGGGCCAGATGCCGTGTCGGGTCCTTCAGCGAGAAGCCGCGATGGGCCAGCCCGAGCATCCCGCAGGAGTGCGGATACGTCCCCGTGAGGAGGACGGCGCGCGACGGGGAACACGTGGGCGCGGCGTCGAATGCCTGCCGGAAAACCACCACCTCGGTGGCGAATTTTTTCAGGTTCGGCGTCGGCGTGGCGTGCCCGTTGGACTGAATCATGCGCCCGGTGCCGTGCGAGTGCAGGTACAGGAGATTGACATGGGCCGGCTGCGCCGCGGCCGGCACGGCCGGCGCGGCGGACAGGAGCGTTCGGCGGCTGAGGGGAGACGGGGTGGCGCGTAACCCGGGACGATACGCGGGATCTGTCGGATGGCCGGCAGGCGGGCAACCTCGCAGGACTGCGCAGAAATGTTTCAAACAGACGGGCTGCTTTCTGATACCGCGCGTAGCCCGCGTTCCGGGCAGGGCTTTTCAGGGCGGGCCGCGCTTCGCAACCGGGCGGCCGCTTGCCGACAATGGAATCATGAGCCGTCTTCCGATCCCGGGCCTGCGCCGCGCGGCGCTCGCCGGCGTTCTGTTCGTCACTGTTGCGGCCACGGGCTGCTCACGGCAGGGCAGGGCACCAGCGGCCGGCCCAAAACAGGAAACTGAAATTTTGTTCCGCCGCATGCAGGCCACCTGGAACCAGATCTTCACCTCCGAAGGGTCGGCCGAATACCGCATGGCGAGGTTCGTGGTCTACGTCCGCGAGAAAGACACAAAATGCGGCCGCCTGACCGGCGGCGTGCATTACTGTCCCGAAGAACGGCTCGTCGCCGCCGAAGAGGGATGGCTCCAGACGGCCCGCCGGCAGGGCGGCGGCGCTCTCGCCTACGGCCTGGCCCGGGCGCTTGCCCGCCACGTGCAGCATGAGCTCACCATCGACGAACGGGTGGAGAAGGCGATTCAGAAGGCCGCGGCTTCGAAGGAAGAGCTGCTCGGCAGGCGCGAAATCCAGGCCGACTGCTTCGTCGGCCTCTGGCGCCGGCACCACGAGGGCGAGGCGCCCCCGCTCGACGCCCTCAAACAGGCCGCGCGTGCCTGGACAGCTCAGAGCGGCGACGCCCGTCTCCAGAGCGTCCTCGAGCAGCGCCTCGACTGGATGCAGCGCGGCTACGATCAGGGCGAGCTCGCCGCCTGCAACGTATTCGCCCAGTAATGGCCGCCGGAGCCGCCCGTCCGGCAGCCTCGGCCCCCGCGCTCGCCAGGGATGCCCGCCCGCGGTTCGACACCCCCGTGCGCGCGAATCACGCCTTCATCGCCGTGCCGACGAGCTCGATGATTTGTCGACATCCCCGTGCGCGCGAATCACGCTTTTCTGAGCCGCGAGTGAAGCGGCACGAAGCGCTGTGGGAACGAGCGGCCGACGGCGCAACATCAAGGCGTGCCGTGGACCGGTGACCGCTCACTCCGTTCGCGGCGCACAGGCGCAGCCGCAGCGGCCGCAGGCCGAAAGAACGAGCCCACGGCCGCTTCCCCGGAGCAGGCCCCCTGGCTTCAGCCGCGACATTCGCCTCCAGCTCGCCCGCGCGCGGGCCGGGATGCTACACTGAGGAAGGCGCAGCAATGCGCTCCCATTCATTGCAGGATCGGGCCGTGGCGCAGCCTGGCTAGCGCGCTTGCTTGGGGTGCAAGAGGTCCCGGGTTCAAATCCCGGCGGCCCGACCAGCCATCGAAGTTCCCTCCCCACGACCCACAGAGCGGTGTCGGCTTCTACCAAGACGCAGGACGACTTTGGGGCGATTCTTCCCGTCCATGACATCTGGCCGGGACTCCCGCCGTGCCGGGAGCCTTCCTCAACGCTTTGCAACCACGCCCGCGTCTTTCGCCAGCCGCCAGCGCTCTCTTCGATTTGCGCCTTCAACCAAGGAAAGCAGGCCGGCGAGCCCGGCCTTGAACAGAGGCCTTTGTCCCGGGGGACGGCCGTCTCACCGGAGCTGGAATTTTTTCATTTTGTATCGCAGCGTGTCCCGCGTGATCTGCAACAGCTTCGCTGCCTGGGTCTGGTTGCCGCCGGTCCTTTCCAGCGCGGCGAGGATCAGCCGGCGCTCGTTCTCTTCGAGGCTCAGGCCCGTGTCGGGGATGGCCGGCACGGCGACAGGCCGCGACGGCTCGGCCGCGGCCGAGCCATCGAGCCGCGCGATGCTCTTCGGCAGGCTGGACGGGGTGATGGAGTCGGAATCTTCGAGGATCATCGCCCGCTCGATCGCGTTGCGCAGCTCGCGCACGTTGCCCGGCCAGTCGTGCGCCAGCAGCATCCGCATCGCCTCCGGCGAAATGCCGGCCATCTGCCGCTTGAATTTCTTGTTGTAGTGCTGGACAAAAAAGTTGGCCAGCGCGGCAATGTCCTCCGGCCGCTCGCGCAGCGGCGGGATGGTCACGTGAATCACGTTCAGGCGGAAGTAAAGGTCCTGGCGGAAGGCGCCTTCCTTCACCGCCTCCCGCAGATTCTTGTTGGTGGCCGCAATCACGCGCAGGTCCAGGTTGATGTCGCGCAGGCCGCCCAGCCGGCGGAAGCTTTGCTCTTCGAGCACGCGCAGAAGCTTGGCCTGCAACATCAGCGGAATTTCGCCGATCTCGTCCAGAAACAGCGTCCCCTTGTCGGCCAGCTCGAAGATGCCGCGCTTCTGCGCGCGGGCGTCGGTGAAGGCGCCCTTCTCGTAGCCGAACAACTCGCTCTCAAGCAGCGTCTCGGGAATCGCCGCGCAGTTGATGGCGATGAACGGCTCGGCCGCCCGCAGGCTCTGGTAGTGGATGAACTTTGCAATCAGATCCTTGCCGACGCCGTTTTCGCCCTCAATCAGGATCGTCGACGCCTCGCTGATCGCCACCCGGCGGACGAAGTTCAGCACTTCGCGCATCGCCGGGCTCTCGGCGATGATTTCACGTTTCTGCGACTCCACCTCCGCCCCGACATCCTTGATCGTCGCCAGGAAGCCTTCCAGCGTCCCGTCCGACGAGCGGAACGGCGTCGTCTTCAGCACCACCAGCCGCTCATATCCGTTCGGCGTGTGCAGCCGCACCGCCCCATTGGATCCGTTCAGTTGCACCAGCCCCGGATGCAGCCCGCAGCCGGGCTCGCATTCCTCGCAATGGAACATCTGCCGGCAGTCGCGCCCCACCAGCTCCTCGGCAGAGACGCCGAGCATTTGCTCGGCCGCCGCATTCACCCCGCGGATCACATGGTTCTTGTCGTAAAGAACGAGGGCGTCAGAGACATTGTCGAAAATCTGGAGCAGTAGCTCGGGACTTTGCCAATCCGCGTTCAATTTCGCCATATCGCCCTGCGTCATCTTCATTGTAGACCTCCCGGGAGAGTTTCGGGGCGGGGAAGACTGACAAGGTGGGGCAATTAACCCAGCCGGGGCGAAATGGCAGCGGGACAGGGCCGCCACAGGCAATATCCAGGCGAGTGCTACACGAAAAATCCAAGTGTTTCTGCCACTTTCAGGTGGATCCCAGAGTGGACTCCAGATTGCATACTCCTGTGAAATGGATGCGCGGTTGCCGCCCCCACCGGGGTTCCGGAACTGCGTGCCGGTTGATGGCCAGCATGGACGCTACCATTCGTGGAAAGTCGCCATGCCGCTTACAGCTACAGGGAATGCCGGTGGAAACCAGTTGCGGTCCGAGGTGAAGGCAATGGGATCGATCCAGGTCAGCCTGACGGATGCAGACCGGGCCCGGGCGCTGTGCGAGCTGCTTCAGCGCAGCACGCAGACGCCCGTCGTCTGCACGGACCGTCCGGACCTGGAGAACGCCTGCGCGGTGGTGCTCGATCGGGACAGCTTTCACCGGCTGCCTCAGCCTTTGGAGCACGCCGACCGCATCGTGCTGATCACCAGCAATGACGCCACTCACCTGAAGGAAGCCTGGGAGGCGGGCGTCCACTCGGTTCTCTCTGAACAGGATCCCTTGAATACGGTTGTGCTGGCGGTGCTGGCCACCTGTCTGCGGTCCGGCACGAGGAAAATGAAACCGGCCGAAGGGCGGGTTTCGCCATAATTGGGCGAAGCGCTGCCGCGCCTGCTTGCTGAAGGGAGGTTCGTAAAAGATGTCCAACCTGACACCGTATGCGGTTGCCTGGGGCGTTCTCGCCCTGATCGTCCTGGCCCTCGCCCTCTGGCGCAGGCATCTCGCCGCCCAGGAGGACGATACGCTCCACCTCAGCGGCCCTGAGACCGTCATCTCGCAGCAGATGACGGTGGCCAGGAAGCTGGAACTGGTGGAGAAGTGGGGCAAGGCGCTCACCGTTGTGCTGGCCATCACCGGCCTGATTCTGGCCGTGATGTACGGCATGTATCTGTGGGAGGCGTCTTCCCGCGCCGGTCTGGCCTGAAACCGGATCCGCGGCGGCCGGCGGAGGCTGCCGCGGCTGACAATCTGACACTCCGCCGGAATGCCAGGGCGGCGCCGCTGTTGAGGGGCGGCGGCGCCCCCCACCAGAGAGATCCCCGATGAAGAAACTGGGAAGAACGTTTCTGTTCGCTTCGCTGCTTGTTTGCGCCGCCCTTGCGCAGCCGCCCGCCAGGCCGCCGGTCACCCCGAATTCGGTCTGCGCTCATTGCCATGAGCAGGAGTCGAAGCTCAAGGCTTCGGCCCATGCCTCGGTCGCCTGCGCCACATGCCACGTCAAACACGAAGAGTATCCCCATCCGGAGGGCGTACCCAAGCCGCAATGCTCCTCCTGTCACGAGAACACCGTGCGCGACTACGAGCAGAGCGAGCACGCCGCCCAGATGCGCCGCGGCAACGGCTCCGCCCCGGACTGCTCCACCTGCCACGGCGACGTTCATGAGCTGAAGCGCGCGCTCACCATCGAGTTCCACCAGAGCGTCCCGGATACCTGCGGCATGTGCCATGCCAAGGAAGCAGACGACTTCGCCAAAAGCGTTCACGGCAAGGCCGTCGCCGCAGGAGTCCGCGACGCGCCCGTCTGCTCGGACTGCCACGGCGGCCACCGCGTGCTGAAGGCCAGGGATCCCAACTCTACCGTGTTTCCCGGCAGCGTTCCCGACACCTGCGGCCGTTGCCACGGCGACCTGCGCCTGGCCCGCCGCTTCGGGCTTCCGCCGGACCGGCTGAATACCTTCCAGCAGAGCTTTCACGGCCTGGCCCTCAAAGCCGGCAACCAGCGCGTGGCCGACTGCGCCTCCTGCCACGGCTATCATGACATCCTGCCCTCCTCCGATCCCGCTTCCCGGACGCATCCGAAAAACCTCGCTGCCACCTGCGGCGCCTGCCATCCGGGCGCCGGCAGCCGCTTCGCTCTCGGCCCCATCCATGAAGTCCAGGGCGCCCAGGCCCCCGCGCCCGTGCGCTGGGCCGAATGGTTTTATTCTTTGCTGATCCCCGGCACCATCGGCTTCATGCTCATCCATCATGCCGGCGACTTCCTCCGCAAGCTCTGGAGCATGCGCTTCCGTGGCAAGCGCGTCCCCATGCAACTGCTGCGCCGCGTCGAGCCCCACCACGAGCGCATGTACCGCGTCGAGCGCATCCAGCACGCACTGCTTGCCGTCAGCTTCATCATCCTCGTCTACACGGGCTTCGCCCTCCACTACCCTGACACCTGGTGGTCGAGCTGGTTCCTCCGCTGGGAGGACCGCTATCCCGTGCGCGGCACCGTGCACCGCATCGCCGGCGCCGTCCTCATCGGCACGTCCATCTTTCACCTGATCACCCTCGTGGTAAACCGGCAGCTCCGCGAGCACTGGAAAGAGCTGCTGCCGCGGGCGCAGGACGTGCGCGAACTGGTGGAAGGAACGCTTTGGAGGCTCGGACTGCTCAGCCGGCGGCCCCATCGCTCCCCGCACAGCTACATCGAAAAAATGGAATACTGGGCCGTGGTCTGGGGCACGGCCGTCATGGCGATCACCGGCATGCTGCTGTGGTTCCACAACTGGAGCCTCAGCGTGATGCCCAAGGTCGTGCTCGACTTCAGCCGCGTGGTCCACTTCTATGAGGCGGTGCTGGCGGCGCTGAGCATCCTCGTGTGGCATTTCTACATGGTGATCTTCGATCCCGCTGTCTATCCGCTCGATACCGCGTTCATCACGGGCTACAGCCCCCGTGCCGAATATGTCGACGCCGACGAGGCGGCCACGGGCGACTGACAAATCAGCGAGCGCAAACAATCAAAAGGAGACAACCCGATTTCCATGCAGCGGTTCAAGGAATGGCTCAGTCCGATCGTTCACCTTGCGAACAACTGGATCAGCCTCCTCGGCGTGGTCATGGTCACCACCGGCGGCATCCTCTGGATCTTTCTGCTGCCCGCCCTGTTCCGGACCCATTCGCAGGACCCGTATGCGGGCATCCTTCAGTTCATGGTGCTGCCGGCCATCTTTTTCGCCGGGCTCGCTCTCATCCCGCTGGGCATCTACCGGGTGAAGCGGCAGGGGCGCCTGCCAGAGGTCTTCCCGCCCCTGGACATGAACAACCCGCGCTTCCGCCGGCTGCTGGCCTTCATCGGCGCCGCCACGGTGGCGAACGTGATCATCGGCTCCACGCTGCTGTACGGCGCGGTGAGCTACATGGAGACGGTCGGCTTCTGCGGTCAGACCTGCCACACGGTGATGAAGCCGGAGTTCACCGCCTACCAGAATTCGCCCCACGCGCGGGTGCGCTGCGTCGAGTGCCATATTGGTCCCGGGGCGAACTGGTTCGTCAAAAGCAAGATCTCCGGCTCCTGGCAGGTAATCTCGGTGACCTTCAACCTCTATCCGCGGCCGATTCCCACGCCGATTGAAAACCTTCGCCCGGCGCGCGAAACCTGCGAAGTCTGCCACTGGCCGCAGAAGTTCGGCGGCGACCGCATCCGCGTGATCAACAGTTACGCCGACGATGAGAAGGTCACACGCCGCCAGACCGTGCTGCTGATGCACATCGGCGGCGGCAACGGCTACGAAGGCATACACGGCGCCCACATGGCGCCGGGGGTCGTGATCCGCTACGCCCACGCCGACCGCGAGCGGCAAAAGATTCCGTGGGTCGAGTACACCGGCAAGGACGGCAGGACCTATGTCTTCCGCAGCGAGGGCCACAAGGACAGCGGGCCGGGCGGGCTGCCGGTGCGCGTGATGGACTGCATGGACTGCCACAACCGCCCGTCACACAGCTTCGAACTGCCGGAGAGGGCCGTCAACCGCGCCATTGACGAAGGCCTGATTGACCGCACGCTTCCCTTCGCCAAAAAGGCGGCGCTGGAGGTCGTCCAGCACGATTACGCCACAACGGCCGAAAGCGAGCGGGAAATTCCCGCCCGTTTCCGGGCATTTTATGAGAAAAACTACCCGGAAATTTACGCTGGCCGCAGGCAGGACGTTGAGCGCAGCGCCCGCGGTGCGCTGGCCATATACAGCCGCAATGTTTTCCCCGAAATGAAAGTGAAATGGGGAACCTATTTCAACAACATCGGCCACACCGATTTCGACGGCTGCTTCCGCTGCCACGACTGGCGCGAGTCCACGCCGCCCGGCCGCTCGATCACCCAGGACTGCGACACCTGCCACAAGACGCTTGCCCAGGACGAGGAGTCGCCGAAGATCCTCGCCGACCTCGGCCTGGCCCGCTAGCCGGCGTCGAGGCTTGACACCCGCCGCCGGGCGGGGAAGAAATGAATTGGGAGCCGGAAATGCCGCTCAGCCACATCCTCGTCCCGGTGGATTTTTCCGAAAAGAGCGAGTGCGCGGCGCGCTACGCCGCCGCGCTCCACCGCCGCTTCGGCAGCCACATCACGCTGTTGCACGTCCTGCCGCCGCCGCACTACGAATTCGGCGCGATGGAAGTGGGCGGCAGCGTCCTCGAAGAGCTCTTCCGCAGCCGCGCCGAACAGGCCCGCCAGGACCTCGACGCCTTCCTCCGCGACGAGCTGCCCCCTGAAAACGTCGAACGCATGCTCGTGGAAGGCGACCCCGCGGCCCGGATCGTCAGGACCGCCCACGAGCTCGGCGTCAGCCTTATCGTCATGCCGACCCACGGCTATGGCACCTTCCGCCGCTTCATCCTCGGCTCGGTCACGGCCAAGGTGCTGCACGACGCCGACTGCCCGGTCTGGACCGGCGTCCACATGGAGGCGGCCCGTGTCGATGACGTCCGCCTCGATCGTATCGCCGTCGGGCTCGACCTGCGCTCGCAGTCGGAACGGACGCTGATGTGGGCGCGGCGCTTCGCCCAGGAGGTCGGCGCGGAGATGGCGCTCCTCCACGTCATGCCTGGCCTCGGCGCCGCCGGCGAGCTGTCCGAACCCGAGTGGAAGCAGCGCATGGAGGACTCCGCCCGGCGCGAAATCGCCAGCCTGATGGCGCGGCTCGGCTGGGAGGCGCCAGTTCTCATCGGCAGCTGCGAAGTGCCGGAAACGGTCTGCAAACTGGCCCGGGAGTGGGGCGCCAATCTCCTGGTGATCGGCCGCGGGTCGGCCTCCGGCGTGCTCGGCCGCCTGCGCGCCAACGCCTACTCGATCATCCGCCAGTCCTCCTGCCCGGTGGTGAGCGTCTGAGCACGGCCCCGCCCAGCTTTGCTCAAGCTACCCTCTGCCGCGCCGATAAGCCCGGCGTGAACCTGATTCCTGTCGCCGGCTCCGCGCCCCCCGCCGGGACGCCACCCCCAGACGCGGCGCTGGAAGCCTGGCGTGAGGCCCTCGGCGCCCATGCCGCCTGGGTGGATGGGCTCACGACGGGAAGACGCTGCGAACTCGAAGGGCTCCAGGTGGAGAACCTCCGGGCCGTGCGCGCCCGCCTTCAGGGCGCGTCCTTCCTCCGCTGCTCGCTGCCGGCCGCTGACCTCCATGCGGCCGTGCTCGACCATTCGATCTGGCAGCAATGCGACCTCGCCCTCGCCAATCTGGCCGCGGCTGAAGGCAACGGCGCCTTGTTCGAAGAGGTTCGTTTCGACGACTCGTGCCTTGCCTCGGCCAGCCTGTGCGGCGCCGTCCTGGAGCGGTGTTCCTGCGAAAAACTGAAGGCGCCCGGCAGCCGCTGGATGGAGGCCCGGCTGGCGCGCACCGCCTTCGCGCAGGCGCTGCTGCCCGGTGCGGCCTTTCACCAGGCGTCGCTGCTCGAATGCCTCTTCAACGAGGCTGACCTCCAGGGTGCGCTCTTCTACCGCGCGCGGCTCCAGTTCTGCCGGTTCCTGCGTACGCGCGCGGAAGCGGCCCGGTTCCACAACGCCGTGCTCGAGCACTGCCGCTTCTCGCAATGCCGGCTCGACGGCGCGCGTTTCCACGGCGCCACCCTCACCGGGTCCGCCTGGGAGCAGTGCTCGCTGGAAGGCTGCGACTTTCAGAACGCCCGGCTTGCCGGCACGCGCTTCGCCGGAAGCCGCCTCGAAGGCGCCCGCTTCCGCGCTGCCCGCTGCGCCGGGGCCGATTTCCGCGGCGCCGACCTGAGGGGCGCCCGGGAACTCACCCTCCATCAGTTGCTCCAGGCGCGCACCGACTCGACGACGCTTCTGCCCTGGGGCGCTTCAGGCCCCGCCATGCGGGGCATGCGCTGAGCGGCCCTCAGTCGCCCGCCTGCGGCACCGGCTGTTCGCGCCAGGCGAGCCAGCGCTGCCGCAGCAGCGCCGGCAGGCTCGGGCCGCCCTTCCAGCCCGTCCGCGCGATGCTGAGCACCAGCATCAGCACGATGATGAAGGCCGCCGCCGCCATCGTCTGCGGCACGCTCAGCGATTCCTTCCAACGCCAGAACCAGCTCCCGTACACCAGCTCCGTGTGCACCCAGTACACCAGCAGCGACGTCGTGCCCAACTGCCGCAACAGGCTCCAGCCCGTGTTCACGTACGTCGTCCACAGCCAGGCGAAGGCAGCGATCATCAGGATCACGCCCGTCTTGATCAGGATCAGCGCCGGGCTGTTCACCCAGAAGTCCGACTGCGGGTAAATCGAATACGGCAGGTTGGCGAAATACCGCGCCCCGACAATCAGGATCAGCCCGAACAGCGCCCACCACTCCATCATCCGGCCCATCGCGCCCGGCTCCACCACCCGCAGCAGCGATCCGGCCGAAAGGCCAAAGGCGATGAAGGCCGCCCACGGGAAGAAGGAAAAGAAATTGGGATCTGGGACGAAATAAGCGCGGACAAACGGATGCAGCCAGCTCCAGTCCGCCATGCTGATGAGCGGCGACGCGCCGGCGATGAACAGCCCGCTCACCACGCCAAAGCGGATGCGGTCCCGCGTGGAAAAGATCGCCAGCGGCGACAGCGCGATGATGCCCACGCCCATGCAGTTCAGAATGTCCACCTTGAAGATGTCCGTCCACGGACTCTTGCCAAGAGAAAACGACCACATCTGAAGGCGGAACAGAAAGGCCAGCATCAGCAGGTAGCCCGAGCGGCGCGCCGCCGCCCACGTCCGCTGCCAGGGCGAGAGTCCCTTCCGCGAGCTCGAGTCCATCAGGAAGCCAAGCGTCACACCGGTGAGGAAGAGAAACACCGCCGGCGTGATCCCGCCAATGAATTGTGACAGCACGTAGGGCCCGTCATTGCGCAGCTCCCTGGCGGTGAAGCTGTGGAACACATGGCCCTGGAGCATGATCAGCGCGGCCAGCCCGCGCGTCCAGTCGAGGAAGGCGAGCCGCTGCCCGCCTGTCCGGGTGTTGCTGCTCATCGGCAACTACCTCTGCGGTGTTTCTTTTTTGACGCCTTTCGGCAGGTTGAGCCGGACATCGGCCGGCGTCAACGGCGGGTTGACCTGGATGCTGGAGTACGTCACCAGCACATAATCGCGCGACGGCTGGTTCACCTTCTGTTGAAGCACCATCCCGTCAGTCTGGGACACCCAGATTTCGATGGATTTCACATGCTGCCGCGCATCCTCACTGAGCGGCGTCAGCTCCAGCCGGTCGGCCGGAGCGCCGTTGACGGCCTCCTGGCCCACGTAGCGGATCGAATAGGCGCGGCGCAGCTCGCGCACCGGCGTGCCAAAGCCGAGCAGCAGGAACTGATCCACCAGCGCGCCCTGCTTGCCGAGATCGTACTCCTGCACCGTCATCAGCCGCGGATAGTAGATCTGCACCTTGTTGTTGGCGAAGGCCACCGCGCGCGGCGCAGGATGTTCGAACTCGGCCAGCATGCGCAGGTCGCGCGGCTTGGGACGGTAGAGCGTGATGCGCCCGGTTTCCTCGTCGCTCTCCTTGACAAGCGCGGTAAATGAGATCTTGCGGATCTGCGCCTTCAGGCCGCGGAAGCCGGCGGCGGCGCGGTCCAACCGGGCCAGCGCCTCATCCAGGGGCGAGGCGGCCGCCGTGGACGCCCACAGGGCAAGAAACCAGGGAAGCGTTCGGCGGAGGGTCATTGGGTCACGGCCGCGTCATCGCGATGTAGCCGCGGATCTCGCCCTCGGCATCATGCATCGGCTCGACGCGCACCACCTGGATCTGCCGGCCCAGCCGCTTTCTCAGCAGCTCGGCCGCGCGCGCCGGCCGTTGCGCCTCGGGCACCGCGCCCAGCAGCGATGTCTCCAGCCAGAAGACCGTCACGCCGGGTTCCGACGGCATCTGGACGATGCTCGCCGGCCGGGGCTGGTCCTTAAAAAACGAACGCGGCGTCAGAAAGATGAAGGCAAGGATGAGGGCCACGACGATGTCGTACTGCCAACTGGCGCGGGGAAACTCCCAAAAGATCAGGCGCCTCATTACGGGCATGCTGGACGTTTTCATTCTAACACCGCCGGGGCGCTTCCCCCGGTTGGATGCGACCCGCAGGCGGCGGTTTCAACCGCGCTTCCCCTTCTCCACAGCCCCGGCGCCGGAAGCCTTGTCGGCCTCGGCCACCTCCTGCGCCCGGAGCACCTGACAGTGGGCGCAATAGCCCCCGATCTCGGTGCGCGCAATCAGGATCTGAAAGCCGAACGTCTTTTCCACCTGCCGCTTCAGCCTCTGCAACGGCTCGCCGAAATATTCCTCCACCTTGCCGCAGCGCAGGCAGACGATGTGGGCGTGCTCCTGCTTGCGCCGCGTCTCGTAGTAGTGCTGGTCGCCGGCATGGTGCATCAGGTCCAGCTCGTCCACCAGCCCGCTCTCCTTGAGCATCTTCAGCGTGCGGTAAACGGTGACGCGGTTCAGCTTCGGGTCCCGTTCATGCGCCAGCCGGTACAGGGTCTCGGCATCGAGGTGAGCGCCGGTGCGGTCGAGCAGGTCGAGCAGGATCTGGCGCTGGCGTGTCAGACGGAAGCCTCTCTGTTTCAGCGCCTCGCGTGCGGCCGGTTGCGTCATCGGATCCTCTTTTTCCGACTCTAACATGAGGAATGAAACCGGAAAACCGCCCGGTGCTGGCGATGCATGTCCGCGGAGCCATCAACTTCTGAAGGGAAGCCCCGTGTCCGTGCCGCCACCCTGCTACAATCACCTTGCAAGAGCATGGCGGAACAGGTCTGCCCCCTGTGCGGGGGCACCGGCTGGAAGATCGTCGAACGCGACGGGCTGAGCGGCGCCGAGCGCTGCGCCTGCGCGGGCCGCAACCGGCAGGCGGAACTCATGGAGCGGGCACGCATCCCGGTCAACTACCAGAACGACCGCTTTGAGAACTTCTCCGACCGCGGCTCGGCCGAGCTGCGCCACATCCTCTCGATGCTGCTGCGCTATTGCGACGAGTTCCCGGCCGTCGACCCGCCCGGCCTGTTGTTTGTCGGCGATCCCGGCACCGGCAAGACACACCTGGCCGTGGCCGTGCTGCGCCGCCTCATCGAAAACGGCTTCCAGGGCGTCTTCATGGATTACCAGATGCTGCTCGAGCGCATCCGGTCGAGCTACGACCCGGCCAGCGGCGAGAGCCCCCGCGAAGCCTACGAAACCGCGCTCGAAGCCGAGGTGCTGCTGCTCGACGATCTCGGCGCACACCGCGTCACGGACTGGGTGGAGGACACGGTCACTTCGATCATCACTTACCGCTGCAACGAGCGCAAGCCGCTGATCGCCACCACCAACCTCCCCGACCCCGACATGGGCGGCGCCATCGTCGAGCGGCTCGCCGAGCCCGGCCCCGGCCGCTACTCCATCGCCACCACGCTTGTCGATCGAATCGGCATCCGCGCCCGCTCCCGCCTGTTCGAGATGTGCCGCGTCATCCGCATGCCGAGGGTGGGCGACTACCGCCTCCAGATGCGGCGGCAGCCGCCCGCGTAGGCAGCGCCATCAGCCGGCGTCGCCGCTCGGCCCGTAGATGCCGGGCACCTTGCCGCCCATCGGGCGGATATAGGAAGAGAGCTGGCCGCGGTGATGCACGGAATGCTTCAGCGCCAGGGCGAGAAAGTCCACGCCCTGCGCCTGCATCTTCCCGAAAAAGTCGAGCGCGCGGGAGAAGGTCTCCGCCGGCGCCGCCCGCAGCGCCGCCACCGCTGCGGGCAGATGGGCCTCGTACCAGGCGGCGACGTCGGCCCCGGTGCGCATCCCTTCCGGAATGCCGCCCGACTCGCCCGCCTCAAAGCGGCCGGCAAGGATCGAATCGAGGAACCACTTCTCGGCGCTCGCCAGGTGCCAGGCAAGTTTCAGCGCCGGCGTGGAGCGGGGATCCGGCGCGTAGTCCTCATGCCCGGCGGGCAGCGCGGCGAGTACGGCTTTCGTGGTCGGAATTTCCTGCTCAAGTTGGTCCAGGATATAGTTGGCGATCCCTCTGGCCTGATCCTGAGAAACGGGCATGATGTGTTTCCTTTCGAGAGCTATTATCGTATGAACAAACGGCCGCCGGCCGGCAATTGGCCCTTCGATGGTCGGCGCGGAAATCGGGTCAGGCAGGCCCGCCAGGCGGTGAACCTCGCCGCTATGAACTACAATCTTACTTAAGGAAGCGTCTCGCCTTCCGATCTCCATCATGCCCCGTTCGATTCTCGTGGTTGCCGGTGTGCTGGAACGCGAGGGCCGCTTCCTCATCGGACAGCGGTTGGCGACCGACCGCCATGCGTTGAAGTGGGAATTCCCCGGTGGGAAGGTCGAGCCGGGCGAGTCGCCCAAGGAAGCCCTCAAGCGCGAGCTGCGGGAAGAGCTTGGTATCGAAGCCGAAATCGGTCCGGAGATTGTCCGTTATGAGCAGCGCGTGACCGGGCGGCCGCCGCTGGTGCTCCTGTTTCACTGGGTGGAGCGCTTTGAAGGTGAGCCGCAGCCGCGCACGTTCCAGCAGATCGTCTGGGAGCGCGCCGAAGAATTGCCGCGATACGACTTTCTCGATGGCGACATCGACTTCATCCACCGGCTGGCGCGGCGCCGGCTGCCCCTGATGGGCAGACGGAAGGAGTAAAATCGCCAGATCATGGGTTCCATCCGCCATTCGGTGTGCGCGCTCGACTGCCCGGACGCCTGCGCGATCCTCGTCGAGACCGATGGCGAGCGGGCCGTGCGGCTTCGCGGCGACCCGGCGCATCCCGTCACGCAGGGTTTTCTGTGCGCCAAGGTCACGCGGTATCTCGAACGCGAATACCATCCTGAGCGGCTCCTGTATCCGCTGCGGCGCACCGGCGCGAAAGGCGAGGGCCGTTTTGAGCGGATCTCCTGGGATGATGCGCTCGATTTCATGGCGGCGAAGCTGAAATCGATCGTCGCCGACTTTGGCCCGGAAGCGGTACTCCCCTACAGCTACGGCGGGACGCTGGGCTTTCTTCAGAGCTCGTCGATGGATCGCCGCTTCTTCCACCGGCTGGGGGCGTCGCGGCTGGAACGCACGATTTGCGCTGCCGCCGGTGGCGCGGGCCTGATGGAAGCTTATGGCCGCCGGCTGGGAACGCCGCCGGAAGATTTCGTCCATGCGCGCCTGATTCTTGCCTGGGGCGCGAACATTCTGTCGACGAATGTCCACCTCTGGCCTTTCATCGTCGAGGCGCGCCGGCGCGGGGCGCGGCTCATTGTCATCGACCCGGTGCGCACGAAGACGGCGGCGCTGGCCGACTGGCGCCTGGCCCCCTATCCGGGCTCGGACCTGGCGCTCGCCCTGGGCCTGATGCACGTGCTGTATGCCGAGGGTCTGGCACGGAAGCTGGAAGGAGGTGACTCTTTGCGAGCTCGTGCGGCCGACTATCCACCGGAGCGGGTGGCAGAGCTCACCGGCATTGCGGCGGAGGACATCCGCAGGCTGGCACGCGAGTATGCAACGGTGCGGCCGGCTGTGATCCGCCTCAACTACGGCGTCCAGCGCAGTGAGCGCGGCGGGCGCGCGGTGCGCGCCATCAGCCTCCTGCCCGCCCTCACCGGCGCTTGGGACGAGCGCGGCGGCGGGCTGCTGCTGACCACCAGCGGCGCGTTCGAGATCAACCGGCAGGCGCTGGAACGCCCCGATCTTGGGCCGCCGGCGCGAACGGTCAACATGGTGCGGCTGGGCGAAGCGCTCGCGCGGCTGGATTCGCCGCCAGTGAAGGCGCTGGTCGTCTACAACTCCAACCCGGCCGCCGTCTGCCCCAACCAGCGGGCCGTCCACGAGGGCTTGCGCCGCGAAGACCTGTTCACGGCGGTCATTGATCATTTCCTCACCGATACGGCGCGGTTTGCCGATCTGGTGCTTCCGGCGACAACCTTCCTGGAACACACCGACCTCTACTTCGCCTACGGACACTACTACCTGCAACTGGCGCGGCCGGCCGTGCCGCCGCCAGGCGAATGCCGCCCGAACACGGCCATCTTCCGCGAGCTGGCGCGGCGCATGGGTTTTGCCGATCCCTGCTTTCAGGACAGCGACGACGACCTGATCCGCCAGGCGCTCGAAACCGACTCGCCCTACCTGCGCGGCATCTCGCTGGAGCGCCTGGAGCGGGAGCGGTTCGTTCGCCTCAACGTTCCGGATCTGCCCCTGGCCGGCGTGCGGCCGAACCTTAACGGCGACGCGCTGGACTACACGCCGCCCGCCGAGAGCCGGCTGGGCGCGGAATTCGACCCGCGTTTCCCGCTGGAGCTGGTTAGCTCGAAGTCCCACGACGGGCTGAACTCGTCGTTTGGCATGCTGGCTCGAGTGGATGAAGAAACCAGCGTGCTGGAGATTCATCCCGACGACGCGGAGGCGCGCGGGATTCACGACGGGATGGACGTCGGGGTCTACAACGCCCGGGGTGCAGTGCGCCTGCGGGCGCGGGTCGGCTTCTACGTGCGGCCGGGCGTCGTCCGTGCTCCGGCCACGCGCTGGCCCGCGCGGACGCCGGCCGGGGTGAACGTGAACGTATTGATCAGCGACCGGCTCACTGACATCGGCGGCGGACCCTGCTTCTATAACTGCCTGGTCGAGGTGCGCCCATGCGCGGAGGCCTGATCCTGCTCTGCGCTCTCGTGGCCGCCGCCGGCTGCCAGCGACAGCACCATCCGCACCCGGAACTGACCGTGGAAGAGCCCGGCGAGCTGCGAGCAGAGATCGACGCCACCAACCCTGCCGACGAAGGGCAGCTTCTGGACGGGTTCTATCCGATGGAGCCGCAGGGGTGGCGATGGTCGGCGCCGCAGTTTACCATCACGCTGGCCGTGCCGCCCTCGCTCAGAGGCAAGCCGGGCCGGCTGGAAATGGAGTTCGTCATTCCCGAGGCGGCGGCCGCGGCCCTGGCTGGCGTTGCCATTCGGGCGGCCATCGAGGGACGCGAACTCGAGCCCTGGCGTGCGCCCGGCCCCGGGCAGCACCGGGCCGTGTTCCGCGTGCCCGCCGAGGCGCTGGGCGAAGAGGCGGTGATCGTGGACTTCACACTGGACCGCTTTCTTTCACCGTCCGGCGACCCCCGCCGGCTGGGAGTGATTGCAACGCGCTTTCGTCTCGTGCCCGCGGGATCCCAATAAATGCGGTGGAGAAAACGAGACCTTCTGCTGGTCTTGCCGGCACTGGCATTGATGGCCTGGCTCGACTGGAACGGGATGCGCGCCTGGTTCCATCAGGACGATTTTGCCTGGCTGGCGCTGGCGCGTGGAGTGGACTCGGCCGAAAGGCTGTGGCGGGCGCTGGTGGAGCCGGCGGCGCAGGGCACGGTGCGGATCTGGAGCGAACGGCTGTTCTTCGTGCTTCTGGAACGGCTGTTTGGTCTCGACCACCGGCCGTTTCATCTGGTCGTGGCGGCGACGCAGGCGGCCAACCTGGTGCTGCTCGGCTGGATCACGCTCCGGGTGAGCGGCTCGCGGCTGGCCGCAGCCGCGGCCCCGCTATTTTGGGCGGTGAGTCCCGCTCTGGCGACGCCGCTCGCGTGGCTGTCGGCGTACAACCAGATCCTGTGCGCATTCTTCCTGCTGGCGGCCTTCGCCTGTCTGCTCGAGTGGCTCAAGACGAGACAGCGCGCCTGGTACGCGGCGCAGGCCGGGCTGTTCGTGTTGGGGCTGGGTGCGCTGGAGATCATGGTGGTTTACCCGGCGCTGGCGGCGGCCTGGTGCTGGCTGGAGCGCAGGCGCGTACCGCGAGCGGTGTGGTGGCTGTGGTTGCCGAGCCTCCTGTTCGCCGCCGTCCATCTCCTGTGGATTCCGAAACCGTCCTCTGGGGTCTATGGGCGGCATTGGGACGTGTCCATGGTGACTACCTATTTCCAGTACTGGACGCTGGCGCTGGCCGCCGAGCCCGCCACGGGCCCGGCAGTTCTGCGGTGGCTGCCGCGCGCGTATGCGGGCGCGCTGATGGCTGGGGCCGCTTCCGTCTGGCTGCTGGTGGCGGCCGCCACGCGCCGGGTGTTGCCGGTCTTCGGGTGGGTGTGGTTCACGGTGACGCTCGCGCCGGTGCTGCCGCTGCGCGACCATGTGTCGGATTACTACCTGGTTTCGCCGGCCATCGGACTGGCCTGGCTCCTGGCCACGGGACTCGATGCGGCCCGGAGGCATGGCCCGGCACTGCTGGCCGCCGCAGCCGTGGTGTGTGGGCTCTATGGCGTCTATGCCGGCAGCGCGCATCGTCAGATGGCCGACTGGCGTTTCACGCGGGGCCGCGAGGCGAGGCATTTTGTGCTGGCGCTCGAGCGCGCCACCCAACTGCATCCAGGCCGGCTGCTGGTGGTCACGGGGATCAGCGACGAGCTGTTCTGGGCGGCGTTGTTCGATTCGCGGCTGCTGTTCCGCGAGCGGATCTGCCTGGATCCGAGAGAAGCGGACCGAGTCCGCGTGCCGGCGGGCTACGACCCCATCGCCCCGGTCGTGTGCGAGCCGGCCGAGGTCGCCGAGGCAGCAGCGCACGGATCGCTGGTGGCCTACGTCTGGGAGGCTCCCTACCGGCGCCTGCGCGCCATCACGCGGCTCTATCTGCATCGTTTGCCAGACGAGTGGCGGGCGTTGCCACCCGTCCAGCTGGATCTGACCTCCACCCGTGCGGGGCCCTGGCTCCTGCGAGGGTGGTATGAGGCCGAGCCCGGCGGCCGCTGGACCGGCCCGATGGCAACGGCGGTGCTGGCGGCCCCACGGGCCAGCGGGCGGAGACTGCTTGTGGCAGGAATGCGGCCCGGGAGTCTGCTGTCGACCCCCGCCGAGGTGCGCGTTCGGCTCGATGGGCACGAGGTCGGCAGGGCGGTTCTCGACCGGCAGCGGCCGTCTTTTCACCTTTTGTTGCCACTGCCAGCGGTGCCGCAGGCGGCGCGGGAAATGCGCGTCGAGCTTTCCGTCCATCCGGTGGCGCGCGCCCCAGGCGATGCGCGCGAACTGGGCGTGTTTGTCACCCGGCTGGGGCTCGAATAGGGCGGCGGGAGCGCGCCGCGCGGCAGCCGCGGAAGCCCTGGCCCTGGGTGGCGAATCGGCGGCGCATTAAATTCTTTCTTTGTGTGAGAGACATGCCGATTGGCTGAAACAAATTTGTCAAGAGTGCGTCTGTATGGATACGCTGCTAACGATTTTCATTGCACCTGCCGATAAGGTGCAGTATCCTGTGAAACCCGGGACGGCAGGCGGTGCCGCGGGCTTGCCAGCCTCGGGCGCAGCGGATCTTTGAAATTTGAAAACCTATGGCCGCAGCCGCCGGCGGTGGACACCAGCCGGCGTTATAAACCGTGCGGGCTGGCGGGCGGCGCTTTCCGCAGTCGGGACTCACGGGCAAGACCCCCAGTGGCGGCATGGGAAGCCCAAGAGTGGCGACACAATTGCTAGGCTATGGTATCCTGTCAGATTGCGCCCGCTGAGGCGGGTGGCAATCCTGACCGTTCCTAGTGGGTTCCCATTAGGGATTACTTATGTAAGCATTTTTGAGCCGAGGCCGCTAAGATTTTGCAACCTGTGGCGTTGTTGCACGTCTATTCGGATGCCGAGCGGCCTGACCGAGGATGAAGGGAAGGAGAAACCAAAGCAAGAGGGAGATACGACAATGACCAAGAACGAACTCAACAAGTACAGGCAGATTCTGGAGGCCAAGCTGGCGGAACTGTCTCAGGCAGTTCGGGAGCGCGAAGGAATCGCCATCGAGAAGACCCCGGACGCGATCGATGAAGTCCAGCATGCGGCCGAGCGGGAGCTCGCCATCCGCAACCTGGATCGCGAGACCCAGATGCTGCGCAACGTGCGGGCGGCGCTTCAGCGCATCGCCGATGGCACATATGGCATCTGTCTCCGTTGCGAGGAAGAGATCAGCCCCAAGCGGCTCAACGCCGTGCCCTGGACGCCCTATTGCATCACCTGCCAGGAATACATGGACAAGCGGCGGGCGGAAGAGGGCGAGTCCATCGAAGAGCTCTTGGTCGCGTAATTCTCCCTCCTCACGGTCTTCCTTCCACCACGGGCGCGAGTTTCGGCTCGCGCCCTTTTCGTTGCCCTTCCCAACAGAACCCGGACTGCCGACGCCTCAGGAATCCGAGACTCATGGAGCCTTCTCCGGATGCCCCATCCTTCGGGACGGTTCCAAATTCCTCTCCCTGAAAGCGCGGTTTCTGAGAGGATCCGCAGGGACTTCGAAGAAGACTGTCGCCACGCCGCAGCACGCGCCGCAAGGAGGTGCGCACACCGTTATGCCGCAGTTGCGCCCGCACCTTGCGGTGGCCTTCGCCGTGGAAGGGCGACTCCTGGATCGCGCGCCGGATCGCGCCGACGAGTTGCTCGTCGCTGTAGCGCGTCTTTGGGCCGCGCCCGGCGGGCAGGCGAGGCGAGTCCTGCCGGCAGCGCCGCTGGTGGAACGTCGAACGCGGCAGGTCCCACGCCTTCAGAACCCGAGTCCGCCCATACGAGCGCGCTGTGGAGGCCGGCCGGGTGCGGCTCATCTCTTCGACCTCCACTTGAGATACGGCTTCTCCTCCTCCATGCGCCGAATACGCTCCCGCAGCAGCTCGTTCTCCATCGCCAGCTCGGCGATGACGGATTTCATGCGCAGGCCCTGG
>JBMFOK010000004.1:0-96453 GCA_049969655.1 Bryobacteraceae bacterium
TGGGCTGCACTCATTTGGCCCAGCACGCGCACGGCCAGCTTGCCGCTGACTCGTCGCTGGACGCGGAAGGTCTTGCTGGATGCGCCCGCGCGGACGTAGAGGCCGGGCACGCCCTGCACTCGCCAGTCGCCGCTATTGGGCGGCAACGCGTCAATGGCTTCTTGGGTACAGGGCACCGCCTTGCGCGTGCCCGTCGCCGTCCCAATCGAGGGCATCGGAACCACTTTCACTGGCTGCTTCATCGGACCACCTGCCTAAAGGCAGGCAAGCTTCGAGGTAGCCTGCCAGGTAGACTATTTCTCTCATTATGGCCGATGAAACGCGGGGAAGCAAGAGGAAACTAAGTGAAAGCACCAGAGTATGTTACAGTTACGTGGGCGGAAACGGGGGGAAGTCGCGTCACCTGCCTTCTAAGCAGAGGGTCGCAGGTTCGAGTCCTGCCGGTCCTGCCATTTAAAATTAGTAGCTTACAGACAACGCCAAAATGCTGGGGGATACACCGGGGGAAACAGTTGCGCGGCCACTCTCCGGGCACTTCAGCTTCTGATACCCTCTGCATCCTCTGGCACCCAACGATCAGATCCATCCCCTTTTGTGAAACCAGGCAATACTTCCACTCGCTCCGGTAGCGGGTGGCCCTTGTCAAGCCCTCAATTTACACTCCGGATTTTACGTAGCCCCTTCCGCGGTGTAGTGCTTTCGTGCTTTCTACACGCGTTCTCTCCGTTATCTGAACGGCTGAACGCTCTCTCCATTTCCAACTGAGGCGTGCCATGCGTGAGGACGGTGGCCCGGAAGAGGTTTATGGGCCAGCCGTCAGGCACCCAGTGATGGGAGGCACCGTCCTGCTTCGAAATCTTGACCACGAGACCCGGACGCACGAAGTTTCCCGTCGCCTCGCTGGCGTAAAACGCCCGGCAGGTAGAAGCAAACGGAGATGCCTCAGCGGCGCTCAGCAGGACAGCCGTCAGACTGGCGGCGCCAGAGCCGAAATGGCCAAGGCCGGCCGTTGACTGATGCTCATCATGAGAACAGTGCCGTGTGGATGATGGTTCCGAGGTGCAACCGGGCCCGGGGAGTGCCGCGTCCCTATTAGGGCAAGCACACCGGTTTTGCCTGAATGTTCTCCAGCCACCGCGCAAGTTGAGCACCCTGTCCGGGGCCGCATCTGGAAGAATTGCGCATCGATTGTCGTGATTATCCAACGAACAGCCAGGCGATGACGCGCGGGCGGGCAGGATGGGACGGGTGCGGGGCGGACATGGCGATCCGGATCACTGCGCTCGCCTGGCGCCAGGCTGGAAAGCGGGCAGGGCAAGGGGGTCTTCGATCTCCTTCAGACGCTGGAATTCGGCCAGCTCCCGCGCAGCGTCTTCCTTGCGCCCGGCTCGGCGGTATGCCTGGGAGAGGTAGTAGTGGATCTGGGCGTTGCCCGAGACCAGCCGCGTGGCCTTTTCGAGCTTCGCGATCGCCTGATCAACCCGGCCGGCGGTCAGATGGGCCTGGCCGATGCTCGCGTGGCAGATCCAGCGGTAGCTGACGGGGACGAGGTCGAGCGCGCGTTCCAGGTGCTTCAGCGCCTCCTCAGGCTGGCCGTTGCGGATTTCGAGGTTGGCGAGCATCAACAGGGCCGGCCAGTGGTCAGGCGTGTTCTCCACCTCCTGGCGAAACTCCTCGAGCGCCGCTTTCGGGTCGCTCTCCATCAGGTAAAGGGCTCGGGCGTAGTGGACGCCGGGCGCTTTGGGCCAGCGGCGGACCAATTCGTCATAGCCGGCGAGGGCCTCCTCCGGGCGACCCGTGCCTCCGGCCCAGGCGGCCTTGCCGGCCACCTTGACCATCTCGCGCTGCTCGGGCGTAAGCGCCCTGGGATCCTGATACACGGCCAGAGCCGTGAGTCCCATGACTTCTTCGATGGCCGGATGGTCCACCTTCTTTTTCGAAAGAGGGTACATCTTGCCCATCGCTTCGTCAAACTGGCCGCGGGCGATGAGGAGCCGGGCCGCCTTGACGCGCACGGCAACCTCGAAGCCGAGGTTGGGGCCGAGACCGAGCTGTTCGCCGCGGGTGATGTCAGCCAGGGCCTGTTCGGCGTTGTCGAGCTCGGCCTCGCACAGGCCTAGCAGCGCCCAGGCCGTGCCGATCTTCGGCGCAAGCTCGAGTCCTTTGCGGAGGGCGTGCGTGGCTTCGGCGTAGCGGTCCAGTTGATAAAGGGCGGCGCCCAGATAGAACCAGCCGTCGACCCACGCCGGACGGATGGCGAGCGCCTCGCGGTAGAGCGGGACAGCCTCGGCGGGGTTGGAATTGAGCGCCTGTTCGGCCCGGCGGGCAAGTTGTTCGAAGCGCTCAAAGGAAGAGGGCTGCCCCAAGGCCGGGGCGCAGGCGAGCGCAATCAGGCACAGCGATGCCGCCGCCTGTATCCCAAGCCGTGTATGGCGGCAACGCCCCGTGTCGCCCATCCGCATCGTGCTCTCCCTTCATCGTACAGTCTCCGGCCGGTATGATTGGAGGTAAGGATGCGTCTGCCTGTGCTGCCTGCGCTGGCCGCCGCCATGCTGACGGCGCAGCCACCTTCCCCCGAGCAGATTTTCCGGGAAGCCGTCGAGGCGCAGCAGCGGGGTGACGACCGGCTGGCCATTCAGAAATACCAGGAGCTGCTGAAGCTGGCGCCAAAGGTGCCGGAAGTGCATGCCAACCTGGGCGCGGCCTATGCGCGCCTGGGCCAATTTGAGAACGCCGTCCGGCACTACCGCGCGGCGCTCGCACTGGATCCGAACAACCAGGCGCTGCAATTCAATCTCGCGCTGGCGCATTACAAGCAGCAAAACTTCCGCGAAGCATCCAAGCTGCTGGAGGCGCTTTCAGCCGCTTTGCCGGCGGATCTGCGGGTGGCGCTGCTGCTGGCGGATTGTTACAACCGCACGGGACAGGAGGCGAAGACGGTAGCGCTGCTCGGCAGGCTGGAGCCTTCGCATCCCAATGACCTGGCGCTGAAATGGCTGCTTGGCGCAGCGCTCGTGCGCACGGGCAAGAAACAGGAGGGTCTCGTCCGGCTGGACGGGCCGGCGCGGCAGGGGAACAGCGCGGAGGTCTGTCTTTTGGCCGGGCAGACGGCGATGGAAATCCATGAATACGAGCTGGGCCGCGACTACGCCGAAATGGCGCTGAAACTCAACCCGAAACTGCCCGGCGTTTGGACGCTGGCCGGAATGACGCGGCATTATCTGGCTGACAACGACGGCGCGGTGGAGGCCTTTCAGAGGGCGCTGGCCGCCGATCCCGACGACTTTGAGGCCCACCTCGGCCTTGGGACGGTGTTGATTGTGAAGCGCGAGCTGGAGCAGGCGCGCCAACATCTGGAAAAGGCGCTGCAACTGCGGCCAGCCGACAAACTGGCTCACTACCAGATGGGGCGGCTGGAGCGTGCTGCCGGAAACGTGGAAGCGGCCGTCAAACACCTGGAATTTGTCGTGAAAGCGGATCCGGAGTGGGCGCAGCCGCACATTGAACTTTCCGCGCTTTATTTCCGTCTCAACCGGCCGGAGGACGGCGAGCGCGAGCGGTCGATTTTCGACAAATTGAACGCAAAAGGCCAACAATAATGGCCGGACTACAGGAAGAAGACCGCTTTTTTCAAACCGCGGAAGGCGCCGGACCGCCGGGGCGCAGGGCTGGGTCGCGACGGGCGCGGGTGAGCTGCTCATACGCATGGGCGAGCTGGAGCAGCCGCGGCTCGCTCCAGGCGCGGCCGAAGAAGGAGAGACCGACGGGCAGGCCGCGGATGAAGCCGGCGGGCACGGTGACATGCGGATATCCGGCCACGGCCGCCGGCTGCGAGCAGCCGCCGCCGCCCGAGTCGCCGTTGACCCAGTCAATGAACCAGGCGGGGCCGCCGGTGAGGGTGACGAGAGCGTCCAGGCGGTGCTGGTCCATGACGGCGTCAATGCCTTCGGCGCGGGAGAGACGGATGCATTTCTGGCGCGCCTCCTGGTAGGCTGGCTCGGAAAGCGGTCCCTTGTTCTGCGCTTCGACGAAAATTTCCTGCCCGAACCAGGGCATTTCCTTTTCGCTGTTTTTCTCGTTGAAATCGATCAGCTGTTCGAGAGTTCTGGCAGGAAATGATTCCGGAAGACGGCTGAGATACCGGTTTAATGAATCCTTGAATTCATAGAGAAGAACGGTATATTCAGCCTCGCCAAACTGGCCGTGGGAGGGCAGGTCCGCCTCGTCGATGATTTCCGCGCCGGCCTTCTTCAGGATCTCCACCTGCGCGTCGAGGAAGCGGTTCAGCATCCGGCGGCGCTGATAGAACCTGCGGGGGACGCCGATGCGGGCGCCGCGGAGCGCGGCCGGGTTGAGAGTCTGCACGATGTCGAACCGGCCGGGGTAGGCGGACGAATTGCCGGCGGCGAGGATCTCGAACAGGATGGCCAGGTCGCGCACGCTGCGGGCCATCGGCCCGGCGGTGTCCTGGGACGGGGCGATGGGCACGATACCCTCTCCGGGAAGGGCGCCGACGGTGGGCTTCAGGCCGGCGATGCCGCAGGCGTTGGCCGGGCTGACGATGGAGCCATCCGTTTCGGTGCCGATGGCGGCGGCGCAGAGCGAGGCGGCGACGGCGGCGGCGGAGCCGGAGCTGGAGCCGGAGGGATTGCGGTCCAGGGCGTGCGGATTCCGGGTCTGGCCGCCGACGGCGCTCCAGCCGCTCACCGAGCGGTTGGAGCGGAAGTTCGCCCATTCGCTCAGGTTCGTCTTGCCAAGGATGACGGCCCCCGCATCGATGAGACGCTGGACGACGGGGGCGTTCTTCGGGGGGCGCCAGTTGGCGAGGGCCAGCGAGCCGGCGGTGGTCGGCAGGAAGGACGTGTCGAGGTTGTCCTTGACGAGAATCGGGATGCCGTGCAGGGCGCTGCGGGGGCCGCGGGCCTTGAGCTCGCGGTCGAGCTCGGCGGCCTGCTTCAGGGCGTCAGGATTGAGGCTGAGAACGGAGCGCAACTGGGGTCCGCGGCGGTCGATCGAGTCAATCCGCTCGAGATAGAGGCGCACCAGTTGGGCTGACGTCCAGCGTCCCGAGCGGAGCCCGGCGGCGAGGTCGGCCACGGACGCCGCGGCGAGGGCGGCTTCTTCCCGGCTGCGTGCGGGGCGGGCACAGGAGACAAGCGAGGCGGCTGTGGCGGCCAGAAAGATCTCACGGCGGGTCATGGGATGCATTGTACTGCGGGACGTGCGGCGGGCGGGGTGTTCGAATGCAGCGGACATCCCGTATATTGCGAGAACGTAACGCGCCCGCCGTGCCGGCGCGGCGGCGCGTTGCGAGGGAGGACGAGACACGGAGAAGCAGTGATGAAAATCGTTGTCGCGGGCGGCGGAGGCGTTGGCGAGCTGGTCTCGCGGCGGCTGGTACGGGAGGGCAACGAGCTGACGATCATCGAGCCGAATCCCGACCGGTGCGCGCATCTGAGCGATACGCTGGACGCGCGTGTGGTGGAGGGCGACGCGGTGAGTATCCGCACGCTGCGCGCCGCCGGCCTGGCCGGCGCGGACATGTTCATCGCGATCACGAACGACGACCGCGCCAACCTGCTGAGCTGCATGGCGGCGCAGGCGGAATTCGGCGTGCCGGTGAAGGTGGCGCGTGTTCGCAGTCACGAGGTGGCTGAATGGCGGCTGGTGTGCCAGAGGACGGGCGTGCGGATCGACCTGCTGATCCATCCGGAGTCCGAGCTGACTGCGCGAATGTTGCCCGTGCTCGGATATCCAGGCATCACCGACATCATCGACTTTGCCGATGGCAAGATCCGGCTGTTCGGGATGTTCCTCGAGCGCGGCCACTGGCTGGCCGGCAAGAGCCTGGTGGAACTGGCGCGGATGGGGCCGCCGAAACATTCTTTGGTAGTAATGATTCTGCGGGGTTCGCAGGTGATCGTGCCGCGCGGACAGGACACGCTACAGGTGCACGACCACGTCTACGCGCTGACGCGCACCGACGAATTCGGCGACATGCTGAAGTTCCTCGGGCTTGAGCAGGCGCCCCGCGTGGAGCGGGTCTTCATCCTTGGCGGCAAGCAGCTCGGGATTCTGGCGGCCGAGGAGCTGGAGAAGCAGGGCGTGCGGGTGAAGCTGTTCGAAACCGACGCGGCCCGCTGCGAGAAAGTGGCCGGGCTGCTCCGGGACACGATGGTGGTGCACGGGGACGGAACGGACGCGGCGACGCTGATCGAAGAGGGCATCGAGGGTGTGGATGCGTACCTGGCTCTGACCAACGAAGACGAACAGAACTTGATTGCGGCGATGCTGGCGCGTCGGCTGGGAGCGCGCAAGCTGGTGGCGCTGATCAACCGGCTGAACTATCTGCCGCTGGCGCACCGGCTGGGGATTCATTCCACGGTGAGCCTGCGGCTGGCGACGGTGGACCGGATTCTGCGGTTTGCCCGCCGGGGGGACGTACAGTCGGTGACGACGTTTGGCGATGAGGCGGCCGAGGCGATTGAGCTGACGGCGCCGGCGGGCTGGCGTCATGCGGGCAAGCGGCTGAGGGAGATCGAATTTCCGCGCGAAGTGGTGGCGGGCGCTTTGCTGAAACGCGGTGGCGAAGTGGTGGTGCCGCGCGGCAGTGACGTGATCGAAGAAGGCGACCGGATCCTGTTCTTCACGAGCGAGAAGGCGCTGCCGGCGCTGGAGGAGATGATGTCGGCCAGCGCAAGGCGCGGCGGGCTGGGAGGGCTCTGGAGGCGATGATCCACGCCGCCGGGCTCTTCCACATCACGGGAATCTTCCTGCTGATCCTGGCCGGAGCCATGGCATTGCCGGCAGCATACGGCTGGGCGGCCGGAGCAGGGGGCGCGGCGGAACTGGGGCAGGCGGCACTCGTGACGGCCGCGGCCGGAGCAGGGCTGGCCACACTGGCCCGCCCACCGAAGCATGAGCTGAGCCGGCGCGAAGGACTGCTGCTGACGGTGATGCTGTGGATTTTCGGCTGCGGTTTCGGCGCCGTGCCATACCTGCTGACGCCTGCCTTTGCCTCGGTGACGGACGCGGTGTTTGAGTCCGTCTCCGGCTTTACGACAACGGGAGCGACGATACTGCCGCGCGTCGAGGTGCTTCCGCCGGTGATCCAGTTCTGGCGCCACTTTACGCACTGGCTGGGCGGCATGGGCGTGGTGTTGCTGACAATCGCGGTGCTGCCGCTGATTGGCGCCGGCGGCATGGCGCTGTACCGGGCCGAATTCAGCGGGGCGCGGTCGGAAAAGCTGGCGCCGCGCATCGCCGAAACGGCGAAGGCGCTGTGGAGAGTGTATGCGGGGCTCTCGCTGGCAGAGTACGTGCTGTTGCGCCTGGCGGGGATGAGCGCCTTTGACGCCGCCTGCCATACGTTTTCGACGCTGGGCACGGGCGGTTTTTCGACACGAAGCGAGAGCGTGGGCGCTTTTGTGAGCCCGCTGATCCAGTACATCATCATCTTCTTCATGCTGCTGGCCGGTCTGAATTTTACCCAGCATTACCGGCTGTGGGTCAGGCGGGAGGCCGGAAAGTTTTTCCGGGATTACGAGGTGCGGGCTTACCTGGCGATTCTCGGGTGCGCCTCGGCGGCGGTGCTGGCGATGATCATCCGGGACGGGACCATGTCCGGCGAGCCGGCGCTGCGCGCGGCGCTGTTTCAGGTGGTCTCGATCGGGACGACAACCGGGTTTGCCACCGTGGACTACGAGAAGTGGCACCCGCTGCCGCATGCGATTCTGCTGGCGCTGATGTTCGTGGGCGGCTGCACGGGCTCAACTGCCGGAGGATGGAAGGTGGCGCGGGTCGTTCTGCTCGGCAAAATCGTGCGGCGGGAGCTTCTGCGCACGTCTTTCCCGCGGGGCGTGTTCGCTGTCCGTGCGGGCGGTGAGACCATTCCGGAAAACGCAGTGCAGGGGCTGCTGAACCTGATTTACCTTTCGCTGTTCGTGTTTCTGGCGGCGATGCTGACGGTGGCGGCGACGGGCGTGGACCTGCTGACGAGCCTGAGCAGCGTGGCGGCGGCGATGTTCAGCATCGGGCCCGGATTCGGCAGCGTAGGCCCGGCGGAAAATTACGCGCACCTGCCGGCGGCGGCGAAATGGACGCTGAGCTTCTGCATGGTTGCGGGGCGACTGGAGTTTTATACCTTCATCGTGGTGCTGACGCCGGGATTCTGGCGCAAATAGGGCGAAAGAATCGAGGGGCCGCCCCGGCCAGCGCCGGGGACGGCCCCATCTGTTTGAAACAGGATCAGATGAACTTGTACTTTCCGGGCACCGGGAACGGCGTAGGCTCCACCTTCAGGTCGTAGGTGTACTGCTCGGCCTTCGGCATCAGGTCCTGTTTCGAGTTCATGATCATATCCCAGGTGATCTTCATGCCGGAGTAGGCGGACTCGCGGCCCATGATGCAGGTCATGGTAGACTCGGCGACGGCCTGGGTCTCATTGATGTAGGGTCCGTCGCCGCGGATCGACCGGTAGAGCTTGACGTGCTCGTTGACGTAGCCCGGACCGCCGCGGGTCTGGTTCAGCGTCATGCGCCCCTTGCTGCCGGCGACGATCTCGTTCACCTGCTGGTAGCAGCCCTGGGGATACTGGCGGCAGTAGCTGGACATACGGACGCCGTTGGGCCATTCGAAGTCGGCCGAGATGTGGTCATAGATGTTGCCGTAGATCTCGTCGCCGACAGGCCGCCAGGCGGCGCCGCCGCTGGCGACCACGCTTGAAGGCGGACCGCCCATGATCCAGCAGCAGACGTCGATGTTGTGCAGGTGCTGCTCGACGATCTGGTCGCCGCAGAGCCAGAGGTTCGAATACCAGTTGCGGTGCTGCCACTCAAACTCGCCCCACTTTGGGTTGCGGCCGTTGCGCTGCTGGATGACCGGGGTGCCGATCCAGTAAGCGTAGAGGGCGACAACTTCGCCAAGCTTGCCATTCCTGATTGCGTCGACGTTTTCCAGGTAGAACGGGTCGCTGCGGCGCTGGGCGCCGCTGACGACGGTGAGCTTCTTTTCCACGCTTTTCCGGCCGGCCTCCATGACGCGGCGGACGCCCACCGGATCCACGCCGAAAGGCTTTTCCATGAAAACGTGCTTGCCGGCCTCGACGCAGGCCTCGAAGTGGAGCGGACGCCAGCCCGGAGGCGTACACAAGAAAACGACGTCGACGCCGCTGTGAATCAGCTTCTGATAGGCGTCAAAGCCCACGAAGCGGTGTTCGGGGTCGACCTGGATGCGGTCCTGGATGGGCAGGCTGCGCAGCCGCTTGAGGCTGCCTTCGAGGCGGTCCTCAAAGGCGTCGGCCATCGCGGTAAGCACGACGGCGGGATCAGCGGCCATGGCATTTTCGACAGCCTGCGTGCCGCGGCCGCCGCAGCCGACCAGACCGATCTTCAGCTTTTCCGGGGCCCACCCCCGAACCAGTTCCGGACGGATGATGGTGAAGGCCGCGCCGGCGGCCGCGGGTCCTGCAAGAAAGGCCCGTCTCGTTGTTGATGATGATTTCTCCATGTTTTCTGGCACCTCAGTCGCCACTAGTATATAACTGGAGCCTGAAGCGCGCCTCCGGCGTGGCGGAGGCGCAGGAGCAGAGATGGAACAGCACGACTGGACTTCCGACGAACTGCGGCGGCAGGGCGCTGCCGCGCTGGAATGGGTGGCGAAGTACCTGGAAAATATCAGGAGCTTTCCGGTGGCGCCGCGGTTGAAACCGGGCGAACTTTTCGATGCATTGCCGCGGGAGGCGCCGTTTGAAGGCGAGCCGATAGAGGCGATTTTTTCTGATTTCCAGGAGAAAATTCTGCCGGCGGTGAACCACTGGAATCATCCGCGGTTCCATGCTTATTTTTCGGTAAGCGCCTCAGGGCCGGGGATCCTCGGCGAGCTGCTCAGCGCGGCGCTGAACGTGAACGGAATGCTCTGGATGAGCTGCCCGGCGGCGGTGGAGCTGGAGCTCGCGGTGATGAACTGGCTGAGGCAGTGGCTGGGGCTGCCGCCGGAGTTTTTCGGCATGATTCACGACACGGCCTCTGTGTCCACCCTCCACGCCATCGGGGCGGCGCGGGCGGCGGCCGACCCTGATCTGCGAGAAGAGGGCGCCAGGCCGGGCCTGGTGCTATATACGTCCGAGCATGCGCATTCTTCGGTGGAAAAATCGGCCATGGCGCTCGGCATCGGGCGGAAGAATGTGCGCAAAATCGGGGTCGATTCGGCCTACCGGATGCGGCCGGATCTGCTCGAAAAGGCCATTGGCGAGGACCGCGCCGCGGGCCGGCGGCCGTTCTGTGTGGTGTCAACCGTGGGGACGACCTCAGTGACGAGCGTGGATCCAGTGGCCGAGATCCAGGAGGTGGCCGAGCGCGAAAAGCTGTGGCATCACATCGACGCCGCCTATGGGGGCGCGGCGGCGATGCTTGAGGAAAACCGCTGGATGCTCGCCGGCGCGGAGCGGGCCGATTCGCTGGTGATGAACCCGCACAAGTGGCTGTTCACGCCCATCGATTGCAGCGCGTTCTATTGCCGGCGCCCGGAGATGCTGCGCGAGGCCTACTCGCTGACGCCGCCCTATCTGGCGTCGCAGGAGGACCCGCGGGCGGTGCATCTGATGGACTACCGGATCGCGTTGGGCAGCCGGTTCCGCGCGCTCAAGCTGTGGTTCGTGATGCGGCATTTCGGCTACCGGAAAATTTGCGGCATCATCCGCCAACACATTGGCTGGGCGAAGGAGCTGGCCGCCGAGATGGAGGCGCATCCGAAACTGGAAGTCGCGGCGCCGGTGCTCATGTCGCTGGTCTGCTTCCGTCACCGGGACGGCGACGGGGCCACGCGGCGGGTGATGGAGAGAGTGAACGAAAGCGGCGTGGCCTTTCTTTCCGGCAACCTGCTGGACGGCCGGCAGGTGGCCCGAATTGCCATCGGCAACATCAAAACGACGCGCGAGGACGTCTGGACCACATGGGAGGCGGTGCGGCGCGCGGCCGAGGAGACCTGAGACAAGCGCTCAGGCGGGGCGCCACACGGTCCGGTACCAGGCGAGCGTCCGGCGGAGGCCTTCCTCGAACGGAAAGCGCGGCGCGTGGCCGAGGTCGTGGACGGCAGCCGCCGTGTCGGCCTGGCTGTGGCGAACGTCGCCGGGGCGCGGGGGCGCGTATTCGGGCCGGATGTCGACGCCTTCGATCCGGCAGAGCAGCCGCCAGGTTTCGTTGAGCGTATAACGGCCGCCGTTGCCGGCATTGTAGACTCGCCCGGAGACGACGGCCGCCGGGGCGTGCGCGGCCTTCCAGCAGAGCTCGGCAACGTCTTCGACGTAGGTGAAGTCGCGGCTCTGCTCGCCGTCGCCGAAGATGACCGGCGGGCGGCGCTCCAGCAGGCGGGTCATGAAGATGCTCAGCACGCCCGAGTAAGGGCTCGAAGGATCCTGGCGCGGGCCGAAAACGTTGAAGAATCGCAGCGAGACCGTCTCGATGCCGTAGCAGGCGCTGAAGACCGAGCAATAGTATTCGCCGGCGAGCTTCTGCATGGCATAGGGCGACCTGGGCCGCGGCGCCATCGACTCGGTCTTCGGCAGGACTTCCGTATCACCGTAGGCCGAAGACGATGCAGCGTAGACGACGCGGCCGGCGCGCCCTTCGACGGCCGCGCGCAGAACGTTGAACGTGCCGTTGATGTTGACCTCGTGGGAGGGCACGGGATCCTCAATGGAGCGTGGAACGGAGGGGATGGCGGCCAGGTGATAGACGACCGGGGCGCCGGCAAGCAGCGGGGCCAGCCGCGCATAGTCGCGAATATCGACGGGATAGAGGTCGATATTTTCGCGAATTTCGGCGAGATTTTCTTCTTTTCCGGAAGAGAAGTTATCGATGACGGCGACACGTGCCGCGCCCTTTTCGAGCAGTTTCCTGACGAGCGCGGAGCCGATGAAGCCGGCCCCGCCGGTGACGACGGGGATCTTCATAGCTCCTCGATGATCGAGTTCAGATAGCGGATGCTCTCGGTGGCGATGCGCTCGGCGCCGGGGGTGAAATCAAAGGCCTCCAGCGAGATCCAGCCCTGATAACCGAGCCGTTTCAGCGCGGCGAGGACGGGGCGGAAGTCGTAGTCGCCGGTGCCGCAATGGCCGCCGTCGGTCTCGTTCACATGCACATGGCGGATGAACGGGAAATAGCGCTCGATCAGCACGTCATGAGGCTCGGCCTCGTCGACGGCATTGTGCGTATCAAACATGGTGGCGACGGCCGGGCTGTTGACCCGGCGGACGACTTCGACGGCCTCGGCCAGCGTGCCGATGACGTCCGTCTGGTTTTTCGGCAAGGCCTCGACGAGGATGGTGACGCCGCGCTGCTCGGCGTGTGGAGCAACGGAAGCGAGCCCCTCGATGAAGCGTTCGGTGGCTTGTTCGCGCGTGGATCCGCCGGTGGTGCCGCGCTGGAGCGGCGAGCCGAAGACCATGATGCCGCCCTCGCCAAGATCGGCGCAGAGGTCGATGAGGCCACGGATATGGTCCCAGCTCCGGGCGCGCTGCCCGGCGTCGGGCGTGGTCACGTGGAGACCCTTCGGGGCGACCATCAGCCAGTGGAGGCCGACGAAGCGCAGGCCCTCCCCCTCGATGATGCTGCGATACTGGCGGCGGTCAGCGGCCGGGATGTTGCAGGGGTCTTCGGAGAGCGTGAAGGGAGCGATCTCGATGCCCTCATAGCCGGCGGTTTTCATGTGACGGCAGGCTTCGGCGAAGTCCCAGCCCTGGTAAATCTCGTTGCAGATGGCGTGGCGGAATCGGTAGGCCATAGACAGCGGCGCCTCTTCAGTCTATCCGATCCGGTCTGCGGGGCGGCCGCCTTTCCAGCGCGCGGCAACGACCATGGTGAGGCCGTGCCAGGGCAGGACGCGATCGGCCAGCCGCCAGAACCAGACCGTCTTATCAAACAGTTTGAGCGTGAGCTTGGACAGCCGCCTGCGGCCCAGGACCCGCGAGGCGATCCACCAGCCGAACACGCCGCCGCGGTTGATGTCGCGGATCCAGAGAAGCTCGAAGCCGGCCTGATCGAGCAGGGCCTTCACATCGGCCTTGCGGAAGCGGCGGAGCTGGCCCATGGCGCGGTCCACGCTGCCGTAAAGCCGGGGCCCCTGCGGCGCGACCAGCAGGAGCCTGCCGCCCGGCCGCAGGACGGTTCCCAGGCCGCGCAGGGCGGTGAGCGGCTCCTCGATCCCTTCGAGGACATTGACGGCCAAAGCACTGTCGAACTGGCCGGCCCAGGACTGGAAGTCTTCGGCGACACCCGGACGGCAGCAGGCCACCTCCACGTTGGGCGTACGGAGGAAGCGGTTTTGCAGCGCGTGGAGGTGGAGCGGGTCGGGGTCGGTGGCCAGGTAGCGGAGGCGGCGGCCCATGAGTCGCGCGGAGAAGGTGCCGACGCCGGCGCAGAGTTCGAAGACCGTATCGCCGAGCTCGGGCCGCAGGACGGAGCAGAGCCAGTCGGTGTAGGCGGGCGTGCGCGTCAGGTTGATGATGGCCTCGCGGCCGCGCGTGTCGGCGTAGAGATCGTCAATGAGCCAGAACTTCAGGATGACGCCCAGGGCCTGTAAACCGTCCTTCCAGCCGATCTTCTTGCCTTCCTCGTAACTGCGGCCGTGATAGCTGATGGGAACTTCGTAAATCCGCAGGCGCCGCTTGGCGCATTTCATGGTGATTTCCGGTTCGAAGCCGAAGCGGTTGGAGCGGACGGGAATGGACTTGAGCAGGTCCGTGCGGAAGACCTTGTAGCAGGTCTCCATGTCCGTGAGGTGGATGTTGGAGAAGATGTTCGAGATGAGCGTGAGCGTCTTGTTGATTACCGTGTGCCAGAAGGGAAGCACGCGGCGGCTCTCCCCGGCCAGGTAGCGGGAGCCGAAGACGGCGTCAGCGCGGCCTTCCAGCAGCGGCTTGAGCAGGATGGGGTATTCCTGCGGGTCATATTCGAGGTCCGCGTCCTGGATGAGGCAGAAGTCGCCCTCGGCGTGCTGAATGGCGGTGCGGACGGCGGCGCCCTTGCCCTGGTTCACTTCATGACGGAACAGCCGGATGAAGGGCCTGCCTGCGGCGATCTCCTGGAGAATATCCCAGGTTCCATCGCGCGAGCAGTCGTCTACGATGACGAGCTCCCGCTCCATGCCCTCGGGCAGCGGCGCCTGAATCACCTGCTCGAGGCTGCGGCGGACGACCGTGCGCTCGTTATAAACGGGGATGAGTATGCTGAGCTTCAGGGGCAAGAGAATAGTTTAGTCAATCGAAGATGAAAGACGGACGCCCGGAACGGGGGAGAGGCATGAATGCCTGAGGCTTGCTAAGAAAACTTTTGGTTCGTTCTACGGCCTTCGCTTGGTTGTCCGGGCAGGAAACGAAAGCCAACATGGATCTAGTACCAGAGCCGTTGGAGGACCATGATGCAGCGACTGACGAACGTGACACTGCGAGCGATTCAGAGGCGGTTCTACGAGCTCCTGGCGGCGGACAACAGGAGAAACCAGGCCGGACAGGACCTGATTGAGTATGCGTTGATCGTGGGTTTCATTGCTGTCACCGCGGCCGCATTGATCCCATACGCAGCCTCGGAATCCATGAAGTCCATCTACTCGAAGATCGCCACAATTCTTTCCAACTCGGTCAGCCAGACCTGAGTCGCGCGCTCACGGCCGGGGAAGACCAGCCAGTCCGAGCAACAGGCAAAACAGGTTCCAGGCCACAAGGACGGCAAAAAACAGGTTCGCCCGCGCCAGCAGCCGGAGCCGGCCCGTCCTCCAACAGACAAGGCCCAGCCCCAGGGCGGCGAGCTTCACCCCAACCAGGCCGGCCAGCGGATGCCCGGTCCAGGCGATCGTCTGGCGCACCAGCGGATTGGCTTCCTGCACGTTGGCCATCAGAAACGCCAGTGTCGTCAGCAAGTCCAGAGCCTGAAGATATGCGTAAACCAGAAAAGCCCGGGCCGGACTCATCAAGATCGCCTGGTCTCTTGGTCCGGCAGATACCTGAGGGTGCGCCATCGCTTCCATTGAACCTGAAAACGGATTCGGGGGAAAGCCCTAACCGAAGGCTTCCAGCCCTGTGTTTTCCCAGTACCCTGGCCCGCAGGATCCTGGCCCGGCATCTCGGGACAGTACCTGGAGCGCAGGGTCGTGGAAAACGCGATGCCTTCGGACCGGTTTTGCAGTCCTGCTAGCGGGCCCCCGGCCGGAGTTCGCTGGCCCAGCGGAGGATCGTCTCGGGGGGAGGCGCGGCGGACTGGCGGTTCTGGGCCTCCGCCAGAAGAATTTCGTCCCGGACGACGCGGACATCGGGCGGGGCGGTGATGCCGAGCCTGACCCGGTTCGGACTCGATTCAAGCACCTCGATCCGGATGGAGTCTCCAATGCGGATGGCCTGTCCTTCCTTGCGCCGGATTACGAGCATGAGGTCTCCTCCCGCAGGGGATACATGACAGGCCAGGAGGCGCCGCACTGCACGGATTGGACTCCTGTCGCCGTGGCGGGGTTCAGTACCACCGGCGCGAGCAGGTTCGCGGTCGGGGGCCGCCCCTCGCGGAAGGTGAGGATCGCCAGCACCAGAAGACTGGCAGTGTCCGAGGGATGACCGAGGAGTTCCATCTCTTCCTCACTGAGCTCGAACCGGTAGTCGTCGACGATCAGCGCGACGGGCGCGCAGGCGAAGCGGACGGCGGGATCGAGCTCGCTTTCCAGCAGCATGATCGGCGCGAAGGCGGGATTTTCCACCAGCCGGAACCGGCTATGTGTCTCGAAGGCGGGAATACCCGCGGGGAAGGCGTAACTGGTGGATCGCGGCTGCGCCTCCGGTTTCAGATGAAAATTGGACGCCATGGGCTATCAAAGATAGAGTGCGCGGCGATGAGGAGAATTCTCGATTGGATGAGCCTTCGTATGCTATCCATGGATTGATCTGGAGTTCAATTCATGGGCGTCATCGTGGCTTTAGGAAAGCAGAAGGCGGTGCTGCGGCGGGGCGAGTGGCGTTGTGCGGACGCGTCACTGGAAAGGCAGCTCAACCGCCTGACGGAGGAGTGGCTGCTTTCGGGAAACGCCCCCGGGCTGGAAGAGGCCGACCACGAGATGGCGGTCGCGCGGGAGATGGCGTCGCGTTTCGGAGGCAGGATTCTGTACCGCTCCCGAACGGCCCCGCAGCGGACGGTGCGGGACTATTTTGCCAAGCGCCAGTTCCGGCTGGCGTTTCCGGATCTGGAATGACACGCTGGCAGCTCTGGAAGGACAAGGCGACGGTGTGGCTGTTTGCCACGCTGATTCAGGCGGCCATTGCCCTCATACGTCTCATCCGCCGGCGCGAGTCTCCAGACGGGGGAGAAAATCGCTGAGCACGGGGAGCAGTGCGGTGGCGAAGGCGCGCGCTTCGGCGTCGGCATCGACCCCGCCGGCCATGGGCACGACAATACGGACAAGGCTCGTATCCGAGCGGCGGTACCGGATGGAATCCGCCGCCAGCCAGAACTTGGCCGCGAACTCGCTGGCCACGATGCGCGCCGGAGTCTGATACCAATACAGGACAACGCTGCGGGCATCGCCGCGGGCGACAATATAGCGGTTCACTTCCACTTCGCCGGCCCGGCCGGCCGGGAGGCGGACGGTGCCCGAATCCAGGGGCGCGTAGCCGGAGCCGGGCAGGCAGTTTTTCGGGGAATGCGGAGCCGCGCCAGAGGTCTGCGTGCGGAAGAACGCGACGAAAAGGCTGACAGGCACGGGCGAGCCAGGGCGCAGGTAAGTCCGGCTGAGAGTGTCATCCGCGCGCAGGACCCGTTGCACTTCGGGGTCGATTTCATGCTCTTCCGCAACGCGCCAGCCGTCGATCTGCGCGGGAAATTCGCGCAGAGGCCGGGCGGCGAAAGTCGCCTCGGTCTTTGGCAGCAGATGCCAGGCCGCCGCCTGGCCGATGAGCAGGACGCTCAGCCAGAACGCGGCGCGGCGGACAGCGGAGCCGGAAGCGTGATCAACGGGACTTGGCATATCGTACCGCCAGGGCGCCAAGGACGCGGTGACAGGCCACGAGAAGCGCCAGCGCGAGCAGGAACATCAGCCAGCCTTCCATGCTGTGGAAGGCCCCTTGCGCCAGCTCCGGATCGTATTCGCTGAGCAGCCCCGTCACCGTGACACGGAGCGCGTTCACGAAAATGGCAATGGCCGGAGTCAACAGCAGCAGGACGGCCCGCACGGCGAGCCGCGATTCGAACAGATAGCCGTAAACGAGCGAGAGATAGGTGAGCGACATCAGGGATCGGATGCCGCTGCATGCTTCCGCCACGGAGAGCCTCTGGCTGGGAAGCTCGAGGATGTTTCCTTCGCGCAGGACGGGTATTCCAAGCAGGCTGAGAACGGTCTCCGCCACCTGGCTGGCGAACAACTGCAACGGGAAGGTGACCTGGTTGTAGATCACGGCGGGCAGGGGAACCATGAAGACGAGCAGAGACAGCGGGAAGGCCAGATCGCGGAGCAGGGCCAGGCCACCGAGTGTGATGACGGCGCCCCAGAGCGAGACCAGGAACGATCCGCGCATGACGGTCTGCTCCACCGCAAGGGTGCCGAACACAAGAAGCAGGCCGCCAAGGGCAACGACGGCAAGCCCCCACAGCGTGGGCCGGTAGCGCCGCGCCAGCAGCTCGTTTCGCCTCTGCCAGATCATGTAGGCCGACACTACGGGCACGAAGAATCCATGCCCCATGTCTTCGTCGACATACCAGTCGCGGATCATCCGACCCAGCACCGGATAAAAGCCGGCCAACAGGAGGAATGCGATCCAGGCCGTAAGAAGCCACGGGAACCGTCGGCCCTGGGGCAGTGGGTCGCCGGCGGGAGAGACCGCCGGACTCGCGGCTGGGTTCAAGGACGAGCCTCCGATGCGGGATTTGCCTTGTCGGCGGAGCGCGAAAAGCGCCCGGTCATCAGGGAACCCATTTTACCAGTGCCGGCCCCAGGCGGTTGGTCAACCAGAGCGGCAGGCGCCGCCAGGTCTGGATGAAGAGTTCGAATCTCGGGTTGTTGGGGCTGAGGTCGGGCGGCTGGCGGCGGCGCACCAGCAGCACTTCATAGGGAAGCTCGCGCATGGTCATGCCCCAATGGGATTTGAAGTCGAACGAGCCGCTCTTTTCGATCTTGCTGCGGCCGAAATCGAACAGGCGGAAGCCTTCGCGCAGGCCGGCGCGCATCAGATCCCAATACATGAAATTGTTCGGCTGAAGCGCGTGGTGGCGCGGGTCAGAGGCACCGTAATAAGGCAGGATCTGATCGCGGAACAGGAACGTGAGCACGGCCGCCACGACCACTTCGCCCGAGAGGACCTCGAGGATGAAACACGAGTCGCCGTATCGCTCCAGCAACCGCTGGAAATGGGCGCGTGGAAACGCGGGCGTGCCGAGCCGCCGCAGGTTGGCCAGATAGAGACGGAGAAAATCATCGAGCGAGCGGGTGCGGCGGGAGACGAGGCCGCACTGAAGAGACTTGCGGATGGAGGCGCGCGTCTTGCGGGGGATCGATTGCAGTAGTTCTTCCTCCGTGCCCTGGAGCTCTTTGGTGAAGGTCACGTAACGGCGGACGGGATGGTACCCGGAGCCCTGTTCCGGCCAGGCGTTGCGCAGTTCTGCGTACTGGACGCGCTCTTCCTGGGCCAGCGATTCCAGGCGCCGCCGCAGGGCCCCGGCCGCGTCGTCGGAGTCAGCGAGCATACCGCCGTAGACGGCAAATGGCGAGCTGAGCAGGATGCGTCCGGCCAGCGGCGTGCGGACGAGAAACAGGGGGAGCACGCCGCGGATGCGCCCCGCGGCCTCGGCCAGCAGGCAGCGCGGTTCGTAGCCGAAGGTCGCCTGGATGCAGTCGCGCCAGTGGGTGAGGTGGAAAGGGGAGCCGAGCGGGTGCTGTTGCACGAAGGCGTTCCAGGCAGCCTCGTCGGCGGATGTCAGAAAGCGGACGTCAAAGCTCATGCAGCCTGCTGGTAAAAGGCGTGGATCGCCTGGCAGACGCGCTGGATCTGCTCGGGCTCGAGTTCCGGATAGATGGGCAGCGCCAGCACTTCATTCGAGGCGCGCTCGCTTTCCGGCAACGAGCCCTCCGCGTAGCCAAGGTGGAGGAAACACTTCTGGCGATGCAGCGGCAGCGGGTAATAAATCTCGCTGGCGATGCCCTGGCGGGCGAGCCACGCCCGCAACTGGTCGCGGCGAGGCGCGCGGATCACATATTGGTGAAAGACGTGGCGCGCCGGATACGGCGGCAGTGCCGGCGTTACGACGGGAACGCCGAGTTGGTGGAGCGTTTGCGTGTAGAGCCTCGCGTGGGCGATGCGGCGCGCTGTCCATTCTTCCAGGCGCCGCAGTTTGACACGAAGAATGGCGGCCTGGAGCGTGTCGAGCCGGGAATTCGTACCGACCTCGTCGTGATAATAGCGAACGCGGGAGCCGTGCACGCGAAGGGCGCGCAGGCGCGCCGCCAGGCGGTCATCGCTGGTGGTGAGGATGCCGCCTTCGCCGGCGCCGCCGAGGTTCTTCGTCGGGAAAAAGCTGAAGCAGCCGACCGCGCCCATCGAGCCGGCGCGGCGCCCGCGGTACTCGGCGCCGATGGCCTGGGCCGCGTCTTCGATCACCGGGATGCCACGTTCGGCGGCCATTTCGAGAAACTCATCCATGTCGGCGCACAGCCCGTAGAGGTGTACTGGCAGAATCGCGCGGATGCGGGGATGGCGATCGAGAGCGGCGCGGGCGCTCAACGGGTCGAGGTTGAAGGTTCCCGGATCGATGTCGGCGAAGACGGGCGTGGCGCCGACGTTGGCGATGGCGCCGGCGGTGGCGAAGAACGTGAAGGGCGTGGTGAGCACCCCGTCGCCAGGGCCGATGTCGAGCGCGCGCAGGGCGAGCAACAGCGCATCGGTGCCCGAGCCGCAGCCAATGGCATGTTTCACCCCGCAATAGGCGGCGATCTCCTCTTCGAGCGCCGCCACGTCCGGCCCAAGAATACACTGCTGGGACTCGAGCACACGCTGCACGGCCTCTTCTACCTCGCCCCGGATGGAGGCGTACTGGGCGCGCAGGTCCAGCAGCGGAATGGACGCGGTTTCCGTCTCGCTCACGCATCCATGATAGCGGTTCGTCCCGGGTTCTCCGCGGCCGCACCGTTACAATGGGTGAGGCCAGAGCCACCGGCATGTGCGGCATTGCGGGATTCCTGATGCGCGGCGGAGAGCGCGCCGAAGAGCGGTGGGTTCGCGCGATGGGCGCCAGCCTGGCCCACCGCGGGCCCGATGGCGAGGGCTATTTTGTCGCCGGCGGCCTGGCGCTGGGCCACCGGCGGCTGAGCATCATCGACCTGGAATCGGGCGCGCAGCCGATGGCCAATGAAGACGGCACCCTGGTGGTGGTCTTCAACGGCGAGATTTACAACTTCCTCGAACTTCGGCCGGAGCTCGAGCGGCAGGGCCACGTCTTTCGCACGCGCAGCGACACGGAAGTCCTGCTGCACCTTTATGAAGAGCTCGGCGAGGCCATGCCGGAGCGGCTGAACGGGATGTTCGCCTTCGCCATCTGGGACGGGCGTCGGCGTGAGCTGTTCCTGGCGCGGGACCGGTTCGGCAAGAAGCCGCTGTATTATCTGCTGGACCACGGCCCATACCGGTTTGCCTTCGCCAGCGAACTGAAGGCGCTGCTGGCGCTGCCGGGCGTCAGCCGCGAGGTGCAGCCGGAAAGCGTGGCCGATTTCCTCGCCTTCAGTTACGTGCCGGAACCCCGGTCCATCTTCCACGCGATCCGCAAGCTGCCGGCCGGAACATCGATGACCGTTTCCGGCGATCAGGTCCGCGAGAGGCGTTATTGGCGGCTCCACTTTCACGGCCGGGATCAGCGGTGGGAAGAGGCGGTGGAGCAGATCGACGGGCTGGCCTCCGACGCGGTGCGGCAGCGGCTGGTAAGCGACGTGCCGCTGGGCGCGTTCCTGAGCGGGGGCGTGGATTCGGGCGCCGTAGTCGCCTACATGGCGCGGCACGCGCCGGGCCGCGTCCGCACTTTTTCCATCGGCTTCAGCGAGCAGGCTTATGACGAGACGCGATACGCGCGCCTGGTGGCCTCTCGTTATCAGACGGATCACTGCGAGCACCGGGTGGAGCCGCAGATTCTCGAGATGCTCGATGTCCTCACCGAGCACTTTGACGAGCCCTTCGGCGACGCCTCGGCAATTCCCACGCTCTATCTGGCGCGGATGACGCGGCAGTACGTCACAGTGGCGCTTTCCGGGGACGGCGCCGACGAGATCTTCGCCGGTTACCGGCGCTACCGCCACGCGGTGGCCGAAGAGCGGATCCGGAGGAAATTCCCGCAGTTTTTCCGCCAGACATTTTTCCGTCTCGCCGGGCGCATTTATCCAAAGTTTGACTATCTCCCGCAGATATTCAGGGCCAAGACATTTTTGACCAATCTCAGCCTGGAACTGGCCGGCGCCTATTTTCAGTCGATGACCGTTTTTCGCGGCGCAGCGCTCTCACGCACGCTCGGGCCGGCGCTGCGCGGCCGGATGGACGGACACGACCCGCGGCGCTGGTTCGAGGAACGTTTTGCGGGCTACCGCGAGCTGGGCCCGCTCGAACAACTTCAGGCGGTGGACGTGGAGACCTACCTGCCTGGCGACATTCTCGTGAAAGCGGACCGGGCGACGATGGCGTGGTCGCTCGAGGCGCGCTCGCCGTGGCTTGACTTCCGGCTGGCGGAGCTGGCTGCCGGTCTGCCGGCGAACTGGAAAATCTCGGGATTACAGGGAAAATACATTTTAAAAAAAACGCTGGAGCCGCTGTTGCCGGCGGAAATCCTCTGGCGGCCCAAGATGGGTTTTGTCATGCCGCTCAGGGAGTGGTTCCGGCGGGAATTGCGCATGGTTTTTGAGCGGGAGGTCCTGGGCGGGACCGACACGGGACTCATCGAGCGGAGCGAAGCGAAGCGGCTGCTGGAGGAACACGTCTCCGGCCTGCACAATCGCGACCGGCAACTGTGGAACCTGCTGGTGCTGCAATGCTGGGCGCGGCGTTGGGGCCGCCTGTAGCGGCCGGCTATGCCCGAATCAGCCCGAGCCAGGCGGCCATGCGGCGGATGCCTTCCTCGAGCGGCGTCTGCGGGGCCCAGCCCAGCCGTTCGCGCGCCTTGCGGATGTCGGCATACGTGATGGGCACGTCACCGGGTTGAAGCGGCTGGCGGTCCATCACGGCCTGTCGGCCGAGAACGCGCTCGAGCGTGGCGATCATGTCGCGCAGCAGAACCGGACTCGAGTTGCCGAGATTGAACACGTCGAACGGGGCCTCGTATTGCATGGCGGCAAGGATGCCGGCCACGATGTCGTCGATGTAGGTGTAGTCGCGGCCGGTGGAGCCGTCGCCGTAGACGGGGATGGGGCGTCCGGCGGCGATGGCCTCGGCGAACCTGCGGATGGCCAGATCAGGCCGCTGGCGGGGCCCGTACACGGTGAAGAACCGGAGGCAGACAACCCGCATCCCGTACAGGTGCGCATACACGTGGCACAGCGCTTCGCCGGCGATTTTCGAGGCCGCGTAAGGCGAGATGGGAAAGCGCACCGGGTCGTCCTCGGTGAAAGGCACGCGGCTTGCCGCCCCGTAGACGGAACTGGAGGAGGCGAACACAAAGCGCTGCACCCCGTGGCGGCGGGCCGCTTCGAGAAGCACGGCCGTCCCTTCCACGTTGACGCGCTGATAGAGCACCGGCTGCTCGAGCGACGGGCGCACGCCGGCGCGCGCGGCCAGGTGGACGACGGCATCCGGGCGGAAGCGATCCATGAGAGAGGCGACGAGCGGCCCGTCGCAGATATCGCCGTGAACGAATTCGAACGGGCCGGCGCGACCGACACTCGCCAGATTGGCGCGCTTTAGCGCAGGGTCATAGTAGTCGTTGAGGTCGTCGAGGATCAGCAGTTCGCAGCCGCGGCCCAGCAGCGCCTCGGCCAGATGCGAGCCGATGAAGCCGGCGCCGCCGGTGAGGAGAATGCGGTCCGGGAAGGGACCCGCCGGATCAGGAGAGGGAGTCCGGGACAACATGCGATGTAAGAATTGTCTCAAACAATTCACGGACCTCCTGTGCGACTCGGTCCCAGCTCCTGCCGGCAGCGTGCCGGGCGATCGCCTCGCGGTCGAAGCTGCGGCGCAATCCTCTCAGCAACCCGTCCAGCAGCGCTGTATCGTCGCCGGGCGGCACAACGATGCCAAAGCTGTCACCAGGGATCATCTCAGGAACTGCGCCGACCCGCGTGGCCACCACCGGCGCCCCGCAGGCCATGGCCTCATGCACAACGTTGGGCCAGCCCTCGCGGACCGACGCCAGGCAGAACAGGTCGCAGGCGGACATGAATTCGGCGAGCCGTTGCGGCGGCGCCGGCCCGACCAGATGAACGTGCGCCTCCAGCCGGCGCGCCCGGATGATGCGCTCGAGCTCGTGCCGGATGTCGCCCTCGCGCCCGGGTCCGCCGACGATCCACAGGTCGGCCGGGACGCCCGCTGCATGCAGCGCCGGCAACAACGCGGCGAGACGGTGATGGCCCTTGCGGGGGATGAGGTAGCCGGCCGACAGCAGGTGGATCCGGTCGGGCGCCATGCCAAGGCGGGCGCGCGTCTCCGCGCGCGGTCTGGGGTAAAAGATGGCCGTATCGACGCCGTTGCCGATCACCACGCACCGCTGCGGCTCCGCCCCAAGGGAAATGGCGAAATCCCGGAGCCCGGCCGACACGGCGACGATGGCGGCGGCGCGCTGAAACGCTCCGGCCATCTGGCGCCGCTTGCCCGGCGACGCCGCGTGGGCGGGTTCGTTGCCGCGCAGCGTCACCACAAACGGCACGCCGAGCCGGCACGCCAGCCTGGCCGCGGCCGCTCCCTCCGGGTAGCCGAAGTGAGCGTCGATCAGGTCGAAAGGGTCTTCGTGCAGGATCCGCCGCAGCCGGGCTTCGAGCTGCGCCGCCAGACAGAAAGCATGCGATGTGCCGATCCCTGGCGGGTACAGCCACGGCGGCCTGTCAATGGCGAGTTCGCCTGACCGGGATCTGCGCGGAACTCCCAGGCAGGGCATGCGCGGGACGCCTCCCCGGAACTCGATCACCGGCACGGGCGCCACGACGCGCACCGGCAGAAGACGTGACAGGGCGCGCAGGCGGCGCTCGACGAAGATGCCGTAAGCCGGTTCTCCGGGCCGGGGAAAGACGGTCGAGAGGCTCAGAACCCTGCATGGGCGCATGACACCACCGATGATTCCCTCAAAGGCACTGCCTTCCATCGTACAGGTTTGAAGCGGCGCAGCTTCAGGTATGCTGTGAATTCAGGATTAAGTCATCTGATCACCGGAAGGAGCCAATATGAGCCAGGAACTCTCTCGACGCAGTTTTGCCAAAAGGGCAGCCGTGCTGGCAGCGCCAGCGGTGCTGCCCGCGCTGGGCGCCAATGAACAGATCCGCGTGGGCGTGATCGGCACCGGCGGGCGCGGCCGCTATCTGATCGAGCGCGGCTACGAAGGCAACAGCGGCCGCTTCTCCGTGGAGGCAGTCTGCGACACGTACTCGGGCAACCTGGCCAAGGGCAAGGACATTGTGGCGACGCGGAGCGGAAAGACGCCGCGGGCGTACGTCGATTACAGGGAACTGCTGGCAGACAAAGGGCTGGATGCCGTCATCATCGCCACGCCGGAGCATCTCCACTACCGGATGCTGCTGGACGCGCTGGCCGCCGGCAAACACGTCTATGTCGAAAAGCCGCTGGCGCATACGATCGAAGAATGCCAGGACATCATGAAAGCGGTGGCCAGGAGCAAGAGCGTGGTTCAGGTGGGCACGCAGAACCGCTCGAACAGCCTGTACCAGATGGCGAAGACGATGATCGCGCAGGGACTCATCGGCGATTGCCACTATGTGCGCGCCTTCTGGTACCGCAATGCGCTGCCCAATGGCGCGCCTGCCTGGCGCTATGCGATCCCCGCCGACGCCACACCGGAAAACACCGACTGGAAGCGGTTCCTTGGTTCGGCGCCTGAGCGGCCTTTCTCGCGCGAGCGTTACTTCCAGTGGCGGCTGTACTGGGACTATTCGAGCGGCATCGCCACGGACCTGATGGTCCACCAGACCGACATCACCGCCTTCGTCATGGGCAAGGGCATCCCGGACAGCGTGGTCGCCACCGGCGGCATCTACCGCTGGACGGAGAACGACGACCGGGACGTCCCCGACACGTGGAGCGTGCTGATGGACTACACGCGGGACCGCTTCCACATCAACTACTCGTGCTACCTCGGCAACGCGCGCTTCGGTTACGGAGAGCAATTCCTGGGCAACGAGGGGATGATCGAGGTCATCAGCCGCCAGACGCTGAACTTCTACCCGGAGTCCTACCCGGGCGTGCCGGACAAGGTGAAGGCGCGCAAAGAACTCTCCATCACGATCCCGAACAACGACCACCTCGCCGTCGAAGCGCACATCCGCAACTGGCTGAATTCGATTCGCGGCATCGAGAAACCGATCGCGCCTCCGGAGGCCGGCTACCAGGCGGCGATCCCCGGCTTCATGAGCGTCATCAGCTACCGGGAGGGCAAAAAGGTCCTGTGGGACCACAAGGCCGACCGGTATCGTTTCGCCTGATGACGGTCGGCCTGGCGGATTCCTGTCAGGCGCCCGCGCTTTTCGCCGGCTCCGCACACGGGCAGCTACACTGAAATCAGAACCGCCTGATGGGATCCATTTATACCCGGCCGGATCTGCTCGCTGCGCGGCGCGCCTGGCGGGAGCAGGGGCTGACGGTCGTCTTCACCAACGGCTGCTACGACATTCTTCACCCGGGCCACATCCGAACGCTTGAGCGGGCGCGCTCGCTCGGCGACGTGCTGGTGCTCGCGTTGAACAGCGATGCGAGCGTCAGGCGGATGAAGGGTTCGGCACGGCCAGTGATCCCGGAACAGGAACGCGCGGCGCTGGCCTGCGCGCTGGAGGCCGTGAATGCGGTGACGCTGTTTGACGAGGACACGCCCCGTGAGCTGATCGCAGAGCTGCTGCCGGACGTGCTGGTCAAGGGCAGCGACTGGAGCCACTTCGTGGCCGGGCGCGAGGAAGTCGAGGCGGCCGGCGGCCGCGTCGTGCTGCTGCCGCTTGAGCCGGGCTATTCGACCACGGCCACGGTGGAGCAGATCCTCGAGCGGCGGGGATGGCGATGACGCACGGAGTCGTGCGCGAGCTGTTCGAGTCGCTGGCGAGATCGGAGCCGTTCCGGCGCCTGGTGCGGTTTCTCTCGGTGCGCGAGTCCGGCCGCGTCTATCTGAGCGGCCTGACGCCCACGATCAAGGCGCTGTATGTGGCGCTCCTCCGGGAGGCGCTGGAGCAGCCGCTGCTGGTGATCGCCGAGTCGCAGGCGGCAGCCGAAACCTGGATCGAAGCTCTCGACACCTTCCATTCCATTCTTCGCAGCGGCGCTCCGGCCCCTTCGCCGCTCCTGGTGCCCGCGTGGGATGTCCTGCCCGGCCAGGGACTGTCGCCCCACGGCGAGATCAAGGAACAGCGCGCCGCCGGCCTGTGCCGGCTTGCCGCGGGCCGGGCCTCCGTGGTCGTGGCCCCCGTGGAGGCGGCGCTTCAGCGCCTTCGCCCGCCGGAGGCCTACCTTCAGATGGCAGTCACCGTGCGCACGGGCGAGGAAATCCCGATGGAGGACCTGGCCGCGCACCTGCTTTCGATCGGGTATCAGCGGCGGGATCCGGTGGAAATGGAAGGGGAATTTTCCATCCGCGGAGGCATTTTTGATGTATTTCCCGCAGAAGCGCAGCGGCCGGTGCGGATGGAATTTTTCGGGGACACGGTGGAAAGTCTGCGCCGTTTCGATCCCGAGACCCAGCGTTCGGTCGTTTCCATCAGCGAGGTGACCATCCTCCCCATGGAAGAGGTGCCTCTCCGCCGCGAGCGGCTGGAGGAATTCTCCGCCCTGGCCGGCCTGGCGGTTCCGCCGGAAGGCGAGCCATTTTCCGGCTGGGAATTCTTCGCTCTGGCGGAGGAAAAACCGGCCTCAAGTCTCGAAGATTTCCTCGGTTCGCCGATCGTTATTTACGACGAACCGGAATCGCTCCACGCGGCTGCGGAGAGACTGTGGAAGAAACTGGATACGCTGGCCGCGCAGAGCCCGGCGGCGCCGGAGCAATTCTATTTCCACTGGGGCGAACTGGCGGCAAGCCATCCGTCGCGGCGGGAAATCGAGCTCCGCGAATTGCTGCTGGAGAGCCAACTGCCGCCTGAAACCGTGTCCATCGAAGTTCGGTCTCAACCCGGCACGGCCTACCGCAACCATCTGCGGGCGGCCATTGAGGACGCGCGCGAGCTGGCCGGGCAGGGATGGCAGGTCGTGTTTTTCGCCCCAACGCCGGGCGACATCGAGCGGCTGGCCGACGTCTTCAGCGAGTATTCCCTGCCCTTCCAACTCGGCGTGGACGAGGGCCCGGGAGCGCACCCGCCGCCGGGCGGACGCGCGTTCATGGCGGTGGAAAGCGCGGCGGTCCATCTGGTGCAGGGCCGCCTGACGCGCGGCGCACGGCTCCCGGAAGAGCGGCTGGCGCTGGTCGGCAGCCGGGACCTCTTTGAAGCGGTCTACGACGTGCAGCCGGCCCGCGCGCGGTCGCACGCGGCGCTGTTCACGCCGGAGACGCTGGAGCTCAAGCCGGGCGACTACGTCGTCCATGCGCAGCACGGCATCGGCCGCTTCACGGCGCTGCGGCAGATCACCACCGATGGGGTCACCGAAGACTTCATGGTGGTTGAATATGCCGGCGGCGACCGGCTCTATGTGCCGCTGACGCGGCTGGACCTGATCCAGAAATACCGCGGCGCCGGCGAGGCCGCGCCGGCGCTGGACAAACTGGGCGGAGTCACCTGGGCGAGGACGAAGGCGCGCGTCAAGGCGAAGATGCGTGACATGGCCGAGGAGCTGCTGAAGCTCTATGCGGCCCGCAAGATCGCCGAGGGCTTCGCCTTCTCGCCGGACTCGGCCTGGCAACGGGAATTCGAAGATGCCTTCGAATATACGCCGACGCGCGACCAGCTCCAGGCGGCCGCCGAGATCAAGCGCGACATGGAGTCACCGCACCCGATGGACCGGCTGTTGTGCGGCGATGTCGGCTTCGGCAAGACGGAAGTGGCGATGCGCGCGGCGTTCAAGGCGCTGGGCGATGGCAAGCAGGTGGCCGTGCTGGCGCCGACGACGGTGCTCGCCTTGCAGCACTACGAAACGTTCCGGAAACGCTTTGCGCCGTTCCCGGTGCGCGTGGAGATGCTCAGCCGTTTCCGCACGCCGCGCGAGATCAGGGCGATCCTGGCCGACCTGGCCGAGGGCAAGGTGGACATCCTGATCGGCACGCACCGGATCCTTTCCAGGGACGTTGTCTTCGCCGACCTCGGGCTGCTGATCATCGACGAGGAGCAGCGCTTCGGCGTGCGCCACAAGGAGCGCCTGAAGCAGCTCCGCCAGAGCGTGGACGTGCTGACGATGTCGGCCACGCCCATTCCGCGCACGCTGCACATGGCTCTGCTCGGGCTGCGCGACATGAGCGTGATTGAGACGCCGCCGAAGGACCGGCTGGCGGTGCAGACCGTGGTGGCGCGCTTCAACCCGGAACTGATCCGGACTGCCATCGAACAGGAGCTGGACCGTGGCGGGCAGGTCTATTTCATCCACAACCGGGTGGAGTCGATCTGGTCGCGCGCGGCGATGCTCCAGGAGCTGGTGCCGCGGGCGCGCATCGCCGTCGGCCACGGCCAGATGGGCGAAGAAGAGCTGGAGCGGGTGCTGTTGTCGTTCATGCGGCGCGAGTCCGACGTGTTCGTCTGCACCACCATCGTGGAAAACGGGCTGGACATTCCGCTGGCCAACACGATGATCATTGAAAACGCGCAGAACTACGGGCTGAGCGAGCTCTACCAGTTGCGCGGGCGCGTGGGGCGGTCCAACCGGCGCGCGTACGCCTATCTGCTGGTTCCCGACGATGGCGAGCTGACCGAAGTGGCCCGCAAGCGTCTGGCGGCCCTGAAGGAGTTCTCCGACCTGGGTTCGGGTTTCAAAATCGCCGCGCTGGACCTGGAGCTGCGCGGCGCCGGCAACCTGCTGGGCGGCGAGCAGCACGGCCACATTGCGAGCGTCGGCTACGAGACCTACGTCAAGCTGCTCGAGGAGACGGCGCGGGAACTGCGCGGGGAGGCAGTGACGCCGGAGCTGCATTCGTCGCTCAACCTGGGGCTCGACGTGCGCATTCCTCAGGGCTACATTGCCGAGGAGCAGCAGCGGCTGCGCGCCTACAAGCGCATCGCCGACTCGGGCGACCCGGCACGGGCGCAGGCGCTGCTCGAGGAGCTGGCGGACCGCTACGGGCCGGTGCCGGCCGAGGTGCGGCTGCTGGTGGAGTTCTCGCAGCTGAAATCGCTCGCCGAACGCTGCGGCATCGAGTCGATGGATCGCCGCGGCGGTGCGGTGCTCATCAAGTTCCACCCGGGCGCGCCGATCGACCCCCAGCGACTGATGCGGCTGGTGTCGACGACGCCGCAGGCGCAGTTCACGCCGGCGGGCGTGTTGCGGATGCCCCTGCCCGCGGCCGATGCCGCCGGCATGCTGGTCTTCCTGCGGCAGTTGCTGGAAGATCTGCGGGCCTGAGCCGCGCCGCGGCCGCCGTTTTGGATAATGGAGTCATGAGTATCCTCCGGCTGGGCTTTTCGGCCGCGCTGGCTGCGTTGACGCTCGGCGCGGGCGAACCGGTGATCGTCGAACAGATCATCGCCAAGGTGAACGGCGACATCATCACGCGTTCCGACCTTGCCCGCGCGCGCCAGGAAATCGAGGCAAGCATGCGCCAGCGCGGCCTGCCGCCGGCGCGCATCGCCGAAGCGCTGGCTCAGGCGGAAAAGGACCTGCTGCGCGACAGGATCGACAATCTCCTGCTCATCCAGCGCGGCAAGGAACTCAATGTCAATGTCGACAACGAGGTGTCGAAGTATCTGGGGCAGATCCAGGCTGAGAACAAGATCGCGGATCCGGAGAAGTTCCAGCAGTGGATCCGTGAAAACACCGGGATGACGTATGAGGACTTCCGCGCCGAACTGCGCAACAACTTCCTTGCCCAGCGCGTGCTCGCGCAGGAGGTCTACAGCAAGGTCAACATCCCGCGGCGCCAGATTGAGGAATACTACGAGAAAAACAAGGAGTCGTTCATCCGCAAGCAGCGCGTCATCCTGCGCGAGATCCTGGTGAGCACGCAGGGCATGGACGAGGCGGGCGTGGCCGCTGCCGAGAAGAAGGCGCGCGACATCGTCGCCCGGGCGCGCAAGGGTGAGCGGTTCACCGACCTGGTGCGCGAGTTCAGCGAGAGCATCACGGCGCGGCAGGGCGGACTGCTGGACCCGTTTGAGAAAGGCGTGCTGGACCCAAAGCTCGAGCAGCTCGTCTGGGACAAGGAGAAGGGCTACGTGACGGATCCCGTCCGCGTACCCGCCGGTTGGTTGATCCTGCGCGTCGAGGACCACCAGAAGGAAGGGCTCGCGGAGCTGTCGGAAGTGGAGAGCGAGATTCGCGAGAAGCTCGCCAGCGAAATCATGATGCCCAAGGTGCGCGAATATCTCAGCGAGCTCCGGCGCAATTCGTTCATCGAGATCCGCCAGCCGTGGGTCGACACCGGCGCCGTGCCGGGGCAGCGCACGGACTGGAACGACCCGGCGCTGCTGCGCGCCGAGACGGTCACCAAGGAAGAAGTCGCCGCCCAGGCGCGCATGAAGCGGCTGCTGTATTTTCTGCCGATTCCCGGAACGTCCATCACCGACACGAGCAAGTCCTCCAGCAAGTAGATTTCCCATGAAGTCCCCCATGTGCAGCGACCTCGCCCCGGGGCAAAGCGTGCAGGGCGTTTTTCTTGTCCAGTCGAAGGACGTCCGGCAGAAGCGGACCGGGGAGCCGTATCTTTCGCTGGTGCTCACGGACCGCACTGGCGAGATTGAAGCGAAGATGTGGGACAACGTCGCTGACGTGGCCGACACCTTCGACCGCGACGACTTCGTCCGCGTGCGCGGAGAGACGCAGCTTTACCAGAACCGGCTGCAACTGACGATCTATTCGCTACAGCGCATGCCGGACAGCGAGGTCGACCTGGAGGATTTCCTTCCGGCCTCCCGGCGGGATCCGGGCGAGATGTGGGCGGAACTGGAAGGCATCGTCGACTCGATCGGCAATCCGCACCTCAAGGCGCTGCTGAAGGCGATCTTCGGCGACCCGGCCATCGCCGAGCCCTACCGGCAGGCGCCGGCGGCAAAGGGCATCCACCATGCATGGCTCGGCGGGTTGCTGGAGCATGTGCTCAGCATGTGCGCGCTGGCGCGGTTCATGGCGTCGCACTATCCGGGCATCGATCTCGACCTCCTGCTGGCCGGCGTGCTGCTGCATGACATCGGCAAGATCCGCGAACTGGATTACTCGCGGAGCTTTTCCTACACGGTGGAAGGCGGACTGGTGGGGCACATCCAGATCGGGCTGCGGATCATCGCCGAGCACCTGCCCGCCGGATTCCCGCCGAAGCTGCGCAACCTGGTGGAGCACATGGTCCTCAGCCACCACGGCCAGCTCGAATTCGGCAGCCCGAAGCTGCCCTGTTTTCCCGAAGCCATGCTGCTGCATCTGATCGACCTGACGGATTCGCGCATGGCGGCAATGGCGGCCTCCATTCAGCGCGAGAAGGGCTCGCCGGGCGTCTGGACGGGCTACAATGCGGCATTGGAGCGCAACCTGCTCGACCGGGAGAAGTACATGAGGGAGGCCGAGCCTGCTTCCAGACCGGCGCCTGCTCCGGCGCCGAAGAACACGAAAACCACGCCCTTTGCTGAGGCCCTGTTGTCCGCTCTGAACGAGGGCAAGAGGAAGTAAAGCCATGCCCCGCACGGCGCGCGCCATCCCTCCGCCCCTCGAGCTCCGCTGCCTGACGGCGGTCTGGCATCTCGGCGAGGCCAATGTGCAGGCCGTGCGGGAGTTCCTTGCGCCACAAAAACCGCTGGCCTACACGACCGTGATGACAATGCTCGACCGGCTCACACGGAAACAGTTTCTTTCCCGGCGCAAGGTGGGGCGGTCTTTTTACTACAAACCCCTTGTCTCTCGGGATGAGATCCGGGCGCTGGCGGTGCGGGAACTGGTGGACCTGCTCTTTGACGGCAGCCTGCACTCGCTGGCCGAATTTCTGGCGGGCGCGCCTTTGGCATCCTCCAGAAGCCCCGCTGGCGCGCCGCAGGAGGCGGATATCCATCCCCTGGACGCAGCCCTTTTGTGAAAAGCCGGCGAGAGGCGCCGCCCTGCCTGCCAGCTGCCATCCCCCGGAACCTGCGGGTTCCGGTATGCTGAATGGATCATATTCTGGAGGCCCTGGCTTGGCCTGCGAAAATCGAGGAGGAAAGACGCCCATGAGCCGCCGCTGGAGATTCCTGTTCGCCCTCGCGATGGCGTTGTCCGTCTTTTTCCTTTCCTGTGCGAGGGACCCCGAAAAGGCCAAACGCCGCTACCTGGAAAACGGCAACCGTTACCTGCAACAGGGCAAGGTGAAGGAAGCGATCATCATGTATCGCAACGCGCTGAAGCGTGATCCGCGCTTTGGCGAGGCCTGGCTGAAGCTGGGCGACGCCGAAATGCGGCGCGGCATGCCGGCGCAGGCGGTGGCGGCCTATCGCCGCGCCGTCGAGCTGTACCCTGATCCGGAAGAACCGGCCGGCAAACTGGCCGACATCTATCTGGCGGCCTACGTTCTGGGGCCGAAAAAGGATCCGGCGCTGCTGCGCGAAGTGGACGAGCTGGCATCGTCGCTCGCGGCGAAAAATCCGAATTCCTACCAGGTACTGCGGCTGCGCGCCTTCCTCAATGTGGCTGATCCGAACGACAAGACCCAGGAGCATCTGTTCCGGGCCATCGAGTTTTTCAAGAAAGCCGACGCCGTCCGCCCGAAACAGCCCGAACTCCGGCTGGCGCTGGTGCAGACGCTGGCGCAGACCGGGCAGTTCGAAGAAGCGGAAAAATACGCCCGGGAGATCATCGCCGACACGCCACACACGACCGGCGCCTACTGGTTCCTGAGCCGGATGTACCTGCAACAGAACAGGCTGAAAGAGGCCGACGCGGTGGTCGACCAGCTCATCGCCAACAACCCGGGCTCGCCGGGACTGAAAGTGGACCGCGCGGAGTATCTGTTCGCCACGCAGCGCAAGGACGCCGCACTCCAGGCGTTGGCGGAGCTGGCTTCCGCGCCATCGGCCGACCCGGCCCTGCTCAAGAGGATCGGCGACACCTATCTGAAGTTCCGCGAACCGCAGAAAGCTTACGATCTTTTCGCGTCGGCCATCCAGAAATTCCCGGCGCAAAAAACCGAATTCCGGCTGAGAATGATCCCGGCCCTTCTCGCCATGCAGAAGCGCGACGAGGCCATCCGTCTGGCCGAGCTGGCGGTGAAGGAGGATCCGTCCAACAACGGCGCCCTGTCCATGCGGGCCTCGCTCTGGCTGAATTTCGGCACGAAGGAGCAGTTTGACGCGGCCATCAAGGACCTGCAACAGCTCATCTCCAAAGAGCCCAATAACGCCGTCATCCGCTACAATCTGGGCCGCGCCTACCAGGCGCGGGGCGAGCTGGATGCCGCCCGGACGCAGTACGCCGAGGCCGTGAAGGCTTCCCGTTATCTCACCGCGGCCCATCTTGGCCTGGGCATGATCGCCCTGGCCAAGGGCGAACACGGCAAGGCCGTTTCGGAGGCCGACGAGATCCTTGCTTACGATCCCTCCAACCTGGCAGCCCGCATTCTGCGCGTGAACGGGCTGATCGCCGGTGGCAACACGAACCAGGCGCGCATCGATATCAACAACTATCTGAAGGACACGCCGGACAATCCGGACCTCCGTTACCAGCTCGCCATCGTGAACTTTCTGGACCGCCGCTATCAGGAGGCGGAGGCGCAGTTCCGCGCACTCCAGAAGCAGTTTCCCGGCGATCTGCGGCTGCTGTACGCCATCGCGGAGGTGATGCTGCGCACGAACCGTCAGGCCGAGGCCCTCCGCCTGGTGCAGGAAGCCTGGCGGAAGGACCCGGGCAATCCGGCGCTCCAGCTTGCCCTCGGCAACACGGCGCTGCGCGTCAACCAGCTCGACCTGGCCGAGCAGCAGTTCAGGAGCCTGCTGACCGCCCATCCGGAGGCCGCCGACATCGCCATGCGGTTGAGCGAAGTGTTGCGCCGGAAGGGCCAGACGCCGGCGGCGCTCGAATTGTTGAAACAGGCCTATGCGAAGAACCCGAATTATCCGGGACTGGCGCTGCAACTGGCGCTGACCCACGAAGCCATGGGCGACTGGCGGTCGGCGCTGCCACTCTACGAGGCCATCCTCAAGCAGGACCCCAACCATCTGATCGCGCTCAACAACCTGGCCTACCGCTACGCCGACATGGGCAAGGATCTCGACACGGCACTCACTTACGCGCAGCGGGCCCAGCAGCGGGCGCCCACAAGCGACGACGTCGTGGACACGCTGGCCTGGGTCTACATCCGCAAGAATCTGAATGACACGGCCATCTCGCTGCTCAAACCGCTGATCGCGAAACAGCCGCGCAATCCGCTCTTCCATTACCACCTCGGCCTGGCGCTGCTGCAAAAGGGCGAAAAAGCCGCAGCGCGGCAGAGCCTGCAAACGGCGTTGTCGCTGAATCCTTCGAAGGAAGACGAGCAGAAGATCCGGGAGGCGCTGGCCCGGGCCGGCTGAGCGCGGTTCATGCCGTTGCGTCATCCCGCGGCGCCCTACGTGGCGCCGTTCCTGCTTTTCATCATCTGTCTTGCCGCATTGCCACGGCTCGCCCTGCCACCGAGAGTGGAATTGCCTGTGTGGCTTTTTTCCGGATTCGCGGCCGTCTGGTTCTTCAGCCGCGGCGTGCTTGATTTCCGCCTCCGCCTTCCTCTTTGGTCCTTTTTGTTCGGCATTGGCGTGTTCGTGCTCTGGATTGGTCCCGATGTCCTGGCCCCGGGATGGCGCGGCCACTGGCTCTTTTCCAATGCTCTCTTCGGGCGGCCGGAATCTTCGCTCAGCGCTTCGGCGCTGGCTGACCCGGTGGCCCTCGTCCTTCGCACCGCCCGCGCTGTGCTGCTCGTCCCCGTGGTGGAAGAATTGTTCTGGCGCGGCTGGTTAATGCGCTGGCTGGAAAACCCGGAGTTCCAGCAGGTGCCTCCAGGCTCCTACCACCGGAAGGCGTTTTGGACAACCGCGGCACTGTTCGCGCTGGAGCATGGCTCGTACTGGGACGTCGGCTTCCTCGCGGGCGCCGCGTACAACGCATGGATGGTGCGGACAAAGAGCCTGGCCGACCTGATGCTGGCCCATGCGGTGACCAACGCCTGCCTGTCCGCGTACGTGCTCGTTAGCGGCCGTTTCGAATACTGGCTGTGACAGGCCGGCGTCGCGGCATGGGTGTGATTTACTGAAATGTTGTACCGCTGATGCCTTCCCGATATCCGATCTTCGACCGCTCGCGGCTCCGCCTGCTGCCTCTCAGCCAGCGCGTGCACGATCTTGATCTGAGCCGCTGGCTGCAAGTCACCGATCCCGCCCCGCCGTATTCCCATCCCGACCTGGCCACCGTCGCCTCGCGATGGGCGCGGGCGCAGCGCCGTGGGGCGGCGCGGATCATGATGATGGGCGCGCACCTGATCCGCGCGGGCGTCAGCCGGCACATCATCGACCTGCTGGAGCGGGGTGCGCTCTCGGTGATTGCGATGAACGGCGCCGGCGTGATTCACGACTACGAACTCGCGCGCATCGGCGCCACCACCGAAAGCGTCGCCCGTTACATCCGCGAAGGCCAGTTCGGACTCTGGCGCGAGACGGGCGAGCTGAATGAGTGGATCCAGGATGCCGCCGCCTCCGGCGAGGGGCTGGGAGAGCACGTGGGGCGGCGCATCCAGGAGTCGGACTATCCTCACCGGGATCTGAGCGTGCTGGCGGCGGCCTGGCGCTGCGGCGTGCCGGTCACCGTTCATGTGGGCATCGGCTACGACATCATCCACGAACATCCCAACTGCGACGGCGCCGCGCTCGGCGCATCCAGCTACCGCGACTTTCTCATCTTTGCGCGCGCCGTGGAGGGGCTGGAGGGAGGCGTACTGTTGTCGTTTGGTTCGGCCATCATGGGGCCGGAGGTCTACCTGAAGGCGCTCGCCATGGCCCGAAATGTGGCCCATCAGGAGGGCCGCGTCATCCGCCATTTCACCACGGCGGTGTTTGATCTGGTGCCGATCCGCGGCGACTTCCGCCGCGAGCTGCCGAAGACGGACCCCGGCTATTATTTCCGCCCGCACAAGACGATGCTCGTACGCACCGTCGCCGACGGCGGCGAAAGCTTCTATTTCTGCGGCGACCACCGCGCCACATTCCCGGCGCTGCGCGCCGCCTTTCTCAGGGCGCTGGAGGAGAAGGCGTGACTCCGCAGGAAATTCTCTCCGCCATTCCGCGCCTGCGCGCGCTGGTGGCCGGCGACATCTGCCTGGACCGCTGGTGCCGTTACGACCCGCGCCTGACCGAGCCTTCGCGCGAAACCGGGCTGGACCGCATCGCCGTGGTCGCCACCGAATGCACGCCCGGCGCGGGCGGCACGGTGGCGTCCAACCTGGCGGCGCTCGGCTGCGGTCGCGTCGCCGTGCTCGGCACCATTGGCGACGACGGGCACGGCCATGAGCTGCGCGCGGCGCTGGCGCGCCGCGGCATCGACCACTCGCTGATGGTCACCGCGCCGGGCCAGACGTTCACCTACACGAAGCTCATCAACACCTACACTGAGGTCGAAGACCTGGGCCGGGTGGATTTCGTCACCTTTCCGCCGCCGCCGGAAGTGGAGGACGAGGTGCTGCGCCGGCTGGAAGCGGCAGCGCCGGAGTTTGACGTGATCCTCGTTTCGGACCAGATGGAGACGGCCGCGGGCGCGGTGGTGACGCCGCGGATGCGGGAACTGCTCGGGCGGCTGGCGGAACAATTTCCCGGACTTTTGATCTGGGTGGATTCGCGCATGCACATCGAGCTGTTCCGCGGCCTGGTGCTCAAGCCGAATGAGCGCGAGGCGGCCGAGGCCTGCCAGCGGCTGGGGCTGCCCGGGCCGGATTATGCGGCGCTGCGGCAGGCCACGCAGGCGCCTCTCGTGATGGTGACTCATGGCGGCAATGGCGTCACGCTGGTCACCGAAGAGGGAGTCGAGCGCGTTCCGACGCGCCGTGTCGAGCATCCGGTGGACATCTGCGGCGCAGGCGACAGCTTTTCCGCCGGCGCGGCGCTGGCGCTGCGCGCCGGTGCGACGCCGCGCGAAGCAGCGCTGTTCGGGCACCTGGTGGCCTCGGTGACGATCATGAAGCCCGGCACGGGCACGGCGTCGCCGGCAGAGGTGCTGGCCGCCGTCCGAAAGTTGGAGCAGGAATGAGCATTCTGGCACTCGACATCGGCGGTACGAAATTTTCCGCCGCGCTCTTTCGTGACGGCCGCATGGCGCGGCGCGAAACACGGCGTACAGACCGCGAGGGCGGCCGTGAGTGGATGCTCGAGCAGCTGGCCGGCATCGGGCGCGCCTGGCGCGCCGAAGAGGCTTTCACCGCCATTGGCGTCGGTTTCGGCGGTCCGGTGGATTTCGCCTCGCAACAGGTTGTCCTGTCGACGCACGTCGGCGGCTGGCAGGGCTTCGACCTGCCTGCGTGGCTGCGGGGCGAGTTTCGCGTGCCGGTGCTGATGGACAACGACGCCAACGTGGGAGCGCTCGGCGAGGGGCTGCACGGAGCGGGACGCGGATTCCGGCCGCTGTTTTATATGACGCTTTCCACGGGCATCGGCGGCGGCATTCTGCTCGAGGAGGGCATCTACCGAGGCGCGGACTCTTACGCCGGCGAGGTCGGCCATCTGAACGTGAGGCCAGACGGGCCTCCGTGCCTGTGCGGATCCAACGGCTGCCTGGAGCGCATGTGCTGCGGGCTGTGGCTTGAACGCGACTACGGCCGCCCGGCGCAGGAGCTGATGCAGGATCCGGCGTTTGTCGAAGACTATGTGGTCGACCTCGCCCGCGGCCTCAAGGCGGCCGTCATGCTGCTGAACCCGGCGCGCATCGTCATCGGCGGCGGCATCAGCAAGGCGGGCGATGCACTGTTCGTCCCTCTCCGCGCGGAGCTGCGGCGGCAGATCACTTCGTGGTCGAGGGCGCGGCTGGACGTCGTGCCCGCCGCGCTCGGCGATGACAGCGTGCTGTGGGGCGCATATGAACTCGGGCGCCAGGCACAGGGACAATAGGAAAAGATGAAACCCATCGACTTCATTGCGGATTATCAGAACCGCCTGGCCGCCACGCTGGGCCGTCTGCCGCTGGACCGGATTGCCGAAGCGGCCGAATGGCTCCGCGAGGCGCGCGACCAGGGCCGTCAGATCTTTGTCTGCGGCAACGGCGGCAGCGCCGCCACGGCGTCGCATTTCGTCTGCGATGTACTCAAAGGCTGCTCTTACGGGCGCGAAAAGCGCTTCCGCATCCTCGCCCTTCACGACAACCTGCCGACGCTGACCGCATATTCGAACGACGTGAGCTACGAACAGGCCCTGGTCGAACCGCTGAAGAATTACGCCCGGCCCGGCGACCTGCTGATCGCGCTTAGCGGCTCCGGCAACTCGCCGAACGTGCTGCGCGCGGTGGAGTGGGCCAATGCAAACGGACTGCGCACCATCGGACTCACGGGGCGCGACGGCGGCCGCCTCGGGCCGCTCGTCCAGCTTCAGATCCATGTGCCCGACATGCACATGGGCCGCATTGAGGACGGACACATGATCGTGCTGCACATGCTCGGTTACTACTTCATGGAGACCGAAGGCCCGGCCGGCGGGTGCTGACCGCACCGCAGTTTCTGTTAGAATCCGAGGCGCCTCATGAAATCCGCTGCCCTTTTCCTTGCCTGTGCGCTCACGCTTTCGGCAGCACCACCGCAGGGATTTGCCTGGCCGGAGGGCAAGCGGGCCGCCGTGAGTCTGACCTTCGATGACGGCCGGCCCAGCCAGATCGACACCGGCTTGCCGCTGCTTGAAAAACTCGGCATCCGCGTGACGTTTTTCGTGCTGCCCGGCAATGTGGGGAAGCGGGCGGAGGACTGGAAACGGGCCGTCAAAATGGGCCACGAAATCGGCAATCATTCAATGACGCACCCGTGCACCGGCAATTATGCGTTTTCGCGCGCCAATGCGCTCGAAGACTATGACCTCGGACGCATTGGCACAGACATCGACTCGGCCCAGCGTGCCATCCAGAAGCTGCTGGGCGTGACGCCGGTGAGCTTCGCCTACCCTTGCGGGCAGAGCTTTGTGGGACGTGGCACTCAGGCGCGCAGTTTTGTGCCCCTGGTGGCGGAGCGCTTCGTGCTTGGGCGCGGATACATGGGCGAGGCCGCCAATGACCCGTCGGTGTTCGACCCTGCCCAGGCGATGGGCACGCCCTTCGACGACATGGCGCCGCCCGATGCGCTGAAACTGCTGGAGACGGCCGCCAAAGAAGGCCGCTGGATCCTCTTCGTTGGCCATGACATCGGGCCGCGCCGCTTCCAGTCTGTCGATTCGGCCACGATCGAAGCCATCGCTGCCTATGCGAAAGACCCGGCCCACGGCCTCTGGCTCGACACCGCGGGCGCCGTGGCGCGCTACATCGCCAACACGAAGTCCCGGATGCGCCCGTAGCGGCGGCGCTGCCTGCCGCGTGATCCGCAAAGGCGCCCGCAGACTTGCGTACGCACCGGCGACACCGGCGCGGCCGCAGACGGCCTTCATCCGCTCGCCGGCGCATGGCGCCTCCGGCCGTTACTGAAGCTTCGCTTCCAGCTCCGCCCAGCGCGCATAGAGGCGGTCCACCTCTTCCTGCGCGGCGCGCACCTCCTGCCAGCAGGCCTCCAGCTTCGCCGGGTCGCACACGGTCTCTGGCGCCTGGAGACGCGCCTGCGCCTCGCCGAGCCTTGCCTCGGCTTCGGCGATTCGCTGCTCGATCTGTTCGTACTCGCGCTGTTCGAGGTAAGAGAGGCGCTTCTTGGGCGGCGCAGCGCGCGGCGGCGCCGGCGCTTCGGCGCGGACTGCGCGACTACGCTCGCGCTGGCGCTCCTCCACCCATTGCTCCCATTGAGCCAGGTCGGCGAAGAGGCCACTGCCGCCCTCGCCGTCTAGGCCGAAAATGCCGTTGGCCACGCGTTCCATCAGGTAGCGGTCGTGCGTCACAAGGACCACTGCGCCGGGAAATTCGAGCAGGCTGTCTTCGAGCACCTCAAGAGTTGGAATGTCGAGGTCGTTGGTCGGCTCGTCGAGCAGCAGCACGTCGGCCGGTTCCAGCATCAGCCGGGCCAGATGCAGACGCGCGCGTTCGCCGCCGGAAAGGCTGGCCACCGGCTGTTCGAGCTGCTCCTCCCGGAAGAGAAAGCGTCTGGCCCATCCGTTGACGTGCATGGGGCGGCCGAGGTAGATCACCGTGTCGCCTTCCGGCGCCAGCGCGCGGCGGAGCGGCAGCGAGGGGTCCACCTGCCGGCGGTGCTGCTCGAAATAGACCATGCGCAGAGCCGGCGCGCGGCGCACTTCGCCCGCGGATGGATCCAGTTCGCCCAGCAGCAGCCTGAGGAAGCTCGTCTTGCCGCTGCCATTGGGCCCGGCCACGCCGAGCCTGCGCCCGGGAGAAAGAACCAGAGTGACATCCCGGAACAACTCGCGCCCGCCGAGGGCGGCCGAGACGGCATCGAGCTCGATCAGCTTCTTCGTGCGCCGGTCCGTGGAGGTGAAATCGATGCGCGCTGCGGCAGAGATCATTCGCGTGTTCATCTGTTCGAGCGCGCCGATCATCGCCTGGGCCGCCTCGACGCGCGCGCGGGCCTTGCGCGTGCGCGCCTTCGCGCCGCGCCGCAGCCATTCAATCTCGCGCCGCACCTTCGCCGCCAGCGCCTCCTGCGCCTTCGCCTGCGCCGCGAAGAACTGCTCGCGCTTTTCCAGATAGGCGCTGTAGTTGCCGTCCACGCGGAACAGGCCGCCCGGGAAGGCGCGGTTCAACTCCATCATGTGAGTGGCTATGGTTTCCAGGAAATACCGGTCGTGGCTGACAGCGATGACGGCGAGGCCGGAAGCGATGAGCGTCTCTTCCAGCCACTCGATGCCGGCGATGTCGAGGTGGTTGGTGGGTTCGTCCAGCAGCAGCAGGTCCGGTCTGGCAGCCAGGGCCGCGGCCAGCGCCAGGCGCTTGCGCCACCCGCCGGAAAGGCTTTCCACGGAAACGCGGGGGTCACGAAATCCCGCCTGGCCGAGGAACGTTTTGGCGGCGACCTCGTCGTGGGCAGCGGACTCGAGAACGCTTCCAGCGGTGGCGTCCGGCGGAAACTCCGGCTCCTGGCTGACCCAGGCGAGCCTCGCGCCCTTGCGCAGCGAGATCACACCCGAGTCGGGCGTTTCGATGCCGGCAAGGATCTTCAGCAGCGTGGATTTCCCGGCACCGTTCGGCCCGACCAGGCCGTGGCGCTCCCCCTCATGAACCGCGAGCGTGAGGCCGTGAAACAACACGGCCGCACCAAATTGTTTGGAGACTCCCTGACAGGTGAGCAGAACGCCCATCTTGATTCCAGTGAAGCACGGCCGCGTCCCGCCGCGCCCGCGGGCATGGTATAAAGGGTGGAAGGAGGTGGGTCTTCCCTAGTAGTCCACCGGCCAGTGCAGAGACCCTCCTTCCGGCGCGCTGGTTGCTGCGGGCCGGAGAACACTTCTTCGCGCTTCTTTTGCCGGACGAGTGCCGCGTTTGCGGTCGCCCGCTGGAAACATTTGCCTCCGTTCCTGTCTGTCCTGCCTGCCTTGCGCCCCCGGAACCCTTCTCGCCGGAGTATGCCTGCCTCCGTTGCCGAACGCCGTTCCTCAATCCGCGGCCGCTGAACGAGGACGGGCTCTGCCGGCTGTGCGCCGCCGGAGCTACAGCCTTTGACGCGGCCTGGACCTGCGGCGCTTACGAGAGCCGGCTGAGAGACCTGATCCATCTGTTCAAGTATGGCCGGATGATCCCGCTCGCGCGCCTGTTCGGGCGCATGATGGCACGCGCCTATCCGCGCGACCAGAGGTTCGATTTTCTGGTGCCGGTGCCCGTGCACTGGCGGCGGCGCTTCATGCGCGGTTTTGACCAGTCCCTGCTGCTTGCCCGCGAGCTCTCACGGCACACCGGCATCCCGGTGCTCGTCGCGCTGCGCCGCAAACGGCATACGGCCGCGCAGGCCGGGCTGACGCGGCGGCAGCGGCGCGACAACATCCGCGGCTGCTTCGAGGTGAAAGAGCCCGCCAGCGTGCGCGGCGCGCGCCTGCTGCTGATCGACGATGTGTTGACCACCGGAGCCACGGCCAACGCGGCGGCAGACACTCTTCGCCGCGGCGGCGCCGCCGGCGTGGCCGTGTTCACCCTGGCCCGGGCCGACCGCCGGCCGGCGCCGCTTCTGACGGCTGATTCCTCCCGCGAGGTGTCCCAGGCATGAACGCAAACATTGACCGACTCCACACGCCCGTGCTCGTGCTGAATGCGAGCTATGAGCCGATCAATATCTGCGCCGCGCGCCGCGCGCTTGTGCTGATCCTCAAGGGAGTGGCGCGCGCCGAGGAGCACAGCCCGATCGTGTTCCAGGCGCCGCGCGCCACCTTCCAGCTTCCCAGCGTCATCCGGCTGCTCGACTACCGGCGGATCCCGCGCCAGAACCGCGCGCTCAGCCGCAAGAACATCCTGATGCGGGACCGCTACACCTGCCAGTACTGCTACAGGACGTTCCCCGCGGCCGAGCTGACGCTGGATCATGTGATCCCCCGTTCCCGAGGCGGCGAAACGAGCTGGGAGAACCTGGTCGCCTGCTGCCATGCCTGCAACAACCGCAAGGGCAACCGCACGCCGGAAGAAGCGGGCATGAAGCTGCTGCGCCCGCCGCGGCCCTACAACCTGCACACCGGACGGCACATCATGCGGCTGCTTGGCAAGAGCGACGAGCGTTGGCAGAAGTACCTGTTCTATTGATTCGCGGCCTGCGGCCGGCGCCCGTTTATCATTGAAGTGATGATTCCGTTCCGCCATGCGCTCCTGCTGGCGGCCTGCATGGCGGCGCCGCTGCTTCAGGGGCAGGTGATTGAGTTCGAGTCCGGCGGGCTTCGCTACCAGACGCTCACCCGCCAGGGGCTCACGGTAATGTTTGCGCCGCTGCCGGCGCAGATCCGCAACTATGTGATCCTCCAGGTGGCGGTGGTCAATGGCTCCGGCGAGCCGCGCCTTGTGCGGCCCGAGGATTTCCGCTTCGTCCGCGAAGACGGCGCCGTCCTTCAGGTGGTCCCGCCGCGGCGCGTCGTGCAGACTTTTCTCGAGCGCTCCGGCCGCAACGACGTCATCCGCATGGTGACGCTCTATGAGATGGGCCTGTACGGCAATACGCGGTTCCGTTCCACCAACGGTTACGAACAGCGGCGGCAACAGGCGCTGGCCGAAGTATCGAGCCCGCGGCTGAAGGCGGCAGCCGCGGCCAGCGCCATTGTGCTTGTGGCGGTGAAACTCGAGCCGGGCGAGTCCACCGACGGCGCGATTTTTTTCGAAGTGCCGGAGAAGAAACTCGGCGAGGGCAAGCTGGTGGCCGCCATCGGACAGGACGTGTTTGAGTTCCAGGTCGGAGGGCTGCGGCATCCGGGGGAGCTGATCCGCAGGCCCTGAGCGCGGGCTTTCTCCGCTTGCGCGAACGAGGGCCCGCCCGGTTATCATGATCCATTGATCGACCTGCACACGCATTCTTCCCTCAGCGATGGCACAGACAGCCCCGCGGAACTGGTCCAGCTCGCCTCCCGTCTGGGGCTGGAAGCGCTCGCGCTGACGGACCATGACACGCTGGCGGGCGTGGAAGAGGCCGCCGGAGAGAGTGGCCGGTGCGGCATCGAATTTGTGCGCGGCATCGAATTGAGCGCGCGCCGGCTGGAAGAGCCGGACGAATTGCGCCGCACGGTGCATGTGCTCGGCTACTTTTTCGAGCCTCCGAATGCGGACTTCGCTGCCTGGCTCGAAACGCTGCGCGAGCGGCGGCACGCCCGGAACCGCGCCATGGCCAGGCGGCTTCAGGAGCTCGGCTACGACGTGCGGCTCGAAGAGGCGGAAGCGCTGGCCAGCCATGTGACGGCGCGGCCCCATTTCGCCGAGGTGCTCGTGCGCAAGGGATATTTCCCGACGGTGCGCGCCGCCATCGATGCGCTGCTGGCCGAGGGCGCGCCTGCGTACGTCGAGAAGGAAGACCCGGCGCCGGAGGAGTGCATCGCGCGCATTCACGCGGCGGGCGGCGTGGCGTCGCTCGCGCATCCGCGGCGTCTTAACCAGGGAGATCCGGCCTCCGAAGAGCGAATCCTGCGCAGGATGGTGGATGCGGGACTGGTGGCGGTGGAGGTCTGGCATCCGGACCACGATCCGCGCGCGGCCTCGCGGTATTTTGAACTGGCGCGAAAATACGGACTCGCCGTCACCGGGGGCTCTGACTATCATGGGCGCCGGACGCCCGGTCTGCGCCCCGGCGATGCCGGCGGCGCGCGCGTGAAGCGGTCAGTGCTGGACGAGCTGCGCCGGCGCGCCGGCCACTGACAGCCGCTCCACTTTCCTCAGGTAGGCGAGCGCCCGTACGCAACCCTGCGCGGGCGACCACACGGCGGAGGTGATCACGCCGGCTTCTTCGCCTCCGCTGAAGACCTTTTCGCCCGGCAGCGGCGGTGTCTGCGTCTCGATGCGCAGCGCATGGAGCTTCCGGTGCACCTGCCCGCGGGCGCGGACGCGCTCGACGATCTCCTGCCCGAGATAGCAGCCCTTGTTGAAATGCACCGCGTGGAGCTGCTGCGTTTCATGCACGAGGTGCGAGTCAGTGATGTCCTCGCCATAGCGCGGAACGCCGTTCTCAATGCGGACGATGCGCGCCTCTTCTGCCGTTGCCTCGATGAGGCCGGCCTGGCGAAGCGCCTTGATCACGGCGTCCTTTTCCGCCGCGGGCACAACCATGCGGAAGCCGGGCTGGCCGGTGAGGCTGGCGGCAAGAACGGCGCCAAAGCGGGGGGCGGCGTCCGCCTTCGGGCCTTCGACGGCAATTTCGGCGGTGGCGTCCGTGATGTCTTCCAGCGTGACGTCATCGGCAATGATGTAGCGGTCCAGGTGCTCGTAGACCTTGCGCCGCTGTTCCGGTTCGACGTCCAGCAGCAGGTGGTCTTCGGCGCAGTAGATCCACACGTCGGCGAGAATCCGCCCCTGCGCGTTCAGGAAGAACGCATATAGAGTGTCGCCAGGCTGCATCTGCTCGACGTGGTTGGTGGTCATCGCATGGAGCAGCCGTTTGCGGTCCTCGCCGGTCGCGCGGATGCGCCCGCGCGCCGAGACGTCCATCCAGGCGGCGCTCTGCCGGAGAGCTTCGTATCCCGTCATGCCCGTTTATCGCGCGAAGTTGCTCAGATAAAGCCCGATTCCCATGGTAGCCGCGCCGGTGATGAGCGCGCCGATACGCCAGCGGCGTTCCTTCTCCGGCGCGCCGCCGCGAGCCAGCAGAAAGACCATCGCCAGCACGTGCAGCGCGAGCAGCACCTTAATGCCGGCCAGCGCGTGCCAGCCGCGCGGAGGCGCCTGCATCCGTGTCACGAAATTGTGGGCGCCGGTGGCGAGCAGCAGGAACGCCGCCGTCACGCTGAGGCCCCGCCAGCGGCGCACGCGTCCGGCTGCGACCAGCCCATAGATCAGGACGGCCAGAACCAGGTGGAGGTAAAGAAGCGCGTGATTCATGCAGCAGATTCGCCCTTCAAGTTTATACTGATGTGGAAATGATCCTCGAGATTCTTCCCACGGGGCTTCTCCAGTGCAACTGCTCGGTCTTCGCCGACGAGGCGTGCGGGGACGCGATCGTCGTCGACCCCGGAGACGGCACCGACCTCGACCGGCTGCTGGCGCTGATCCGCGAACGGAAATACACGGTGAAGGCGATCTTCATCACGCACGGGCACATCGACCACATTGGCGGCGCGGCAAAGCTCAAGCACGTCACCGGCGCGCCGGTCTTCCTGCATGCCGACGACCAGGACCAGTACGATCACCTCACCCTTCAGGCGCAGTGGCTCGGCATGCCCGCCCCACCGCGGACAGACGTCGACGCCAACCCGAAAGAGGGCGACACGCTCACGCTCGGCGGCGTGGTCATGCACGTCATCCACACGCCGGGCCACACCCAGGGCAGCCTAGCCCTTTACGTCCCTGCGGAGAATCTCCTTGTGGGAGGAGACACGCTGTTTCGCGGCTCGATCGGGCGCACGGATCTGCCGGGTGGCGACGCAAAACAGATCCTGAAGTCCATCCACACGAAGCTGCTCGTGCTGCCTGAGGAGACGCGGGTCATCTGCGGGCACGGGCCGGAAACGACGATCGGGCGCGAGAAGGAAATGAATCCGTTTTTGCGCGACTAGACGGATCCGTTTTCTTCAGCGATTGGCGTAATTCTGCTCGTAATATTTCCGGTATTCCCCGGATTTTACGCGCTGGACCCAGCCCGGGTTTTCCTGATACCAGCGGATCGTCCGGCGCAGCCCTTCTTCAAACGGGACCTCGGGCTGCCAGCCGGAGAGTTTTTCCAGCTTTTCGGTCGTGATGGCGTATCGGCGGTCGTGGCCCGGGCGGTCCTTCACCGACTGCATCAGGCTGTAAGGCTTGCCGAGGACCTCGAGGATCATCTCGACGACGCGGCGGTTCGGCAGCGCGCGCGAGCCGCCGATGTTATAGACCTCGCCAGGCATGCCGCGTTCCAGCGCAGCGCGGATCGCCCGGCAGTGATCCTCGACGTAAAGCCAGTCCCGCACCTGCATGCCATCGCCGTAAATGGGCAGCGGCCTGTCTTCCAGGGCGTTGGAAATCATCAGCGGAATCAGCTTTTCCGGGAACTGATACGGGCCGTAATTATTCGAGGCCCGGGTGACGATGACCGGGAGCCGGAAGGTGGTGAAGTAGGAGAGAACGAGCAGGTCCGAGCCTGCCTTGGAGGCGGAATACGGACTGGATGGGCGCAGCGGCCACGTCTCATCCGCTTCGAGCGGCTCTTCAATGGAGCCGTAGACCTCATCGGTGGAAACGTGCAGGAAGCGCTCCAGGCGCGCGGCGCGCGCTGCCTCCAGCAGCGAGAACGTGCCGCGGACGTTGGTTTCGACAAACGCCTCGGGGCCAAGGATGGAGCGGTCCACGTGCGATTCGGCGGCGAAGTGGATGATCGCCTCCGGCCGCTCTTCTTCAAGCAGCCGCAACACCAGCCGCGTATCGCAGATGTCGCCGTGCACAAACCGGTAGCGCGGATCATCCTGCACCGGAGCCAGGTTTTCGAGGTTTCCCGCGTAGGTCAGCTTGTCCAGGTTGATGACGCGCCGCGCCCAGTTCTCGCGCAGTGCAAGGCGGATGAAGGCGCTGCCGATGAAACCCGCGCCCCCGGTCACCAGCCACTTCATTTGTGCTGCAACTCCCAGTCGTAGGCGATGCCAGAGTCGTTGTAAGGAATGCGGCCCTCGTCGGAGGGATCGTAAAACCGGTCCGTGAGATAGACAAGCATGGCCGGCTCGGTCCCGATCACCTTATAGCCGTGGCCGACGCCGGGCGGAATCAGGATCTGCCACGGTCGGAGCGTGCCGACGTACAGGGTGTTTTTCCGGCCGAATGTGGGCGAATCCGGGCGCAGATCGACCAGCGCCACCTGGAACATTCCCCGGACTACGGTCCAGAAATCGGTCTGGCGGCGGTGGAAGTGGAACGCCTTGATGGCGCCCGGCCAGGACAGCGCCGCGCTGACCTGCGTGGAAGCGGCCGGGAAAGCGGCCGGCAGTCCCTGTCCCAGGCGGGCAATTTCGAGGAAATAGCCGCGGTCGTCGGCCCAGAGAGCAATGGGAGCGACGCGCACGCCGTGGATCAGGTGGGGCGAGTCCGGAGCGGCGATGACGGTGCCAATGCCGGGTTGGCACTCCGGGACGCGAATCTCCACGCCCTCGGCGCCGCTCATGCCTGTCCTCCAGCGCGACGCCGGCTCTGCGCCACCAGATTGGCGGCGCGCAGCAGGGAATCAAAGGTGCCGGCGTCCGTCCACCAGCCGTCGAGGAAAGAAAAGGACAGTGAAGCCTCACGGATGTAGGCGTTGTTGACGTCGGTAATTTCCAGTTCGCCGCGCGCGCTGGGTTCGAGCGTACGGATCTTGTCGAACACCGTGGCGTCATACATGTAGATGCCGGTGACGGCGTAGTTCGATTTCGGCTGTCTCGGTTTTTCCTCGATGTTGACGACGTATCCCTTGTGAATTTCCGCCACGCCGAAACGCTCCGGGTCAGGCACCTCCTTGAGCAGGATGCGCGCGCCTTTTTGCTGCTTTCGGAATTCTTCCACCGCGTCGCGGATGCCCTTTTCGAGGATGTTGTCGCCGAGGATCACGACGATCCTGCCGCCGTCGGCGAAGTGCTCGGCCAGCGAAAGCGCGTCGGCAATGCCCCCCTCGCCCTCCTGGTAGGTGTAGTTCAGGCTGGTGAGCCCGAATTGCCGCCCGTTGCCGAGCAATTGCAGGAAATCGCCAGCATAATTGCCGCCGGTAACGATAAGGATATCGCGGATGCCGGCGTCAACCAGCGTCTGAATCGGGTAATAAATCATCGGCTGGTCGTAGACCGGCAGAAGGTGTTTGTTGGTGATTTTCGTCAGCGGATACAGGCGCGTGCCTTTGCCGCCGGCCAGAATGACGCCTTTCACTCGTGCCTCCCTCGCACCGGCGCCGCGCGGGCGGCGCAACATTCCCTATGATACACTGGCCCGGCGTGAAGCCCTTCCACTGGAACGAGATCCCCGCTGAACCGATGAACGAGAAGCTCACCCGCCAGGTGGTGCACACGGAACGGCTCACCCTCGCGCGGCTCGAGCTGAAGGCCGGATGCGTGGTGCCGGCGCACCAGCATGACAACGAACAGGTGTCGATGGTTCTGAGCGGGCGGCTGCGCTTCCGGCTCGACAACGGCGCTTATGACGTGGGGCCGGGCGAGGTCATGCGGCTCGCGCCGAACGAGCGCCATGAGGTGGAGGTGCTCGAAGACAGCGTCGTCATCGACCTGTTCAGCCCGCCGCGCGAGGACTGGAAACGCGGCGACGACGCCTACCTACGCCGGTGAGCGCTTCGCCGCGGCCAGCTCGGCAATCAGCGCGGCCCGCGAGACGGCTCGCTGCGAACCGGCAGCCATGTCCTTCACGGCCACCTCGCCGCGGGCGATCTCGTCGTCGCCCAGCAGAACCGCAAACCGCGCTCCGAGCCGGTTGGCGAGCTCCATCGCCCGTCTGACCTTCTGGTCCGGGGAGAGCTCCACGGACAGCCCCGCCTGGCGCAGCTCGCGGGCGACGCGGGCAGCCTCCTTTGCGGCAGCGTCGCCAATGGGCACGAGGTAGACATCCAGCCGCTCCAGTTGCGCCGGGTCGATGCGTTCTTCAAGCGCCAGCACCAGGCGGTCTTCGCCGATCGAGAAGCCGATGCCCGGCGCCGGCACGCGCGAGCCGAGCGCCTCGGCGAGCCCGTCGTAGCGGCCGCCGCCGAGGATCGAGTTCTGTGCGCCCAGCGCGCCGTGCGTCACTTCGAAAGTCGTCCGTGTGTAGTAGTCCAGGCCACGCACCAGACGGGAACGGATCTCGAATTCGATGCCGCGCGCCGCCAGGTGCTCCTGCACGGTCTCGAAGTGGCGGCGGCAGGCGCCACAGAGGTGATCGAGGATCGAAGGCAGCGAGTCGATCGTGTTCTGGTCCTCAGGCACCTTGCAGTCGAGCACGCGCAGCGGGTTGGTCTCCGAACGGCGCTGGCAATCCGCGCAGAGCTGGTGCTTCACCGCGGCCAGACGCGAGCGGAGTTCTGCGACGAACGACGGCCGGCAGGCGGGACAGCCGACACTGTTGAGCAACAGGCGCGCGCCCTCGATGCCGCAGCGGGCCAGGATCTCGAGCGAGAGCTCGATCATCTCCGCATCCACCAGCGGCGATTCCGAGCCGATGCATTCAGCGCCGATCTGCGAGAACTGCCGGTAGCGGCCCTTCTGCGGGCGCTCGCGGCGGAACATCGGGCCGATGTAGTAAAGCTTCTTGAGACCGGGGATCTGATCCAGCCGGTGCTCGATGTAGGCGCGGATGACGGAAGCGGTGTTCTCCGGGCGCAGGGTCAGCGAGGTGCCGTCGCGGTCGGTCCAGGTGTACATCTCCTTGGAGACGATGTCGGTGTCCTCGCCGACGCCGCGGGCAAACAGGGCCGTCTCCTCGAAGATGGGCGTGCGGATTTCGCGGTAGTTGAAGGTGCGAAACACTTCGCGCGCCACCGCCTCCACGTGGTTCCACAGCGCGGACTGCGGCGGCAGAATGTCGCGCGTGCCGCGGATGGCCCGGATCATCTCAGTGCGCCGCCTCGTCGCGGTAGTCCTGGCGGTAGCGGATGTAGCGCTGCGCGTTGTCGCGGAAACGCTGCTTCTCCTCCTCGGTGACCTGCCGCCGCACTTTCGCCGGGACGCCCATGACAAGCGATTCGGGCGGAATCTCCATGCCCTCCGGCACCAGCGAGCCGGCGGCGATCACCGATCCGCGCCCCACCCGCGCGCCGTTGAGCACGATGGCGCCGATGCCGACCAGCACGTCGTCCTCGACGACGCAGCCATGCAGGCACGCCATGTGGCCCACGGTGACGCGCGCGCCGACGATCACTGGAAATCGGTCCAGCTCGCCGTGCAACACTGAACCATCCTGGATGTTCGAATCCTCGCCCACTTCAATGCGGTTGACGTCGCCGCGCAGGACGGCGCCGGGCCAGACGGAGGCGCGCTCGCCCAGGGTGACGTCGCCGATGACGGTGGCCGCCTGGTCGACGTAGGCACTCGGCGCGATTTTCGGGTAAATGCCTCGGTAGGGACGAATCATGGATGTACGCGAAACTACCATCGTATCATTGGGGTATGTTTGTCCGGATCTTCGTTGCCGCAACGCTGGCCATGATGCCGGCGGCCGCGCAGAAGGCGCCCTTTACCGCCGAGGCGATGATGAAGCTGAAGCGGATCTCGGATCCGTCCGTCGCTCCGGACGGCTCGGCGGTCGTCTACACCGTAGGCGAAGTGGATCTCGAGAAGAACGCCATCGACCGCCAGGTGTGGATCAGTCCGCTGGCCGGCGGCCCCGCGCGGAAGGTCACCAGCGAAGGCCGCAACTGGGGCGCGCGCTTCAGCCCGGACGCGAAACGAATCGCTTTCCTGTCGACGCGCAGCGGTTCGGCACAGGTGTGGGTGATGGACGCGCTGGGCGAAAATCCGCGCCAGGTGACGCACCTGTCCACGGAGGCCGACGGCGTCATCTGGAGCGGAGATGGCAGAACGCTCGTCTTCACGAGCGAGGTCTACCCGGGGTGCAATGCCGACGACGGCTGCAACCGGAAGCGGATGGAAGAAGAACAGAAGAGCCCGGTGAAGGCGCGCGTTTACGACCATCTGCTGTACCGGCACTGGAACCAGTGGAAGGGCGGGCGGGTGCGCCATCTGATGGCCGTTTCACTCGACGAGGGCAAGGTGCGCGATCTGACGCCCGGAGCGCGCTTTGATGTCCCTCCGTTCTCGCTGAGCGGCGGACCGGACTACGCCGTTTCGCCGGACGGCAAGGAAGTCTGCTACGCCGCCAACTTCGACGAGGACCAGGCCACCAGTACGAACTGGGAGCTGTACGTCGTGCCCATCGAAGGCCCCGGCGAAGGCCGCGAACCGAAGAAGATCTCGACGAGCCCCGGCGCGGACGCTTCGCCCAAATATTCTCCGGACGGACGCTGGCTCGCCTGGCGGATGCAGGTGCGCGCCGGCTATGAAAGCGACCGCTGGCGACTGGTGGTGCTGGAGCGGGAAACCGGACAGCTCACCGTGCTGACGGAAAACCTGGACCGCCACGTGACCGGCTTTGCCTGGCACCCGGATTCGAAGCGGATCGCATTCACCGTGGAAGACCGCGGGCGGCAGCAGGCTCATTTGATCCCGGTCACCGGCGGTGGCACGCGCGTGATCACGCAGGGCGCCGCGCATGTTGACGATCTTCAGTTCACCTCCGATGGCCGGACGCTGGTCTACACCGAGATGAGCGGTTCCAGCCCGGTGGAGATCTACCGCGCGGCGAGCGGCGGCGGAGCCCCGCAACCGGTGACGCGGCTGAACGATGCACTGCTTGAGTCTTATGACCTGCGGCGGCTGGAGGATTTCACCGTGGCCGGGGCCGACAGCACGCCGGTGCACAGCTTCCTGCTAAAACCACCCAATTTTGATTCAAACAGAAAATACCCGGTTCTGTTTCTGATCCACGGCGGGCCGCAGGGCGCCTGGGGCGAGACGTTCAGTTTCCGATGGAATCCGCAGGTCTTCGCCACCGCCGGTTTTGTCGTGGTGATGCCCAACCCGCGCGGCTCCACCGGCTACGGGACGAAGTTTACCGACGAGATCAACGGCGACTGGGGCGGCAGGGTATACGACGACATCATGGCGGTGGTGCGCCACGTCGAGAAGCTGCCTTACGTGGATCCGGAGCGGTTCGCCGCCGCCGGCGGCAGCTACGGCGGTTACATGGTGAACTGGATCCTCGGCCACACGGACCGCTTCCGCGCCCTCGTGTCCCATGCCGGTGTTTACGATCTGTACAGCATGGGCGGCGAAACCGAAGAGTTGTGGTTCCCCCTGTGGGAGTTCAAGGGACTCCCGTGGGAAAACCCGGAGATGTATGACAGATGGTCGCCCTCGCGGTATGCGGCCAATTTCCGCACCCCCACCCTGGTGATCCACGGCGAGCTCGACTACCGCGTGCCCTACGGGCAGGGGTTGCAGCTTTTCACCGCGCTTCAGATGAAAAAGGTGCCGTCGAAACTGGTGCTCTTTCCCGACGAGGGTCACTGGGTGCTGAAGCCGCAGAACTCGCTGTTCTGGTACCGGACGTTCCTGGACTGGGTGACCGAGTGGACCGTAAAGAAGCCGTGAGCGGCATTCACTGGTCGAGCCGGCGCAGGACTTCGAGCAGGACGTTTCCGACGATTTCGAACGAACGCGGGCTGAGCTTGTCCATGGTGTCCTGCGCCGTGTGCCACCACGAGTTGTCCGGGCCGTATTCGAAATCGATCAGATTCGCGGCGCGCGCGCCGAGTCTCAGGAACGGCACATGGTCGTCTTCGATGGCCACCGCGGGACCGTTGAAGTGGTCGTAGACACCCTGTTGGCGCGCCACGCTCCAGATGAGCCGCATGATCGTGTCGGAAGAGTACTGCTCGCGGAGGATCTTCAGGTCGCGGTCGCCGATCATGTCCACGTTGATGAGCGCGGCGAGCCTGGCAAGCGTGCCGTCCCGGTACCACCGCTCGGCCAGGTGGCGCGAGCCGTAGAGGCTGTCTTCGGCGGTCCATTCGCGCACCGCCTCCTCGCCATCGAAAAAGACCAGGTAGACGGTGTTTTTCAGCGGCACGGTCTTCAGGGCGCGCGCCATTTCGAGCAAAAACGCGGCGCTGGAGCCGCCATCGTTGGCCCCGACGAAGCGGAAGGGGAAAATCTTCGTGTCGTAATGGCCGCTGAGGGCCACCGCTTTGCCGGACGTTCCCTGGCGGACGGCGATGATGTTCTTCATTGGCATGCGGCCCGCCGGGGTCCGGGCGACAAAGTCATCTTCCATCACCAGCCAGCCCCGGTCTTTCAGATGGCCAATGATGTACTGCTGCGCCTTTCGGATGGCGGGCGAAGCGGGCGGGCGCGGGCCAAAGGCGACGAGCGCCGCCGTGTGGTCATAGGCGTTTTTTCCGCTGAATTGCGCCCACGCGGGGGCAGCGAGCGCGAGGGCGAGGATCAGCGTCTGTGGGCGATGCATCTATAGCCCAGTGTAAAGTCCCGGCGGCGGTCGAGTCCGTCCAGGGCCTGGACGAGCAGGGCGAGCGGCGCAAACAGCGGCAGCAGCCAGGGCGCCATCTGGCAGGCGTTAAACATGCGGCGCGACAGCACGCGGAACAGGCCGCCGGCGGGCGTCAATTCCGCGATCTCGAAGTCCGCCTCCTCCAGCAGGTGCCTCAGCCCGTAGCGGGTATAACGATAGAAATCGTGCGGCGCCTGGTGGACCTCCCATTCCTGCGGCGCGATCAGCAGCAGGGGCGCGCCCGGCCGCAGGACGCGGGCGATCTCGCGCAGCGCCTCCTGCGGTCGCTTCAAATGCTCCAGCGTGACCACGTTCAGCGCCGCATCGAATGAGGCATCGCGGAAGGGGAGCTGTTCGAGGTCCGCCAGCGCGTCCAGCCGGCGGTAATCCCAGGCGGGATCGCCGACGGCGAGATCAACGGCCACATAGCGCGCGTGCGCGAAAAAGCCGGCGTATTGGGCCTCGCCGGCGCCGGCATCAAGCACGAGCGAGCCGGCGGACAGCGAGCGGGCGAAAGCCGAAACAGAATCCTCGATGAATGTTTCAAACGAATAGACGCGCCGAACGAGCCAGGCGGGCAGGCGGCGGCGGGCTTCGCGGTAGGTCATGGTTTCAGGCGCGCCTCGGCCATGATGGTGGATCCGGCGCGGCAGGCCGCTTCGAGCGCCGTGAAAGGGATGGAGGCAAGCATCAGCAGGAAATACGCGGCGTCCTTGAGCAGCCGCGCGCGCGGCGAGCTGTCGGCCCGCCGCACGCGGCGCCCCATCGGATCCAGCGCCGGCGCAATCGTCGAGGCCAGGCCCGCCGGGTTGTCGCGCAGCGAGAAATGCTTGCGGCGGACGATCTCAAAGCCGGCCGAATCGAGCAGCGCCTCCAGGTCGGACTCGCGGAAATTGATCAGGTGGCGCGGCACGTCGAGCCCGTTCCAGTGCGCGCCGAACAGCAGGAACTGCCAGGAGCCCGCATTCGGCACCTGGACCACCAGGCGTCCTTCTGGCACCAGCAACTCGCGGGCCGCCTCGAGGTAGGCGGCCGGATCGTACAGATGCTCGAGCACGTGAAACATCGTGATCAGGCCGAACGAGCGCGGGCGGAAGGGCGCGCGGGTGAGCGCGCCGCAGGCCACCGGCACGCCGTTGGTCGACCAGGCTACGGAAGCCGCGTCAAGGGAGAAGTCCAGCCCGAAAGCCCGGTGCTCGGGCAGATGGAGTTCGCGCAGGAACAGGCCTCCGCCGCAGCCGACGTCCAGCACCAGCGAATCCGGCGGTGCGGCCGCCAGCGCGCGGCGCACGAAGCGCACGTGATCGCGGATGACGATGCGGCGCCAGAGCTCGGCCAGTGAATCGGCGGCCGAGGCTGCCGGGTCAAACCAGTAATCGGGCGGATAATACTGGTGCAGCTTCTCCGGATCCGGCCAGGGAAAGAGCCGGATCAGCCGGCACTGCCGGCACTCGACGATGAGAAAGTCCTCCTGCGTTGTGCCGAACAGGCGGTCCGTGGCGCGGAACAGCGTGCGGAAGTCGTGTTCGCCACAGGCCGGGCAGGCATCACGCGGCGCGGCGCCGGGAGGCGCGGTTTCGGGAGTGGTCGGCTCAGAGCCTGGCTGCACGCAGATTCCAGAATGTCCAGGAATGGGGTTTGGGTCCCAGCCAACAGTGTAACCGCCGCGGCGGCGGCGCCGCGATGGCCGTTGCCGTGGCGTGTGCTATCGGTGGGGCGCGGGCTACACTGGTTGTTTCCCGTATGAGCTCGCAGGCCCTGCCCGTGGCGCGCTGGCGGATCCACCGCCGGCTCTATGACTGGATGATGCAATGGGCGCACAGCCGGCATAGCCAGGCCGCGCTGTTTCTGCTCGCTTTTGCCGAATCGAGCGTCTTCCCGATCCCTCCAGACGCGCTGCTGATTGCGCTGGTGCTGGGCGCGCCCGCGCGCTGGCTGCTGCTGGCGGGCATCTGTACCGCAGGCAGCGTGCTCGGCGGCATCGCCGGTTACGGCATCGGCCGCTTCCTGATGGACACGGTCGGCATGCGCGTCGTCGAGTTCTATCACGCGCAGCAATATTACCGGCAGGTGCTGGCCTGGTACCAGCAATATGATTTCTGGATCGTGTTCACGGCCGCTTTCACGCCCATTCCGTACAAGGTGTTCACCATCGCCTCGGGCGCGTTCCAGATGAACGTGGCCGGTTTCACCGCTGTTTCTCTCGCCGGCCGCGGGGCGCGCTTCCTGCTCGTCGCCGGGCTGCTGCGCCTGTTTGGCGAGCCGGTACGTCGTTTTATCGACCGCTATTTTGACTGGCTCGCAGTGGCTTTCGTCGTTCTGCTGGCGGGCGGATTCGCGCTGCTCCGCTACGCGCGCTGACCGTCCTCGAGCGCGGGAAAGGCCGCCTGCTCACTCAGCTCGCGCAGTCCGATGCGATGATGCCAGAGGAGGCGGCGGATCTCGGCATTGGACATGCGCCGCAACGGACGCAACTGCCGCCGTTTGCGCAGCGTGGCCGGGATCCGCATGAGCGCCTCGAGGTCGCCCTGGAGGAGTGCGGCGAGAAGGCGCAGACGCGCGCCGGCGCCGCGGATACGGCCTGCCTCGCCCCGTCCCCTCAAAGTCGCCCAGGCCCCGGCGGCAAGCCGGGCGGCGTAGAAGAGCGGATTCAGTAACAACAGATCCCACGGAAAATGTTTCACCGCCAGCAGCACGCGGTTGCGCTCGATCAGCGCGACCCGCCGCGGACTGGCCACGCCGAGCGTGGCGCCCCGGTGATGCCGCACCACCGCCTCCGGCACATACAGGCACCGCCATCCGGCGATGCGGGCGCGCAGCCCCAGCTCCGCGTCATCGCCGTAAGCGAACAGGTCTTCGTCGAACAGGCCGATCTCATCGAGCATCGCCCGGCGGTACATGCAGGCGCAGCCGTCCGGCCAGAGGACCTCTTCCCGGCGGTCGTACTGGCCCCGGTCCAGTTCGCCCGTTCCGCGGCCGCGGTTCTGGCCATCCGGATAGATGAGATGGCCCGCCTTGTCGATGACGCGCGGGTCCTCATGGACGACGATCTTCGAAGCGGCCATGCCGACTCGCGGATCGGCAAAGGCTTCCAGCAGCGCCCCGAGCCAGCCCGGCCCGGCCTCGGCGTCGTTGTTCAGCAGCGCGACAAACGGCGCGCGCGAGGCCCGGATGCCCTGATTGTTGGCCGCGCAAAAGCCCAGGTTCGTTTCATTGCGAATCAGCCGGACCCGGAAGCGCGCCCCGGCGGCGAACTCTTCGACCACCTGCACGGAGCCGTCCGTGGAGCCGTTGTCGACCACGATGACTTCGAAATCCGCGCCCTGCGGGACCAGCAGCGAACGCAGGCACTGCCGGAGCAGCTCCGCGCGGTTGTGGTTCACGACGATGACGGTGACCTGCGGCTCCTGCATCGCGCGCGGCGCTTCCCTTCCCCCAGCGTAGCGGACGCGCGTCAGCGCAGGGGCGCGCCGGGCGGCGGGAAGCGGCGCGAAGCGTCGTCGAGCACCAGCACCCAGTCGCTGCCAAACCCTTCCGACGGGCACTTCATCGTCAGCGGCTGCGAGGTATCGAGCTCGCCGGCGGGCTCCGCCGCGCCGCTGCGCGGGTTGTACCACCAGGCGCGGGCGCGCGGAAACGGAAGCGGGTTCAGCGCAATCGCCCGGCCCTGCGCGCTGTAAACGAACACATAGCCGTCGCCGCGCGTGGCGGCGATATGGTCGGCGCCGGAGAGCGCGTCCCGAAGCAGCGTCTGGTCCGGCACGCGCGACAGGAAAGGGCGCGACTCGATCAGCGCCTTCAGATGCCGCATCTGCGCGGCTCCAGGCCGTTCCAGCGCCTGATGCCAGTACATCAGCGGGCCGTTCTTCGGCTGGCGTCCCGGCGCATACATCTGCCAGACGGCATGATTGCCGTAGGTGTGGCCAAAGGCGCCGCTGAAGACGTCCCACCAGGCGTATTGACGCACGTGGGCGTCGAACGAATAGCCGTGCTCGGAGGCGCGGAACGCGAGCGGATGGTCTTCATAGAGTGGCTCGCCGTCAAGGACCGGTTTCACCGGCGTCCGCGCGTAGTCCCCGGCGATGTGAACGAACGACTGCCGCACGCCGGGCAGGCCGTGGCCATTCTGCTGCATGTTGAAGCTGAGCCACGCATCGTTATGAAACCAGGTGGAAGATTTTGCGCCCCCCTGCGGATGGTAGGTCATCAGCACCGCGCCGTAGTTTTCGCTGCCGGTAACGCCGGCAGCAATGCCCCGCGCCATGGCGCGCCAGATGTCTTCGTAGCCGTCCGCCGGACGGTCGCCGCCCAGAACCCAGATAATTCCTTTTGATTTATAGCGATTCCCGAGCCATTTTCCGTAGATTTCGGCCTTTTCCGGCGTAAAAATCGGCTGGTCTTTCACCCACCGGCCCCAGGTTGGCAGCAGGGCGATGTAGAGGCCCCGCGCGTTGGCGGCGTCGATGATGAAATCCACATGGTCCCAATAATCGTAGGATCCGGGTATGGCGGGATCCGCGCCTGGCGTGATGGCGGGCCGCGCCGGGTCGCGGTCGATCAGCGGCACGCGGCCGTAAGGGTTCGGATCCGAGAGGCCGTCAAGCTCGGCCAGCGCGACCGCCTGCACCACATTGAAGCCCTGACGGGCGCGCGTGTCAAGATACCGCAGCGCCTCTTCGCGGTTCAGGCGGTGAAACAGCTCCCAGGCCGTGTCGGCCAGCCAGAAAAATGGCCGACCGTCTTCGGTGACCAGGAAGCGGCCATTGTCGCTGACGCGCAGTCCCGGCAGCGGGCGCGGCTGAGCCAGGACAATTCCGGCCAGCATCATGAACGCCGCGGCCAGCTTTCGGATCATGGATGTTCCTCCCCACATGAGTTCGCAGACTCATCCTGCCACAGACAGACCGGCGGGAATGGAAGTCTGGAAAGCAGGCCCTGCCAACTCCTGTCCGGGATTTGCAACCGCCACAGATGGGAAAGGCAGCGGCAATCCGACGCTCCGAAACGCGGCGCAGGCGCATGGAATCTGCTGTCCCGCGCCATGGCGCCTGCCCAGATGCATTCAAGCCGCCGGCGGCCGGGACGGCTCCAGACAGCAACCGGCGCCGCGATGGCGGAAAGGTGATCGATGTGCCAATGCGGCGTGCGATGGGCGTTCAGATGCCTGCCAACCCGTGCGCGCACGCCGCCCGGTCCGCGCGCACTGCCGGCATAAACGTACAGCCCGGCAGGGAAGTGGAACGCACCGAGAACGCCCACGCGGAGCACGGCCTCTTCGTCCAGCCGCAGCACCAGCAGGTAAGACCCTGCCGCGACCGGCAACGGCCCGGCAATGGCATCATGGTTCGCCAGCCGCATTGAGAACTATGATGACACCATGCGGGCTGCAAAGGACCTGTTGATCCTTTTTCTGGTTGTGTCCGTGCCGGCTCTGGCGGAGATCCGCGGAACGGTGAGGGACGCGGCCGGAGGAGAACGGCTGGCGCTGGTGCGCGTGACGCTCGCCTGCGGGGAGCGCACGGAAAGCATCGTCACCGGCACGGAAGGCCGGTTTGCGTTTGCGGGCGACGCCCAGCCTGGATGCGTGCTCACGGCGCATCTGGTGGGTTATCGGCCAGTGCGGCTGGAGCTGGCGGGCGAGGCGGAGATCGAAATCGCCCTGACCCCGGACACGCTCACAAGGCGGGAGTCAGTAGACGTGCGCGAGGACGCCTTCTCCGTGCAGGTGGAGGGCAGCCCAAGCGAACGGGTGCTGCGCGGCGTGGAGATGAAGACGTTGGCGGGCGTGCTCGTCGACGATCCGCTGCGCGCCGTACAGGCGCTGCCGGGCGTGGCCTCTTCGAAGGACTACATCGCGCAGTTCAGCCTGCGCGGGGCAGCCTTTGAACGGACGGGCGTCCTGCTGGACGGAGTGCTGTTGCACAGCCCCTTCCACACGGTGCAAAGCCAGGAGAAGACGGGGTCGGTATCCATCATTAATGCAGACCTGGTGGAAGAAATGGTTCTGCACGCGGGCGCTCCGCCCGTTCAGTATTACGACCGCACGGCCGGGGCGCTCGAGATGCGGCTGCGCGACGGCAGCCGCGCCGCGCCGGCGATCCGCGTGAATGCGGGCGTCGCCAGCACCGGAGTGATCCTGGAAGGGCCGGCCGGTCGGCAGCGGCGAGGCTCATGGCTTGCGGCGGCGCGGAAGAGCTACCTGCAATACCTGCTGCGGCGAAGCACGGCCGACGACTGGCTGGCGTTTGGCTACGTCGACACCGAGGGCCGCTTCACCTGGGACCTGACGCCGGCGCAGCAAGTGACGTTGTCGATCCTCGACGGCCGTTCGGATCTGGACCGCACGCACGTGCGCGACCGCCTTGGGCTGAACTCGATCATGAATGGCGAATATCATGCCACGGTGGCCAGCGCCGCCTGGCGCTGGGCCCCGGAATCAAACGCGCTGGTGACTCAGCGGCTCGCCTGGATGCGGGAACGCGCCTACAACGTCAACAACCGCGGGCTGGAGCTGAACCGCATGGGGTATGGCGAATGGGTGTGGAACGGGAGCGTGGCCTGGAGCTGGAATCCGCGGGCGCCGTTTGAGGCCGGGGGCGTCGTGCGGCGACTGCATGACGACGGCTTCACGGCGCGCTATCAGTTCAACCCGCTCGCGCTGCGGCGCAAGGACGGCTGGCATGCGACCGGCGTCCGTGGCGGCGCCTTCCTGCGGCAGCTCTTCACGGCCCGTTGGATCACGGTTGGCGTGGGGGCGCGCATCGACGGCGATAGCGTGGCAGGCCCGGCGGCGCTTGCTCCGCACGCTTCGTTGACGGTGCGGATGGCTTCCCGCACGCGGGTGACCGCCGCGTGGAGCCAGGCCGTTCAGTACCCGTCGCTGATGGTCCGCTTCGTCGACAACATGGGCAACCGTTCCCTGGCGCCAGAACGCGCCAATCACTTTGTGGCAGGCTTCCAGCATCTTCTGGACGACCGTACGCGGTTCCGCGTGGAGACGTTTTACCGGGCGGATCGAGACCTGATTGCGCAGCCGCTCGCCGAGCCGCGCCTGTTGGCCAACGGGGGCATTTTCGTGCCGCCGGTTTCTCCTCCCTACCTGAACTCCGTTCGCGGCACCGCGCGGGGCGTGGGACTGTTCCTCGAGCGGCGCTCCGCCAACCGGCTGTCCGGCTGGTTCTCTTATGGGTGGGTGAAAACGCGGATGCGCGACTCGGTCACTGGCGCCACCTATCCGGCCGACAGCGAGCAGCGCCACACGGTGACGCTGTTCGGAAGCTGGCGCGTGAGCCCGTCGGTGCATTTCAGCGCGCGATATTCCTACGGAAGCAATTACCCGATTCCCGGCTTTTTGCGCTGGCAAAATGGGCAATATTATCTCAGCGATCACAGAAATACACTGCGTTTGCCCGCCTATCACCGGCTGGATTTCCGCATCAACAAATCTTTCCACGTGGAGACGGCCGGCGGCTGGACATGGCGCGGCATGCTGTATGCCGAAGTGATGAACGCCACCAACCGGCGCAACACGACCTTCGACGCGTTCAATGGCTTCAATTCCGCCACCGGCCAGGCCTATGTCAGTTTCCTGAAGCTGTTCCCCGTGGTCCCCGCGGCCGGGGTGATGATTGAGTGGGAGCGCAGCCTACGCGGGCGCTGATCGTTCGATCGCCCGCCGCACGGCGGCGGCAAGCGCTTCGGCCGAGAAGGGCTTGGCAAGCACCGGCGTGTCCCTCAGGTCCGCGGGATAGCGGGCCAGTTCTTCGGAATAGCCGGTGAAGAAGAGCACTGGCAGCCTCGGATTGACACCCCGCAGCCGCCGCACCAGCTCCGTGCCGTCCATTTCCGGCATCGAGACGTCGGTGATCAGCAGCGCGAACGGGGCCGCCGCAGAAGCATAAATCTCCAGCGCCCGGGCCGCGGAGGGCGCGTCTACCACCTCATAGCCGAAATGTTCCAGCAACTGCCGGGTGAGCTGCCGGACAGCATCATCGTCTTCAACAAGGAGGATGCGGCCCCCGCTCCGCGGAGAGGGCATCCCGGGTTGTGGCGAGCCTGCCTCCAGGGCAGGCAGGTCGATGTCAAACCGCGTTCCCTGCTCCGGCGCCGACTCCACCCGGATCGTCCCGCGCAGCGCCTGCACAATTCCGTAAACGGAAGTCAGCCCCAGTCCAGTTCCCCGGCCCGGCTCCTTCGTGGTAAAGAACGGCTCGAAGATGCGTGCCCGCGTGGCTTCGTCCATCCCATGACCTTCGTCCTTCACCGAGAGGCGTACGTAAGTCCCGGGCCGTAGCCCCGGCTGCTCATTCTGGCCGGATTCCGGAACGCGGACCAGGCGCGTTTCAATGTCGACGGCGCCCCCTTCCGGCATCGCATCGCGCGCGTTCACGAGCAGGTTCAGCAGGATCTGCTCGAGCTGCGTTCGTTCGGCCAGAACGGGCGGGAGCCGCGGCTCCAGGCGGCAGCGCAGGCGGATCTTTTCTCCTATCAGCCGCTCGACCATCGAGAGGACGGATTCCACCGTCAGGTTCACGTCCAGCGGCGCCACAACCGTACGCTGCCGGCGTGTGAACTGGAGGAGGTGGGAGATCAGTTGCGCCGCTCTTTCGACGGCGCGGCGGATCTCTTCGGCGGCTCGGGCCATGCGATCCGGCGGAGCATCGGCCTGGGCGAATGTCTGCGCATAGCCCTGGATCACGGTGAGAAGGTTGTTGAAATCGTGCGCCACGCCCCCGGCCAACAGGCCCACGGCTTCCATTCGCGCCGCCTGCCGCAGGTGCTCCTCCAGGCGCCGCTGCTCGGTGATGTCCACGGCAAAAGCGCCGACCAGGAGCCCGGATTCGGCCGGCACGGGAAAGCGCCGCACCAGAAAGACGCGCTCTTCGCCGCGCACAGGCAGCGTGAGAATGCGTTCGGCCACGAGTTCCCCCGCCAGCACGCGGGCATGGTCCTCGTCGGCCAGCGCCACCATGTCGGCGGCAAACAGGTCGCGGGGCTCCTTGTCAACCCAGGAGTCCGTCTGGGCGAAGTTCTCGATCCAATACCGGTTGGCGTATACGTAGCGGCCGCTGCGGTCGCGCAGGAATGCGGCCACGGGAAGATTGTCCATGAACGCGGCAAAGCGGCGCTCGCTGGCTTCCACCGCCCGGCGCGAAACCTCCATCGCCTCCAGCCGCCTTCGAAGCACGATGTAGAGAAGAATCGTTGTGACCAGGACAAAGGCGAGCCCCTTGTACTGGCTGACGCGGGATAGCTGGGCCGGATCCGGGAAAAGGCGCGCCGCCGCCGTGTCGGAGAGAATGATCCAGGCGGCGGAAACCGCGCAGTATGCGGCGGCGAGCTGAAACGCGCTGGAACGGAGAATCTGGAGAAGCCGCCGCCTCATTCTTGCCTGAACAGGCCGCAGGCGCCTAAAGCTGCGGCAGAGCGAGGATGACGCCGGCCAGGATTAGCGAAGCCGCCGGCAACAGAAGCAACGCCTTCTTCAGCCGCTTCGGATCCTCGCCCGCAATGCCGCCGATAATCGGCGAGCTGACCACCAGACCCAGCCATCCGCAGGTGGAGGCGATCCCTGTGGCCGTCGCGTCCAGGCCCGCCGGCTTGAAGGCCGTTCCCACCAGGCCCAGCGCCGTCGGGAACACCGGCGCCATCGCGAGTCCGCCGCAGAAGACCGAGACCCAGGCCATCGACGGCCTCGACGTTTGAAGCATGATGTAGGTGGTCACCGCCATCAACAGCGCCGCGGAGAGCAGCACCGCTTTGGGCGTCACGCTGCCCAGCACCGGCACCACCGCTACGCGACCGACCAGCAGCCCCAGCGCGAAACCGAGCGACAGGATCGTCAGCGCCTTGTCATCCGGCACGCCCTGTGCGATCAGATGCCGCGCCAGCCAGTTCCACACGCCGACCTCGCAGGCCACATACAGAAACAGCGCAAGGGACAACAGCAGAAGAACCGGACTGGTGATGAGCGATGTGACCTGCTCCGCCTGGAATGACACCTTACCGCTGGGCGGCGCCATGGGCGTCGTCGAGTTCACGATCAGCGCGGCAACGGCCACGCAGGCCGAAAACAGCAGCAGCTTCGGCACGTCGTTCTTGAAGACACGCGCAGCAATCAGGGGAGTCATCAAGCCGCCGAGGCCGAAAAAGAGGTTCACCGCATTGAACACGGCCGCGCCGCGGAGCCACGAAACCTGAATGTCGTTGGCCACGGCAAAGGAGGAAGTCACCAGCGCACCGCCGCCCGTGCCCAGAATGAACATCATGCCGGCGATCGGCAGGAAGCCTTTGGCCGCGCGCAGGCCGACCAGGGCCAGCCCGATGAGGGCCAGCGACAACAGCATGCCGAGCTTCTTTCCCTGGAGATCCATGAGCGGCCCGGCGAAGAAGCCGCCGAACATCAGGCCCAGGGCCTGCATCATGCTGATCTTGCCGTTCTGGTTCGGAGTGAGCTGGAAACGCCGCGACAGCTCGGGCAGGATCGTGCCGAGCATGGCGGCAACCATGCCGTAGGTGAAAACGCCGAGAATGACCGCGATCAAAAGCATAGCGGAGTCATGCTATCAGATCGGCGGCGCCATCGGGAGGCCCGGCGACTGGCTACTCAATCACCGCTCCCGTGCCCTGAATCTGGTAAATCGTCACCGGCCCGGTGATGGATGCGGGATCAAACGGCCGGTTGTTCTCCTCGGCCTCGTGCCTTGCCCGCTCAATAGCCTGCTCGCGCGTCAGCTCGATCCTGACGAACTTTCCTTCGGCCACGGCCATTTTCCCGACAGCGTCTTTGGGAAACACGATTTCGCCGTCCTTCACCTTGACGCGGACGCGAGCACTGGTGGCCGGATCCACCAGGTTCATCCAGCAGCCCATCTTTTCGCAGACTTCCGCCACGCGGCCGCGAACCTGTACCGTCTTGCCGACGTATTTTTCCGGCTGTGCCGCAAGATCGGAGATCGCCGTGCGCTGCTTCAACGCAGGCGGCTTTCCCAGAGGCTGGCCGGCCATGGCGGACAGCGTCAGCAGAGCAAAACACGAGACGAAAAAGGTCACACGCTTCATGAAATCATTCTGCCCGAAAGAGAAGTGGATCGGAAAGCCGGGGCGGTTAATTCTCCCGCTTGCCGGCGGCTTCCTTCGCCAGCCGCATCTTCGCGTTTTCGAGTTTTTTCCGGACCCGCGCGATCTCCTCCTGGTCGACGTCCGCCGGGGCGCTGGTCCGCCATTCCTCCAGCGACCGCTCCCAGTGCTGCACCGCCTCCTTCAGGCGTCCAAGACCGGAATAGACGTCGCCCATATGGTCATGGACGGTCGGATCGCGGCTGCTGCGCTCCAGCGATTTCTGGAGCCATTCAGCGGCTTCTTCCAGCCGGTTGAGGCGGTAATACGCCCAGCCCAGAGAATCAAGAAAAGCGCTGTTGTTCGGCTCGAGCGCAACAGCCTTCTGAATGAGCTCCAGCGCCTCCTGGAGCCGCACATTGCGGTCCGCCAGCATGTAGCCGAGGTAGTTCATCGCCGAGGCCGACTTCGGGTTGATTTCCAGCACCTTGCGGAATTCGGCCTCCGCCAGATCGTATTTTTTCAGGCGTTCATACATGGCGCCGCGCATGAAATGGACCGCCTCTTTTTCCTCGGGCGTCGTGGAAAGCTCCTGCGCCTTGTCAAGCGCGTGCGCCATTTCCGTCCAGTTTTTCTGCTTTTCGTAGACCTGCGCCAGCGATATCCAGGCCTCGCGGTCGTTCTTGCCGTCGAACAGCCCCTTGAGCAGGCCCTCGGCTTCACGAAACCGACCCAGGTCGGCGGCGACGGTGGCCGCCATGCTCTTCACCAGCCGGTCCTGCGGGAATTTCTGCAAGGCGGCCCTGGCTTCGCGGTCAGCGCCGGTGAAGTCCTTGGCGGCGCGCAGCGTGTCAATGATCTGGGCGGCAGCCCGGGGCGCGGAGTCCGGGTCCGCCTCGGCCATTTCGCGGAACGCCGCAATGGCTTCCTGGGTCTGGTCCGACATCCGGTAGAGCAGACCAAGCCGCTCGAGAAGGATCACGCGGTTGTTGCGGTCTCCGAGGGAAGACGGGCGCCGCTCCAGGGTCGCGAGAATTTCCTTCAGCCGGGCAATGGCCTCTTTCAGCTTTCCCTGGGCTTCCAGCAGGCTCACCTCGTTGTACTGGACCTCGAGGTTGGACGGATCCAGCTTCGACGCCCGCCGGGCATACTCTTCCGCCTTCGCAAAATCCTGCTTCTGCCTGTGAATCTGGGACAGGCGCAGCAGCGCCAGCAGGTCGTTTGGTTCGGCCTGGAGCAGCTCCTCGAAAACGGCCCGGGCCTGCTCCGGCTGGTCGGCCGCGAACAGCGACTGCGCATAGGCCCGCTTCAGGTCCAGGTTGTCCGGGTTCAGTTCGAGCGCCTTGCGGTAAGTCTCCGCGGCTTCCTTGTACTGCCGGAGCTGTTCGTAGGCCGATGCGAGAGCGAGCAGCGTCCGCAGGCTCGGATTCTTTTCCGTCACGCGCTTCAGCACCTGGCTGGCCGCGGCCGTGTCGCCGAGATCGGAATAGACCATCGCCAGGCCGGTAAGCGCGTCTTCGTCGCTGTCGTCGATTTCAAGCACTTTCTTGAACGCGCGCTCGGCCGCCGGCGAGTTCTGTAACAGCTTGTACAGGCGGCCGAGCATGAGCCAGGCGTCCTTATCGCGCGGCGCCTTTTCGACAACCTTTTCATACTGCTCCGCGGCCGCCTTGATCATCTCCTCGTTCATCCGCGTGGACTGGCCTTCGCGGATGCGGGCCGTATACAGGCGCGCCAAAATGCGGCGCGAGTTGATGTCATCGGGGTTCCGCTTCACCGCCGCCTCGAATTCGCTCACGGCGGAGCGGATCTGGCCGCTCTGTACGTAGAGTTCCGCCAGCTCCTCGGCGAGACTCGGCGCCTCCGGGTCGTACTGCACGGCAAGGCGATAGTTCTCGATCGCCTTCTGCAAATACTCCCCCCGACCCCCGAACTGCGCCGCCAGCTCGGAATAGAGATGGCCGAGCGCCGCGTGATAGTAAGCCGCCGCCTTGTCGGTTTTCGCGACCGACGCCTGGGCCGCCTGAGAAGCGTCAGCCGGCAACGGCCCCAGCAGAAGCGCCCAGCCGAAACAGATGGTGAAAATATGGTTCATTGTGGCCTGTTGCGGGCGGTCAAGGCACCCCCTGAGAACAGAGGTGACAGGCCGCGCTCGCTGTTATCCTAACTATATCTGATGTGCGGCAGCCGCGCGCCGGTTCCTCTCTCTTGGCGGGGGCCGGAAACAAAATGAGCGAACCGGAACTCCCGCACCCCCTTCTAGTCGTTGCTGGACCCACCTGCTCCGGCAAAAGCGCGCTCGCTCTGGCCGTTGCCCGCGCCACCGGAGGCGAGATCGTCAACTGCGATTCACTCCAGATCTACCGTGGCCTGGATATAGGCACCGCCAAGAGCCCGCCGGCAGAGCGAGCCAGCGTCCCCCATCATCTGTTTGACCTGCTCGAACCGTGGGAAGTATTCAGCGCAGGAGACTACGCCAGGCTTGCGCGGCAGACACTTTCCGACATCCGGTCCCGCGGTCGGGTTCCCGTCGTGGCTGGCGGGACCGGATTCTACCTCCGTGCCCTGCTCGAAGGGCTCGCCGAGGCGCCCCCGCGCGACGACACGCTCCGAGCCAGGCTGTTGGAACGCGAACGCAGACGCAAAGGCAGCCTGCACTGCATCCTTCGCCGGCTTGATCCGGCCACGGCCGCCCGCATCCACCCGAATGACGTCCAGAAAACCGTTCGCGCGCTGGAAATCTGCCTGCGGGCGCGCCAGCCAGCTTCCCGACTGTTCGAAGACGGACGCGAGCCCCTTCGCGGCTTCCGCGCGCTGAAGCTCGGCCTTCGGCCTCCGCGTCAACACCTCATTGAAAGGATCCACGAACGGACCCGCCGCATGTTCGAAGCCGGTCTCCTCGACGAAGTTCGAGGACTGCTTGAACGCGGCGTGCCAAAGGACGCCAAGGCATTCGAGTCCATCGGCTACAAAGAGGCGCTCGCTTGCCTCGAAGGCGCCTTGAGCCTGTCTGAAGCGATCGAGCGGGCCGCCATCGCCACCAGACAATATGCGAAACGCCAGATGACCTGGTTCCGGAAAGATCCCGGAATTCACTGGCTGAATGGGTTTGGCGACGATCCGAAAATTGAAGCCGAAGCCCTGAATCTTGTACGCCGGTTCCTGGCGGAATTTCCCTCTGTAAACAGAACCTGAGCGCCGGATGGCGCGTATGGACAGGTGTGTGGGCACCAGCCAGTTCGGTCGGGGCCTGAAGCGTTGCTAGCATGAAAGTATTAGTTTTTTCATGTAGCACCACCAGAAAGTTGGAAATTTAATGTCCGGAACATGGTTTCCGGGCATCAGATACGGTAAACTGAAATCAGGGAGTGTCCACGATGACCAAAACCATGAAGTTTCTCGCCATCTTTCTTAGTGTTGCAGTCTTTGCCGCCTCTGCGGCGACCTACACCGTTACCCTCTTCCAGCCTTCCCTTGTCGCTGGCAAGGAGCTTAAGCCAGGCGATTACAAGCTGATCCTCGAGGACGGCAAAGCCGTCATCCAGAAGGGCAAGGAAAAGGTGGAGGCGACCGTGCGCGTCGAGCAGAGTGATTCAAAATTCAGCTCCACATCAGTCCGCTATACGGAAGAAAATGGCAAATTGAAGATCCAGGAAATCCGTCTTGGCGGAACCACAACGAAGCTGGTTTTTAACTAAAACATCCCTCCACTTACAGACGAAAATCCGAAACCGAAACCGCCAGGATGGCCCCCTCGGGGTCATCCTGGCCTCTTTCCCGTGCTGGGGAAGCGCTGTCTCCCCTTTTTGTTCGCCGAACGGATCTCTCCCGCCTTTCTCTGCGCCACCCGCCTCCCGCCCCACGGTTTTTCCGGATCCTGCCCGGCGAGGGGAACAATTTCCGTACCCGCCACGAAACTCCTTGATTCCATGCATCCCGCAGGCGGCGGTGGAGGACACAGGCTACGGACCGGAATCCGGCCGCGCCGTCAGGTGTCTGTCGCTCGGCCCACCGCAGGATGAGCACCCTTCTGGAGCTGCGCCGCGGCGCGGAGATGGAGTCCACAAGCTGCAAGGGTGGAGTCAGGGCAGCGCCAGGCTCTGGTGAAGAGTCGCCTTGGGGCAGCCGGCACAAGAGCGGGGCTTGAATGCCGGCAGGAGAATTCCATCAAGGGGCGGGGACGTTAAAGAAGCAAATGATCTCGGCCCTGACGGTGGAAAAGGGCTGCCCGATATAACGTCCCCGGCGGATGAAGGACGAGAGAACATGTCTCAAGGGGGGTCAAAGAAATGGCCATGCCCGGCTGGTCCCGACGCCCGCGCTTCCACAGACACCTCTCTGATTCAGAAGGACTGAGGTCTGTCGCAGCCGGTGGTTGAAGGGCTGTGCCGGCGGCAGGCCGTAACCCGACCGTTCGCAAAACGGGCCAACAATGCGCCGAACGGAGGAGCAACACGTTGCGGAGATCCGCTGCACGACTCCTGTGCTGATCTTCCGTGGCGAAGTGCGTCGCAGGGCATGCGCTTGAGAGGCGAGTCGGGAGCGTGCGCACTGCCCCGGAGAAAGGGACGCGGCCAGGGGCGACGATTTAGGCAGCTCGAAGCGTTATGAAAAACGGGGCCACGCTGCGCCCCATCCGTGGGGACTTTTGCCCTGCAAATGTTCTGCAAGGTCCGGCAGCCCGTTTGGCTCGCCCGCAGGGGTGAGCTTCGTTTCCGGCCCGGTGCGTGTTTCCGCGTCGATGCGCCCGGTGGCGTCGATAGCCCGGATGCCGGGTGACAGATGGAGCGATATGGGCAGGGTCGCCCTTCAGGCCGATGCGAATCGCCGAACCGGCCCGTTTGACATGAAAGGAAAAGGCGCCCCGGTTGGGGGCGCCTTTTCCGTTGGCAATGGCGGGCGCTCTCAGAAGAAGAAGCTGAGCTGGAGACGCGTATACCGCGGCCCCTGGAAGGAGTTCGCCAGCCCGTAGAGCGGGCTGATGCGGAGCCCCTGCTGCTTCATCATCTGAAGCGTGTTGAAGCCCTTGAAGATGTCGGTCTCGTTGGCGAACTGGAGCTGGCTGTCGTCCGGATGCAGCAGCACCGTGTCCTTGTTGGTGACGATGCTCGAGTTGAACAGGTTGAACACGGTGAACTCAAACCGGATCTTCATGCTCTCGCGCGACGAGAACGGCGTGAAGTCGTGCATGAGGTTGAGGTCGAAGTTGTAGAACACTGGCGTGCGGCCCATGTCGCCGCGGTTGTACGGGTAGATGGGCGTGGACGAGATCGCGTTCAGTTCAGTGGTCAGCGGCGTGCCCGAATAGAGCGCAATGTTCGGCGAGATCGTCGTCGAACCCAGCAGGTTCTTCAGCGTGTAACCGCCGAAGAACTTCAGCGTGTGCGGACGGTCGGTGGCGAGGCGCCCTTCCGACATCACGCCTTTCTCGGTGTAAGCGAGCCAGGGCACGTCGAAGTAGCGGTTGACGTTCGGGCTGGTGCGGCCGTTTTCGTCCGAGCTGGCCAGGCCGGAGTAGTTGCCGTACAGGCGCGACCAGGTGTAGCTGAGCGAATACTGGTAATTCCTCGCGAAGCGCTTGTCCAGACGGAACTCGATGGCGTCATACTCGCGCTTCGCCTTGGGGGTCAGCGGATAGCCAGCCGCCCAGAAGGAACGATCCGCGGTGATGCCATAGCCCGGGTTGGCGATGAAGTAGACTTCGCCGCCCTCGCCAAGGATGCCCACGTCCTCGATGGTCCGGATGAGGCGGCGGTTGGTGTAGCGGATGGAGGCGACCAGCGTCGGATTCAGGCTGTAGTCGAAGCCGAGATCGAACATCCGCTGCTTCATCGGCTTCAGGTTCGGCTCAATCGTCTGGCCCTTGCAGGGCAGGTGGTTCTTCTCGCAGGAATTGGGGTCGTTGGACGGAATGCGCCAGTCGACCAGCTCGAAGAACTGACCCGGCAGCTTGCGCGGATCGGACGGGTAGCCGTAGGTGCGCATCTGGGTGAAGACTTTGGGGTCATCCAGCGCGTAGTAGGCGGTGAGGTAGATGTCGCCGCCAAAGCTGCCGCGGGGCATTTCGTACTTCATCATGTCGTAGAAGTAGCCCCAGGAGGCGTAGAAGCGCATCTTGCCGTCGCCCTTCGGGTCGAAGGCGCCGCCGATGCGCGGGCTGATCTTGTCGCCCCAGGTGAACTTGATCGGCGGAGCGGCGGCAATGCCCTCCTTCTCATAGCTCGGCAGGAACTCGCGCTCGGTGCGGAGGCCGAGGTTCAGGGTGAGGTGCTTGTTCACGCGCCAGTTGTCCTGGAAGAAGATGGCGTGGTTGTTGCTCGACGCATACCCGTAGGTGCCGAACGTCAGCCAGCGGTAGTAGCCATAGGTGCCGCGCACGCGGTTGGTGCCGGGGATCTTGTACTGCGCCGGAACGCTGTCGCACTGGTTGGTGATGCAGGGCCAGGACTGGTTCCAGTAGAAGCGGTAGTAGCCCGTCGGAAAGCTGAGGGACTTGACGTCGTTCTCGAGCTTGTTGTACTGCCAGCCGGCCTTGATGTTGTGCTGACCGCCGAGGTTCAGCAGGTAGCTGCCATCGGCGTTCAGGTTCGTCCGGCGGTAGACGTCATAGTCGGTGCGGGCCGTGCCCTGCTGGACCCAGCCGGTGGAGGTGAGCCGGACCTCCGGCGGCAGATCCGGGAACATCAGGTTCGAGGTGCTGTAAATGAATGTCGTGTTCGACTGGGCGTACCGGTTTGTGAAGTTCGTGAAGTGATAGCCGCCACGAAAGCTGAGGATCAGCTTGCTGGTGGCGAGGAAGTCCGCCTGGCCGGAAAGAATTTGACCGGCCCTGTACTCGCCGAGCCCGGCCCAATCACGGTTCGGAGAATCGGTGCCCTGTTGGGCCGGGAGGTAGCCCCGGACGTAGTTCGGGTTCCAGACCCAGCTCATGTTCATGCGCAGCTTGCTGAACGGAGCGAAGTCGAGCTTGTTGGCGGCATAGTGCTGCCGGTCTTTACGCGTAAAGGTGCCGGTCTGGCCGTTGGACAGGAAGGTGACCGTGCGGTCCGTGGTCGTCAGGCTCGGCATGAAGCCGCCGAAGTAAAAAAGCTTGTTCTTCAGGATGGGACCGCCGATGTTGAACACCGGATTCCATGTGCTGTAATTGTCCAGCTTGTTCTGGAAGTAGCGCACGCGGGTGCGCGAGTCGTCGGTGGGATCCATTTCGAGCGTGGGCCGGGGCCGCGCCTGCATGGTGTCATTATTGAAGTAAAAGCCGGCCTGGCCGTGCCACTCGTTGGTGCCGCTGCGGACGACCGCATTGACGACGCCGCCCATGGCGCCGCCGTACTGGGCGTCCATGACGCCGTTCTTCACCTGAACCTGCTGGACCATCTCAACCGGGATGCGGTTCTGGCCGGACAGCACGCCGGTCTGGATGTTGGTGACCTCCATGCCGTCGAGGAAGTAGGCGTTCTCCGAACCGGAGGCGCCGTCCACCTGGAAGCCGCCCGCCTTGCCTTCGTTGCGGGCGCCAGGCGCGATGTTGATCAGGTCATAGAAGCTGCGGCCTTTGGGAATCAGGTCGAAGAAGGACTTGTCGACGTTGATGGCGGAGCTCGAAGACGTGGTGTCTACCAGCACCGCTTCGGCGGTGACGACGACGCTCTCGGTGACTTTTCCGACTTCCAGCCGGAAGTCGACACGCGTGGCGCGGCCGAGCACAACGGGTGTGTCGGTCTTGCGCACGGTGGAAAAGCCCTGCGCCGAAACGGTCACCGTGTACATGCCGACCGGGAGCTGCTGTTGCAGGAACTGGCCGGTGGAGTCGGTTTGCAGCGTGATCGGCCGCGGAAGCGGGCCGCCACTGATTTCGACGGTGGCGTTGGGGATGGCGGCGCCGGTGGGGTCGGTGACCACGCCCTGGATGCTGCCGGTGGTTTCCTGCGCGATAGCAATGGTTGTGCACAACACGAGAAGAGCCACGAACGCGAGCCACCGCGCCGTGGCGCCCCTGAAGCTGAATGCGAGATTCATGGTCGCAAATCCCTCCCTGGGTGATTTGAAAATCCGATGCTTGTGGGCCCTTCGCCTTGTGGCCTTACGTGGAGGATGCCCGTGGAGAGGCATGGCGGGCACAAGGGAATGGCCGCGTGTGTCCACAGGCGGCAGATGAGAGAAAGAGGCGCTGGCGGCGAAGAGGCCGGTGCAGATATACCCTCCTCGCTGTGGTGCCTGGCCCGCGAAGGTAGACCCAACCGCGCGGCCCCCGAGCGCCAACCCTCAGGCTCGCAGTTTTCCGCGAAGCGTCCCGAGGATCCCTTCATGTTAGAGACCAATCTCCCTTGCCCCGGTGGGACATTCCAGTGACAATCGTAACATAAGCAACAAGAATTGCGTCAAGAACTTTGGATGCGGTGAAACCACCGAAGAAAAGGAGAATCTAACTGCCCACCGACGCAGCTTCGCCTCCCGGACGGGAAGGGAGCCTCAGGAAGCGCGCCCCGCAGATCGCCCGCAAATGAGCCATACCGCGATGCGGAGACGACCGCCAGGTCCGGCCGCTGCCGCTTACTACGCCTGCGCTTCAAAACACTCGCCCTGGGAGTTCAATTTCACTCCTGGCCGATTTCCCTCAGACTCCTGGGATCCCGTTCTGCCCCTCAGGGACGCTCTCAATCGGGGTTCGAAAGTCGGCTCAGACGTGTCGGCTGCCTGGTTCCATCAGGTCGCAACAACAGGGATCGTCCCATTTGACGCCGGTCGGAAGACTCCGGGGCTTTCGGCCATTGCCAGACGCAGGGCTGGTGAGAAAAACTGATTGCCATGAGCCGTTTCCCGCGCCGGCAGTTTCTTTCCACGATGCCCGTTGCCGCCCTGGCTTCGCTGAAGGCGTCCGAGCTCGTAAAGCCCCGGGCGTTGCGTCCTGGCGACACGGTGGGGCTCATTACCCCGTCGACGTACGTATCGGATCCGGACCGGCTGTGGCTGGCGCAGTGGACGATCGAACAACTGGGGCTGCGGTGCCGGATGGGCAGGAATGTCGGGCGGCGCGACGGCTATCTGGCGGGCACGGTGCGCGAACGAGTCGAAGACCTGCACGCGATGTTCGCCGACCCGGAAGTGAAGGCGGTCTTCTGCGTCCGCGGAGGGTACGGCGCAGCGATGCTGCTGGATTCGATCGACTACGGGCTGATCCGGCGAAATCCGAAGATCTTCCTGGGCTACTCCGACATCACCGCGCTGCACCTGGCCATTCACCGGCTGGCGCGGCTGGTGACGTTCCACGGGCCGGTGGCGCTTTCCGGCCTGAGCGATTTCACGATAGAACATCTCCGGCGAGTCCTGTTTGAAACAAAACCGCTGGGGCGGCTTGCCAACCCGCCGGAGGCCCGGCCCATCCGGCCGCGCCACCCCTGGCGCGCGGTGCGGCCAGGCCGCGCACGCGGACCGCTGGTCGGGGGGAACCTGACGCTGATCTCGACCACGCTGGGAACGCCTTACGAGATCCAGAGCGAGGGCGCGATCCTGTTTCTGGAAGACGTTGGCGAAGAGCCCTACAGCATCGACCGGATGCTGACGCACCTGCGGCTGGCGGGCAAACTGCGCGGCATCCGCGGGCTGATCTTCGGCGAGTGCAACGGGTGCCGGCCGCGCGAATTTCAGCCGGCATTTGAATCGACCTTCTCCACGGGCGAAGTCGTGCAGAGGATCCTGGGAGAGCTGGACGTGCCGGTGCTGAGCGGGCTGGTGATCGGGCACACCGACGATCAGCTCACACTGCCGCTGGGAGTGATGGCGGAGCTGGACGCGGACGCGGGGACGTTGACCATTGAGGAAGCGGCCGTAGTGGAATAGTCAGTATGCGCACTGTTTTGTTGTTGCTACTTGCCCTGACGGCCGCGGCGCAGGCGCCGCGGACAGAGCTGCTATGGCCCGAAGGCGCCCCGGGCGCCGCCGGCAATGAAGACGCCGACAGACCCACGCTGACGATCTATCCGGCAGCCCAGCCCAACGGGGCCGCCGTGCTGATCTGCCCTGGCGGCGGGTATGTGAACCTTGCCATGGATCACGAAGGCAGACAGGTGGCCGAATGGTTCAACTCATTCGGCGTGACGGCGTTCGTGCTGAAATACCGGCTGGCGCCACGATACCGGCATCCGGCGATGCTCGACGATGCGCGGCAGGCGATGAGGACGATCCGTTCCCGGGCGAAGGAGTTTGGCATCGACCCGGCGCGGGTGGGCGTGATGGGGTTCAGCGCGGGCGGGCATCTGGCGTCGACGCTCTGCACGCACTTCGGCGAGGGCGAACGGCCGGACTTCGCCATCCTGTGCTATCCGGTGATCAGCCTGACGACGCGATACACGCACAGCGGCTCGATGCGCGCGCTGCTGGGCGATCCGCCGGATCCGTCGCTGGTGTGGGAGCTGTCGAACGAATGGAAGGTGACTTCACAGACGCCGCCCACGTTCCTGTTTCACACGAATGCAGACACCGGCGTGCCGCCGGAAAACAGCATCCTGTACTATATGGCCCTGCGGCGGGCGGGCGTGCCGGCCGAGCTGCACATTTACCAGGAAGGGCGGCACGGGGTGGGGCTGGCGCCCAAAGATCCGGTGCTTTCGACCTGGCCCGCGCGGCTGAAGGACTGGCTGGCGGTGCGTGGCATCATTCCGGCGCAGTAACCGCCGTGCGTCCGCGCGCGTCTGAAAGGCGGCGATGAGAATCCGCTTCTGGCTGGCGGGGATCGTGTGGCTGCCGCTGGCGGCGCAGCAGGCGCCGGAGCCGCCGGTCGACCCCGGCCGTCCCGTGCTGCGACGCGGCGGCCCGGCGCAGAAACGGGAGCCGGTGGAGGCGCCGGAGGCACGGCGCGCGCCCGCCGGGCCGTACCGTGAAGTGGTGGTGGATGAAGAGGGAAAGACCGAAAAGGTGATTGGGGGCGGCGCGGCGGCGGAGCGTGACGATCTGCTGCAACGGGCGCGCGAAGCGGCCTTTGAGTTCAACGAGAAGCTGCCGGCGTTCATCTGCGATGAGTTCGTCCGCCGCTATGAGAGCAAGACGCTGAAGCCGGAGTGGAAGCTGCGGGACCGGGTGCAGGTGGAGCTGGCTTACACGAAAGGGAAGGAAGAGTACCGCAACATCCGGCTGAACGGAAAACCGCTGAAAAAGGGAACGCCGGAGGACTCGGGCTCCTGGTCCACCGGGGATTTCGGCTCGACACTGATGAGCATTTTCGAGTCGGCCCGGCCCGAAGATTTCCGTCTGCGGGGCGATTCGGAGGCAGCAGGAATCAAGGCGCGCGTCTACGATTTTTCCGTTCCGAAAGAGCGCTCGCGATGGACCATCCGGTACGGGTATGCGGTGAAGCCGGCGCACGAGGGCTCGCTTTGGATCGATCCGGACAGCGCGCGGGTGTTGCGGATCGAGATGAGCAGCCGCAGGCTGCCTTCCAACTACGAGATCGACAAGGTGGAGATGACGGTGGACTACGACTGGGTGGACATCGCCGGGACGCGCCACCTGTTGCCGGTCCGCAGCGAGAATCTGGCCTGTTACCGCGGAACATTTACCTGCACAAAGAACGAAATTGAATTCAAGAATTACCGTAAATTCGAGGTAGAATCGCAGGTATTACAGGTGGAAAGTGAAGTGACTTTTCCCGAGGCGGACGAAGGAAAGCCGAAATCGAAAACAGTCCCGCCGTCGATCACGCCCGAGCCGGCGAAGAAAAAGAAGTAGTCAGCGCGCCGCCCTGACCGCAGCGATGAGGCCGGCCGCCTCGCGGCTGATGCCGGCGAAGCCGGCCTCGCGCAGCCAGGCCGTATATTCCTCTTCGGTGTAGGTGGAACCGCCCCGCGTGTTGACGAGCATGTTGACGGCGAAGAGGGCGGCCTGCGGGGGCGACGTCTTTCCGGGGTCAAGGATGAAGTCGCGAATCAGCAGCCGCCCGCCCGGGGCGAGGGCGCGGAAACAGCGCGCCAGCAGCGAGCGGTTTTCCTCCGGACTCAGCATGTGGCAGATGGCGGAGAGCAGAACGAGGTCGTAGCCGGAGCCCAGATCATCCCGGGTGAGATCGCCAACGCGGGTGGTGACGCGGTCCTCGAGTCCCTCGGCGAGGATGTGGCGGCGGGCGATGCGGGTGACGGGCTCGCGGTCGAACACCTCGGCGTGCAGTGCCGGATTCGCTTTGGCGAAGGCGATGGAGTAGACGCCGGAGCCGCCGCCAACATCCAGCATGCGCCGGACGTTCCGTGCGCGGCCGATGCGGGCGAGTTCGGCGGCGTCTTTCTGCGCGCGCCAGTGCATGGCTTCGATGAAGCTTTCCGTCCACTGCGGATCGGCGGCCTCGGGGTCCGGGCGGTGGACGGCGGTACCGGCGCGGACGCATTGGGTGAGCGCGGCCCAGGAGTCAAACAGATGGACGGTGTGCATGAGCGCGGGTCGCGCGAAGTCCGGGCTGCCGGCGACGAGGTATTGGGCGGTGGCCGGAGTGTTGAAGAAGGCGCCGTTCTTTTTGAGCAGGGCGCCGATGGCGGCGAGCGCGTTGAGCAGGATTTCCGTCGCGCGGGGATCCGTGCCGGCCCTGCGGGCCACTTCGGTGGCGGTGGCTCCCGAGCCGACGTGGGTGAAGAGGTCGAGCTCGACCGCAGTCAGCAGAATGCGGCTCTCCTGAAAACCGCGCATTTTCGACTGGAGTTCATCGAAGGTGAGGGGCTGCATGGCCATTTTCCGGGTTGTCCGCGTCCTTTCTTCATGCTACGCCCGCCTGTGCGGCGGAGATCCCCGCCGGTCATTTCGTGCGAAGAAATCTGAAACGAATTCAGGCCGGCGCACGTTTTTCGGGCAGAAGCAAAAGCTTCGACAACACATCGAGAGTGGCGCGAGGGAACTGACCCGCTGACCGCCCGGCAACCTGGCTTCAGCCGCCAAGGTGCCAAAGTCAGCCCGGCAACGGGACCGATGTGGCGCGAGATGGCGCAAACAAAGGCTGTCCTCCCACCATCGTTGCCCGCCTGCGGATCCTTCGCGCCCGAAGGAGCGTGAAGGATGAGTACAACAGCATCGTTGAAAGGCACAAAAACCAGCGCGGCAAATGCTTCGCGCAAACCGCCAAAGTCAGAGGAAGCCGGTGCCGCCGCCAGCGTTGCGCAGCCTGCGAAGAGGCCCGCGGATCAAAACGAAGCAGGTTCTGAGCCGCAGGGGATCCTTGCGAGCCTTGGGCTGCATGGTCTGGAAGCGGTGGAGCCCGCGATCCTGGCCTCGCTGGTGACCGAGGATCCGCTGCTGCTGATCGGGCCGCACGGCACGGGCAAGTCCATGCTGCTGGAGCGGCTGGCGCAGGCGCTGGGGCTGTGTTATCGCCACTACAATGCCAGCCTGATCTGTTTTGACGACCTGATCGGCTTTCCGGTACCCGAGCAGGGCTCGGCCACGCTGAAGTATCTGCAAACGCCGGCGACGATCTGGGAGGCGGAAGCGGTGTTTTTCGATGAAGTCTCGCGTTGCCGGCCGGACGTGCAGAACAAGCTGTTTTCGATCATTCACGGGCGCAAGGTGCAGGGCCTCACGCTCGAGCGGCTGCGCTACCGGTGGTCGGCGATGAACCCGCCGATGTGCGCCGAAAGCGGGGAGAACTACCGCGGATCGGAACCGCTGGACACAGCGCTTGCGGACCGGTATGCGTTCATCGTCGAGATCCCGCACTGGTTTTCGCTCTCCCCGGAGGCGCAGAAGAAGCTGCTCGAACGGGGAGACAAGCCGCCGGATCCCAAGGCGGGCCCCAGGCTTCAGGATCTGCTGGAGCAGGCGCGCCCAGTGTGGCGGAGACTGCGTGAGGGGATGAGGAAGCTGTTGACGGACTACCTGCGCTACCTGGCGGCGCTGCTGCTGGAGGGCGAGATTTCGCTGAGCGCGCGCCGGCTGGTCACGATGATGCGCAACATCACGGCGGTGCACGCGGTGCGCCTGGTGCTGGAGGGAGGACACGCGGATCTGGACGAGTCAGCCCGCATCGCGCTTTTTTCCTCGATTCCCGCAGTTGCTGAAGGGCGCCCGGTGGACCGGGGCCGTCTTGCCGCGGCGCACACGGAAGCCTGGCGCAGCGGCCGCTCTCCGGAGGCGGACGAACTCATCCAGATTTTCTGTATCCGAGACCCGCTGGAGAGGGCCGTGGCCGCCGCCAGGTCGGAGCCTCTCAGCCGGTATCAGCGTTCGATCGTCGTGGCGGATTGTTTGCAGTTCCTGCCGGACGGGGCGCGCCACGCGGTGGCGTTTTTCCTCGTCGACAGCGGCCTGGCCGCGCGACTGGTGGGCGCCGTGGCCGAACAGGTGGTGGAAGAGTACACTCTCGCAGCCATTCCGGCACAGGGTGTGCAGGACAATCACGCGGTCGCGCGTACGGGCGCTTACGTCAGGGATCTGATTGCGAAGCTGGATTGCAGCGACCGCCGTTCGCTGGCATTGGCGCAACTGATCACCGGGTTGCACGCGCGGGACAAAATCCACGACTCAGCAATGGCGGAAAAAATCGCCGACGAATGGGAGAAAGCCTGGGAGACCATCTCGCGGCTCACGCGGCAGGGAGCTGCAGTGGAAAAGTAAGGAGGGCCGCATGCCGATTCCGACGGGCTCGTATATCTTTGTCCTGAGCAGCGCACCGTTTGTCCGCCGTTTGATTCTTCCCGGTCCGAATCCATGGCCGCAGAGTGTGACGCCGGCCGCAGTGTTGAGTCTGCTGGACGGAGAACGCTGGCTTGGTTCCGGGGCCGCCGCCGAGCTCGAGCTGATCCGGAGGATTGAGAACAGGGCGCAGGAGCTGGACTGGCCGCCCCTGGCCTTCCGCACGGACATGGGGTGCCGGGGCGATCCGGTGGTGACGGACCCGCTGACCTGGTGCGTGGCTGCGAGCAAGCGGGTCGGCTCGCTTGTCCTGAAGGACAAGCCGCCCAACCTGGACCGGTTGCGAGTCCCTGAAGAACTGGTGCTGAATTTTCCCGTTCCGGAAAGGGGCCAACGATGAAGCTGGAAGAGCTTTTCGACGCTTTCCCGGCGCGCAGTTATGAAATCAGCGGGTTGATGCGGCTGATCGACATTGTGGAAGACGAGCGGATTCCCACGGCGCAAATCGAGTCGAGGGATGCTCCCAGGATCCGCGTCAACCCGCAGTTCCTTGAGCGATACGCGCCGACGCCGGAGCGGCGCGTGGCGCTGATTCTGCATGAGCTCCTGCATCTCCTGCTCGGCCACCAGCACAGGCCGGTAACGCCGTTGGAAAATTTCGTGTTTGACGCGGTGATCAACGCGATGATCACGCGGATGACCGAGAGCCCGGCATACTGGTCGCTGTTCACGGCCTACTACCGCTCAAACCAATTCCCGGAGTGCCTGCTACGGCCGCCGACGGGATATCGGCCACGATCAAGGTTTCTGGCGCCGCACATTCTTTACAAGCCGGAGCTGAAAGAGGCCCTGGCGGTCTACAAGGATCTTTACGACCAGATTTATGGCGCCTCCTACTCTGATGTTCTGCGAATACTGCAACGCCTCTACCAGAGTCACCCCGAGCTGTTTCAGGCGCCTGGTGTCGCCAATGGCGAATCGGCGCCCGTGGGGGAGGGACCCTGTGATGGGTCCGAGGCAGAGCTGGGGTGCCGCAACCATGACAGCCGGAGTCTCGCGCAGACGCTGGATGAAGAGACTGCCTCGGAGCAATTGACAAGGCCGCGTGAGGAGATGATTGTGCCATTGCTGGGCAGCCATCCCATCCGGGCTGGGGAATTGCGGGGCTTGGGACAGGAGTTTCGCGTGACGATTTGGCGGTTGAAGGAGATTTTCGGCTACAGGCTGCCTTCCCGCTCGCCGTATGGGAACGGTGAAATATCATTCCAGGTGGCGCTGCCCAAGGCGGTCACGCGGAAGAATGCGGAGATTCTCATGGCGCTGATCCGGCAGGTAGCGCGCGCCGGGAACCTGGGAGATCCGCTCAAGCGGTCTGAGAGCAGACAGAGAGCGATTTCAGCCGTTCCGGCGCTGGACCGCCGGAGCAACGTGCTCCGCTGTCTGGGTCTGCAACCCCTGCTGTACGGGTGGGAGACGCCCGTGCCTGAACGGGGCGGGGTCGAGCCGGTCCATGTCTATGTGGACGTGAGCGGCAGCGTGGACATATACATCCCGTGCCTGTATCAGGCCGTGGTGCAATCGGCGCCACTGGTGTATCCAAGAGTGCACCTGTTTTCGACGAGTGTCGAGACGATCACGCTGGAAGACCTGCATCGAGGGGTCTGCGGAACCACGGGCGGGACCGAGATCAATTGCGTTCTCAGCCACATGGAGCGTAAGAGCATCCGCCGCGCGGTGATCCTCACCGACGGCTATGTGGGGCTTCCGTCTGACAGATACCTCGACATGCTGAAATGGTGCCATCTTGGAGTGGCCATTACGCCGGGCGGCAGCTTCGGCGATCTGGGTTCCCAGGCAAAGTTCAAGGCGGAGCTGGATATTTGAGAGGCGCGGGGGCTGCCTCAATGGCACTGGCAGCCTTCGCCGCGCCAGGCGAGCCAGCCTTCGCGGGCGATGATGGGCGTCATGACGAGTCCGGCGGCCGGGTCAGCCCACCACCAGCCGTACGTGGCGTTGAGAACGAGTCCGCCGAGCAGGATGGCGGAGAGGTAGCTGCAAAGGAGGGTCTGACGCGAGTCGGCGGCCATGGCGTGGCTGCCGAGCTCGATGCTGACGGCGCGCTTTCTGCGGGCAAGCACGGGCATGATCAGCAGGGAGCAGCAGGCGAGGAGGATGCCGGGGATGGAACGCTCCGGCGCCTCCTGGCGCCAGAGCTTTTCCACGGCTTCGTAGCCGACATAGGCGGCCAGCAGCCAGAAGGAGACGCCGATGAGGCGCTGGGCACGGCGCTCAAACTCCTCGCGGCGGTGATGGTCATCAACGTTGAGGCGCCACAGCATCACGGCGCCGGAGATGCTTTCGATGACAGCATCGACGCCGAAGCCAATCAGGGCGATGCTGCCGGCAGCAAGACCGGCGAGGATCGACACGGCGGCTTCGAAGACGTTGTAACTGAGCGTGAAGTATTCGAGCCGCAGGCCCTTCTTCACCTGAGACTGCCGCTGGCTGAGTCCGGCGCCGGCCATCGCTTCCATTGTGCGACAGCGCGCAGCGCCGCCGGAATTCGCACCTCGCTATCCTGTGAAGGAAAGGTCTTTCAATGATGAAACGAACCAGGTTGTTCCTTTGCGCATGGCTGGCCATGGGTCTCGTCCAGGCCGACGAGGGGATGTGGCTGTTCAACGCGGTGCCGGAATCGCAGCTCGCCTCGAAACACGGCTTCCGGCCGACAAAAGAGTTTCTGGACCATCTGCGGCTGTCGTCGGTGCGGTTTGGCGGGGCTTCGGGCTCGTTTGTCAGCCCGAACGGGCTCATTTTCACGAACCACCATGTGGCCTCGCGCTGCATCCAGAACGTGAGTTCGAAAGAGCACAACTACATGCGGGACGGCTTCTACGCCGACTCGCCCGAAAGGGAGCTGAAGTGCCCGGGCCTCGAAGTACAGGTGCTGGAAGAGATCACCGACGTCACTGACCGCGTGAGGCGGGCGGTGACGGCGCCTCCGTCAGATGCGAAGGCGGCACAGCAGCGGCAGGCGGCGATCAACACGATTGAGAAAGAGTGCACGGACCGTCACGGCGGGGCCTGCTCGGTGGTGACGCTGTATTCGGGGGCGCTGTATCACCTGTATCGGTACAAGAAGTACACGGACGTTCGGCTGGTGTTTGCGCCCGAGGAAGCGATCGCCTTTTTCGGCGGCGACCCGGACAATTTCACGTATCCGAGATATGACCTCGACATCACGTTTCTGCGCGCCTATGAAAACGGCCGGCCGGCGCAGACGCCGCATTATCTGAGGTGGTCGCGCACGGGGCCGCGCGCGGGCGAGCTGGCGCTGGTGAGCGGACATCCGGGATCGACCGATCGCTTCATCACTGTGGCGCAGTTTGAATATCTGCGTGACGTGAGCTATCCGCGCTCCCTTCGCAGCCTTTCCGCGATCATCAGCGCGCTGAAAGAGTACGGCTCGAAGAGCGAGGAGAACCACCGGGTGGCGCGAGACAAGCTGTTCGGCGCCGAGAATTCGTTCAAGGTGCGCGATGGCGAGCTGAAGGGCATGCGCGAGGCGTGGCTCATTGAAGCCAAACGCCGCAGCGAAGAGCAGTTCCGCAGGGCGGTGTCGGCGAATGCGGCGGCGAAGGAGGAAGTGGGCGACGCCTTTGAGAAGATCGCCGCGGCGTATGAGAAATGGAAGCCGCGTTCAGCCGAATATCTGCTTGAGAGCGGCGCGATGCTGTGCGACATGTTTTCCTACGCGCGCCATCTGTACCGGCTGGCCGAGGAGAAGCAGAAGCCCAATGCCGAGCGGCTGCGCGAGTACAGCGATGCGGCGCTGCCGTCATTGGAGCACCGGCTGACGGCGCAGACGCCGGTGACGCCGGAGCTGGAGGCGCTGATGCTTCAGAAGTGGTTCGAGCTGCTCCAGGCCGAACTGGGCGAGTCCAATGCAGTGGTGCGGCAGATTCTGAACGGGAAGACGCCGGCCGAGGCGGCGCACGGCTACATCTTCAGCTCGAAGCTCCAGGACGCGGCCGAGCGCCGGAGACTGCTGGAGGACCCGGCGGCGGCTCGCAGCTCCGACGACGGCATGATCCGGCTGGTGCGGATGATCGATCCGCAGGCGCGGGCCATCCGGAGGGTGTATGACGAGGAGTTTGATGCCGTGGTGCGCGACGCGGCGTCGCGGATCGCGCGGGCGCGCTTCACCCTGTATGGGACGAGCGTGTATCCGGACGCCACCGGCTCGCTGCGGCTGTCGTTCGGGCGCATCGAAGGGTACCGCAACGCGCAGGGGCAGCCGGTGCGCTGGTACACGGATTTCGACGGACTCTACGGCCGCGCGACCGGCCAGGAGCCTTACAGGTTGCCCCAGCGGTGGCTGGAGCGGAAGGGCGCGCTGAAGCGCAGGACCGCGTTCAATTTTGTTTCGACGGCGGACATCATCGGCGGCAACTCTGGCTCGCCGACGGTGAACACGCGCGGCGAAGTGATTGGCATCGTCTTCGATTCGAACTACGAAGCGATGCACAACCGGTTCCTCTATGGGATGGACCGCGGCGAGCGCTGCGTGCATGTGGCCTCGGACGGCATTATCGAGGCGCTGCGCGCGGTTTACGGGGCCGGGCGCGTGCTCGAGGAGCTGGGCTTCGCGAAGGCGGCGAAGTAGCCATCGAAACAGACGGTGCGGCGGGCGCCGCCAAAGACGGCAGGGAGCGTGCTGTTCATCCAGGCACGGATACGGGCAGCGCTCTCCCCGGCGGCGAGGGCGGCAGCCACGTTGGTTTCAGTCATCAGGTAGTTGGCATAGGAGCGGGCATCCCAGGACTCCTGCTCTTCGAAGACCTGCGCGGCAACGGGTTCCAGCCGTCCTGCGCACAGGCGGCAGAGCGTTGGCGCATCCAGGGTGATGGCGCCGTCATCCGGCTTTGGATAGCGCGCCAGGAAGTCCTGGAACCAGCGGGCGAGTGAAGGGTCCTCCGGGAAGCGGCTTCCCGGGGCGAAGTCATAGACAATGAGCGCGCCGCCGGGCGCGAGCACGCGCGCAGCCTCCCGCAAGGCGGCGGGCACGTCGGTGTAGTTCAGGCTTCCGGCGGCGGTGATGAGCGAACAGCACGAGTCCGGCAGTGGGAGCTGCTCCATGCGGGCGACGAAGAAAGGGATCGCGGGCAACAGGCGCGCCGCCAGCCGAACCATGGGCATGGCCGCGTCCATGCCGGCCACATGGGCGACGTGGCGCAGCAGCGCGCGCGTGGAGAGGCCGGCGCCGCAGCCGGCATCGAGCGCGAGTCCTGCCACGGGCATGCCGCTGATCCAGGGCAGGGCGCGGCAGAGGATGCGCGAATGGAGCAGCGGCCGGGCCGCGGCGTAGCCGGCGGCCATCGCCGCAGAATCGAATGCGCTGGCGGATCCTGTCGTGTGTGCCTCCGCGGGTGAAGTGTAGCATGGGGATATGTTGCGCACGCGAACCCTGCTCGCCGCCATTGTGCTTGTTGCTGCCGGCGCGCCGGCCCAGCAGAAAAGGGGACTGGACGCCGAGTCGCTGTTCGAGATGGAGTCCATCGCAAACCCGGCGATTTCGCCGGATGGAAAGGCGATTGTCTTTTCCCGCGGGTATGTGGATCGGGTGAAAGATCAGCAGCGGTCCAACCTGTGGATGATCACCGGGTGGCAGGAACCGGGCGGACCGAAGTTGCGGGAACTGACGGCGGGACCGTGGCGCGATTCAGCGCCCGTGTGGTCGCCCGACGGGAAGCGCATCGCGTTTCTGAGCGACCGGGACGGAACCACGCAGATCCACGTCATGTGGGTGGACTCGCGCGAAGTGGCGCAGTTGACGCGCGTGGAGAAGGCGCCGTCGCAGATCCGGTGGTCGCCGGACGGCAGGAAGATCGCATTCGTGATGACCGTGCCCGATGAGGATCCGATCCTGCCGATCAAGATGCCGAAAAAACCCGAGGGCGCACAGTGGGCCAAGCCGGCGGTGATCGTGGACCGGCTGAGCTGGGCGAGTGACGGCGTGGGGCCGGTGCCTAAGGGCCATTCGCACATTTTCATCGTGGACGCGATCACCGGCGGCACGGCGAAGCAGGTGACCACGGGCAAGTACAATCACCAGTCGCCCCGGTGGTCGCCGGACGGAAAGACATTGTACTTCAGCGGCATCCGCAAGGCGGACGCCGAGTATCTGCGCAACGACAGCGAAATTTACGCGCTGGATCTGGCCACCGGCGCGATCCGCCAGCTCACGGACCGCAAAGGACCGGACAACAACCCGGCGCCGCACGGAAAATGGATCGCATATACGGGCTACGATGACCGGCTCTACACGTATCACATTCCGTCCATCTATCTGATGGACAGCGAGGGCGGGCAGAAGCGGCTGTGGGCGGGGAATCTGGCGTCGGCGCCGGGCGAGCTGCACTGGGCCGCCGATGGCTCGGGCGTCTATTACACGATGGAGGAACGCGGCTCATCGAACCTGTATTTTCTGCCGCTGAACGGCGCGCCGCGCCGGGTGACCGACGGGGTGCAGATGATCACGCAGGCGTCGCTGGCTCGGACGGGCGAGATCGCGGCGGTGCGGTCGTCCTTCCATGAGCCGGGCTCGCTGGTGCTGATCCGCGGCGGCCAGATCCAGAAGATCCTGGACGTGAACGAAGACGTTCTCGAAGGCCGCGCGCTGGGCGAAGTGGAGGAGCTGTGGTGGGACGGCCCCGACGGGTTCCGCATCCAGGGCTGGCTGGTGAAACCGGTGGATTTCGATCCGAAAAAGAAATATCCGATGGTGTTGTACATTCACGGCGGGCCGTGGTCGATGTACAGCGTCGCCTTCAACTGGGCGTGGCAGAACTTCGCCGCCAACGGCTACGCGGTTCTGTATGCGAACCCGCGCGGCAGCACGGGCTACGGGCAGGATTTTGTCAATGGAATTCAGTACGCCTATCCGGGCAAGGATTATGACGACCTGATGGCCGGCGTGGACGAGGCGCTGAAGAAGGGCTTCATTGACGAGCGGAACCTGTTCGTGTGCGGCGGCAGCGGCGGCGGCGTGCTGACGGCGTGGATCGTCGGGCACACGAACCGCTTCCGCGCTGCCGTGTCGATGCGGCCGGTAACCGACTGGCACAGCTTTGTCGGCACGACCGACGGTGCGATGTGGTACGACCAGTTCCGCAAGAAGCCGTGGGAGGACCCGATGGAGTATGCGCTGCGCAGCCCGCTGCACTACGTGGCGAACGTCACCACGCCGACGATGGTGATGACAGGCGAGGCAGACCTGCGGACGCCCATTTCGCAAAGCGAGGAGTATTACCGGGCGCTGAAACTGCTGAAGAAAGAGACGCTGCTGGTGCGGGTGCCGGAGGAATTTCACGGGTGGCGGCGCCCGTCGCACCAGCTGATGCAGCAGCTCTACCTGCTGGCGTGGTTTGAAAAGTACCGGGTGAAGGACAACTGATGACGTTCGACCTGCCGCAGGCGCTGCTGAACGTGACGATTTTCTGGATCCTCACGACGCCACACGAATATGCGCATGCATGGGTCGCCGACCGGCTGGGCGACGACACGCCGCGCCTGGAAGGCCGCGTGACGCTGAACCCGCTGGCGCACGTGGACTGGATGGGCACGGTGTTCATTCCGCTGATGGCCTCGCTGCTCGGCGGCGTCTTCTTTGGATGGGGCAAGGCGGTGAACACGAACCCGGCGAAGCTGCGCGGGGGGGTGAACGGGCTGGCGGCGGTGGCGCTGGCCGGGCCGGCCAGCAACGTCGCCTTCGCCGTGCTCCTGGCCGGGCTGGCCGCCGTGCTGCCGGCCGGGGCGGAGATCCTGTTCCGCGCCGCGTTCATCAGCCTGTTTCTGGCGCTGTTCAACATGATCCCGGTGCCGCCGTTGGACGGTTCGAAGCTGCTGGTTGCGGCGCGCATCCCGCTGGCGGCCTACGTTGAGCTGTCCCGCTTCGGATTCATTCTTCTGCTGGTGCTGATGTATTCCACCGGCCTCGGCCGCTGGATGGCGGAGGCCAGTTACACGGGCGCGCTGCGCCTGTTCCTGATGTTTCGCTGAGAGGTGCCGACGATGATTTCACGACGCCTGCTGCTGGCAGCGCTGCTGCCGCTGCTAGTCCCCGCACAACCGAGAACCGCTGCCCAGACGGCGCCGCCGGCCAGCGACCGGGCGGCCTACATCCGGCAGCATTATACGAAGCACGAATTCCTGATCCCGATGCGAGACGGCGTGCGTCTGTTCACGTCCGTGTACGTGCCCAAGGACCGGAGCCGCGCCTATCCGATATTGCTTCTCCGGACGCCCTACACGGTGGCGCCGTATGGAGCGGAGAATTACCGCGCCAGTCTGGGCCCGGCCAGCGAGAAGTTCATGCGCGAGGGGTTCATCTTCGCCTATCAGGACGTGCGCGGACGCGGCCGCAGCGAGGGCGAGTTCGTCCACGTGCGCCCGTACATCCCGGACAAGAAGACAAATAGGGACGTCGACGAGGCCTCGGACACCTACGATACGATCGACTGGCTGGTGAAGCACATTCACGGAAACAACGGCCGCGTGGGCATGTGGGGCATCTCGTATCCGGGATTCTATGCGGCGATGGGAGCGCTGGATTCGCATCCGGCGCTGAAGGCGGTGTCGCCGCAGGCGCCTGTCATCAACTGGTTCATCGGCGATGATTTTCGCCACAATGGCGCGCTGTTCCTGGTGCACGCATTCAATTTCCTGGGCGTGTTCGGAAGGCCGAGGCCGTCCGAGGGCCTGCTGCCGGAGTCGCGCTTCGAAATCGACGGGCCTGACGCCTATACGTTCCATCTTTCCATGGGACCGCTGGCAAATTACGACGAAAAACTGTTCAAAGGCCAGGTGAAATTCTGGCGTGAATTGCTGGAAAATGACACTTATAACGAGTTCTGGAAGTCGCGCGACCTGCGGCCGCACCTCAGGAACATGAAGGTGGCCATGCTCACCGTCGGCGGGTGGTTTGACGCCGAAGACGTATACGGGCCGCTGCGGCTGTATGAGTCGGCGGAGAAGCAGAACCCCGGGGCGGTGAACCTTCTGGTGGAAGGGCCGTGGAGCCACGGCGGCTGGGCTCGCACGGACGGCACGCGGCTGGGCAACGTGAACTTCGCAGTAAATACATCCCAATTCTTCCAGGATGAAATTGAATTTCCGTTTTTCATGCAGCACCTGAAGGGCGCGGGCGGCGGAAATCCGCTTCCCGAAGCCTACGTTTTCGAAACGGGCCGCAACGAGTGGCACCGCATGGAGGCGTGGCCGCCGCAGCAGGCTCGCCGGCGCACGTACTATTTCCGGGAAGAGGGCCGGCTTTCGACGCAGCCCCCGGAGACCGCAGGCGAGGCCTTCGACGAGTACCTTTCCGATCCGAACCGGCCCGTCCCCTTCCTGCCGTTCATTGACCGCGGGATGAACTACGACTATATGGTGGAGGACCAAAGGTTCGCCTCGATGCGGCCGGACGTGCTGGTCTATCAGACCGGGCCGCTTGAAGAGGACGTGCGCGTGGCCGGGCCGCTGCGCGCGGTGCTGCATGTGTCGACAACCGGGACGGACGCCGACTGGGTGGTAAAGCTGATCGACGTGTTTCCGAACGACGCGCCGGATCCCCAGCCGAACCCGAGAGAGGTCCGCATGGGCGGCTACCAGATGCTGGTGCGCGGAGAGCCGTTCCGCGGGCGATTCCGCACGGGCTTTGACCGGCCGACGCCGTTCACGCCGGGCAAGGTGGAACTGGTCGAGTTCGAGCTGCCGGACGTGTTCCACACGTTCCGGCGCGGACACCGCATCATGATCCACGTGCAGAGCTCGTGGTTTCCGCTGGTGGACCGCAACCCGCAGAAGTTCGTGCGGATCCACGAAGCGAAGGCCGGCGATTTCGTGAAAGCGACGCACCGCGTGTACCGCTCACGACAGGCAGCGAGCGGCGTGGTGCTGCCTATCCTCGAGTAGACGCCCAGAGCACGAGCAGCGTGGCTGCCGCAATGGTGACCGCACGCGGCAGCCCCAGGGATTTTTCGCCGCCGGCTTCGAGCTCGCTTTCGCGCCGGAGGCGGAACATGCGAGGGATGTTGCGCAGGGTGCGGAGGAAGCGCCCGCGGACGATGACGAGCACCAGTGCGGCGATCCCGCCGAGGATGGCGTCCAGAACAAAAATGACGAACATGTTCTGGGCGCCGGCCAGCGCACCGACGGCGCCCATGAGCTTGACGTCGCCTCCGCCAAGCCAGCGCATGATGAACAGCGGAACGAAAATCAGCGCCGCCAGCCCGAGTCCTGCGGCGGAGAACTTCAGGCCCTCCCAGCCACGCAGCCACGTGTGCAGGCCGAGCCCGGCGAGGATGGCGCCGAGGGTGAGCCAGTTGGGGATCTCGCGGCGCTTCAGGTCCGTGACGGCAGCGATGAGCACGACGGCGGCAAGAACCGGTTCGACCAGCTCAGGCAGAGGCTTCATGGCGGTGCGACGGGCGAACCCATCATTGTGCCAGAGTGGGCGGCGGAACCGTCAATTGGCCTGCGTGGCCAGTTGCGGGTGCAGCACCGCCGGATTGTAGACGGGTTTCAAAGTGCGCAGGTAGGCGTAAATGGCCCGGAGGTCTTCGTCCTTCATTCCAGAGAAACCCCACCACGGCATCAGGGTGAAATTCGCCTGGACAGCTCGTGGCGCAGACGCATACGTGAGTCCGCCATAGTCGCGGAACCTGCGCACGAAGCGCTCTTGCGTCCAGAGGCCGATGCCGGTTTCGTTATCGGGGGTCAAATTGGCGCTGCGCACGATGAACTGCCCCACTGCGAACTCGTGCCCGCCAGCAAATTCCCTGCCCTGAACCGGCTTGCCGCCGCTCAGCTCCGTGTGGCACTGAACGCAGGCAAGGTTCGCGAGGAATCCGCCATAACGCACGGCATCGCGGGGGGAAGGCGGCTGGGGCGGAGTGAGCACAGGTTCTGGCTCGAAGCGGTTCAGCACGCCCACCGGAAACTGGAGTGAAGTGCGAGGCAGAGGGTTTTTCACCGGTGGCAGGCTGTTCATGTAGGCGACGATGGAGTAGATGTCTTCATCGCTCATCTTTGCAAACTGCCGGTATGGCATCAGGGAGAAGAGCGCGCGCCCGTCGCGCGAAATTCCTTCGCGGATGGCGCGGATTTTTTCGCCGTCCGTCCAGCGGCCAATGCCCGTCTCCGGGTCAGGCGTGATGTTCGGCCCGACGATGGCGCCCGGGAAACCGAGCTCTTTGGGGAAAACAAAACCGGCTCCGGTCCTGGCAGGGTCGGCCGGCATGGCGAACTTCGAGGCATCGCGCGGGCTGTGGCAGCCGGCGCAATCGGCCACGCTGTGAAACAGATAGCGTCCGCGCTCGACTCGCTCAGGGGTGATCTCCACCCGGATTGCGGCCGCAGGCCGTGATTTCGGCGTGGCGAACGCCACAAATGTTCCCACTGCGCCGGCTGCTGCCGTCGCACACACAGCGACGATGATTCCCCGATATTTCCAGCCCACGGCTCCTCCTCCTTTTGACAGGCTCTACGATCCTGAACGGGCGGTAAAGCGTTTTGTTCTCAGGCTGGACGGATTGTTACAAGCGTAAACAGCGACCTCAAACCGCTTCGCCGACGCGGTGGAGCTTCATCATGTTCGTGGTGCCGGGGCGGCCGATGGGCTGGCCGGCCACAAAGACGACGGCATCACGCGGCTTGACAAGGCCGCGATCCAGGAGCACGCGATCCATGAGTGCCATCATCTCATCGGTGGAGGAGACGTGCGGCTGGAGAATGGCGTGAACGCCATAGACCACCGAGAGAGAACGGGCGGGGGCCATGGAGGGCGTGAACGTGAAGATGGGCACGGGAGGACGGTAACGCGCCACGAGCCGCGCCGAGGCGCCTGAGGCGGAGAAGACAACGATGGCCCGCGCTCCGGCGAGGCGGGCGGCATGGAAAGCGGCGTCGGCGACGATTTCGGCGTGCGTGACGTAGTCGCGGGCGGGCAGCTCGCGGAAGCCGTATTTCCGCAGGGAGAGTTCGGCCTCATGGGCGGTGCGGTCCATCATGCGGACGGCTTCCACCGGGTATTTGCCGACAGACGTTTCGCCGCTGAGCATGACGGCGTCCGTGCCGTCATAGATGGCGTTGGCGACGTCGCTCACTTCGGCGCGGGTGGGAAAGGGATTTTCGATCATCGACTCGAGCATCTGGGTCGCCGTGATGACGAATTTCCCGGCCCTCCGCGCCTGTTCGATGATTGATTTCTGGATGAACGGAACCTTTTCCATCGGGCATTCCACGCCGAGGTCACCGCGGGCCACCATCACGCCGTCCGCCTCGGCCAGAATGTCCTTCAAATTTTCTACCGCTTCGGGCTTTTCGATTTTCGCAATGATCGGAATGTTTGCGCCCTTTTCTTCGAGAAAAAGCCGGAGCCGCAGGATATCGGACGAGCGCCGGACGAAACTGAGCGCGACCAGGTCGATGCCTTCTTCGAGGCCGGCCTGGAGGATCTCCATGTCCCGGCGCGTCAGCGACGGGGTGGAGAGCTGCACTCCTGGCAGGTTGATGCCTTTCTTGTCGCTGATGACGCCGCCGCGGACCACGCGGCAGCGCGCCCTGACGCCGTCGGATTCGAGCACGCGCAGCTCGAGCGCCCCGTCGGCCAGCAGGACGCGGTCGCCGGGCCGGACGTCTTTGGCGAAGTCCCGGTAAGTGGTGGAGGCCGCCGTCGAGTCCCCCTCGATGGGCTCCGTGGTGATGGTGAACTCCGCTCCCTCTTCGAGTACGGCGGATCCGCCCTTGAAGGTGCCGAGGCGGATTTTCGGGCCCTGAAGGTCCAGCAGGATGCCGACGGGGAAGGGCGCGCCTTCGGACGCCTCGCGGACCGAGCGGATGACCTGCGCGCGCCACTCCGGCGTCCCGTGGCTCGCGTTTAGCCGGAAGACGTCCGCGCCTGCTTCGATGAGCCGCCGGATCATGTCCGGCGATTCGGTGGCCGGGCCAAGAGTGGCGATGATTTTCGTGTTTGTCATAAAAGACGCGGCCGCGCCTGCGCTACCATGGTCTTTCTCCATTATGCCCATCCACCAGGCCGTCCTACTTGCGGTGATTCAGGGCCTCACCGAATTCCTTCCCATCAGCAGTTCGGCGCATCTGGCGCTGGCCCCCTGGCTGCTGGGCTGGAAAGACCAGGGACTCGCGTTCGACATTGCGCTGCATTTCGGCACCCTGCTCGCCGTGCTGCTGTATTTCGCCGGGGACTGGTACCGGATCCTGCGCGCGGGGCTGGGCCTTGGCGGAAACGATGAAACCTTTCCCCGGCCCATGTTGTGGATGCTGGCCGCGGGCACGATTCCGGTGGGCGTGGCCGGGCTGCTATTAAAGCACGCGGCAGAGACGGTGTTCCGGACGCCCTGGGTGATTGGGACCATGCTGATTGTTGTGGGCGTTCTGATGGGGTGGGCAGAGCGGCGAGCGCGGCTTGGGCGCCAGATCCGCAGCATCACCTGGGCGGACGCGATGACGATCGGCGCGGCGCAGGCGCTGGCGGTGGTTCCGGGCACTTCGCGCAGCGGCATCACGCTGGTGGCCGGGCTGTTCCGCGGGCTGGATCGCTCGAGCGCAGCGCGGTTCTCGTTCCTGCTGGGGACGCCCGCCATCGCGGCGGCCGCGGCCGACGCCTTTCTGGACTTGCACCGCGCGGGCGGCATCCCGGCCGACGAGCGCGCGGTGTTCTTTTCCGCAATGGCGGTGAGCGCAGCCACCGGCTGCGCGGTGATCGCCTGGTTCCTGCGGTTCCTCCGGCAGCGGACGCTGAAATTCTTTGTTGCATACCGGATTGTTTTTGGTATACTCATTGTCGCTCTGGCTTTTTTCCGCCGGCTGGCGGAATGAACACGATTCAGCCCACACCCCCTGCGCGCCTGCGAGAACTGTCGGGAATCGTCCTGCTCTTTTTCGCCCTGGCGTTGCTGTTCGCGCTGGCCTCCTTTGATCCTTTTGATCCGTCGTGGAACACGGCGACAGGCCGGCATCCGGCCGCGAATCAGATTGGCGTGGTCGGCGCCTGGGCAGCGGACTTTCTCTTTCAGTCGATCGGGTATGCTGCCTGGCTGTTGCCGCCACTGATGATCTGGGCCGGCATCCGTCGGCTGCGGCGCAGACCCGGCGGCGCGCCGCTCGCGCGTCTGACGGGATACGGGCTGCTGGCGCTGTCTGTGGCCGCGGGACTCGAGCTGGCGCGGCTCCAGAATCCCCTGGCGCATTCCTTCACTGTGGGCGGCCTGTTCGGGTTCCTCATCTCGAGCTCGCTGGAATCGGTGCTGAACCGGCCCGGCACGGCGATCCTGCTGGCGCTGGCCGCGGTGCTGTCGATCTATCTGGTCTCATCGTTTTCCGTGGAGAGCCTGGCTTCCGCGCTGGAGACGCGGGTGGCGCCGTTGCTGCCGCGCTGGCGGCGGAAGCCGCGCGCCACTGAGGCCGCTGCCGAAGAAGTTTCGAAAGCTCAGCCGGAACCGCCCCGCCGTGCGGCTGCCGCGGCTGCGGCCGCGTCCGTGGCAGTGACGCCGAACGGACTTCAGGCCGATCTGGACGCCATGAGCGAACCCGTGCCCGAACCGCTGGCCCTCGCCGCAGGCGCAGCAGCCGACGCTCCTCCCTTCGTGCCGGACCCGGAACCTCCAGCAGCGGATGACGACATTCCGATTCACGAACTGGAAGAACCCGAGCCGCCCAGGCGCCGGAGCGAGCCCGCCGAGCGCGAGGACGTGCCCCGCCGCGCGTCCTTCCGGCTGCCGCCCACACGGCTGCTGAACCCGCCGCCGGAGCGCGAAGGGTACGACTCGGAAGAACTGAAGGAAATTGCGGCGCGCATCCGCAGCAAGCTGGAAGAGTTCAACGTTTACGGTAACGTTGTTCAGATCAACCCCGGCCCGGTGGTGACAACGTTCGAGTTCAAGCCCGACGCGGGCGTGAAGATCTCGAAGATCACGACGCTGAGCGAGGACCTGTGCCTGGGCCTTCAGGCCGAGTCGATCCTGATCGAGCGCATTCCCGGCAAGCCGACGGTGGGCATCGAAGTGCCGAACCAGCGGCGCGAGACGATCAGTCTGCGTCAAATCCTCGAAAGCGACGATTTCATTGACTCGCCATCGCGGCTCACCATTGCGATGGGCAAGGACATCCAGGGCCGCATCCGCGTGGCCGAGCTCGACAAGATGCCGCACCTTCTGATTGCCGGCTCCACCGGCAGCGGCAAGAGCGTGATGCTGAACACGCTGATCATGAGCGTGCTGTACAAGTCAACGCCCGACGAGGTGCGGATGATCCTGATCGACCCCAAGCGGGTGGAACTTGGCATTTACGACGGAATTCCACACCTGCTGACGCCGGTGATCATTGAGCCGAAGAAGGCGGTGAACGCGCTGCGCAACGCGGTGCTCGAAATGGAGCGGCGGCTGAAGCTGCTGGCCGCCTATGGCGCGCGTAACATCGAGCAGTTCAACCGCAAGGTGCGCGAGCTGAACGAGCGGCCGTTGTCGCTGTTCGACGAGCAGCAGGGCGCCGAGGCGGCCGAGAGAGAGCAGCCGCTGCCCTACATCCTGATCGTGATCGACGAGCTGGCGGATCTGATGATGCTGGAGCGGGCCGGCGTGGAAGAAAGCGTGATCCGGCTGGCGCAGATGGCGCGCGCGGTGGGCATGCACCTGGTGCTGGCCACGCAGCGGCCCAGCGTGGACGTGATCACCGGGTTGATCAAGGCGAACTTCCCGGCGCGGATCAGCTTCCGGGTGGCGACGCGCGTCGACTCGCGCACGGTGCTTGACGTCATGGGCGCCGAACATCTGCTGGGCAAGGGCGACATGCTGTTTCTGCCGCCGGGCTCGTCGCGGCTGGTGCGCATCCACGGAGCGTTCGTCACCGAGAACGAGATCACCCAGGTGGTGGATTTCTGGCGCAAGCAGGCTGAGCCGGACTACGATCCGAGCTTCCTGATCGCGCCGCGGGATGAGGACGACGAAGCCGGCGGTGAGCCGGAGGAAGAGTACGACGACCCGCTGTATGCCGAGGCGGTGCGGGTGGTGTGCTCGGTAGGCAAGGCTTCGACGTCGATTTTGCAACGCCGTCTGCGCGTGGGCTACGGCCGCGCCGCCCGTCTGCTGGACCGGATGGAGCGCGAGGGCATCATCGGCCCGCCCGACGGGTCGCGCCCGCGCGACGTTCTGCGCCGGCCGGACTGGCTGGACGGCGACGGCGGCGCCGCCACGGGGCCGGCACGCAGGACATAGGTTTTTGCGCTGAAACGCTTCCCCCTCGGGGACCGAACCTGAGCCCGGTCCCCGAGGGCTTTTTTGTTTAAATCATTTTTCGTCGCTTTTGTTTTGGCTGGCCAGCTCCGCACGGGAAACGCGTTCGCCCTTGAGGAAGACGCTGTGGATGCGGCTCAGCGCGCCGATGTCCTCCAGCGGATTGCCATCGACGAGCAGCAGGGTGGCCTCGCAGCCCTCGCGGACGCAGCCGAGCCGCCCCTGCGCGCCGAGGCGCGCGGCAGCGCCTGCCGTGGCCGCCTCAAGCGCCCGGGGCGCGGGCACGCCCGCCTGGGTCCAGAGCGTGAGTTCATGAACCAGGGCGGGTCCGGGCAGGCCCAGCGGGCCGGCGGCGGCGCCTGCCGGGGGCGGCAGCTCGCCGCTCTGCCACAGGGCGCGGAGCCGCTGGCGGGCGGCCTGAAAGAGTTCCGGCTGTGCTGGCCGCCGGGCCGCATTTGCGGCCAGCCCCTG
>JBMFOK010000004.1:96463-394105 GCA_049969655.1 Bryobacteraceae bacterium
GCCATCCGGGCGCGTAAAATTGCTGGGCAAGGTCGCCGGCGAGAATGGAAGTGTCGCCCGAGGCCGCCTGCGCGGCGGCGAGGCTGATAGCGGGCGGTGACATTGCGAGGAAGATCTCCGGGCCGAGGAGTTCGCCCTGGTCGATGCGCCGCTTCAGCGCCAGAACCGCGCCGCGGGCATCCGGCGTGACAACGATCGCGCCGACGCCGCAGTAGACATAACTGGCCAGCACGCGATCCTCGCCGGCGCTGGCGGCCGGCAGGACGGCGCCGGAATCGATCAGCGCGGGCAGCAGCGTCCGTCCCCCGGCTTCGAGCGTTTCCGCGCGAAGCTCTTTGGAGGAAGGCGCCGGGCCGTTGAAAACGCGCTCGATGCGTCCGTTGCGGACGAGCACGGCCCCGCGTTCGATCACCGGGCCGCTGCCGGGGAAGATGCGCGCGTCGCGAATCAGCCAGCTCTGCGAGCGGCGCGACTGCCGCTCGAGAATCCTCATCTTGCGCTGGCTGTCCTCGCTACGCAACTGCCAGGCGCCAATGGCGATGAAAGGCAGCAGCACGGCCGCAAGCCAGAGCTTGGCGGCGGGACGGATCTTTTCTTCCTTTTCCCAGCGGAAGAGTTTCAGGCTGATGAGGAAGCCGGCGGCAGCGGCCAGCAGCATGGCGCCGATGGCGGTCCGGTTGTCCCAGGCCGTCTCACCGCGCACGAGGATCCCCTGCGTGCCGAGGTACAGGTGGGTGGCCGGAAGAAACTGGGCCAGCTTCTGAAGCCATGCCGGTAGAATGTGCAGCGGGATGGTGGCGCCGGAGAGCAACAGCAGAGGCATGTAGAGCAGTTGGGCGATGATCTGGCTCTCCTGCATGCTGTTCACAACGGAAGCAATAATCAGCCCCATGGCGCGGAAGGCCAGCACGCCCGCAGTCACTACCACGAGCAGCGAGAAGACGTTGCCGGGAACCTGCCAACCATAGCGCCACTTCGCAAGGAGGATGAACAGAAACACCGACGGCAGAAACAGGGCCCACCCCGTAACCAGCGACGCCGCCAGGATAGGGGCGGGCGTGATGGGCGCCACCTTGAAGCGGCGCAGGATGCCCGCCTCGCGGTCCATGGTGGCGCGGATGCCGCCTCCGAAGAAGCCCGTGCCCAGCACGCCAAAGATGATGACCATGCTGACCACCTGGGACATGGCGCCCGGGTTGGTGCCGGCGCCCAGCCCTTCACTGAAAGCGATGAAGAACAGCAGCGGCATCAGGTAATTGAAAAACAGCACGACGCGGTCGCGTGACGTCAGCAACAGGGTGATCCTGAGATAGGCGAGATACGATTTGAGCCGCACGGTCAGTCCCTCAGCGTCTTGCCGGTGAGTTCGAGGAAGACGTCTTCCAGGGTGGGCCGGCGAATGTGGAGATCTTCGATTTCGACGCCTGCCCCCTCAAGCCACTTGACCAGTTCGACGATGAAGCGGGCCGGATTTTCGGCAGCGGCCGTGAGCTTCCGGCGGCCGTCGGCGAAGGCGATGGCGGCGGCGTTGTTCCAGGCATCCGGCAACTGCTCCGGCATCGGCTCCACGGTGGCTGCCTCCACGCGCGCGTGGCCAAGCACGCGCTGCTGGAGTTCGCGGGGGCTGCCGATGGCGACGATGCGCCCCTCATCGATGATCGCCACGCGGTCGCAGAGCCGCTCGGCTTCTTCGATGTAGTGGGTGGTGAGAAGCACGGTCCGGCTCTGTTCGCGGAGGCGGCCGATGAGGGAGTGAATTTCGAGCCGCACCTGCGGGTCGAGCCCGGTGGTCGGTTCATCCAGAAAGATCAGCTCCGGCTCGTTGATCAGCGCCAGCGCCAGCGCGAGCCGCTGTTTCTGCCCGCCGGAGAGCGTGCTGTAGAAGGCGTGGCGCTTGTCCCAGAGCTGAAGACGGCGGAGCAGGCTTTCGATGTCGGCGGAACGCGAATAGAAAGACGCGAACAGTTCGGCAGCTTCGCTCACGCGGATCTTCTCAGGCAGATTGGTAGCCTGCAAGGCGACGCCGACGCGGTCTTTCACCGCGGCGGTCTCTTTTTCGGGGTCGAAGCCGAGCACGGCGACCTCGCCCGCGGTGCGCTGGCGGAGGCCCTCAAGAATCTCAACGGTGGTCGTCTTGCCGGCGCCATTGGGGCCGAGCAGGCCGAAGATCTCGCCCTCGGCGACTTCGAAGTCGATGCCGCGCACGGCTTCAAAATCGCCGTACTTCTTGCGGAGCCCGCGTACGGAGATCGCTGTCCGGTCTGCCATTCCGCCTACCCACGCCCGAGCACCTGCATGCAGGCCTTCAGGAAGGCGGGCAGGTCGTCCGGCTTGCGCGAGGAGACAATGTTGCCGTCCACCACCACTTCGCTGTCTTCCCAGAGGCCGCCGGCGTTGACAACGTCGTCGCGGATGGCAAAGAAAGAGGTGCAGCGCCTGCCGCGCAGCACGTTGGCCGAACACAGGCACCACAGGCCGTGGCAGATGGCGGCGACGAGCTTGCCCTGAGCGTTCAGCTCGGCAATGAAACGGCTGGAGGCCGGGTGTCGGCGGATAAAGTCCGGGGCGAAGCCGCCGGGCACGATGACGCCGTCGTAGTCGGCGGCGCGCACCGCTTCATAGGTCTTGTGCGAGGTGCAGGGATAGCCGGTCTTCGAAGGGTACGTCTTTGGCGCTTCCGCAGCGACAAAATCGACGCTGGCGCCTGCCTCAATAAGCCGGTAATACGGGTACCAGACCTCCATCTCCTGATACTGCTGGTCCACAAGAATCGCGACACGCTTCCCGGTGAGATCCATACTTCACAGTGTAGCGTTCCCTGCCCCGGCCTTTACCGGTGCACAGGCTCGGCACGTTTCAGGCGGGGCCTGAGCTGTTCGGGGAAATCCGCCGCTTTCGAGCGGTCCGGGTGACGGAGATTCATCTGCGGTCCGGCGTCGGGCTGAAGCGGGATGTACATGCCGGCTGTCTGCTCGAGCATGCGCCAGAGCCGCGCCCGCAGTTCCTCGGCCGTGCGCCGGTGCGCGGGGTCAAAGATGAGGTTCCGGCTCTCGATCGGGTCCTCGTCAAGGTCATAGAGCTCGTCGATGTCCCACAGCCCATGGACGCGCACGAACTTGTAGCGGCGCGTGCGGAGCGCGTGGACGGTCGGCGTCTGTGGGAAGTTCCGTTCCCAGTAATACTCGTACAGCAGCTCTCTCCGCCAGGGGACGCTCTCGCCGCGCGCCAGCCGGAGCCAGCTTGCGCCGTCGAGGCCCTGCGGCGGCGGCACGCCGCAGGCTTCGAGCACCGTGGGCATGATGTCCAGGTTGGCGACCATGTCGTTGACGGCGGTTCCCGCGCGGAACAGCTCCGGACAACGCGCCAGCAGGGGGACGCGCATGGACTCCTCATACGCGGTGCGCTTGTCGATGAGGCCGTGCTCGCCGAAGGCGAAGCCGTTGTCGCCCATGTAAATCAGGAGCGTCGAATCGAGCTCGCCGCGCGCCTTCAGCGCATCCAGCACGCGGCCGATGCTCTCGTCGACGCCCATCAGCGTCTCGGCATACCGCTTGTAGTATTCGCCGATGTCAAGGTCCGAATGGTAGGGATATTCGACGCCGTGCCAGGAATTGCGCTGGTTCTGGACCCACATGGGGCGGCCCTGCGCATATTCACCGGTGGCAGCCATGGTCTTCGGATAGACGAACTGCGCGTCCCGGTACATGCCCTTGTGGCGCGGGGCGGGCTCGAATTCGGCATGGACGGCCTTGTGGGAAAGGTAGAGAAAATAGGGTTGATTTTTCGGCAATGAGTCCAGCCATTGGAGCGCATAATCGGTGAGTTCGTCCGTGATATAGCCTTTTTGCGGCACTCTTTTTCCATTGATATTCAGGCCGTTGGCGCCGGGGTTGTAAGTGCCCTGGCCGCGGAAACTGATCCAGTGGTCGAAGCCGGGCTGCGGATCATCGCCGGCGTTGCCCATGTGCCACTTGCCGATGAACGCGGTGCGGTAGCCAGCCTTTTGCAGGTACGAGGGGAAGAAGACGGTTCCGCGGGGAATGGCGGTGTTGTTGTCGACGATGCGGTGCCGGTGGGCGTAAACCCCGGTGAGGATGGTGGCGCGGCTTGGGCTGCACAGGGCCGTGGTCACGAAGGCATTGCGGAAGTGCACGCCTTCGGCGGCGAGCCGGTCCATCTGCGGAGTGCGCAGCCAGGGCTGCGCCTTCATGAAGCCCATTGCGTCCCAGCGGTGATCGTCGCTGAGAATGAAGATGACGTTGCGGCGCCTGGCGGCCTGCGCGGCGCCGCGAACAATGGCCGGCGCTCCGGCCAGAAGTCCGCGTCGGGTGAGCATGGAGCGTGCCTCGGCGGGAGAATATCACACCGCGCGCAGTTGCGGCCCGCCAGGAGACCTTTTCAGATCTCCAACTCTGCTGACGGCGATCGACGCCGTCCCTGCTACACTCCGGAGTGTATGCTCTACACGGGATTGGAGCACACGGCCATCGCCTCGCCGGACCCGCAGCGGCTGGCGCAGTGGTATGTGGACACGCTCGGATTTGTCATCAACTACAGCTACGGCGGCAACTATTTCGTCAGGGCGCCCAACGGAGCGATGCTGGAAATCATCCCCAGCGAAGGGGATCCGCTGCCGGCGCAGATGAAGACTCCGGGGCTGCGGCATCTGGCGGTGATGGTCTCCGACTTTGACGCTGCCGCCGAAGACCTGAAACGGAAGGGCGTGAACATCATCTCCGGGCCGCTCGACCTTTCCGGCAACCGGCTGCTGTTTTTCACCGACCCGGAGGGCAACCTCCTGCATCTGATTGCGCGCCCGGCGCCGCTGCCCTAGAGAAAGCACGAAGCACGCCTTGATCCGCAGGATCTTTTCCGCCTTTCACTCGCGCGATTTCCGGCTGATGTGGACCGGAGCCTTCGTGTCGAGCATCGGCACCTGGATGCAGAAGCTGGCGCAGAGCTGGCTTGTGCTGCAACTGTCCGGGTCGGCGTTCTACCTCGGCCTGGACAATTTCCTGGGCGAGATTCCCATCTTTCTGCTGGCGCTGGTGGCCGGCGTCGCCGCTGACCGGATCGACCGGCGGCGACTGTTGATCGGTTCGCAGTTCGTGCAGATGAGCTGCGCGTTCACTCTGGCGGCGCTGTTTGCGTTGGGGTGCGCCCGGGTCTGGCACATCCTGACGCTGTCCTTCATCGTCGGCACGGCGCAGGCGTTCGGCGCCCCGGCCTACCAGTCCCTGCTGCCCTCGCTGGTGCCGCGCGAGCACCTGCCGAACGCGATTGCGATGAACTCGATCCAGTTCAACCTGGCGCGCGTCATCGGTCCGGTGGCCGGCGGGCTGGCGCTGACGCATTTGGGCGCGGCGTGGTGCTTCGGGCTAAACGGGCTCTCCTATGTGGCCGTCATCACTTCGCTGCTGCTGATCCAGGTGCGATACATTCCGGCACCGGCGCAGGAGTCCGTGCTCGAGTCCATGAAACAGGGGCTCGGTTTCATCCGCAGCCGCGAGGGGATGCTGCCGCTGATCGTGGTGGCGTTCATCTGCACCTTTCTTGGCATTCCGATCCTCGTCTTCCTGCCCGTGTTTGCACGCGACATCTTCTCGGGCAACGAGGCCACCTACACGGTGTTGCTTTCGACGGAAGCGGCGGGCGCGATCACCGGCGCGCTGCTGGTGGCGGCGCGGGGACGCCGGCCGAATCTGGGCCGCGACGCGCTGATCGGGCTGATCGCGCTGGGCGTCTTCGAGGCGCTGTTTGCGTTCTCCCGGAACTTCCGCTTCAGTCTCGTGTTTGTCTACTTCGGCGGCATGGCGCTGATCGGCTGCTTCGCGCTGCTGAGCTCGCTGGTGCAACTGATCGCCACCGACGAGATGCGCGGCCGCGTGATGAGCCTGTACAACATCGCCTTCCGCGGCGGGATGCCGATCGGCAGCCTGGTGACGGGGGCGCTGGCGCCCGTCTTCGGCATCTCCGCGGTGGTGGGGACCTACGGAATCGTGCTCGCCTGCCTGGCGGCGTATCTGCTCTTTTTCCACCGCCGGCTGGCGGCCCTGTAGCGGAGACTAGGTCGCGGCCCAGTTGCGGCGTTCAATGAACGTCTGCGGCTCGTAAGTCACGCCCCTGGCCAGCCGTTTTTCTTCCCGACGCGTGAGCCAGAGCAGGACGGGACCGAGCGCCGCGCCCGCGGCTGCGGCCAGCGCGCCGCATTCGCGGCGGATCTCTTCGCGCAGTTCATGGACGCGCGCGGCGATTTCAGCGTTCTTCTTCCGCATGTGCCGCTCCATCGCCCACAGCACGGCGGCGTAGGAGGTCCGCAGGGCCTGGGCCTCGCGCTCGAAGCGCTCCCGCACGCGCCAGTCCGGGTAAAAGCGGTATTTCTTCACGCCCTCCAGCGTGGTGCGGCAGATGCGGTACAGCGAGGGGCCATTCAGCTCGAAGTCCCGCCAGAAGGCCCAGTCGAGGAACTTCTTCGAGTCGTCGCGGCTGATGTGCGGATGGCGCCAGTTGAACTTGTACTGGCCGTGCACGTCGGCCAGGTCCACGTCGATCAGTGTGCCTTCCTTCTCCATGCGCTGGTGCAGCGGGGTGCCGGGCAGCGGCGTATAGAGCATGAACTGGTGGAAATCCGTTTCATGCCTGCAAGCGTAGTCCACTTCATCGCGGATATTGTCGGGCGTGTGGTGGTGCATGCCGATGATGGTGGAGCCGAGGACGCGGATGCCGTGGCTGCGCAGCTCGCGCACCAGGCTGAGCGTGTCCGAGCCCGCGAGCTTGGCGTAGCCGCTCTGCGGCGACTCGAGCCCCATCCAGATCCACGACACGCCGAGCTCGACCAGCTCCTGCATGCTGTATTTGCGGATGGCGTTGGCCGAGGAGAAAACGTACAGATCCCAGCTCTTGCCGCCTTCCTTCATGCAGTCAAGCAGCTCCATGGCGCGGCGGCGATGCAACAGGAAGTTTTCGTCCATGACAAAAAACGATTTGAATCTGAAGGCGCGCTCGGCCTTCTCCATGGCCTCGTAAATTTCACGCCCGGTCTCGAAAAAGTTGATGAAATTGCCCTTGCCGCCGAAAAAGGCCGAGGTGGTGCAGAAGTCGCAGCCCATGGGGCAGCCGACGCTGGGGATGATGGTGGCCGCGGTGGAGCCGAGATTGCCGGGCAGCTTCAGCCCCATGACGCGGTGGCCGAAACCGCTGGCAATGAGCGGATGCTCGATCTTCCGGTTCGGGTCCTGGCCGAGGAACTCGCGCATCCAGCGGACGCCTTCGCCCTTGACGATATGGTCGGCGTCGATCATGTGCTCGAGGCCCGGGATGGCGGCCACATGGCCGCCGACAACGATGACTGATTTCGGCGAGACGCGGCGGACGATGCGGCACATCTCGCGCACCTTGCCGACGTTGACGATGATCGAGCTGATGCCGACCACGTCGTAGTCGTGGTCGCGCAGCTCCTGTTCGAACTGTTCCTTCGTGGGAAAATCGAGCACCGTCGAGGGGTTGTCGATGTTGGCCTGGATGAACATGATGCCCCAGGAACGGTGGAACATGCGGAGGGAATACGGGCCCTGGGCCCGCGTCACCTGGTTATGGTAAAGCTCCATCGGGTTGATGGAGCGGCTTCCGTACTCGTCGTCCCTTGCGTAGGGGCCAAAGACGCTCGTCAGCAACACCCGGGCTTTGGGCCCTTTGGGATGCACAATCATCGGACACTCACTTTCTCTTGGGGGAAACTCGGACTACGAGCCCCGGATGTCCTAATTGTACACCCCATGCAGACCCTCAGCCGGGGAAATCGCGAAAAAACGTCGCCGCGGTCAAACGCTCACGCTGGGCAGACCGGCCAGCGCCATCGCCAGCTCGCTTTCGTCGTACTGTTGATCGACGAGCCTGCCGGCGAAGTAGTCCATGTAGGCCTGCATGTCGAAGTGGCCGTGGCCGCAGAGGTTGAACAGGATGGTCTCGCTGCGGCCCTCCTGTTTGCAGCGCAGCGCCTCATCGATGGCGCCGCGGACGGCGTGGTTGGCTTCCGGCGCCGGCAGGATCCCTTCCGCGCGCGCAAACAGCACGCCCGCTTCGAAGCAGGACAGTTGCGGATAGGCCCTGGCCTCGATCAGGCCCAGCTCCTTGCAGTGGCTGACCAACGGCGCCATGCCGTGGTAGCGCAGGCCGCCGGCATGGAAGCCCGGCGGGGTGAACGTGCTGCCAAGCGTGTGCATCTTCACGAGCGGCGTCAGGTGGGCGGTGTCGCCGAAATCGTAGGCGTACTTGCCGCGTGTCAGCGACGGGCAGGCCGCCGGCTCCACCGCCACGATGCGCATCTTTCTGCCGCCGCGCAGCATGCGGCCGATGAAGGGGAAAGCGATGCCGGCGAAGTTCGAGCCGCCACCGGTGCAGCCGACCACAACATCAGGTTCGTCGCCGGCCATGGCAAGCTGCTCAATGGCCTCCTGGCCGATGACCGTCTGGTGCAGCAGCACGTGATTCAGCACGCTGCCGAGGGCGTACTTCGTGTCCGCGCTCTGGGCGGCGACTTCGACGGCTTCGGAGATCGCAATGCCGAGGCTGCCGGGATGATCCGGCCGCTGGGCGAGGATCGCGCGCCCGCTCTGCGTCTCGTTCGAGGGCGACGCCACGCAACGCGCCCCGTAGGTTTCCATCAGCGCGCGCCGGTACGGTTTCTGCTCATAGCTGACGCGCACCATGAAGACCTCGATCTTCAGCCCGAAGAAGGCTCCGGCCAGCGCCAGCGAGGAGCCCCACTGCCCGGCCCCGGTCTCGGTGACGATGCGCCGCACGCCGGCCTCCTTGTTGTAAAAGGCCTGTGCGACGGCCGTGTTCGGCTTGTGCGATCCCGCCGGGCTGACGCCCTCGTATTTGTAATAGATCTTCGCCGGCGTGTCCAGGACCTGCTCCAGACGGCGCGCGCGATACAGCGGCGTGGGGCGCCACTGCCGGTAGATGTCCCGCACCGGTTTCGGGATCTCGATCTCGCGTTCCGTGGAAACTTCCTGCTCGATGAGGCTCATCGGGAAGATCACTTCGAGGTCGGCCGGCGTCACCGGCTGCTTTGTGGCCGGATGGAGAACCGGGGGCGGAGGTACGGGCAGATCGGCCGCGATGTTGTACCAGATCTTCGGCAGGCGGCTTTCGTCCAGAACGTATTTGATCTCGTCGCTCATGTGTATCAGGTCTCCCACGCGAAGGGTGAACCCGCGATTGTATCAACACCGCGCGGGCCCCCGGCCAGGCGGGACGCGCGCGGCGGAAGACGGCACGAGGCCCCGCACAAAGCCGCCCCCGTCCGCCGCCACAAGCCGGGTGGTTAGAATGAAGGTGAGCCACCCGCAAGCCTCGGGCGGATCGTCAAAACATATCTTCCGGTTTGTGTTCAGACCCAGTGGACGTGACGTTGCATCCGGCTGCCCCCTTCCGCATCGCAGTCTCCGCTTCTTTCACGGCGGAGCCCCTGGAGGCGTTCTTCCGGTTCTGGGCCCGGAGGCTGAATGCAGCGTTCGAGCCGGTATTTGCGCCCTACAACCAGGTCCTTCAGACGCTGCTGGACCCGGGCTCCGTGTTCGCGGCCAACCACGCCGGAGTCAACGTCATCGTTGTGCGCGCGGCGGACCTGGCCGCATCGCCGGCCTCCGGGCCGGAGCGGCAGGAGCAGCTCGCAGCGCATGCGCGGGAACTGGCATCGGCGGTGCGCAGTGCAGCGGCGCGGTTCGCCGTCCCTCTGTTGTTCGTGCTTTGCCCCTCTGCGGACGAGGAAGACTCCGAGGCTGCGGAGATGATCCTGCGCGATGCACTCGCCGGTGCGGCGGAGATTCACTTCATTGACCATGCAGAGATCCTGCGCCTCTATCCGGCGGCGCAGGTCCATGATGCGCACGGGGCCCGGATCGCACGAATCCCGTACACGGAGGAGATGTACGCGGCCCTGGCCACGATGATCGTCCGGCGGGCGCACACGCTTTCGATGCCGCCCTACAAGGTGATTGCCGTCGACCTGGACAACACGCTGTGGCGCGGCATCTGCGGCGAGGACGGGCCGGCCGGCGTGGTGCTGGACGCGCCGCGCCGGTGGCTGCATGAGTTTCTGCTCGAACAACGTCAGGCCGGCATGCTGCTGGCCATCGCTTCAAAAAACAATTTCGAGGACGTGCGGGAGACTTTCGCCGCGCACCCGGAGTTCCCGCTGCGGCTGGAGCATTTCGCCGCATGGCGCATCGACTGGAACCCCAAGTCCGTGAACCTCGCCTCGCTGGCCGCCGAGCTGAACGTGGGTCTGGACACGTTCATCTTTCTCGACGACAACCCGAAGGAGTGCGCCGAGGTAGCATCTTCGGCTCCGGAAGTTCTCTCCATCGCGCTGCCGGCCAATCTCGAGGAACTGCCCGAGTTCATGGCCCACATCTGGGCCTTCGATCATCCGAAGGTGACCGAGGAGGACCGGCGGCGGGCGGAGATGATCGGGCGCTCGCTCGAATTCTCGCGGGCCGCCCGGTCGGCGGCATCGCTAAATGAGTTCATCGCCTCGCTGAACCTTCGCGTGGACGTTCAGCCGCTCGATCCGGAGCGGCTGCCGCGCGCGGCGCAACTGACGCAGCGGACCAACCAGTTCAACACGACGACCATCCGCCGCACCGAGGCTGAGCTGGCCGCACTGACTGCCCAGCCGGGCGCGCGCATCTTCACGGCGGAGGTCAGCGACCGTTTCGGCGAATACGGGCTCACCGGGCTGGCGATCGTTTTCACGCGGCTCAACGAGTTGTATGTCGACTCGCTGCTGCTTAGCTGCCGCGTGCTTGGCCGCGGCGTGGAGCACCGCATTCTGGCGCGCCTGGCGGAGATGGCGCTCGACGAGGGCGTCTACACGGTGACGGTGCCCTTTGTGCCCACGGCGAAGAACGCCCCGGCCCGCGCGTTTCTGGACTCCATCCCGTTTGGCGCCCGCTACGAGGACAACGGCGGATTCGTCTACCGCTTCCCGGCGGTCGAGTTGCAGACGCTGCGTTGGACGCCATCGGCCGCGACGCCGGCGCCGCCGGAGCAGCCCTCCACGGCGCCGCCGGCGGTGCGCTCTTTTGTCGCCTATGCGGAAATCGCCACCGCCCTGCGCCGGCCGGCGCAGATCCTCGAAGCGGTGCGACGCGAGGCTGCTCCGGGGCACGAGGCGCCACAGGCGGGAACATTTTCTTCAGAAACGGAAGAAAAACTGGCCCGAATCTGGTCCGAACTGCTCCAAAAGCCGGTGAGTGATCCGGCGGCCAATTTCTTCGATCTGGGCGGACATTCGCTGCTTGCCGTGCTGCTTCTCATGCGGATCCGCGAGGAATTCGGCGTCGAATTATCGGTGGACGAGGTCTATTCGGCATCGCTGACGCTTGGCTCGCTGGCCGCCGCCATTGAAGCGAAGCAGCTTGGCGCGGCCGATCCGGAAGAATACCAGGCGCTGCTGGCCGAGATCGAGAACCTCTCTGACGAGGAAGTGCGGGCGCTGCTGGAACGCGAACTCGGCCAGGAAGAGTGAGCCGTGCGCATCCTGCTCGCCTCAAACGCGTCCTACGATCCCCCAAGAGGCGGCTCCACGCGGTCGAACCTGGCCTGGTTGCGGCGGCTGGCCGCCGCCGGGCATTCCTGCGCCGTGGCGGCGGCGGCGATGAGCGGGGCGGCGCGCGTATCCGAATTGGACGGCATCGTCATTCATTCCGTCCCGGCGCTCTCGCTGCATGCGGCCGAGCTCGGGCGGCTGATCCGGGCGTTCGGCCCGGACTGGGTGCTGGTGTCGAGCGAAGACCTCTCCCATACGCTGCTGCGCGAGGCGGCGCGTTCGGCGCCGGGGCGCGTGGTCTACCTCGCCCACACGCCGCAGTTCTTTCCCTTCGGGCCTGAGTCCTGGCACCCGGACCCGCCGGCGGCCGAGCTCGTGCGGCAGGCCGCCGCCGTGGTCGCCATTGGACATCACATGGCTGCCTACATCCGGCAGCATCTCGGCCGGGATGCCGCCGTGATTCACCCGCCCATTTACGGGCAACCGCCGTGGCGCGATCTCTCCGATTTTTCGAGAAAACGGGTGCTGATGATCAATCCCTGCGCGGTGAAAGGGATCTCGATTTTTCTCGAACTGGCCAGACGTTTCCCGGAAATTCCCTTTGAGGCGCTTCGCGGCTGGGGCACCACGCCGGACGATCAGGCGCAGATGGCAGCCCTGCCGAACGTTTTCCTGGCGGAAAGCGTCGCCGACATCGAAGAGTTTCTTGCCCGGGGCTCGGTGCTGCTGATGCCGTCGCTCTGGTATGAGGGATTCGGTCTGATCGTGATGGAGGCGATGCTGCGCGGAATTCCCGTCATCGCGTCGGATTCCGGCGGCCTGCTCGAAGCGAAGGCCGGCACCGGGTATGTGATTCCGGTGCGGCCGCCGGAGGGCTACCGGATGGAGTTCGACGCGGCCCATATGCCACGTCCGGTGATCCCGCCGCAGGAAATCGGGCCGTGGGAGGAAGCGCTCGGAAAGCTTCTGGAAGACGAAGACGAATACCGCGCCGAAAGCGTCCGTTCCCGCCGCGCCGCGGAGGCCTTCGTCAGCAGCATACAACCCTCTGCGATGGGGGCTTTTCTTGCTTCCCTGCCCCGCGGGGACGCCCCGCCGCCGGCCGCCGCGCCGGAGCCGAGGCTGCCGGACGCGGCCCGGCGCGCGCTGCTCGTGAAGAGGCTGAAGGAGCGGAGCCGGAGATCATGAAGGTCCTGCTCGCGCACAATTCGACCTACTTCCCTTCGCTGGGCGGAGGCGACAAGAGCAACCGGCTGCTGATGGAGGCGCTCTCCGCCCGCGGGCATGAGACGCTGGTGGTGACACGCGTCCCGGAATTCTCGGAGAAATCGCACGCAGAGCTGAAAGAGGAGCTGGCGGCGCGCGGCATCCGGGCGGAGGAAGACCACGAGTCGCTCAGCTACACGCTGAACGGCGTGCGCGTGCGCGCGCTGACGCGGCAGCCGCACCTGCGTGCGTTTTTCCAGTCCTGCCTGAACAGGTTTGACCCGGACATCATCATCACGTCCACTGACGATCCGGGGCAGATACTGTTCGATCTGGCGATCCGCCACCCGCGGGCGCGGGTCGTCTATCTGGTGCGCGCGACCATTGCGGTGCCCTTCGGGCCGGACAGCTCAATGGTGAGCGCGGCCAAGACGGCAAACCTGCGGCATGCGGACCTGATCATCGGCGTCAGCCACTATGTAGCCGGCTACGTGCGGGAGTGGGGCGGGCTGGACGCCATCCATGTGCCGATCTCGCTACTGGAACCGGGCTCGGAGTTTCCGCAGCTTGGTTCGTTTGACAACGAATTCGTCTCGATGGTGAACCCGTGCGCGGTGAAAGGCATCACGATCTTCCTGGAGCTGGCGCGGCGGATGCCGCAGCTCCGCTTCGCCGCCGTGCCGACCTGGGGCACGACGCCCGCGGAGCTCGAAGAGCTGCGCCGCGTGCCGAACATTACGCTGCTCGCGCGGGTCGACAACATCGACGAGCTGCTGCGGCGGACGCGCGTGATGCTGGTGCCGTCCATCTGGGCGGAGGCGCGTTCGCGGATCGTGCTGGAAGCGATGAGCCGCGGCGTGCCGGTGGTAGCCTCCGACGTGGGCGGGCTGCACGAGGCCAAGCTCGGCGTCCCGTATCTGATCCGCGTGAATCCGATTGTCCGCTACCGGCCCGCGCTGGATGCGTCGATGGTGCCGGTGGCGGAAGTCCCGCCGCAGAACGTGACTCCCTGGCAGCGGGTGCTGGAGCGGCTGACAACGGACCGCGCACACTGGGAGGAAATCGCCGCCGCGAGCCGCCGTGCGGCGCTGGAATATGCCGCCTCGCTGTCGATCGAACCTTTCGAACATGCACTGCTCGAGCTGCTCAAAAAGCCGAAGAAGGCCCCGCCGCAGGAGGCGCCGAAGCCGGCGATGAGCGAGGAGAGGCGCCGGCTGCTGGCCCTTCGGCTGGCGCGGAGAGCCGCCGGCAGGCCGCCCGCCACGCACGACTGGTTCCCGAACATCCACGCGGCGCCGCCGGACCGGCTGCGGCTGTTCTGCTTTCCCTGGGCGGGGGGCGGAGCCCTGCCGTTCCGCTCCTGGAGCGAGGCGCTGGCGCCGGTGGCATTCGTCGTGCCGGTGCGGCTGCCGGGGCGCGAGTCGCGCGCGTCCGAAAAGCCCTTCGAGCGGATGGAGCCGCTGGTTGAAGAGCTTATCACGCAGATCCGGCCATTCCTGGATGCCCCGTGTTCTTTCTTTGGACACTCGATGGGCGCAGGCATTGCTTTCGAGCTGACCCGCGCACTGCGGCGCGAGGGGCTTCCATTGCCACGCTCGCTTCATGTCTCCGGCGCCAGGGCGCCGCAGTTCCGTCTGAACCATGTGCCGCCGCCCGAGCCGTCCCTGCGCGATTTCATCGAGGAGCTGCGCCGCCTGGAGGGATTTCCACCGAGCGTTCTCAACCAGCCTGAGCTCCTGAAACTTGCCCTGCCGGCGCTGCTTGCCGACGCGCGCCTGTACCGCCATTACGTCTATCGGCCGGAGGCGCCGCTCGACATTCCCATCTTTGCCTATGGCGGCGACGCGGACCCGAATGTCACCGCAGCGCACCTGGAAGCCTGGCGCGAACAGACGACGGCGCGCTTCGAACGCGTGGATTTCCCCGGCGGGCATTTCTATTTTGAGGCGGCGTTGCCGGCCTTGCTGGCGGCGCTGCGCACGCATCTGGCGTTGCTGGAAAGCCGCTGGATTTCGCCGCAAAGTCCGTTTTGACCCGAGCACGCTCCCTGTCGGCCGGGATGAGGGGGCAGACACGGGCCTATTCCTGCGCGAACAGCAGGCGTATGCAGGCCTGGATTCCAGAAGCCGAATCCATGGGCAGCGATGATGCGGCACGCTGGAAACGACAGGACACGATGGCCCCTGAAGGCGGCGGCGATTTGTACCACTTTGATGTACGGCCTGGCGTTCAGCTCGGCCGCCGCGGCCGATTCCCGCGACGTGCAAATTCCGATTCGAAACTGGCCAGTCCCACAGTACTGGATGCCGACACAGACATTCACAGAGGCGGGGTCTGGGAGTACGAAAAGCCAGGGCCTTGCAGCGGCGGCAGGGCCGCGCCTGGGCAGCGTCACGCCGCTGTCCGGCCCCCTGGCGTTCGTCGGCATCACCCCTTGCCGTCTGGTGGACACGCGGGCCTTCGCCGGAATGCCCGCGCCATTCGGGGCGCCGGCGTTGTCCGGATATGTTACGCGCAGTTTTCCGCTAAAGAACCACCCGAATTGCATTCTGCCGCCGGAGGCGAAGGCGTTTTCGCTGAATCTTGTGGCAATCCCGCATGGGACGCTGAGCTTCCTGTCCTCCTGGCCGGACGGCTATCCCTACCCAGGGACCTCCTTCCTGAATTCCCTTTCTGGGGACATCGTCAACAATGCGGTCATCATCGCTGCCGGAGTCAATGGCGGCATCAACGTGGTCGCTGGCGAACCGACCGACCTGCTGATTGACATCAACGGCTACTTCATCGAGGTTCCGCAACCCAAAGGTTCCCTCGGAGGCGTCATCGCCGCCAACGGGACCGCGCAGAGTCTGCCCGCCGGTTGGACCAGCTCGCGCAATGGAACCGGGCAGTACGTGATCACGTTTCCTGCCGGGACGTTCCCGGCCGGTTCCGCGCCAGCGCCTGTGCTGAGTCCCATCGGGGCGGTGGCCACGCTCCAGGGCGCCTCGATCGTGCGCCTGTCAGACGGTTCCGGCACGTTGACCGTGAACTGGTCCAACGATGTTGCGTTCAGCTTTGTGGTGGCGTCAAATTAGGAAGCCGCGGGCACCTGCGCGTGGGCTGTTCTCGAAACTCCTGCGACTGGATCCGACTATCACCACCGGACGGGTGCCAAAAGCCAGGGCGGCCGAAGGCCATCCGCCTGCCGGCCGCCCTGCCCTCCGAAGCACCCCGCCGGAATCGCATGGGTCCCGTTCATTGCACATCCCTTTGGCGTCTTTCTGCACGCCGCCGCGGGCGCGAAGTGCTGAAAAAGCCCAGGCCGGACCGCTGGCGGCCGCCGTCCCCGGCCGGAAAAGCGCAAAGGTGGACGTAGCGGTCCTCCGCCCACAGGGCCGCGCCCGCAACGGCGGCACTCTCAATGCGGACGTCGTGCCCCATGCCGATGGCCGGCCGGCTGAACGTGTCCGCCTGCCCAATGGAAGCGGCCCACGCACGCAACATGGCATCCACGGAACCGGCGGTGCCGGGTCTGGAAGAGCGAGCGGGCTTTTCGCCCCGAAGTGCGGTCCTGGAGATCTGTTGTTCGAGAGCGTCCAGCGCGTAGCCGCGAAGCAGCCTGGGGAGGATGCGGGCGCAGGTCTTGTGGTGGTCGAAGAGGTCGAGCCCTGCTGGCTGACCGTCCAGGGCGAAGACGGCGCCAATCTGCCCCGGGCGCCAGGTCAGGGCGCGGATGTAGTCTTCGAGCTGCGGCAGACATCGATCATACGCTGCGCGCATGGCGGACGTTGGGGATGTAACTCGCAGAGTGGCAAGCTTTTCCTCCACGTCCGCCCAAACGGCCCCCTGATCGGTTCTGGCCCTGCCGACGGTGCGCAGGGCCACGGTGACCTGGGCCACCGTCCGGGCACGCAGCTTGCGAAACGCGAGTGCGGGAGTCGGCGTAAACTCCCGGCTGATCGGGCGCCAGCGCCCCGCTTCCACGCACGAGACGGGAATCACGATTTTTGCCTGGGGCGGCGCGAGGATGGTGAGATTGATGATCCGGTTCTGCCGTGCCCCGGCCAGCTCTTCGCCGCCAAGCATCAGCACCGGGCGGTCCGACAGGTTTTCAAACACGATCTCCGGCACGGTGGCCATCTCGAGCTCTGCCACCCGGATGAGACCGGAAGTGGCGGCATCCTGCAACAGGAGGTAAGCCGGGTCCGCGCCGGCGTCATCGCCCGGCGCATGGAGAATCGGCAACATCGCCAGACCGCCGTGCTCCACCAGCGCGCCAAACTGCAAGCCCTCGACAAACTCTTTCAGTGTTACCATCCGGGATTTTTCCTCCTCTCCACTGCGGGTGCGGCTCGGCTCGGATGCCTTCCGCTGCCGTGAACCCGGCGCGCCCGGCGGCGGTCACCTCGCCGCCAGGCGCACCGTCCGGCAGCAGGGGCGGCCGGAAGACTCCCGGCCGCGCCCGCCACCGAACCTGGCGGGCTGCTGGCGGTCCCACGTCTCCAAGACCGTGGCTCCGCGCCGGACAGCCTGTTAATGAAGCGTGGTGAAGGTGGAGCGCAACTGTTCCTCCTGGTCGAGAAGATTGAAGGCCGATGGGAGAAACAGGAGGCCGAACATGTCCTCCCACAGGAGCCCTTCCGGGTACTGGAGTCTGGCCAGTTGCCGTCCAATCTCCGTGAGAGCAACGCCGATCACTTCCTGCGCCTCGTCGTTGATGTGCTCCCGGACGAAACGCAGTTCCAAAGCAACACTGGCGAAGGCCCGGAGGTAAGCGGCCTGCCGGGCCTCAAGGTGAATACCAGTCGTTTCGGATCCTTTCTGCATGGGATGGCCCCATTTTGGCCGGACAGGGGGCTCAGGATGTGAGCCTGCGAGCGGCCTGGAGAGATTTGTTGCTGACGCCTGCGGCTGGCCAGAACGCGGGGCCGATGGCGTCCAGCTCTGGCGCGGTAGCGTCCCCGTGGCTGTGGATCCATCGATTGTGTTCGACGGAAGCGGCGCTGCTGCTTCCGGCCCGCAACCCCGGGTCTGGCAGGAAGGCTCGCCGCCAGAGGCCACCGACGGCGCGCGGGCTTAGCCGACGAGTGCCCGGTCCGGAAAGCCGCCAAGTCCTGACAGAGGACGGCTTTGCGCGAAGCGCCTGCGGCCGGCGGGCTACAATGGTGAATTCATGCCGCAACTGCTGAGAGACAGGACTTCGCTGATACTGGGGCTCGCCAACCGCTGGTCGCTCGCCTATGCAATCGCCCGCGCCTTCCGCCGTGAGGGCGCCCAACTGATCCTGACCTATCAGGGCGACCGTCAACAGGAGACGGTGGAAGAACTGGCGCGCGAGCTCGGCGCTTCACGCATGATCTCATGCGACGTCACTCAGGAAGCCGACATCGAACGGCTGGCCGAGATGCTCCGCGCCGAAGGCGACGACCTGCACGCGGTCGTCCATTCGATCGCATTCGCCAACAAGGAAGATCTGGCGCGGCCGTTCTACATGACCTCGCGGGCAGGTTTTCTGCTCGCGCAGGAGATCAGTTGCTATTCCCTGGTCGCGGTGGCACGGGCGGTGGCGCCGGTGATGCGGCAGGGCGGATCCATTACGACGCTCACTTACCTGGGCAGCCAGCGCGTGCTGCCTAACTATAACGTCATGGGCGTCGCCAAGGCGGCGCTGGAAGCCAGCGTCCGCTACCTTGCCAGCGAGCTCGGCCCCCAGCAGATCCGGGTGAATGCCATCAGCGCCGGCCCCATCAAGACCGCGTCGGCGCGTGGCATCAAGGACTTTTCGAAAATCCTGGAAACGGTGGCCGAAAAAGCTCCGCTGCGCCGCCCCACCGATCCTGAGGAAGTGGCGGATGCGGCCGTGTTCCTGGCATCCCACCTCGGCCGCGGCGTCACCGGCAACATTCTGTACGTCGATTCGGGCTATCAGATCATGGGCATCTGAGCGGCCGGCAGATGCTAAACTCCGTGTATGCCGGCCGGGAATCCCTTTCCCATCCTGGGCCATGACTATCCGCTGACGTCGATGCCCGGCCCGGCGCCGCGCATCGGGTCGGTTCTCGTCAAGCCGGCGTCCGCCGTCTGCAACCTCGACTGCGAATACTGCTTTTACCTCGACCGCGCAGCCGATCCTTACCGGGACCTGCCGTCGCGGATCATGCCGGCCGAGGTCCTGGAGCGCCTGGTGGACGGATTTCTCTTCTACTCCTACCCGCTGTCGGTTTTTGCATTCCAGGGAGGAGAGCCGACGCTGGCCGGACTGGCATTTTTCGAAAAATTGGTGGAATTACAGCAGAAATACGGCCGTCCTGGACAGACCATTTCCAATTCCCTCCAGACAAATGGCATCCTGCTCGATGATGCCTGGTGCGAATTCCTCCGCCATTATCAGTTCCTGACCGGCATTTCTCTGGACGGACCGGAAGATGTCCATGACCGCTACCGTGTCAACCGCGCGGGCCATTCCACCTGGCGCAGGGTGATGGAAGCGGTGAAGTGCATGCAAAAACACGGTGCGGAATTCAACATTCTCTGCGTTCTTTCCCGGGCCAACGTGGAAAAACCGCATGAGTTGTACCGGTTTTTCCGCTCCATTGGCGCCGATCATCTGCAATTCATTCCGCTGGCGGAGTTTCATCCGGACGGAACGCCGATGCCCTTCACCATCACGCCGGAGCAATACGGACGCTTCCTCTGCGAGCTGTTTGATACGTGGTGGCCGGACCGCAGGCGCGTGCGCATCCGCTTTTTTGACAATCTGGCCGAGGCGCTCGCCGGGATGAAGCCGGGCTCGTGCACGATGCACGAGGTGTGCGACAGTTACGTTGTGGTGGAGTACAACGGCGATGTCTACCCCTGCGACTTTTTCGTGGAATCAGGCTGGAAGCTGGGCAACCTGATGCTGGATTCCTTCGCCGAAATCGCGCGCCGCCAGCGCCGTCATTCGTTCGCCTCGAAAAAATCCCTGCCTCATGAAGAATGCCGCGTCTGCGAATATCAGGCCATCTGCCACGGCGGCTGCCCGAAATTCCGTCACGGGCCCGGAGGCCGGTTTGAGGACCTCGACTACTTCTGCCGCGCTTACAAAATGATCTTCGAGCGCGCTGCCGGGGCGCTTCGGCGTGAAGTGGAGAAGATCGTCGGGACGGGCCGCGGCGCCGCGGCGGTCCCCAGCCCGTACTAACGGGCTACGGCGCCGCCTCCTCCGGGCTTTCGCCCTTTTCCTGAGTCTTCAGGGGCTCGATCCGCACCCGGGCGACGCGATTGAACTCCATGGCGAGGACCGTGTAGCGCCTCCCGCCATGCTCCACCCACTCGCCTTCGCGCGGGATGCGGCCCAGCCGGTAGAGGATGTAGCCCGCCAACGTCTCGTAGTCGCCTTCCGTCGGCAGTTCGATGCCATACTGTGTCTCCAGATCCCGGATCGGAATGGTTCCGTCCACCTCCAGCGCCTCCGATTCCCGCCAGGAGGACTCCAGCCGAAGGTCGAACTCGTCCTCGATCTCCCCGAAGATCTGTTCAAAGACATCCTCAAGCGAGACCATGCCGGAGACGGTGCCGAATTCGTCCACAAGGAACGCCAGATGAGCGTGTTGCTCGCGGAGATCCTCAAGCAGCAGGTGGAGAGGGCGCGACTCGGGCAGAATGGGCGCCTTGCGGAGAATCCTCCTCAGCGAGAAGGGCTCGACGGCCCGGCGCCGGAGGTTGGACAGGCGCCGCTGGGCCCAGAAATCCAGCACGTCCTTCACATGCACAAATCCGATGGGGTTTTCGTTGCCTTCTTCGACGACCGGCAGCCGCGAGTAACGCGTCTCGCTGACTTTCTGGAGCACTTCGTCGATGTCCGCGCCGGCATCGACGGTCGCCATCCGGCTGCGCGGCACCATGATCTCACGTGCGCTCCACTCGGGCAGATCCAGAAGCCGCTGCATCGCCTCGGCCTCAAACCGGCCCAGTTGCCCGGCCGAACAGCTGGCCTGAAGCACGAATTTCAGTTCCTCGGCAGAGTGCGCCCCAGGGTGTTGTTCCTTCACGCCAAGCAGCCGGCTGACCGCCGCGGAGGACCGTTCCAGGATCCAGACGAAGGGCTCCACCAGCCGGTAGAAGACCAGCAGCGCCGGGGCCACGATCACGGCCAGCCGTTCGGCGCGCGCCATGCCGAAATTTTTCGGGGCCACCTCGCCGAAGACCACGTGGACGTAAGTCATCACCAGAAAGGCCAGCCCCACGCTCACGAGGCTGACGGCCGGAAAAGCGGCGGCCGGAATCGCCGCCGGAAACAGCCGCAGGAAGAGCGCGTGAAGCGTCTCCTCGCCCAGCCAGCCAAGGCAAAGGCTGGTGAGCGTCACTCCTACCTGGATCACCGAAAGCAGGCGCTCCGGATTTTCCAGCAGCGCCGCCGCGGCCCGCGCCCCCATGTGGCCTTCCTCGCAGAGTTGCTTCAGCCGGCTGCGGCGGATCGAAATGAGCGACATCTCCGAAGCCGCGAGGAACGCATTGGCGCCGACGACAAGCGCCATCAGGATGAGCCGGTACCCGTAATGGGGACTGCCTTCCATGGAGTCCGCTCAGGGCTGCGCGCCATCCGGCGGCGCCTCTGCGTCGGCCGTCGGCCTGCCCGGTTGAATGACCTCCCAGGAGTCTCGGCGGAACTCGATCGTGCGCACCTGGCCGCGAGGCCCGATTGGCGCCATTTCCTTTCCGTTCCACTCCAGGCGGACGCCGCCGGCATTGCCAATCTTCAAGCGCAGCACGTCGTCGCCGCCGAAGCCGCGGACCTCGCCCGGACGCATCAGGTCACCGAAGAGGAATTTCCTGCCCTGCCAGACGCCAACCCAGGTCAGTTCGCTGGCGCGGACGACGACGCGGACCGGCGAGCCCGCCACCGCCGCGACGGCGGAGGCAGGGGCCAGAGCCGTCTCCTGCGTCTGCTGGGGGGACAGAACCGGAGCGGCGGGAGCCGTAGCGGGCATCGGAGAGGGCTGGGCCGCTGTCGGCGCCTGTTGTTGCGCCGCGGCGGGAACGGCCTGCGAGTGCTTCCACCTCTCCCACCCGATGTAGAGCCCGGTGCAGGCGGCCACGGTCAGCAGGAGGCCGCCGGCGCGCACGGCCCACCACACCACCTCTTCGCGCCGGCTGCCTTTCGGCGTGGGCAGCGGCGGCACGTCGATGCGACGTTCCGGCACCGTGTAAGGCCTGCCGGCTTCTTCGGCGAGGCTCCGTTCGATTTCCGGCTGGTAAACCTCTTCCGGAATGCCCAACAGGCGCGCATACTGGCGGAGGAAGCTCCGATAGAAGAACCCGCCAGGCAGGGAGGCGATGTCGTCGCGTTCAATGGCCTCGAAGTAGCGGGCGTGGATCCGCGTCTGCCGGGCAAGCTCGTCGATGCTAAGGCCCCGCTTTTCCCGTTCTTCGCGCAGCCGCTTGCCCAGCGTGGCCATAACAGGTCGATGCAACTATCAAGCGTATGATACCGCACGCCTGCCACGGACGCCGTGCCGCTGCGGCGTGGAACGTAAAATACGGACATGCGTCTCCTCTGCCTGGCCCTTCTTATTCCCACGCTGACGATGAACCTCGCCGCGCAGCCGGCGCCGCGCCCGGAGCATCCGCAGCCGCAGTTCCAGCGACCGGAGTGGCTCACGCTGAACGGCCCGTGGCAGTTTGCCTTCGACGACCGGGACGAAGGGCTGGCCGCCGGCTGGCACCTCACCGAGAGGCCGTTCACGCGGACCATCACCGTGCCGTTCGCCTTCGAAAGCCGCCGCAGCGGCATCGGCGACACGTCGTTCCATCCGGTGGTCTGGTACCGGCGGCAGTTCGAGGTTCCCGCGGCGTGGAAAGGACGCCGCGTCCTGCTGCATTTCGGCGCCGTGGACTATAAGGCCACCGTCTGGGTGAACGGGCAGACGGCGGGCGAGCACGAGGGGGGTAACACGCCATTCCGTTTCGACATTACCGGGTTGCTGCGTCCGGGCGCGAACACCGTGGTCGTGCGCGCGTGGGACCCGCCCGAGGACCGCTCCATTCCGCGGGGCAAGCAGTATTGGGAGCCGAAATCGCGCGGCATCTTCTACACGCGCACCTCGGGCATCTGGCAGAGCGTATGGGTGGAGGCAGCCGGGGAAAGCTGGCTCGAATCCGTGCGGATCGCGCCCCGGCTCGACGGCATGGTGACGTTTCACGGACGCGTGGCGCGGCCGCAGCCGGGGCTTACGCTGCGCGTCATCGTCCGCTCCGGCAACGAGACGGTGGCCGGCGGCGAGGGCGCACTGGCAGACGGCAGGTACGTGGACGCCGCAGCTTTTGTGCGGAATCCGCGGCTGTGGAGCGTCGAGCGGCCGCACCTTTACGATGTGATTTTCGAGCTCCGGAAAGATGGAAAAACGCTGGACACGGTAAATTCCTATTTCGGTTTCCGCGAAGTCTCCATTGAAAATGGCCGATTCTGCCTGAATCACCGGCCGATTTATCTGAAATTTCTGCTGGACCAGGGCTACTGGCCGGAGAGCCTGCTGACGCCGCCTTCCGACGAGGCCATCCAGTACGACATCCGGATGGCCAAGGAGATGGGCTTTAACGGCGTGCGCAAGCACCAGAAAGTGGAAGACCCGCGCTTCTTCTACTGGGCGGACAGAATGGGTTTTCTGGTCAGCGGCGAAATGGCCAACGCTTACCTTTATGATGAGCAGTACGTGCTGCGCTTCCTGCGCGAGTGGACGGAAGCGGTGGAGCGTGACATCAACCACCCGTCGCTGGTAATGTGGGCGCCCCTGAATGAGAGCTGGGGCGTGCCCGACCTGCGCGATCCCCGCCAGCAGGCGCACCTGCGGACGCTCTATCACCTGACGAAGTCGCTCGATCCCTCGCGCCCGGTGATCGACAACGAAGGCTGGGAGCACGTGGACACGACCGACCTCTATGCGGTGCACGACTATTCGGCCAACTACGAGGCCCTGTACGGTCGCTGGGCGAAGGTGGAGCCGAAGGCCGGCGTGGCGCTGCCACCCAACGGCCGCCCGTATGTCGCGGCCGGCCATGTCTACAATGGCGCGCCGCTGTACCTGAGCGAGTTCGGCGGCATCGCCTACATCCCGCCGGATGCGAAGGCGCCGGAAGGCTCGTGGGGGTATGCAGGCGTTGAAAAAACTCCGGAAGACGCGCTGAAGCGGCTGGCCGGCCTGTATGAGGCCATCGCGAAACTTCCCTTCATCGGCATCTGCTACACGCAGATCACCGACGTCGAGCAGGAAGTGAACGGGCTGATGACCTACGACCGCAAGCCCAAGTTCGACCCGAAGGCAATCAAGGCGCTCAACGACCGTCTGCGCTGACACGCCCGGCCTTCCTGCGGAATTTCCCGGAACCCGGGCGGTGCTGGTTCGTAAGAGCTGACAGATGGACGCAACGCCCGACTTTGCCGAGATCGTCCGCGAACATCAAAGCATGGTCTACAGCCTGGCCTGGCACGCTCTGCGGGACCGGGCGGCGGCGGAGGACATCACGCAGGACGTCTTCCTGGCGCTGCACGAGAACCTGGGCCGGCTTGAGGGCCGGGAACATATCCGCCACTGGCTGGCGCGGGTGACCAGCCATCGCTGCATCGACGAGATCCGCCGCCGCGGTTACCGCCGCGGACCGTCGCTGGAAGAAGTGCCGGAACCCGGCATGGGAGGCGACGCCCAGGATCCGCTGCTGCGCAGCCGCCTGCGGCAGATGGTGGCCTCGTTGCCCGCGCCGGCGCGAATGATGATTCTGCTGCGGTATCAGGAAGAAATGGAGCTGGCCGAAATCGCCAGAGTCCTGGACATTCCTGTGCAGACGGTCAAGAGCCGCCTGCACCGGGCGCTGGATCTGCTGCGGGCAAAGATGGTGCGGCGCCGGCCGGCGCCGAGGGAGGCAGCCCGATGAGCGGGATGGAGCAATTGGAACAGCAGTTGCGGGAAACGTTCCGCCGCGTGGATCCGCCGGCGGGGCTTGAGCAGAAGATCCTCCGGCGCCTCCGGCCGAGGGCGGCCCGGCCGTGGCCCGCATGGGCGGCCGTGGCGGCGGGGCTGCTCATCGCCGTGGGCGGATCGCTCGGCTGGATGCGGTGGCAGGAACAACGGCTGCGGGCACAGCAGGCCGAGCAGGTTCGCCAGCAGCTTGAGCTCGCCCTCCGGCTGACCGCGCGGACGCTCGCCAGGACAGAGGGGCGGCTGAAGTCCATCGGCGTGCAACAGATCCAGTTACAGGAGGCATCATGGCAAGATTGACCGTTCTGGCGGCGGCATTGCTGCCGCTCTATGCACAGCAGATCGACTACAGCCTCTTCGACAGGCTGGCGGAGAAAGCAAAAGAATCCGCCATCGTCAACCTGGGGCCGGAACAACTCTCGCTGCTGGCCGGCATGCAGAAGCAGGAGGGCAAGGACCTGGCAGAGCTGGCGAAAACGCTCAAGGGGATCATGGTGCGTAGCTTTGAATTCGACGCTCCGGGCCAGTACGACCTGGCGCAGGTCCGCGCCCTCGGCGAAAAGATCAAGAGCGGCGGAAGCTGGAGCCCGATTGTCAGCGTGCGGGAAAAAGGAGAGTTCACCGAGATCCTCATCCGCAAGGGCGCTGACGGCAAGGCCGACGGGCTGTTGATCATCGCGGCGGAGCCCAAGGAGCTGACGTTCGTACACATCGACGGCATCGGCGACCTGGCAGCGCTGGCCAGGCTCGGCGGGCTGGCCGGGATCCCGGAGGTGGCCGGCGCCCTGTCCGGCGGGCAAAAGGCCGCGCCGAAAAAAGCGCCGGAGTCCCGAAAAGAAGAGTAGGCAGTCGCGGTCCATCAACGCTCCGGAGCCCTGCTCGGCGCTGAAGCGAAGGGCCCTCCGGGGCACATGGCGTCCGGCGGCTACCGGACCGTCGGCGCCTTGCCCCGCCGGGTCGCATCCTGCCGGTGAGTACAATCAGGGGCATGGTACGTTGCCTGTGTTGGCTGGTTCTCTTTGCGCTGACGCTTGCGCCGGCCCCGGCGCGCGTGGTGCGCATCGAGGTGCTCGCGCGCAGTCCGGTGCTCGGCGGGAAGGCTTTCGCCGCCGGTCCCTATGAGCGTGTCGTCGCGAGGGCCCATTTTGCGCTGGACCCCGGACGTGCGGAAAACCAGCGGCTGGCCGACCTGAACCTCGCGCCAAAGAACGCGCAGGGTCTGGTGGAATTTTCCGCCGACCTGTATCTCTTGCAGCCCGCCGATCCGGCGCGCTCCAACGGGACGCTGCTCGTCGAGATTCCGAACCGCGGCGGCAAGGCGATGCTGGCCCGCTTCTGCTACGCCCGCGGCTCGCTCGATCCGCAGAGCGCTGAGGAGTTCGGCGACGGCTGGCTGCTCGACCAGGGCTACACGCTGGCCTGGATCGGCTGGCAATGGGACGTGCCAGCCGGTGATCCGCGCCTACTGCGGGCTCATGTGCCGGTGATCCGCGGCGTCGAGGGCGTGGTCCGCGCGGAGTTTCTTCCCGAGCAGCGCAGTACGCGCATGCCACTGGCCGATCGCAACCACATCGCGTATCCGGCGCTGGAGAGACCGGCCGTGCTGACCGTTCGCGATTCGGTGACCGGCCGCCGCACGCGGATCCCCGAGTCGCAATGGAAGTTCACCGCAGACCGCACGGCCATCGAAATGAGCGCCGGGTTTGAGCCGGGGCGGCTCTACGAGCTGGTTTACACGGCCGCCGATCCAAAGCTTTCCAGCGCCGGACTGGCCGCCGTGCGCGACGCGGTGGCCTGGCTGAAACATCCGCCGCAGCAGGGCGCTTTCCCGCAGCCGTCGCCGCGTGTGACGCGGGCCATCGGCTTCGGCATCTCGCAGAGCGGGCGGTTTTTGCGGTCCTTTCTGCATGAAGGGATGAACGGGGACGAGGACGGGCGGATCGTCTTCGACGGCGTCTGGGCCGATGTGGCCGGAGCGGGCCGCGTGTTCCTCAATCACCGCTTCGCGCAGCCATCGCGCGACGGCTGGGCCTGGTGGAACACGCTGTACCCCACGGACCTGTTTCCGTTCTCGGACACGCCACAACCTTCGCCCTCCGGAGGCGGGGAGGAGGGGCTGCTCAGCCGGTTGCGGCCGGAGCACATCCCCCGGCTCGTGCTCACGAACGGCAGTTGGGAATACTGGAACCGCTGCGCCGCGCTCGTTCACACCGACATCCGCGGCAGAATGGACGTGCCGCTGCACCCGAACACGCGGCTGTATGTGCTCTCCGGTTCCCAGCACGGCCCGGGCCGGCTGCCCGCGCAGGACTCCCTGCTTCAGTACCCTTCCAATCCGAACGACACGCGACCGTTCTTTCGTGCGATTCTTGCGGCGCTGCATGCGTGGGTGAAAGATGGCTCGGCGCCGCCGCCCTCGCAATACCCGGCGATCACCGAAGGGCAACTCGTCGGGCGCGAGCGGATCCGCTGGCCGAAAACGGTGCGCGCGCCGCTGCCCCGCTATCCGAAACAGGCCTTCGATCTGGACTTCGGCGGCGAGTTCGCCTCGAAGGGCGTCATCACGCTGGAGCCGCCACGGATTGTTCGGAAGTTCCCGGTGCTGCTGCCGCAGGTGGACGAGGACGGCATCGACCTGGGCGGCATCCGGCTGCCGGTGGTCGCCGTGCCGCTGGGGACATTCACCGGATGGAACCTGCGGCATCCGAAGACCGGCGCCCCGGAGCAGATCGGCGGCACGGCGGGCTCGTTTTTCGCATTCGATGCATCCGAGATCCTGCGGCGGTATCGGAACAAAGAGGAGTACCTGCGGCGCGTGGAAGCGGCCGCGGAAGAGCTGGTCCGCCGCCGCTTCCTGCTGGAGGCCGACCGCGGCCACGTGCTGCGCCATGCGGGCGAGCTCTGGGACACTGTAATGAAACGGTAGACTGGACATATGGGCGCACCTCCACATGCAGAACCGCCAAGGCAGCCGATTGAAGGCGTCAGGAACCTGATCGCGATCGGGTCCGGCAAGGGCGGCGTGGGCAAGACGACCGTGGCCGTCAACCTGGCGATCGCGCTGGCGAAGCAGGGCCAGAAAACAGGACTGCTGGATGCCGATGTCTATGGGCCGAACGTGCCGTTGATGATGGGCATCTGCGAGGCGCCTTACGCGATCGGGAACCGCATTCAGCCGCTCGAGCAGCATGGCATCCGGCTGATGTCGATGGGATTCCTCAACCCCGGAGACAAGCCGCTGATCTGGCGTGGCCCGATGCTGCACAGCGTGATGCAGTCCTTCATCCGCCAGGTGGACTGGGGCGAGCTGGACTACCTGCTGGTGGACCTGCCGCCGGGCACGGGCGACGTGGCCCTCAGCCTGATCCAGACGGTTCCCATTACCGGAGCGATTGTCGTGTCAACGCCTTCCGAGGTGGCGCTGGAAGACGGGCGCAAGGCGGTGCTGATGTTCCAGCAGGTGAAGGTGGAGCTGCTGGGCATCATCGAGAATATGAGCTATCTGCTGGTTCCGGAGACGGGCCAGAAGCTCGACGTCTTCGGGCAGGGGGGCGGGCGGCGGACGGCCGAAGCGATGGGCGTGCCGTTTCTGGGCGAGCTGCCGCTGAATCCGCAGGTCCGGCTGGGTGGAGACACCGGCCGGCCGGTGGCGCTGGCCGGGCCCGAGGATCCGCACGCGGCGCCGTTTTATGAGATCGCCCGGCGCGTGATGGAGCGGGTGGAGTCGCTCGAGCGGAAGTCGCCGACAATCACCATCGAGGACTGAAACCGCAGGAAACTGATGACAGGACGTCTTCGTCCTGAGGGACGTATGCGGCGCGCGCTGATTTTGCTTTCCGCACTGACTCTGGCCATGCCGGGCGCTTCGGGGCAGTGGGGCAAGGGATGGCACCCCCGCCATCACATTTATACGGGACTCGGCTTCGCGGTGCCCGGCATGGATCTGACGACGTTTTATCAGAGCGCCTTTCTCTGGAATTTCGGCTATGGGTACCGTCCGCTGAAATATTTCCAGATCGACCTTGGATATGAGGGTGCCTACAATGCAGCGCGGGTGAAAGATTACATCTACAACCCGGCGGCAGGCTACCTTCGGATTCGCGATTTCCAGACGTATCTGCCGCTGGGCGCGCGCGTGGTGGCGCCGCTGGCCGGGGGCCGCGTGGAGTTCTACGGAGGCGGCGGCGGCTCGTATGTGAGGACGGCGGAGAGTCTCCGTCAACCAAGCCAGTGGGTGCGCTTTGAATGTCCCGACTGCGTGTCCCGCGACGGCTGGGGCTACTTTGCGCTGCTGGGGACGGGCATCGCGCTGAACACGTCGCAGTCGGTGCGGCTGACGGTGACGACGCGCGTATACCGGGCCGAGACATCGGGGCCGCCCATCGGAACGAACCCGGCCATTTTCACGCGCGAGCGCTGGGTGAACACCACCTTCGGCTTCGCCTTCAGCTTTTGAGGTTCGCAGCATCGGGCCGCGCTGTGGCCGGCGGGCATCGCCTTTCGCACACGTGGTTTTTGCCGACAGCAGCAGCCGTCTCGGGGACGAAGATCAGCCTGCTCCGGGATTCGCCGCGCCTTCCAGCGGGTGGCAGAAGAGAAGGGGGCCGCTGGCCCCACGGGGCCGGGCGGCCGCCGGCAGCAGAATGAACGTCGCTGTCAGGCGCTCGCCGCGAGCAAAGCGCTGGCCGTCTTCTCCGGCACGTGGCGCTCGCCGTGTCCGATGTAGATCTGGCGCGGACGGGCGATCTTCTGCTCCGGATCGAGCAACATCTCCTCCCACTGCGCCAGCCAGCCGACGGTCCGTGGGATGGCGAACAGCACGGTGAACATCTCCGGTTTGAAGCCCATGGCCTGGTAGATGATGCCGGAGTAGAAGTCGACGTTGGGGTAGAGCTTGCGCTTGATGAAGTACTCGTCCTCAAGGGCGATGCGCTCGAGCTCGAGCGCAATGTCGAGCTTCGGATTGCGCCCGGTGACCTCGAAGACACGGTCCGCCGTCCACTTGATGATGCGGGCGCGCGGATCGTAGTTCTTGTAGATCCGGTGACCGAACCCCATCAGCTTCACTTCGCCCTTCTTGACGCGCTCGATGTAGGCCGGCACCTTGTCCTTGGAGCCAATCTCGTCGAGCATGCGGAGCACGGCCTCATTGGCGCCGCCATGAAGTGGGCCGGACAGCGCGGCCGCCGCGGCGGCCAGGGCGACGTAAGGATCGGCGTGCGAACTGCCCACGCTGCGCATCACATTGGCGCTGCAATTCTGCTCGTGGTCGGCGTGGAGGATGAAGAGGATGTCGAGCGCGCGGGCCAGCACCGGGTTGGCGTGGTACTTGGGCTCGGCCATCTTCCACAGCATGTTCATGAAATTCTCGGTATAGCTGAGGTCGTTGTCCGGATAGACGTACGGATAGCCGAGGCTGTGACGGTAGCAGTAGGCAGCGATGGTGGGCACCTTGGCGATCAGGCGCTTCATTTGCAGCCGGCGCACGTCCTTGTTGAAGATGTCGTGCGCGTCCTTGTAGACGGTGGACAGCGCGGCCACGGTGCTGATGAACATGGCCATGGGGTGCGCGTCGTAGCGGAAGCCTTCGAGGAACTTCTTGGTGGTCTCGTGAAGCATCGTGTGGTGCTTGATTTCGTCCTCCCACTGCTTCAGTTCCTCGGGTGTGGGCAGTTCGCCATTGAGCAGCAGCCAGGCCACCTCAAGGAAGGTGCAGCGCTCGGCCAGCTCTTCAATGGGATAGCCCCGGTAGCGGAGGATGCCCCTGTCTCCGTCGATGAACGTGATGGCGCTGCGGCAGGAAGCGGTGTTCATGAACGCCGGGTCGTAGCCCATCACGCCGAAGTCCTGCTCGTCCTTCTTGATCTGGCGGAGATCCATGGTGCGGATGCAGCCGTCGACAAAGGGGATGGTGTAGGACTTGCCAGTGCGGTTGTCGATGATCGTAAGAGTGTCCTGATTCTCCATGACTGCAACTCCAGCATGAACCGGTTGTGCCGGCCGTCCGGCGCCCTCGGTGCGCCGGCCCGCCGGCGAGCCCTCGCCTGCCACCCGCCGGCCGGCGGGCGGCGAACGTGTCGGACCACCGGGGATCGCAAGCCCCAAATCCCGTGTATCACCGCACGGCGCCGGACGCAAGGCCCAGGCAGACGATTCGATCCGATTCTCCGGGAGATATACTGCAAGAAGCCGGCCGCCAGGCTGGGCAGATTCCCGGAGGCTGCCGGCGATACCAGCTAGAGGTGAATCAGAATGGAATCCTATAATGGCATTCCGGTGCCGGCAGAGGGGCAGCCCATTGAGTTCATGGAGGGCGCCTTTACCGTTCCGGACAACCCCATCATCCCCTTCATCGAGGGCGATGGCACGGGCCCCGACATCTGGCGCGCCGCAAAGGCGGTCTTCGACGCCGCCGTGGAAAAGGCCTACGGGGGAAAGAAGCGGGTTGTCTGGTACGAAGTCTTCGCCGGAGAGAAAGCCTTCCAGAAATTCAATACCTGGTTGCCGGAAGACACGCTGAAGGCGATCCAGCGCTTCCGGGTCGCCATCAAGGGACCGCTGACGACGCCGGTCGGCGGCGGCATCCGCAGCCTGAACGTGAGCCTGCGGCAGCTTCTGAACCTGTATGTCTGCCTGCGTCCGGTGAAATATTACCCCGGCGTGCCGTCACCGATGAAGCGGCCGGAGCTGCTCGATATCGTCATTTTCCGCGAAAATACCGAAGACGTTTATGCCGGCATCGAATGGAAACAGGGGACACCTGAAGCAGCAAAAGTCATCGAATTTCTCACCAGAGAAATGGGCGTGAAGGTCCGGCCGGATTCAGGCATCGGCGTCAAGCCGATCAGCGTGGAAGGATCCAAGCGCCTGGTGCGGCGCGCCATCCGCTACGCGATCGAGAACGGACGGAAAAGCGTCACGCTGGTCCACAAGGGCAACATCATGAAGTTCACCGAAGGCGCCTTCCGCGACTGGGGCTACGAAGTGGCGCGGGACGAATTCGCCGGCCAGGTGATCACCGAGGCCGAAGCCGGCGCCAATCCGCCGGAAGGCAAGGTGATCATCAAGGATCGCATTGCGGACTCGATGTTCCAGCAACTGCTGCTCCGTCCGGACGAATACGACGTGCTGGCAACGCCCAACCTGAACGGCGATTATCTGTCCGACGCGGCGGCGGCGCAGGTGGGCGGGCTGGGAATGGCGCCCGGCGCCAACATCGGCGACGAGCATGGCGTGTTTGAGGCCACCCATGGCACGGCGCCGAAGTACGCTGGCCAGGACGTCGTGAATCCTTCCAGCGTCATCCTTTCCGGCGTGATGATGTTCGAGTTCATCGGCTGGAAGGAAGCCGCCCGGCTGATTGAAAAGGGCATCACCGAAACGATCCGGCAAAAGCGGGTGACCTACGACCTGCACCGGCAGATGGAGGGCGCCACCAAACTGAAGACGAGCGAGTTTGGCCAGGCCATTATCGAGAACATGTGAGCCCTTCCCATTGCAGTAAGCGGGAAAAAGCGGAGGCGGAGCAACCTCCGCTTTTTTCGTGCTGTTTGCCGGGTCTTCTCACGGGATCGGAGCGGCCGGATTCTCGATCACGTCGGTGATGCGCGAATCGACCTGGAATTTGCGGTAATCGCGCCAGAACACTTCCACTTCGCCGCGCAGCTTCTTCACCAGCGCCAGCCGGGCGCTGAGCTGCATGTGCGCGTGCGAGGGCAGCCAGACTTCTCCCTGGACCCGGCGCTGCTCAAAGACCATTTTCGCGCCCGGGTCAAGCCGGGCCAGGATCCAGCCGAAGCGGACCGGGGCAATGGTTTCGGCCTCGACGCGCACCCACTGGTAGTCTTCCTGGTCGATCCACAGCCGGCCGCGGAATTTCGTCAGCAGGTCCGCGCGCTTCGCCCGGCCGCGGTAGCCGGGCTTCGGCTCGGCCTCGATGATCCAGACGGGGCGGCCCTCGATCCGCTCCTCGCCGGCCAGGCGGAAGGTGAACGCATCAGGGATCTCGAGGGCAAACTCGCGGCCCTGCTGCCGCCGCTTTTCGGCCTCCGTGCGGCGGCGGGCGCGCGCTTCGGGATCCTGGCTGCGCCGGCGCGCCAGTTCGCGGTCCAGCTTCTCCTGTTCGCGCCGCGCTTCGGCTTCGCCGAGCGGGCGGCCGTCGCGGGCAATCAGTTTTTCATAGGGCTCGCCGTCGAGGACGATCACATCATAGGTGCGGGATTCAGTCTTCTTCACGCGGCCCTGGCTGTCGAGTTCCCGCTGCTCGATGTGCTGGACGTAACTGTAATCGTTCGCCCGGCGGAAGTTCAGCCGGTCCCGCTCGACGCTGCGGCGCACGATTTCCTGCGGATCCAGCGCCTGTGCGGACGCGCCTGCCGCAAGCAGGGCCAGAAGCAGCGCAGCGCACGGTGGCAGGGACATTCGATTTTTCAGACGCTCAGCGGCCGCAGGCGATTGCAAAGATTCCGGGGCAGCGGTCATTCCTGGGGCAGGGGCGCGCGGATGGTAAAGACGGCGCCGCCCTGCGCGCTGCGGTTGGCGGCGCTGACCGTGGCGCCGTTGCTCTCCACGAGCGTCCGCACGATATGGAGCCCGAGGCCGGCATGTTTGGACCGCGTCGAGAAACGGGCGGTGAAGATGCGGGGCAGGATGGCCTCGTCGATGCCCGGCCCGTCGTCGAGGACCTCGATGACGAGCATGTTGTCCTCAACGCGCGAATGGACTTCGATGATTCCGCCGCCGCGGTCCTTCATCGCCTGCGCCGCATTGAGCAGAAGATTCATAAAGACGCGTTCCCAGTCGCCCGGGTTGCCGGGAAGGCGGTGGCGGCCGTCGAGGCGCCGCTGAAGGCGGATTTTCGTGCCTGCCAGATGGCGGAGGAAGTCGCGGAGGAAGGTCTCAGCGCGGTCGACGATCTCGCCCAGGTCGGTGCCGGCGCGGCTCTGGTCGGCATAAACGCCGACGATGCGTCGGCCACGGTCCACGCAGCGCGCAAGCGTCTCGGCCAGCTCGCGCCATCGCTCGTCTGACGCCAGCAGTTCCGCCGCTTCGGAGATCGTTTCGAAGACGTTGTTGAGATCGTGGACGAGCCCCTGAACCGTGAGATCGGCGCCTTCGCGGGCGGTCGGATCGCTCACGCCCCATCCCCCCTCTCAACCAGCGATCTCTCGCAGTTTACTCCAGAACTCGGGGAAAGACACGGAGGCCGCCTCGGCGCCCTCGATCTCCACCGGTCCGTCGGCGGCCAGGGCGGCGATGGCGAACGCCATGGCGATGCGGTGGTCGCCAAAGCTTGAGACCTTTCCGGCGCGGAAGCGCTGGCGGCCTTCGACGCGCAGGCCGTCAGGTGCGGTTTCGACGCGGATGCCGAGCCGGCGCAGGTTCTCCGCCACCGTCTCGATGCGGTCCGTCTCCTTGACGCGGAGCTCGGCGGCATCACGCACGGTGAGGCCTTCCTCGCTCACCGCGCCCAGCACCGCCAGCACCGGAATCTCGTCGATCAGCGCCGCGGTCAGGCCTTTTTCGATGACACCTCCGGCGAGCCGTGATCCGCGGACCCGCAGCACGCCCACCGGCTCGCCGTGGCGCATGCCGATGTCGAGGACCTGGATGCGCACGCCCATCGAGGCAAGGAAGTCCACCAGCGCCGCCCGCGTGGGGTTCAGCCCGACGCCGTCGAGGATCAGATCGGAATCTTCGAGCATCGCCGCTCCCGCCAGAAAGAAGGCGGCCGAGCTGAGATCGCCGGGCACGACGAGCTCGCGCGGTTCAAGCCTCGCCGGTCCTTTCACGCGCGCCCATCCGGGGCCCGCTTCGATAACCGCGCCGAACTCGCGCAGCGCGACTTCCGTGTGGTCGCGCGTGCGCGCCGGCTCGCGCACCGTGGTGACGCCCTCGACCATCAGGCCAGCCAGCAGGACGCAGCTCTTCACCTGGGCGCTGGGCACGGATGTTTCGTACTCGATGGGCTGAAGCGCGCCGCCATGAATTGTCAACGGCGGATATTTCCCTTCGCGGGCCTCGATGGAAGCGCCCATCCGCCGCAGCGGCTCGATGATGCGCTGCATCGGGCGGCGCGACAGGCTTTCGTCGCCGCCGATCCGGGTCTCAAAAGGCTGCCCGGCCAGCAGTCCGCTCAACATGCGGATGGTGGACCCGCTGTTGCCGGCGTCCAGCGGCTCGTGCGGCGGCCGGTAGCCGTGCAGGCCGCGCCCGTGAATGCGGACCTCGTCTCCCTGAACCTCCACTCCGATGCCCAGCCCGCGCAGGCAGGCAAGCGTCGAATGGCAGTCGGCGCCGGACGAGTAGTTGCGAATCGCCGTCACGCCCTGGGCCACCGAGGCGATCATCGCATAGCGGTGGGAAATGGACTTGTCGCCGGGGAGGCGCAGGCTGCCGTGCAGACGCCGCGCCGGGTGGATCACTTCAACCATCCAACGGTCCTTTCACGCGAGTCATTCGATCGGGTATGGCCCGCCGCGGTCGAGCGGATACCAGCGCTGCGTGCGGTCATACATCTCCAGCCGGATCGAGACGGCGCGCGCCGGCGGCAGCGACTGAAGCATGAACGAGGCTTCGTCGCCGGGCCCGAGCTCTTCGGGCTCGAGGTCCGTGCGCCGCGTCGAGACCACCCGGTTGTCCGAAGAGAGGAACTGAAAGACGAGCACCGGGAAGCGCACCGCCACGTCACCCTTGTTGCGCACGCGGCCGTCGATCCAGATGCGGTCCTCATTGCGCTGCGCCCTGAACTCGACCACCTCAAAGCGGGGCGCCTCCGGCTTGCGCCGTGCCTGTCCAAGGGCCCAGAATAAGGAAGCCGACGCGGTCAGCACCAGCAGCCGCGAAATCATCAATCACTCAGTGTAGCGAACAGCGAGGACCGGAGAAAAATGCGGAGAAGAGACTGGCTCATGGCAAACGCGGCCTGGCCGCTGGCGGCCCGGGCAGCGCAGGAGGCGCCCGGAGGCCCGAAAAACCTCGTGATTTCCAGCGCCAACGGCCTGAAGGCCTGCGCGAAGGCGATGGAGATCCTCAAGGCGGGCGGCGACACGCTGGAGGCGGTGGTGGCCGGCGTCACCCTGGTTGAGGACGACCCGAACGACACGAGCGTCGGCTACGGCGGCCTGCCGAACGAAGAGGGCGTCGTCGAGCTGGATGCCAGCGTCATGCATGGCCCCACGCGGCGCGCCGGCGCCGTGGCGGCGGTGCGCAACATCAAGAACGTGGCGCGCCTGGCCAAGCTCGTCATGGAGCAGACCGATCACATCATGCTGGTCGGCGAGGGCGCGCTGCGCTTCGCCCGAGCCTGGGGATTTGAGGAGACGAACCTGCTCACCGAACGGGCCCGCATGGCCTGGATCGCCTGGAAGCAGTCCCTGCGCGACGCCGAAGGCAACAACAACTGGACCGACGGGCTCGACTCTCCGGCCCTGCTCGCGGCCGCCGAACGTCTGAAGCGGCAGTTTCCAGGCGCCAGCGACGAGCTCATCGCCTGGGCGCTGGACGTCGCCGCCAACCCGCCCACCGGAACCATCAACTGCCTGGCGCTGAACGCGAGGGGCGAAATCAGCGGCGTTACCACCACGAGCGGCCTCGCCTGGAAGATCCCCGGCCGGGTGGGCGACTCGCCCATCATCGGCGCCGGGCTCTATGTCGACCAGGACGTCGGCGCCGCCGGCTCCACCGGCCGCGGCGAGGAGAACATCCGGATCGTCGGAGCACACACCATCGTCGAGTTGATGCGGCAGGGCAGGACTCCAACGGAGGCCTGTCTCGAGGCGCTGCGGCGCATCGCCCGGAATTTCCGCAATAACACGAAGGTGTTGGACCGCTTTGACATCAATTTCTACGCCCTTCGCAAGGACGGGCTCTACGGGTCTGCCTCCCTGTGGGACGGGCGGATGCGGCGCGGCTACTGGGCCGACGCCCGGTTCGCGGTCAACGACGGCGCCGGCGAGTCGCGGCTGGAGAAGTGCGCGCACCTGCTGGAAAGAAAGCGCGGATAAATCGAGCGGCCGAGAGCCTGAATCCCTACGGCTGATTCCCGCATCATCAGCGGTCTTGACAATTCGAATATCAAGATGATATTCAAGGATTGAAGGCGCTGATTTCCGGCGGCGGATCGCGCCTCAAATCCATCTTCTTTCCGCGTTCCACCGCCCCTTTTCCGATCTGACTGGCGCCTGAGGGGGGTGCGTGTGCGCCTTTTGTCGCCATGCGGGCCGCCGGCGAGAGGCGGCCTGCGGCCTCTGCGCGCCCGGAGAGCGCATCCTCGCGCCCCCATGATCAGGCCATCGAAATGAGAGGAGTGTCCCCGGGATGTCTACCGCCGTTCAGAGCCTTTCCGCACCGGCGCTGCCGCCGGCTTCCGTGACCCTGCGCAAGATTGCGGTGGTGGGCAACTATCTGCCCCGGCAATGCGGCATTGCCACCTTCACCACGCACCTTTGCGAAGCGCTGGCCGGCGTGGCGCCCGAGCTGGCGGTGATCGCCATCCCGGTGAACGACCGCCCCGAAGGCTACGACTATCCGCAGCGGGTGCGCTTCGAGCTGGAGCAGAACGAGATCGCGTCCTATCTTTGCGCGACTGACTTCCTGAACATCAACAACGTCGACCTCGTCTGCGTGCAGCACGAGTACGGCATTTTCGGCGGACCGGCGGGCAGCCACATCCTGGCCATGCTGCGCGAGCTGCGCATGCCGGTAGTGACCACGCTGCATACGGTGCTGAAAGAGCCGGACGAAAATCAGCGGCGGGTTCTTGAGGAGATTGCGAAGCTCTCGGACCGGATCGTGGTCATGACGCGGCGCGGCGTGGAATTCGCCCGCGATATTTACGGCATTCCGGAGGAAAAGATCGACCTGATTCCGCACGGAATTCCGGATATGCCCTTCGTTGATCCGAACTTTTACAAGGACCAGTTCGGGCTTCAGGGCCGGACGGTGCTGCTGACGTTCGGCCTGCTTTCGCCGAACAAGGGCATTGAATACGTCATCCGTGCGCTGCCGGAGGTGCTCAGCCGGTATCCCAACGTCGTCTACGTCGTGCTGGGCGCAACGCATCCGCACGTCCGCCTGCATCAGGGGGAGAGCTACCGCTACTCGCTCGAGCGGCTGGCGCGGCAACTTGGCGTCGAGGACAACGTCGTCTTCCACAACCGCTTTGTCAGCCAGGAAGAGCTGCTGGATTTCATCGGCGCGGCCGACATCTACATCACCCCGTATCTCAACCCGGCGCAGATCACTTCGGGCACCCTCGCCTACTCGGCGGGCGCGGGCAAGGCGGTGATCTCAACGCCCTACTGGCACGCCGAGGAGCTGCTGGCCGACGGCCGCGGCGTGCTGGTGCCCTTTGCCGACCCGCACGCGACCGCCGCGGCGGTCTTGCGGCTGCTGGACAACGAGGCCGAGCGGCACGCGATGCGGAAACGGGCCTATCTGGCCTGCCGCGACATGATCTGGCCCAACGTTGCGGCCATGTACCTGCGCACGTTCGAGCGCGCGCGGGAAGACCGCAGCCGCAGGCCGCGGCCGGCCTTTACGGCGGTGACACTGCGGCAGCGGGCCGTGGAGCTGCCGGCGCCCAACCATGCGCATCTGCGGACGCTGACCGGCCCGGCGGGCATCTTCCAGCACGCCATTCACACGGTTCCCAATTATGCGGAAGGCTACACGACGGACGACAACGCGCGGGCGCTCATTCTCAGCGTGCTGCTGGAACGGCGCGGCACGGAGTGGCCCTACGCCCCGCGCTACCTCAGCTTCCTGCACCACGCCTTCAACCGCGAGTCAGGCCGTTTCCACAACCGGATGAGCTTCGAGCACCGCTGGCTGGACGAGGTGGGCTCGGAAGACTGTCACGGGCGTGCGGTGTGGGCGCTGGGCGTCGTGCTCGGCTCAAGCCGCCGCGAGGGACTTCGGGGCGCCGCCGGCCAGTTGCTGGAGCCCGCGCTGCATGCCGTGGAAAAGTTCACAAGCCCCCGTGCGTGGGCGTATGTGCTGCTGGGACTCAACGAATATCTCCGGCGCTTCCCGGGCGACCGCGCGGCGCAGGCGCTGCGCGAGGAACTGGCCGCAAGGCTGATGCGGCTCTACGAAGCCGTCAGGACGCCGGACTGGCTGTGGTTCGAGGACATCCTCGCCTACTGCAATGCCCGGCTGAGCCAGGCGCTGATCGTCACCGGGCGAAGCCTCGACCGAAAGGACTGGCTGGACGCGGGACTCGAGTCGCTCGAGTGGCTGGTCCGCGTGCAGACCGACGAAGCCGGCCACCTGGTGCCCATCGGATCCAACGGTTTCTGGCGTCGCGGCCAGGAGCGGGCGCGCTTCGACCAGCAGCCGGTGGAAGCACACTGCATGGTCTCGGCATGCCTGGATGCCTGGCGCGCCACCGGCGATGAGAAATGGCGCGCCGAAGCGCGCCGCGCCTTCGACTGGTTCCTCGGCCGCAACGACCTCGGCTTGCCGCTCTATGACGCCGCCACCGGCGGCTGCCGGGACGGCCTGCACCCGGACCGCGTCAATTTGAACGAAGGCGCCGAGTCCACGTTGAGTTTTCACTTCGCCCTGGAGGAAATGCACCAGGCAGGCGACCTCATCGGGAACTGACGATTTCAGATCGAGCCATGACCATCGAGCTGAACAACAAGCACGAGATCCTGTTCCACCGTTATCGTCACAACCCGATCCTGCGGGCCGAAGACTGGCCCTATCCGGTCAACAGCGTCTTCAACGCCGGCGCCACGCTGCTGCCCGACGGCACGACGCTGCTGTTGTGCCGCGTCGAGGACCGCAGCGGCATCTCCCACCTGTGCGCCGCCCGCTCGCGCGACGGCATCACCGGCTGGGAGATCGACCCGGAGCCGACGATGCGGCCCGACCCGGCGAATCACCCCGAAGAGATCTGGGGCATTGAAGACCCGCGGATCACCTTCGTGCCGGAGCTCAACAAGTACGCCATCGCCTACACGTCTTATTCCAAGGGCGGCCCGGGCGTCTCGCTGGCGCTCACCGAGGATTTCCGCCACTTCGAGCGCTACGGCGTCATCATGCCGCCCGAGGACAAGGACGCGGCGCTGCTGCCGAGGCGCATCGGCGGCCACTGGGCGCTGATCCACCGCCCGGTGACCACCTGGCGCGGCGCCCACATGTGGATCTCCTACTCGCCCGACCTGCGCCACTGGGGCAGCCACAAGCTGATCCTGCGCGCCCGCGAAGGCGCCTGGTGGGACGCCAACAAGATCGGGCTCTCGCCGCCGCCGATCGAGACCGAGCGCGGCTGGCTCGTCATTTACCACGGCGTGCGGCAGACGGCCAGCGGAGCGCTCTACCGGCTCGGCCTGGCGCTGTTCGACCTGAACACGCCCGAGCGGTGCCTGCTGCGCAGCGACAGCTGGATCTTCGGCCCCGAAGAGCCGTACGAGCGGCAGGGCGACGTGGCCAACGTCGTCTTTCCGTGCGGCTACACGATGCGGCCAGACGGCGACACGCTGTACATCTACTACGGCGGCGCCGACACCTGCGTGTGCCTGGCGACGGCGAGCGTCCGGGCGATGCTCGAATGGCTGGACCGCCACGGCCGCCCGGACACCGGCGGTTACGCGTAAGTGGCGAAGTGTGACATGAGAGGGAAAGGCCGCGCAGCGCTGGCGGTGCTGCCGGGCCGACCCTCAGAGGTTGCCCGGTAGTATACGATTGCGTCGGGCGCGCCTCGGGAGATCCATGTCCGAGCAACTGTCCCTCGGCGGTCCTTACCTCGCTTATGCAGTCATCTGCGAGCGAGTTCTGACTGAGACAGACGGTGTGATTAGCCTGATCCGGATCATTGATCGGTTTACGATCCGGGGACCATCGCCCTCGCTGGCGCCCACCGTCCTCTCTTTCTGGTTGGCGATTCTGTTCCGCCGCGGATTCCCCCGGGGCGTCATGAAGATGACCCTACAGCCGACGACCCCCTCCAAGAAGGCTCTGGCCGCAATGGAGCCCCCTCTTCATTTTGAAGGAGATGAGGAACACGGCTGTCACATTGCGCTCCCGGTGCAATTTCTGGCCCAAGAGGACGGGCTGTACGGGTTTGATGTCAACCTTGAAGGGCAATTGATAGCCAGGATACCGCTTCGGGTTGTCTGCCTGCCCACGTTGACCACGCCCGGACCGGGGCCGGAGACACCGAAGAACCGCTGACGACGCCAGTGTCCTCGAGGGGCGTGAGGATGCATTGCCTCTGCAATTCCTCTCTCAGTTCGTCTTCGGTCAGATGGCCGGCCTCGAACTCCGAAAGGGCGAGGTCGAGGGAGCCGACAAATTCCGCCTCCCGCTGGCTGCTCCAGGTCCGAATGCCTCAACTCAGGGTGGAGAGGCTTCTTCTCAAGTCTCCGGCGGACAATTTCCCTTGCAGGTACCACGCCGTGTCCTGAACCAGCCGTTGAAGAACACTCATGTCTGTCCCTATGGTACCGCTGCCGTCAGGCGAGCTCGGGCGGAAGTTCAATGAATGGTTCGCCAGCAGGCCAGCCAGAGTACGGGAGGTGATCCTTAAAGAGCGCCACCCTTCCATGCCCCGGGCGAATGAGCCTTTCTGCACACGAAGCCAGATCGTTTCCTACATGGACGGGGAGGTAGAAGTTGCGAGAGCGCACCGCTATCTCCGGCCTGATGGTTCGCTCGGAGCGAGCGGACGACCAGATCCGAAGCTTTTCTTCGACGGAGTTACACTCTACGTTCCCAGATAGGGGTTGACACCACGAAGGCCCGGGGGCCGGGCCCAGCTCACGCGCTCATCAGGTCGCGCAGGCTGAGAATGACCAGCGCCACGGTGAGGCCGATCAGGATCACCACGCTTGTCCAGCCGACAAAGTTGTAGAAGCGCGTGTTCTTCCACTTCTTCATCAGCCGGTCCTTATTGACCAGCAGGATCATGTAGATCAGCACCAGCGGCAGCAGCGCGCCGTTGATCACCTGGCTGAGGAGGATCATCTTCACCAGCGGAAAGCCGGGGATCAGGATGACGCCTCCGCCAATCACGATGAGCAGCGTAAACAGCCAGTAGAAGACGGGCGCCTCGCGGAAGCCCTTGTTGACGCCCGACTCAAACCCGAGCCCCTCGCACACCGAATACGCCGTCGACAGCGGCAGGATGCAGGCGGCGAACAACGAGGCGTTGAACAGTCCGATGGCGAACAGCAGGAACGCATACTGGCCGAAGGGCTTCAGGCCGAGCGCGGCGTCGGTGGCGTCCTGGATGTCACGCGGGGCCACGTCGTGAATGGCGCCGGCGCAGGCGACGATGATGAAGAACGCGATCACCGTCATCGCCACGCAGCCGACAATCACCTCCAGCCGGCTCTCCTTGTATTCGCGTGCGGTGATACCCTTCTCGACCACGGCCGCCTGGAGATAGAACTGCATCCACGGCGCCACCGACGTGCCAACCATTCCGACGAGCATCGTCAGGTAGCCCGGCTCGAGCATCAGCACCGGACGCACGCTGTATATGGCTGCCTGCGTCCAGTCCGGCTTCACCAGGAAGCCGGAGATCACATAACAGATGTAGACGGAGGAAGCGGCCAGAAAGACCTTCTCCACCCGTTCATAAGTCCCCTTGACGACCAGCAGCCACACGCCGACGGCCGCCGCCGGCACGGTGATGTAGCGCGTGATGCCGAACAGTTCGAGCGAGCTGGCCACGCCGGCAAAATTGGCCATCACGTTGGTCAGGTTGGTGAGCACGAGCAGCAGCATCACGACGAACGTGGTGCGCAGCCCGAACTCCTCGCGGATCAGGTCCGAGAGCCCCTTGCCGGTCACCGCGCCCATGCGTGCGCACATCTCCTGCGTGACCACCAGCAGCAGCGTGATCGGCGCCAGCGTCCACAGCGGCAGGTAGCCGTATTTGGCGCCGGCCTGTGAATAGGTGAAGATGCCGCCGGCGTCGTTGTCCACCATTGCGGTGATGAAGCCGGGGCCGATGACGGCGAAGAACACGGCGATGTGCCGCCGCAGGCGCTTCAGCATTTACCGGCCCCTCAGCACGGAGATGATGTCATCGGCGGTGATCACGCCGGCCAGCCGCTCCTCCTCGTCGACGACGGGCAGCGTGAGCAGGTTGTATTTATCGAACAGTTCGAGCACGCGGGAGGCCGGGGCGCCGGTGTTGGTCCGGATCACCTCATCATCCTCGCGGACCAGCTCGGTGACCTTCGTCGAAGGCTTTGCCAGGAACAGACGCCCGACGGGCAGCGCGGCGCGGAGGCGGTCGTCGGTATCGATGATGAACACCGTATTGATCGAATCCACCAGGTCCTGGCGCTGGCGAAGCGCCTCGACGGCGTCGGCGACGGTGGCGTCCTCATGCACGGCGATGAATTCGGTGTTCATCAGGCCTCCCGCGGTGTTCTCGTCATATTCGAGCAGCTCTTCGACTTCCGCCTTCGGCGCGCTCTCCATCTCTTCGAGGATCTCTTCGCTGGTCTCCTCTTCCAGTTCGCCCAGCACATCGGCGGCCTCGTCCGGCGCCATCTCTTCCAGGATGTCGGCAGCCTTGCCCGCATCGAGCGACTCGATGATCTGGGCCTGCGTCTCCGGATCCATTTCCGAGAGCGCTTCGGCGGCCACCTCGGTGTCGATGGCCTCGATGATGGCTTCGCGGTCCTCGGGGCTGAGCTCCTCGACGATGTCGGCCAGGTCAGCCGGGTGCATCTGTTCGAGCGGCTCCATCGAGATGTTGAGCCGCAGGCGGCGTTGCGGATCGGGCTCGACGATGTTGCACAGCTCCCAGCGGATTGAGTTGGGCGGCACGCGCCGCTGAAGCTTCCGGATCCAGCGCCTCGGCACCCAGCCCTGGAGCAGCCGCCGCAGCACCGCACGCATGCCGATGTCCACTTCGAGCACGTGGAGTACGTCGTGGCCTGCTTCCTGACGGATTTCGAAAGTAATGTCCGTGACGCGGACCACCTTGCGCCCGCGCGCGTCGATGATCTGCTGGTCGAGCACATCCCGCACCAGCCGCAGCGCGTACTCGTCGGCATGGTAGGGCACCAGCAGTTCGTCGGAGAGATAAATCCCGTCCAGCGTGATGCGCGCCACCTGGTCGTGGCGCACGTACAGCCAGACATAGCCGCCGCCACCGGCCACCAGATAGCGGTCCACGCGCACCGGATGCAGGCGGGGAACCAGGACGGCGTCCCGGACGCGGCCCAGGGGGCGGCGTCTCAGGTCATAGACCTTCAGCCCAAGCAGCTCGGTGAGATACAGGATTTCCTCGGCCATCGTTCATGGCTGCCTCAGGGCGTCATTCACAGGATGTCTCAGCAGGGCCGGGACTGGCAAGCTTTGCCTGCTCCCCTCTGGACACCGGATCTGAAATTCCGCAATGTGGAAGCAGGAGGCTGGCCATGGATCCGACCCGCCGCGAGTTCACCGCGGGCATGGGCGCGGCGCTGGCCGCTCCGGCGCCGCCTTTCGAGCCCGCTTACCTGCGGCTGGCGCGCAGCGGCGAGCTGGACGCGCGCGTCCAGGCGCTGCGCGAGATCTACCGCGCCTGCCGGCTCTGTCCGCGCCAGTGCGGCGTGAACCGGCTGAAAGGCGAGCTCGGCGTGTGCGCCCTGCCGGCGCGCGCCAAGGTCTATTCGGCGCACGCGCATTTCGGAGAGGAGCCGCCGCTGGTGGGCAGCCGCGGCTCCGGCACCGTGTTCTTTTCGCGCTGCAACCTGCTGTGCGTCTTCTGCCAGAACTGGGAGATCAATCACCGCGGCGACGGCTCGTTCTGCTCCGATGAAGAGCTGGGGCGGATTTTTCTATCAGTGCAGAACATGGGCTGCCACAACCTGAACCTGGTCACGCCCACGCATCTGGTGCCGAACATTGTCGCCGCGCTGCGGTTCGCCGTGAGCCGCGGGTTCCGCCTGCCCATCGTGTACAACTGCGGTGGCTATGAGTCGCTCGATGCGGTAAGGCTGCTGGATGGCATCGTTGACATTTACCTGCCGGACTTCAAGTACATGGACGGGCAGGTGGCGGCGCGGCTCAGCTCGGGCGCGGCCGACTACCCGGAACGCGCCGCCGAGGCCATCGCCGAAATGCACCGCCAGGTGGGCGTGCTGCAACTGGACGAGCGCGGCATTGCACGGCGCGGTCTGCTCATCCGCCACCTGGTGCTGCCGGACAACCTGGCGGGCACGGACCGCTTTGTGAAATGGGTGGCGGAGAAGCTCTCGCCGGACACGTGGGTCAACATCATGGCGCAGTACCGGCCCGAGTACAAGGCGCGTCAGTACCCACCCCTGGACCGCCGCATCACCTGGGCCGAACACCGGCGCGCGCTGGCCTGGGCGCGCGAGGCCGGCCTGAAGAACGTACTTTCGTGATCACTTCGCCGCGCGGGCACTTTCGTGATCACTTCGCCGCGCGGGCGCGGTCCATGTATTTCATCGTGTTCAGGTCGAGCCGGATGCGGTCGCCGGTCTTGATGAACTGCGGCACCATGACTTCGACGCCGTTTTCGAGCCGCGCCGGCTTCCACGTGCTGTCGTTCTGCGCATGGACGGGCGGGGCGGTGTCGGTGACGGTCACTTCCACAAAGTCGGGCATCTCGACGCCGACGGCTCTGTCGCCGAGGAACTCCACCGCCACGCGCATCTCCGGCAGCAGGAAGCGCGCTGCCTCGCCAATCATCTTTTCCGGCACTTCGGCCTGCTCGCAGGTGTCGGGATCCATGAAGGTGCACACGCCGGAGTCGCTGTAGAGGAAGTCCATCGCCTTTTTCTCAATCGGCAGATCCTCCACCTTGAGGTCCCCGCGCAGGCTCGTCTCCCAGATGGTGCCGGTGTCGAGGTTCTTCAGCCGCACGTGCGCCACGCCGCCCATCTTGCCCTGGCCGGGGTGATAGTCGGCGATCAGGACCTTGTAGATCTGGCCCTCATAGCGGATCGCCATTCCATTGCGCAGTTGGGAAGCCGGGATCATTGTGTCGCAGTTCCTCCCTGCCTGGAGATTTACCACATTGCCATGCCGGGAACCATCATCATTAAGATAGAAACATGCCTGCTGCCACCCATCTGGCTCCCCATCCCGTACCGCGCGTGGAGACGCGCTTCCGCCGGATCGTCACGGACTTTCCGGTGCCGGAGTCGATCCCCATCCTCGAAAAGCTCCAGCACTACGAAATCCGCGCCATGCAGGGGCAGCCTCCGGTGGTCTGGGACCGCGCCGAGGGCTTCCAGGTTTACGACCGCTGGGGCAACATGTGGCTGGACTGGTCCTCCGGCGTGCTGATCACGAATGCCGGCCACGGACGCCGGGAGATCATCGAGGCGATCACCCGGCAGGCGCAGCACGGGCTGCTCACGAACTACTGCTTTCCGTCGGAGATCCGCGCGCGCCTGGCCGAGCGGCTGGTTTCCCTGCTGCCTCCGCCGCTCAGCAAGGTCTTCATCCTGACCACCGGCAGCGAGACCGTGGAGTTCGCCATCAAGATCGCGCGGATGCACGGGCTCAGGACCGGCGGCCGCAGCAAGAACGTCATCGTGTCCTTCGAAAAGGCTTTCCATGGGCGCACGCTCGGCGCCCAACAGGCTGGCGGCATTCCCGCGCTGAAGGAATGGATCGGAAACCTGGATCCTGGCTTCGTGCAGGTTCCATTCCCGGACGGCTACTGGACGCCAGACACGAGCTTCGAGCTCTTTGAGAAGTCGCTGGCCGAACAGGGCGTCGCGCCTGGCCAGGTCTGCGCCGTGATGCTCGAGACGTATCAGGGAGGCACGGCCGCTTTCGCACCGGCGGACTACATCCGGACGCTGCGCCAGTGGTGCACCGGACATCAGGCACTGCTCATCTTCGATGAAGTCCAGGCAGGCTTCGGCCGCACGGGCCGGCTCTGGGGCTTCGAACACTACGGCGTCGTGCCGGACCTCACCACCTGGGGCAAAGGAATTTCGAGTTCGCTCCCCATCGCTGCCGTTGCCGGGCGGGCAGACCTGATGGATATGCCGGACCCGGGCTCGGCCTCTTCCACGCACACCGGCAACCCGGTCTGCTGCGCCGCGGCGCTGGCCAACATCGACATCATCCTGAACGAGGACCTGGCCGGCAACGCCGCACGCCTGGAGCCGGTGCTGCAAGAAGGGCTGCGGGCCATTCAGCGCGAGTTCCCGCAGGCAGGCTTCATCGCCGGCAAGGGCCTGGTGGCCGGGCTGGCCTGCGTGGATCCGCAGCACCGCACGCCGGACGGACCGCTGGCGCACGAGATCGTGTGGCGGTGCGTGGAAAAGGGACTGTTGATGTTCAACCCGGTGGGGCCGCAGGGCTGCACCATCAAGATCTGCCCGCCGCTGGTCATCACCGAGGAGGCCATTCGCGAAGGCCTCCAGGTCCTGCGCGAGGCGTTCAGGGAAGTGCTCGTGAGGAGATAACAGGCGATGCGCGTGGCCATGATCGGCGGCGGCATGATCGCCCACGACCAGCTTCTTCCCTCGCTTTACCACCTCCAGCGGCTGGGACGCATCGGCGCCATTGACGTCTGCGCGCGGCGGCGCGAGACACTCGAGTCTCTGGCCGAAGCCCCGCTGCTGCGGCGCGCCTTTCCGGGCCACACGTTTCAGCCGCGGCTTGAGCCTTACCAGGAGGTGATTGCCTCGCTGCCCGGGCATTCGCTGGTGGTAATCGCGCTGCCTGACCAGCTCCACTACGATGCAGTTCTATGCGCGCTGCGCCACGACCAGCACGTGCTGGCGGTGAAGCCGCTGGTGCTGAAGCTCGATCACGCGCGCCACATCGAGGAGGAAGCGCGCGGGCGCGGCCTGCTGGTGGGCGTCGAGTATCACAAGCGATTCGACGACCGCTCGCTGCTGGCGCGGCGCCGCTACCGCGAAGGGCTGTTCGGCGAGTTCCGCCTCGGCACCGCGTGTCTGCTCGAAAAGTGGTATTACCGCCACTCGAACTTCCAGAACTGGTTCACCTGTGACGCCACCGATGCCTTCACCTACATCGGCTGCCATTACGTGGACCTGGTGGCGTTCATCACCGGCCTCGAGCCGGTGGAAGTGTCGCTGTACGGCATCCGGGATCGTTTCCCGAACGGCGTGGAGGGCTGGCTGTGGACGGACGCGCGCGTCATCTGGTCCAACGGCGCCTGCCTGAACGTGCAGAACGCGATCGGCTTTCCGGACGCCGCGCCCGGCACCAACACGCAGGGCCTGACCCTGTATTGCTCGACCTCCGAGCGCGGTGCCTGGATCCGCCACGACGACCAGTATCGCGGCATCCAGTACTGTTACACGCGCAACCCCGGCGGCCCCGGCGCGACCATGTACGCGGAACCCTCTACGGACTATTTCCAGTACGTGGACCTGGGCGGGCCCGGCCTGGTCCCGGTCGGATACGGCTACCGCTCGGTTGCGCACATCGTGGAGCGGGCGCTGGAACTTCAGGGGCTGGGCCTCGAAGAGCGCCGGGCAAAACTGGCTGAATGGGACCGCGCAGGCATCATGGCCACGCCAGCCAATTCCGCCTACAACGAGGCCGTCATCGAGGCCGCCCGGCAGTCGCTGGCCGAAGGCGGCCGGCCTGTGGCCGTCCGCTCTGCCTGATTCCGGCAACCGCAGGCGGACGCCGGACATCGAACAGACGTACCCAACCTGTCTATCATGCGATACCCGTTTTGTCTTTCCGCTCTCTTCGTCTGGGCTGCGGCGGCACAGCCGCTCCCAGTGGCCGGTGTGATCGTGGATCAGGTGAGCCGCACCGTCCGACCGGTGATGGCAGACGGGGAAAGCGTCAGCGCGGGCCGCGCGCGGGTGCGCGAGTTCGACGCCGCCTGGCCGGCGCCCGACGGCCAAACGGTGCTGGTGGCACGCGGCGGGAGTCTGCACCTCGTCCGGCGGCTGGACGGCGCGATCCCCGTCTGGCGCGAGTTCCGCGAGGACGGCCCCGCCGTGGAGCGCGCCGCCTGGAGCGAAGACTCCACGGTGCTGGCGCTCTACCTGCCGGACGAGAAAAAGGTGGAAGTTTGGAACCATTGCCCCGCCGACCCCCGGCGCGCCTTCGCGGCGGACCTCTCCACGGTGGCAGAACGCGTGGTGTCCCTTACCGTATCGCCGGATGCGAAGGTGGCGTTTCTGGCCACCCAGGGGCAGGAGTCTGGCACGCTTTGGATCCTGGAAAAGGACCGCCAGCCGCGCATGCTGATGCCGCTCGGCAAGGCGGGCGAGATCCGCTACGCGGGCGGCGCCCTCTACATCGCCGACCGGACGCGCAACGAGGTGTTGCGCTACACCGGCTGGCAGGCCATGCCGCAGGTGGAAACGCTGGTGGCCGCCGGCCATGGACTGGCCGATCCGGTGGGCTTCGCGCTGCTCGCCGATCAGAGAAAACTGCTGGTGGCAAGCGCGGGAACCAGCCAGCTCCTGGTGCTGGACCTGCGGTCCAGCCGGATGGAAGAGCCGGTCGAGCTTGCCGAGCCCCCGGCGCGGCTCGAACGGCTCGGCCGGGCGCCCCTGTTCGAGCTCGACGACAGCCGGCGCCACGCGCCGGCGCGGCTGTTTGACGCCGCCTCGCAGCGGCTGCTGGCGCTTGCCGCGGCGGCGCCCGGAGCCGGCGAGTAGCAAAACATTTTGACAAGCTTCTGTTTTGGGCGCGACAATCGGGGCATGGCCCTCTTCCGCATCCACAAGATGAAGGAACACGTGCGGCAGAACTTCCGCTGGGCGCCGCATTCCAGCGGGCTGGCGCTGCTCCGGCCGCGCGACTTCGAGCCCGGCGGAGAAGTGGAAGCGTCCGGCTTCTACGACGCCTGGATGCGCCTGCGGGGCACGGCCTGCCCGCTCGAGATCGGCGACGTGCTCGAGTCGCCCGCCGGCGAGCTGCGGATCTGCAAGTACGTCGGCTTCGAAGAGGCCCGCTGGCGCGAGCCCGAGCCGGAGCAGCCGCCGCTGGCCGCCGCCCCGGCTGCCGCCGGCTAGGCGCGGCCCTCTCAAACTGCCTCACGCTATGATCGGGAGAAGGAGGCCCGATCATGCGCTCTGTTTTGCTGTTTATCGCACTTGCGGCGGCGGCCCTCGCCCAGCCGCCCGGCTACCGGCTCGTCTGGGCGGACGAATTTGACAAACCGGGCCTGCCGGATCCGGTTCGCTGGAACTACGAATACGGCATGATCCGCAACAACGAGGCGCAATTTTATACCTTCGCGCGCCCCGAGAACGCGCGGGTCGAAAACGGCGTGCTGGTGATCGAAGCCCGGCGGGAAAACTGGAGCGAGGCGGGCCGGACTGCCCGCTACACGTCGGCCAGCGTCACTACCGAAGGACGCCAGTACTGGCGCTACGGACGATTCGAGGTCCGCGCCAAGCTGCCGACCGGCCGCGGCACCTGGCCTGCCATCTGGATGCTGGGGCAGAACATCGGCCTCAAGGTGGGCCGCGTGGATTGGCCGAAGTGCGGCGAGATCGACATCATGGAGAACGTCGGCTTCGACCCCGACACGATCCACGCCAACATCCACACCGAGGCCTACAACCATGTGAAGGGCACCAACAAGGGCAACCGGATCACGGTCAAGGATCCCTGGAAGGACTTTCACGTCTATGCGCTCGACTGGTCGCCGGAAAAGATCGTGATCTCCGTGGACGACATCCCGTACTTCACTTACAACAACGAAGGCACCGGCGAGGCCGTCTGGCCGTTTGATCAGCCTTTCTACCTGATCCTGAACCTTGCCATCGGCGGCAGTTGGGGCGGCCAGCAGGGCATCGACGATTCGATCTTCCCCCAGCGGTTCGAGATTGACTACGTGCGCGTCTACCAGAAAGAGACGCCAACGCCGGCGCCGCGGCCCCCAAGGCCGCGCTAGTCGCATTTAACCAGGAAGGGCTCGGCTCGCCAGTAATGAAAGATCCCGCCGCGGCCCGCGCGCATCTGTCTGGTTAGAAAGAGGCCTCGCGGCCGCCCCTCCGGGCCGGCGCGGGGCCGAAGTACAATTGACACCAATGGAGTCTTCATCCGGCGGCCATCGCGCCAACCGGTCTCTGCTCGGTTTCTACGCTGTGGTGGCCTATATCCCGGAGCCGCTGGGCAGCTACCTGAGCGCCCTGCGCGCCGAGCTGGTTCCCGGCTGCACGCTGCGCTCCCACCTGACCATCCTGCCCCCGCGGCGGCTCACCGCTCCGCAGGAAGCGCTGGCAGCGGAGCTCAACCGGCTGGCCGGCCAGCAGCCCGCCTTCGAGGTGACGCTCGGCGATATCGAGACCTTCGACTCCACCGGCGTGATCTACCTGGCCCTGGCATCGGGCCAGGATCGGGTGGAACAGCTTCATGCAGCACTGAATCACGGGATTCTGTTCGCCGAGGACCAGTTCCCCTTCCACCCGCACGTAACCGTGGCGCAGGACCTGGGCATGCTTCCATTTGAAGAGGTTCTCAACCGCGCCCGCCGCCGCTGGCAGGAATGTCCTTTGCCCCGCAAGTTTACCGTGAACGAGCTCACGCTGGTGCGCAACAACGACGCCGCCTGCTGGGAGGATCTGAGCACGCACGCATTGGCGCCGCTCACTCTTCTCCGAACAGCCTGATCTGCCGGGCTGGCTCCGGCCGGGCCTGTGCGCGCCGCCGCGTGGCCCCGACCACGCCGAGCACGGCCGCCCCGGCCAGGCTCTCCCGCGGAGCGAAGACCCGCTGCGTGTTGCCGGCCGGGTCGGGCGGTGTCAGCGTCACGCCCTGGCCCTCCATCAGCAACAGGTCATTCGGCGCAACGCCCTCCAGCCGGCTCCCATCCCGGAAGCGCAGCTCGATCCACAGGCCGGGCGTCTTCGGCCGCGCAAGAAATTCGCGGCGCTCGGTCCAGACGGACGGACCGTTCAGGTCGCGCACGAACGAGACGGTCTTCACCTGACTCACCGGGACGCGCAGCACCGCACCATCCGTGCTCAGCAGCTCGATCTCGCCGCCTTGGACGAGGCTCTGCGTCTGCACAAAGCCCTTCATCTGCGTCCGGTCGTACCGGTCGACGAGCACCTTTTTTGCGGTGGATCCGCTCAAGCTGATGTGCGCTCCCTGCCACGCGCGGCGTCAGTGGTTTGCGTGAGCCTTTACTTTCAAAGAATTACGCTGGTATTGTATCATTACACAAATGAGTGCCGAGCCAGGCCTGGCGGCCGCCATTGACGCGTTTCTCGCCTGCGCCCGGGTGGAAAAGGGGCTAGCCGCCCACACTCTGTCTTCATACTCTCTTGATTTGAAAGACTTTTCCGATTTTTCCCGGCGCCGGAACCTCGCCTGGCCGCCGTCGGCCGAACACCTGCGCGCCTACCTGGATTCACTGCACGCTGCCGGGCTGTCGCCGCGAACCGTCGCGCGGCGGCTGTCGGCGCTGCGGCAGTTTTTCCGTTTTCTTCTGCTTGAAGGCAGGATCAGCGAAGATCCTACGGCGTTGCTGACGACGCCGCGGCTGTGGCGCAATTTGCCGAAGTACCTCACCACGGCCCAGGTGGAGGCGCTGCTGGCGGCGCCGCGCACGGACACGGCCCGCGGCCTGCGCGACCGGGCCATGCTGGAAACGCTTTATGCCACCGGGCTGCGCGTGTCCGAGCTGGTTTCGCTGCGATTGGCGGATGTCAACCTGGAGCTTGGCTTTGTCCGCGTGACCGGCAAGGGCGGCAAGCAGCGCCTGGTTCCGCTCGGTTCCAAGGCGCAGGAGGCGCTGCGGGACTATCTCGCAACGGGCCGGCCGGCCCTGCTGAAGGGACGCCCGAGCCCCCACCTGTTCGTGACCTCCCGGGGAGGCTTGATGACGCGGCAGGCCTTCTGGACCCTGCTGCGGAATTACGGCCGCCAGGCCGGCATCTTTCAGAAACTTTCCCCGCATGTGCTCCGCCACAGCTTCGCCACGCACCTGCTGGAAGGCGGCGCTGGGTTGCGAAGCGTCCAGGCCATGCTGGGCCACGCCGACATATCGACGACCGAGATCTACACCCATGTCATGCGCACCCGCCTCCGGAGTGTGATCGATGAGCACCACCCGCGAAGCGGATAGCCACGTGCGCCGCGAAGAAAGGCCGGCAACATGAGCGATTACATGTTCATCCTGGAGAACCACCTCAGCGTGGAGCAGCGCGCGGTTCTCGACCTGGTGCAACAGGCCGCGGCCGAAGCCAACCTGAGCCTGTTTCTGACCGGAGGCGCGCTGCGGGACATGCTGGGCGGCTTCCCGATCCGCGACCTCGATTTCACCGTGGAGGGCCCGGCGGTGAAGTTCGCCCGCGACCTCGCCAAGAAACACGGAGCGGAAATTCTTTCCGTGGACGAGCTGCGCAAGTCCGTGGAACTGAGGTTTCCGTCTGGCGCGCGCTGTGCCATCACCATGGCGCACACTGAGAAATACACGAAACCCGGCGCCCGCCCGCAGGTGCAGCCGGCGTCGATTCACGACGACCTCCGCTGTCGTGACTTCACCATCAACGCCATCGCCCTGTCTCTCAACCGCGCCTCGCGCGGACTGCTGATCGATCCGACCAACGGCGCCGGCGACATCGAACAGAAAGAACTGCGGGCGGTGAGCCCGTATTCCCTCTATGACGATCCCGTCCGTCTTCTGCGCCTGATCCGTTTCCGCACGCGGTTCGGCTACAAGGTGGAAGAGAAAACCTGGCAGCAGTTTCTGAACGCGCGCGATGCGGGCGTCCACAGGCTCATTCCTCCGCGGCAACTCTTCGCGGAGCTGTATCAGATCACGCAGGAGCCTAATCCCGGCGACGTGATCGCCGCCCTCGACCAGGAAGGGCTGCTGACGCTGTTTTCTCCGGCGCTGACGGGCGCGAAAATCAACCTCCCCGCCTTCCAGAAGCTGGCGAAGCTGAAAGCGATGATCCCGTTCGGCGCGCCAATCACAATCGACTGGTATGCTCTGGTGCTGTATTGCCTCACCGAAAAACTCACGCCGAAGGAGCGGAGCGCCCTGATCTCGGCAACGGCGATGACGAAGGAAGAGGCCGCCCCGTGGCAGAAGCTGCCGGCAGCGGCGAAGAAACTCGAGACCGCAATCAAATCGCCGAAGCTGAACCGCGCCTCGCAGACATGGGCCATCCTCTCCAAAGCCCCCGGAGAGCAGGTTCTCTACCTCGGACTGACGAGCGAGCACCGGCTGGTGCAGGACCGGGTGAAGAATTTCCTCAGCCGTTGCCTCGCGGTCGCCATGGAGGTGACGGACGCGGAAGTCAAAGAGGTGTCCGGGCTGGAGCCGGGGCATCCGAAGTTCCAGAAAGCGAAGCAAGAGCGGATTGCGGCCCATCTCGACGGCCGCGTGCGCAAGCCGGCGCCGCCGCCGGAGCCCGAGCCGCCACCGCAACAGCCGCTGCGCTCGCCCATCGTCCGCGGGGCCAGGTTCCGGTGAGACAATTCCATCTTTCCCTGCTCGTCACAGGATGAATTTTCCAGGATTTGCCCATGTTTAAAGCAGCCGTTCTTGTCGATGGCGGTTATCTGCGCGCCGTGGCCACCAAGGCGCAGTACCTGTATACGCCGGATTTCATCGAGAAACTCTCCCTCTCCTGCTACGATCCGCGCCAGGAAATCCTGTACCGGATTTTTTATTACGACTGTCCGCCATTTCACGGCGAGCTGACGCTGCCCGTCTCCCAGCAGCGGCTCCCGCTCCGCGGCAGCTCGCAATGGCTGGCGGATCTGTCCCGCCGGGAATATTTCGCCGTGCGGCTGGGCATCGTCAAGTTCCGCGGATTCGCGCTGAAGCGGCTCCCACCGCCCTCGGAACGCCCGCTGGACGACAACGACTTCCGCCCGGTGTTCGAGCAGAAGGGCGTCGACATGCGGATGGGCATCGACATCGCCTCGCTGTGCGAAAAACGGCTGGTGGACCGCCTGGTCGTGCTCAGCGGCGACACCGACATCGTTCCCGCGATGAAGCATGCGCGCAAATCCGGGCTCCAGGTTGTGCTGGCCCTCCTGCCTGACGAGCGCCTCACCGGCGATCTGTTTTCGCACGCCGATCTGCGGCGGCAGATCGCCTGGCCGGAAGGCGCGCAACGACTGGCGGGCTACGTGCCCGAGGACCTTCCCGTGGACGAGACGGCGGAAGAATGAAGGCCGGATTCTGCTTCGGACATGTGCTCGACAATTCCCGGTGGATCGCGGGGAAAGAATTTTTCGTTTTTCTTCTGTTCACGTCCACTTTCCTGCCTGCTCATGGGCAGTCTTCTTCTCCCGCCGGTGATTTCCTGCGGGATTTTGCGGCGGATCAGAAACGGATCTGGACGGCCCCCTTCCACATGACGCGGCAGCAGGCGCTCGCCATCGCCCTGCCGCTGGCGGCCGGGACCGTGGCGCTGAAGTCCTCTGACCGGGCGATCGTCGACGGCCTGCCGGACACGCCCGCGCAGCGGGACTGGAGCCGCCGCGTTTCCCTCATCGGATCCATGGCCGGGCTCGCGATGGCCACGGGCGGGACCATCGCCTATGGACACTTCGCCGGCAGGCCCTCGTGGACCCATATTGGACGCGATGCGGGCCTGGCGCTCTCATCGGCCCTCACGGTCACCTATGCCCTGAAAGGCGTCACCTGGCGGGAGCGGCCTGATGTGCCCGGCTCGCGCGGGTCGTTCTATTCTGGCGGAGACTCTTTTCCTTCCGGCCACGCGGTGACCTCGTTTGCAGTGGCTACGGCCGTGGCCACGCACCCGGGAGTCCCGAAATGGCTGAAGGTAACGCTGTTCGCCACGGCCACCGCCATCAGCGTTTCGCGTGTGACCGGGCGCCGCCACTGGCCGTCCGACGTCTATTTCGGCGCGTTCTCCGGGATTCTGATTGGCCGCTCGGTGGCCCGCGCCCCGCATGTCCGCTGACGCCGGCTGCCTTGTCACCGCGTCACCGCGCGGTGTATCCTGCATCTGCCTGAAATCATCCAGGAGTGGCCCGCAATGTTCGACGAATTGAGACCCGAAGTTCTTGTGGTTGGCGCCGGCCCGGTGGGGCTTTTCACCGCGCTGAATCTGGCGCGCCGCAATGTCAACGTGCGGATCATCGACACCGGCGTCTGGGCGTGCACGCACAGTTACGCGCTGGCCGTCCATCCGCAGGCGCTGGACCTGTTCGCGGCGCTGGGCCTGCGCGAGAAGATTCTCGAGTCCTCCTATCTGGTCCGCCGCATCGCCTTCTGCGACCGGGACGGCACGCGGGTCGCCATCGACTCGGGCGACGCCGACCACCCGTTGGCGGTGGTGCGGCAGGACACGCTGGAAAATCTCCTGGAAGAAGAACTCGAAAAGCTCGGCGTCAGGGTCGGATGGCGGCAGGAGGCCGCCGCCATCACGCCGCGCGAGGACGGCGCGCGGGTGCTGGTCCAGAAATTCGAGAAGGAATCCCGGGGCTATATCGTCGCCCACACCGAGTGGGTTGTCTCAAAAACGTGGGAGCTGGAGCCGAAATTCGTTGTCGGCGCCGACGGATACAATTCGCGCGTGCGGCGCACGCTGGACCCGGAATTCCCGGAAATCGCCCCGGCGCAATATTTCGCCGTTTTCGAATTCCGGACCGACGCCGACCTGAAAAATACCGTCCGGATCGCTTTCGACAACGGCGCCACCAACGTGCTCTGGCCCCTGCCCGGCGGCGCGGCCCGCTGGAGCTTCGAGCTGCCCGGCTATAACCCGCAGGCGCCCGATCCCGTCGAGGCGCTGCGCCGGGCGGGCTTCGGCGATTTCCCCGCGGAGAGGCAGAAAGACCGCGTGCCGCTGTCGCACGGAATGGATCTGCCGGTACTCGACGAGGAACACCTGCGGCAGTTGCTGAGCCAGCGCGTTCCCTGGTTCACCGGTTCCATCGAAAAACTCACCTGGCGCATCGTCGTGCGCTTTGAGCGGCGGCTGGCGAAGCGCTTCGGCGCGGGGCGGCTCTGGCTGGCCGGTGACGCCGCGCATCTGACCGGGCCGGCCGGTGTGCACTCGATGAACCTGGGCTTCTGGGAGGGAAGCGACCTGGCCCAGCGCATCGAGTCCGTGCTGCGCGGCGGCGCCGATCCGTCTTCACTGGAAGAGTACAATGCCCGCTGGCTCGGCGTCTGGCGGCAGTTGCACGGGCTGGAGCGCGTGCCCTCGCCAGGGCCACAGACCGACCCTTGGGTGGCGAGCCACGCCGCGCCGATCCTTGGGAGCCTGCCCGCATGGGGCGCCGCCTACGAAGACATGGCGGCACGGCTCGGGCTCAGGGTTTCATAGCCCCGCGGACGGCCGCCCGCGGCTGCGCCAGAGGCTGAACAGCGCGATCGAGGCCACGGCGGCGTTGGCAGCCACCACCGGCGCGGCCTTCCTCAGCAGGCCGTACAGGATCCACATGGCCGCGGCAGCCGCCTGCACCAGCCGCAGGCGGCGCGGATCCCGGGCCAGATAGGAGGCGGCAAAGACGGCCGTCGCCGCCCATCCGATCCAGTCTGCAATCTCCATGTTGCCGCTCACTGCTCCACCGGCGCGGCCAAAGGCTGACCGGCAGCGAAACTGAGCCGGTCCGTACGCACCTTGCTCCATTCGCGAAGCGTCACGCCGTGCGCTTCAAAATAGGCCCGGATTCGCGCCGAATCCCAGCCGAGGATCTCCTCCATGACCGGCACCGCCACGCTGAGCGCGTCGTCGCTCAGCACCGTGCGCCGCGCGATCTGGGTAATGAAGCGGTTTTCGCTGACGGCGATGGTCAACCCGTCGTTGCGGTTCAGATGCAGCATGACGTGCACGTCCGAGCTGCCGTCGCCGACATAGACGACGCGGTTGTAGCTGATCGCCATGGCCTGCCGGATCTCCTCAAGTACGGCCACCTTGCCGTAGCCGGCGCTCACGTGCAGGATGCGCTGGATCTCGCCGGACTCCGGATGGTAGAAAAATCGGGTTCCATGAATGTTCTCCGGCGGAACAATTCCTTCGAGCGCCGAGTGAATCACCTCTTCCGGCGCGGCCGAAATCACATGAAGCTGAAACTCGGCGCCGTCCAGGTTGTGAAGCATTTCGAGCAGCAGCGGAATGTTTTTCTTGAGCCGGATCCGCTTGCCGGCTTCCCACAGGTGCTCCCGCCGCACGCAGCGGTATTCGGGATCATGCAGCAGCAGGTAGGACAGCTCCCCGCCCTGCTGCACAAGATGGAGCTGTTCGAGGCCGCGCACCTTCTCTTCGAAACCATGCGTGCCGAGCAGTTCGCTGAGTACAATGCCCGAGTCGTTAAAGCTGAGCGTGTGGTCGAAATCGCTCGCCAGCAGAAACGTTTTTCTCCCTTTGATCGCAGCCATGAGACGACAATCCTCCTGTTCTTCGTCCCGTTTTCAGGTTGGCAGCCGGCAGTGACGGCCGCATGTCAGCATGGTGACAATCGCCTGACGTGGCGAAAGACGGCGGAGAAAGTGGAATTCGACGGGGGATTCGGGTGCGGAAAGAGGCCACGCGGCCTGTTTGCCCAGGATACCATGCGCGGCAGTGCGGTGCGCCCGCCGATTGCCGCGCACGCCCGATTCGGGGGTAGCCTGAAAACGATGTGGAGCCGCTGGCTGGTCCTTGCGGCCGCGCTGCTGTTTTCCACCGGCGGCGTGGCGATCAAGTCCACTTCGTTCGGCGCGTGGCAGACGGCCGGCTTCCGCAGCGCCGTGGCGGCCGTTGTGCTCTATGCGCTGCTGCCACAGGCGCGCCGGCTGCGGGACGTGAGGGCGTGGCTGGTGGGCATCGCCTACGCCCTGACGCTCGTCTTCTTCGTCCAGGCCAACAAGCTGACCACCGCCGCCAACACGATCTTCCTGCAATCCACCGCCCCGGCGTATCTGTTGATCCTTGGCCCGCTGCTGCTTCATGAAAAACCGCGGCGGCGTGACCTGCTGGTGGCGGTGGCTCTGGCGGCCGGCATGGCGTTATTCCTCACCGGAGCCGAGCGGAGCGCCTCCACCGCTCCGGACCCGCGCACCGGCAATGTTTGGGCCGCGGCGTCGGGCCTCACCTATGCGTTCGCGCTCGCCGGCCTGCGCTGGCAGGCACATTATTCCGGCCACAGCGCCGCCGCCCTCTCCACCATCACCGCCGGCAACCTTCTCGCCGCGCTCTTGTGTCTGCCCTTCGCCCTGCCTGTCGGCGGCGCTCGCCCGTTCGACTGGGCGGTGATTCTCTATCTGGGCGTCTTCCAGATCGGCCTGGCCTACTGGTGTCTGACGCGCGGCATGCGCGAGGTTCCGGCCTTTGAGTCTTCCATCCTGCTGCTGGCCGAGCCGGTGCTGAATCCGTTATGGACGTGGCTGCTGCTGGATGAGCGGCCGGGCCCGCAGGCGCTGGCCGGCGGCGCGGTCATCCTGGCCGCGACGCTGTGGAAGGCGCTGACCGAGAGGCAGACCGCCCCGACAGCGCCTCCTCAGGCAGCTCCATGAAGCAGTCGTCGCGTCGCCGTCGACGTCATAGACTGGCGGCCTGTGAACCTGTTCGCTGTCCTGCGGCGGCAAGGAAGAGATCATAAAACTCCTCCGGACGGCACACGGTCATCTGGGTCAGACGGGAGAGCTCCTCGCAGACGCCCGGAGCCACCCCGGCCAGGACGAGGAAGCTCTGACGCGCCCCAAGGCCGAGCATGCGGGCCATCTGCGAGTACTTCCGCACGTACTGCTGGTACGGGCCGGTTTTCGACTCGATCCAGCAGATGGTCCCCTGGAATTCCACCAGCAGGTCGAGCTCGAAGTCGTCGTTGTTCGACAGAACGACCTGTGCATTGGCGAGTACCGCCGCGCCATTCGATGTGGCGCCGGCCGCCTCCACCTGCTGGCGGACAAAGCGCTCCAGCCACTGGCCGGAGAAAAAGTTCTGCGCCTCCGGCGCCGTCGACGTGCGGGCCTCAATCAGGCAGCGCGGGGCGCGGTGGTAGCGGTAATCGGTGAGAAACGCAAGCTGATGCAGGCGGTGACAGAACTGGCAGCAGGCGCCGATCACCTCCTGCGGCCGCCCGGCCAGTTTCAGGTGCCAGTTCCCGCCGGTCTGCATGGTTCTCTTGATCCAGCCGAGCACGTCCTTCAGCGCCTCATACCGCTGGCCGAGGTAAAGCGCGAGCTGGTCGAGAACCGGATCCGCAGGGTGCGGCGGCGGCACGCGCCGCACGCGGATGCCACGGCTGTCCAGAAAGCGCCGGAGAGACTCCGGCACCAGCGTCACCGGCTCGGCGGCGACGGCCGGGACGCCCTCCGAGGCGGGCGCCTGCGCCGCTTCGCCGGCCGCATCGGCAACACGGGGACTCCCGGCCGCGTCGGCACCCGGGACCAGGCGTTCCAGCGTATTGGCGATACGCTCCAGCAGCGACAGAAGCCGTTCGAATTGCCCGGCAGTCATGACAATCTCATCGTCCTTTCCGGGGCTGTGCCTGCCCTTATTGGGACACGAAGGGTGGCTCAGGGGATGAGCCGCCAGACAAGCCTGTCGGCGGGCTCAGGCCACCAGCGGGTGACACGGCCCCGTGTCCATGCGGCAGGCTTACGAGGGAATTGCGGAGCGATCAATGGCAGGCCGGGCTGTTCACTCGAGACCCATCTGGGACAGCCGGTAACGCAGCGCGTTGCGCGTCAGGCCAAGCAGGCGCGCCGCCTGGCTCTTGTTGCCGCCCGCCCGCCGCAGCGCCTCGCGGATCAGGTGCTGCTCGTACTCATCGAGCGTCATCCCCTCAGGCAGGAATCCGTCGGCGGCGCCGGCCGTGCCGTTGACGGAGCGCCGTGGCGCGTAGTCCAGGCGGATGTGTTCGGGCAGCAGCACCTTTCCGTCGGCGTACAGGAGGCTCCGCTCGATCACGTTTTCCAGCTCGCGCACGTTGCCGGGCCAATGATATTCGACCAGCTTCCGCATCGCTTCCGGCGAGATCTCTTCGACGCGCGAACCCGTCTCGGCGGCGAACTTGCGCAGGAAGCGCTCCGCCAGCAGCGGAATGTCCTCGCGGCGCTCGCGCAGCGGCGGGATGGTGATCGGAAAGACGTTCAGCCGGTAGTAGAGATCCTCGCGGAAGTTGCCCTCCTCGAGCGCGCGGCGCAGGTCGGCGTTGGTGGCGGCGATGACGCGCACGTCGATCTGCCGCGTGCGGTTGCTGCCCAGCCGCTCGAACTCACGGTCCTGGAGCACGCGCAGCAGCTTCACCTGCACGGCCGGGGGCACGTCGCCGATCTCGTCGAGAAACACCGTCCCCTTGTCGGCCAGCTCGAACTTGCCCGGCTTGGAGACGGTGGCGCCGGTGAAGGCCCCCTTCTCATAGCCGAACAGTTCGCTCTCCATCAGATTCTCGGGGATCGTCGTGCAGTTGATCTTGACGAACGGCTGCGCGGCGCGCGGTGAATGATGGTGGATGACGCGCGCGATCAGATCCTTGCCCACGCCGCTTTCGCCGCACAGCAGCACCGTGGTCCGCGTCGGCGCCACGCGCATTACCGCCGCCAGCACCTCCTGCATCTTCGGCCCAGTGCCGATGACGTTTTCGATCCGGTAGCGGCGGCCCAGCTCCTCGCGAAGCTGCGCGTTCTCTTCGCGCAGCTGCTGCACTTCGAGCGCCTTGCGCACCACCGTGGCCAGATGGTCCAGCGAGAACGGCTTGGGCAGGAAATCCGCCGCGCCCTTCTTCATCGCCTCCACGGCCGTTTCCACCGAGGAATAGGCCGTCATCACGATGACCGGCAGCCGCGCGTTCTGCCGCTGCAACGCTTCCAGCAGATCCAGGCCGTTCATGCCGGGCAGGCGCAGGTCGGTGAGCACCAGGTTAGCCTGCCCCGCCAGCCGGAGCGCCTCCTCGGCGCTGGCCGTGGTCGTCACATCGTAGCCGAGGCCCTCCAGGTGCAGAGCCAGCACGCGGCGCAGCTTTTCCTCGTCCTCGACGATGAGGATGCGCGTCTTCATGCCCGCCTTATGATTATTGCCTTCGCCGCGCGCCACTGCAGGGGCCTGCCATCCGGTGGGACGCGGCCGGCCGGGCGGGCGGTTTCAGGCGCTGACGGCGCTTTCGGGCAGCCAGCAATAACCCATGCGGACAATCGTCTTCAGGGCGTCGGCGTGCGGCCCCAGCTTGCGGCGCAGCCGCTGCACGTGCACATCGACAGTGCGCGTGCGCGCATCCTCGGCATAGTTCCACACCGTCCGCAGCAGCGCCTTGCGGCTGATGCAGCGGCCTGGGTTGTTCATGAGGATTTCCAGAAGAGCCCTTTCCTTCCGCGTCAGCCGCAGCCCCTCCGGAAAACGGCCGGCGCCAGGCAGGGCAAGGCGCGAATCGGACAGACGAGAATCCATCGCTCGGGCTGGACTCATTCGAAGCCAGTACCTCCGCTGGTGAGTTGACACACGGGCATGCGCGCCGGACGCCTCTCTCACCCTCGCGTGCGCGGCACGCCGCTCCTCTGTCAGTTAGAGACGCGCCATGGCCTGTTCTGTTCGCAGAAATTTCCGCTCCCGGCGCCGCCCGGGCGCCGGCGTACCCGTTTTGTTACACAGATGAAGACTCCGCCGCCGGCCGGCGGGCGGGCAGCGTTACCAGAAACGTGGCGCCCTGTCCGGGCTCGCTGTCCACGGTGATCGTGCCGCCGTGGTCGTCGATGATCTTGGCTGAAACCGCCAGGCCGAGCCCGACGCCGCCGGGCTTGGTGGTGAAGAACGGGTTGAAGATCTGCTCCCGGTTCTCCGCCGCGATGCCCGGTCCGCGGTCGATGACCGCGATCTCGACGCCCGCACCCGATCGGCGCGTCTTCACCGTAACCACAGATTCCGGCGGCGACGCCTCCAGCGCATTGCGCAGCAGGTTGAAGAAGACGCGCTCCAGCAGTTCGGCATCGGCCTCGATGACCGGCACCGCCGGGTCGAAATTGCGGTGTATGCGCGAGGCCGCGCCGGGGGCCTGGCGCTCGAGATGATCGATGGCGCTGTCGATGACGGCGTGGACGTCCGCAGGCGCGCGGCGCAGCTGGGTTGGACGGGCGAATTCGAGGAAGCGCGTGATGAGCGAGTTTGTGCGGTCCACCTCGCTCGAAATGTATTCGGCCAGTTCTTTCACGATGGGATTGTCGCCGCCGGTGCGCTCCACGAGCATTTCGGCCGAGGCCTTCATTGTCCCCAGCGGATTGCGCAGCTCGTGCGCCAGCCCGGCGGTGAGCTGGCCAAGCGCGGCCAGACGCTCGCTGCGGCGCGCGCTGGCCTCCGCCTCCAGCAGCCGGCGGTTGGCCTCGGCCAGGTCCCGCGCCGCCGCCTCCGCGCGCCGGGCGGCGCGGCGGTTGGCCTCGGCCAGCGTGTAGGTGAGCCAGGCCACCACCGGCAGAAACAGCACCCGCAGCGTCAGGTCCCGCAGGTAGAGCCCTTCCAGGATGTAGCCGAGATTGTAGGCCACCGGGATGAACGCCAGATAGGCCAGGCAGGCCAACCCCGTGAAAACGGCCGTACCGATGGCGCCAAGCGTGGTGGCCGCCGTCAGCACCGGGAGCAGAAGGATCAGATAATAGCTGGACGCGATGCCGCCGGTGACTCCAATCAGGAGAAACCCGAGCAGCAGTTGCAGCGAGATCAGCGTCACCGTGCCGCGCGGCGACGAGAAAGCGCGGATGCGCGGCGCAGCGTACTGAAGCACGGCCAGTGCGCCGAGCACCTCGAGTTCGGCGGCGCTGCGCGTCGGGCTCACCCAGGCCAGCGCGGAAAACAGCAGCAGCCACACCACGTCCTGCACGCCGGGCAGCAGGCGCTTCCAGGCCGTGTTGTGGTTGGGCTGCAAGCCGCCATCTTAACAGGCCGCCTGCGGCGCCGCCGCGGCGGGGCCGGGTTGTGTCAGAATATGAGAGGTCTCGCGAGTTTGTCCATGAATCCCGCCGACACCCCGAATCTGACTGAAGTCCCGCCTGCTGAAGAGGCCGCTGCGCCGCAGGACGCCTCCTTCGGCGACCTGCTGGCCGCCTTCGAGGCAGCCCAGGGAAATGGCGACGAAGGCGCCGCGCTGGAAGGCACGGTGGTCTCCATCAACGACGACACAGTAGTGGTCGATGTGGGCCGCAAGATGGAGGGCATTCTCCGGCGCGATACGCCCGGCCTGCCGGCGGACCTGGCGCCCGGCGCCACGCTGATGGTCAACATCACCGGGCGCACCGACGACGGTTATTATCTGCTTTCCACCATCCGCGTCGAACAGCCGCGCGACTTCAGCGGGCTCCAGTCGGCCTTCGAGGGCAAGCATGTCATCCTCGGGGTGGTGACCGAACCGGTGAAGGGCGGACTGCGCGTGCAGGTGGCCGACGGCGTTTACGCGTTCCTGCCCGCCTCGCGCAGCGGCATTCGCGAGATCGCCGAGCTGCCCACGCTGGTCGGCCAGCAGATCGAGTGCCGCATCACCAAGCTCGACATTGAGAACCCGGAGCGGCCGGACATCGTTGTGGACCGCCGCTCCGTGCTCGAAGAGCAGGCGGCCGCAGCGCGGCAGGCGGCATTCGAGCGGCTCCAGGAAGGCATGGTGGTCGAGGGGCGCGTACGGACAGTCACGGATTTCGGTGCGTTCGTCGAGATCGCGCCCGGCATCGACGGGCTGCTTCATGTCACCGACATGAGCTGGCAGCGTGTCGACAAGCCTTCTTCCGTGGTGAGCCCGGGCCAGACCATCGAAGCGAAGATCCTCAAGATCAACCGCCAGAGCCGCAAGATTTCCCTCGGGCTGAAGCAGCTTCAGCCGGATCCCTGGACGCAGGCCACCTCCACGCTGAAGCCCGGCGACCGCGTGCGCGGCAAAGTCGTGCGGCTGGCCGAGTTCGGCGCCTTTGTCGAGATCGCGCCGGGGGTCGACGGGCTGATCCACCTCTCGGAGATGTCCTGGACGAAGCGCGTGCGCCGGCCTGAGGACGTGGTGCAGGTGGGCGACATCGTCGAAACGGTCGTTCTCGACGTGAAGCCCGCGGATCGCCGCATCTCGCTGGGCCTGAAGCAGGCGCTCGGCAATCCGTGGGACACCGCCGCCACGCGCTTCGCCCCCGGTACGGTGGTCGAGGGACCCATCACGACCTTGGCCGAGTTCGGCGCCTTCGTCGACCTGGGCGACGGACTCGAGGGCATGGTCCACGTCAGCGACATCACGCGCGAGAAGCGCGTCCAACATCCAAAAGAAGTGCTCTCGCCCGGCCAGGTGGTGAAGGCGCAGGTAGTGGAAGTGGACCCCGAAAAACGCCGCATCCGGCTCTCGATGAAGGCGCTGGAGCCGACCTCGGCCGATATCTTCATCGGCGAGCACCAGGTGGGCGACGTCGTCACCGGGCGCGTTGTGGAAACCCATTCGACCCACGCCAAGATCGAGATCAGCGAAGGCGTCCACGCCCGCTGCCGGCTGAGGGAAGAGGCCAAAGCCGAGGGCAAGGCCCGCGCTGCCGCGGCCGATGTGGACGATCTGGCCGCCCTGCTGGCCGCCCGCTGGAAGGGCGGCGCCTCGCTCGAAAGCGACCGCAAGACGTTGCGCACCGGCCAGTTGCGGCGGTTCCGCATCACCGCGATGGACCCTGCCCACCGCCGCATCGAAGTCGAGCCGGCAGACTGAAATTTTTTCGGCGAGACGGTTTCCCTCCCGCTCCGTCTGTATCCAGTGAGGGTTTCCTTTGCCCTCGCGAGGAGCCATGACGGAAGAAGGAGCGACTCTGGCGATCGAAGGCGCTGCCTGCCGCGGCGCCAGAATCGATGCTTCGATGGATGAAGCCGCCACCATCCGCGCGGCGCAATCGGGCGACGCGGAAGCCTTCGAGCGCCTGGTGCGCTCCTATGACCAGCAGGTCCTCCGCCTTGCCATGAACCTGCTGCGGAATCCCGACGATGCCCGCGACGTCTACCAGGAGACGTTTCTCCGCGTCTACCGCAACCTGCCGAGCTTCCGCTTTGACTGCCAGTTCTCCACCTGGCTGTACCGAATCGCCGCCAACCTGTGTCTGGATCAGTTGCGCAAGCGCCGGGTGCGGCGCACCGAATCGTCAACGGTGGAAACGGACGAGGGCACAGTGGACCGCCTCGAGGCAATCCCGGAGTCGCGTCCGCAGGGAGACCCACAACGTGCCGCGCTGAATGGCGAGCTGCGCGCTTCCATTGAAAGCGCGCTGGAATCACTGACGCCGCGCGAGCGGCTCGTCTTTGAGCTGCGCCACTTCCAGGGCATGCGGCTACGCGAGATTGGCGAGACGCTCGGTTCGAGCGAAGAAGCGGCCAAGAACTGCCTGTTCCGCGCGACGCAGAAGATGCGACAGGCGCTGGGAGAGTTCCTATGAACTGCAAAGAGGTTCGCGAGCTGATTCCTCTCTACCTGTACGGCGAGCTCAGCTTCGACCAGGAAGAGACCGTGGAACGCCACCTCGCTGCCTGCCCGGCCTGCGCCGCCGAGCGCACACGGTGCGAAAAGCTCTCCTCGTTGCTGGCGCAGGGCGAAGCGGATGTGTCGACGGAGCTGCTTTCACGCTGTCGGCGCGATCTGGCCGCGGCGCTCGAAAAGGAACGCAGGCAACGCGGCCTGGCGTTGCTGCGCGCATTCTGGCGGAAGTGGATTCTGGCCCCGCCCGCGTGGTTCCGTCCCCTGGAGGCCGTGGCGCTGATGGCGCTGGGCTTCTTTGCCGCCCGGCTGGTTCCGGAAGACGCGGCCCTGTTCGGCAGGCCCGCGCAGCCGCAGCCGGTGGTGGGGCGTGTGCGCCTCATCGATGCCGCGCCCAATGGAATGGTGCGGGTGCAGTACGAGGAAGTCCGGCCGCGCGAGCTGCGCGGATCCTTCCAGGACGAGCGCATCCAGCGGCTGCTGCTGGCGGCAGCCATGGATCCGGCCGATCCCGGAGTGCGTGCCGAATCCATCGATCTGCTCAAGGACCGCACGGCGGACTCGACAGTCCGCCGGGCGCTGATCAATGCGCTGCTGACCGACGAGAACCCGGGCGTACGGCTGAAGGCGCTCGAGGCGCTGAAGCCCTACGCCAGTGAACCCGAGACGAGGCAGGCCCTGGCGCGCGTGCTGCTCTCTGACAAGGACGCCGGCGTGCGCATCGCGGCCGTCGACCTGCTGGCCCCGGTGAAAGAACCGGACGTCGCCGGCGCCTTGCAGCAGTTGCTGCACAGCGAACAGGACCACTACATCCGGCAGCGCTCCATTCAGGCGCTGGCAGCGATGAAGGCGTCTTACGGCACGTTCTGAGGCCCTGACGGCCTCAGGCCCGCCTCCGGCGACGGGCTCGCGTCCGTGGTCGCCTGGAAGCCGCGCGCCACGAAACAAAGCATGGCGGCCCAGGCTCCGCCGGCCGGTCGCAACTTCGCTCCGGCCCGGGCCAGATACGCGAGCACGGCGCCCATCACCGCGCCCGGCGGCGCGAACACGATCGACTGACTGAACTTGCCCAACAGCACTGGCATGGCCGCAGCGGCCGCGGCGCCAAGGCATGCGCAGCGGACAAGCCCGGCTCCTGCGCTGCCCGTTTTCGGGAGAAACATCACACCGAGACTCCACAGGAGTCCCGACGCAAGCCCAAGCAGCGCAAAGAGGCGGGCAAACGCCGCCGGTTCGCCCGGATCCACACTCTCCGGATCCCCGATGACAAGCATTGCGAAAAAGGACAACCAGAAGCCGGCCCAAAGCATCAGCCACGAAACCAGGAGCCGCCACAGGGCGGCCGCCGTGCGCCCGGCAGACAACATCCCATGAGTTTACTCCGTCAGAGGCGCCCCGCTGCCGCGAGAGCTTTTTCTGACGCCTGCCGCAGCAGGATGCCTTCGCCAGGCCGTGCAATTCGCCGCTCCGGCGCGAGACCTTCCGCCGCGCGGATCGTCTGACATCACGGAAGACAACCGGCGCCGCAGGGAGGTTGCCCGGAAAAGAATCCGCGGCCCGGCAAACGAGGTATCGCTACCATGATGACTTTCGCAAGCAGGATCTGGCTCAGCGCGGCTCTGTGCGCTGCGCTCTGGCTTCAACCGGCGCCTGTGGCGGCACAGCCCGCACAACCCTCAAACGAATCCGACCCGGAGCTGGCCATGCAGCCCCCGCCGCCGCCCGAACCGCCGGACTTTATGGTGTTCTTTCAGCCCGGCGGGGCGTGGCTCGGCGTGGGCGTGAAGGAGATTACCGCGGACCGCGCCCGGGCGCTCAACCTGAAAGACGAACACGGCGTGGAAATCACCACGGTCGAACCGGACAGCCCCGCCGACAAGGCGGGCCTGAAGCCCGGCGACGTGGTGCTCGAATACAACGGCCAGCGCGTGGAGGGCACGGCGCAGTTCATCCGTTTCGTTCGGGAAACGCCCCCGGGCCGCACGGTGCGCCTTACCGTGTTTCGCAACGGGTCGACGCAGACGGTCAGCGCCACGCTGGCCGAACGCAGGGGCCGCGCGTTCAATTTCCGCGCGCCCAATGTCGATGAGGACATCCGGGTTCGCATCCCCCGCATCGATGCCCTGCCGGACGTGCCGCGCGTCACCATGAGCTGGCGCACGGCGATGCTGGGCATCGAAGGCGAGCCGCTGAAGGACTCTCAGCTTGGTGACTTCTTCGGCGTGAAAGACGGCGTGCTGGTCCGCTCCGTTTTGAAGGGCACGCCGGCCGAGAAGGCGGGCCTGCGGGCGGGCGACGTCATCGTGAAGGTGGACGACCGCAGAGTGAGCGAGCCGCGTGACATCACCAGCGCGCTGCGCGCGGCGCGCGATGCGTCCAAGAAGACACTGCCCGTGGTGGTCGTGCGTGAAAAGAAAGAAGTGACTCTTCAAGTGACCCTCGACGAGCAGCCCGCCCGGCGGCCGGCCGCGCCCCGCACGCGGCGAGTGACTGCGCCGCAGGGCAGGCTCTGATCCACCGGCTCATCTCCTGTGCCATTGGCGGCCTGCGCTCCTCCGTCGCGGGCCGCTTTTTTGTCAACGAACGCCGCTCAGCGCAGCCGGAGCCGCGCCAGCCGCAGGCTGTTGCTGACTACCGACACCGAGCTGAGACTCATCGCCGCGGCGGCCAGCACCGGATTCATGCGCCCCGCCGCGGCCACCGGGATCATCACGACGTTGTAGACGAACGCCCAAAACAGGTTCTGCCGCATCACACGCAGCGCCGCCCGCGCGAGCTTCAGCGCGCGCGGCACCAGCATCAGCTCCGGCCGGACCAGTGCGGCGTCAGCGGCCGCGGCTGCCGCATCCGTGCCGGACGCCATCGCGATGCCCGCATCGGCGGCGGCCAGCGCCGGCGCATCGTTGATGCCGTCGCCAACCATCGCGACGCGCATTCCAGTGGAACGCAGCCGCTCGATGAAGCGCAGCTTCCCCTCCGGCAGCACGCTCGCCTCCACGTCCTCGATGCCCGCCTCGCGGGCGATGGCGCGCGCGGCGGACTCGGAATCGCCGGTGAGCATCCAGACGCGCAGGCCCATCCGGCGCAGTTCCGCCACGGCCTCGCGCGTGTCAGGCCGCAGGGTGTCGCGAATCACAAAGACCCCGGCGAAGCGCCCGTCGATGGCCACGCAGACCTCCGTTTCTCCCGGCGCGCCCGGCTCCGGGGGAGGCAGTTCCACGCCGCGTTCCGCGAGCAGCTCCCGTTTGCCCGCCAGCACGCGCCGGTCCTCCACCACGCCCTCGGCGCCGCGGCCCGGCCAGGCGCGAAACTCCGTCACAGGAGGCAACGGCCCGGAGGCGAAACGGACAATGGCCCGCGCCAGCGGGTGCTCGCTCGCCTGCTCCACCGCCGCCGCCAGGCGCACCGTCTCGGCCGGGTCCGATCCCGCCGCGGCATGGAATGCGCGCACCTCAGGGCGGCCTTCGGTGAGCGTTCCCGTCTTGTCGAGAACCACCGTGTCCACACGCGCCAGCCGCTCCAGCGCCTCGCCGTGGCGGAACAGGATGCCGAGCTGCGCCGCGCGTCCCGTGGCGGCCATCACCGCCGCCGGCACGGCCAGTCCCATCGCGCACGGGCAGGCGACGATGAGCACGGCAATGGCCGCCGGAAAGGAACCGCTGATCAGCCACGTCAGTGCGGCGATCGATACGACCACCGGCACGAAAACGGCGGCCACGCGGTCCGCCAGCCGCTGGATGGGAGCTTTCGAGGCCTGCGCGTCCCGCAGCAGCCGCAGGATGCGTTCGAGCTCGGTCTCGCCGCCAACGGCGGTGGCGCGGAAGACCAGCCGGCCATCGACGTTCAGCGTTCCGCCGGAGACGCGCGCGCCAGGCCGCTTCTCCACGGGAAGCGGCTCGCCTGTCAGCATGGATTCGTCGACGCTCGATTCGCCCTCCACCACGACGCCATCGGCGGGGATCCGCTCGCCCGGCCGGACGACGACGAGATCGCCGGGATGGAGCTGCGACACCGGCACCTCGGCTTCTTCTCCGCCGCGCAGCACGCGCGCCGTCTCCGGCTCCAGCCGGGCCAGCGCGGAGAGCGCCTCCGACGTCCGGCGGCGGGCGCGAGCCTCCAGCGCATTACCGGCGAGCACGAAGGCGATGATGAAGATGACGCTTTCGAAATAGGCCTCATGCGGATGGGCCAGCGAGTAGAGAAACGCTGCGCCTGTGCCCAGCGCCACCAGCGTGTTCATGTCCGCCGTGCCGTGGCGCAGCGCCGCCCAGGCCTTCGTGTAAAAACGCCGCCCCGCCCACGCCATCACCACCAGGCTGAGCATCGCCAGAGCCGCCCACGCCGGCCGCGTGTGATGCCAGGGCATGGTGGCCATGGCCGCCGCCCCGCAGGCCAGCGCCACCACGGCGCGCCTCCGCAGGCGGCGGTATTCGGCTTCCTCTTCTTCGTCGTGGCGCCGCTGCTGTTCGGCGATGGAGCGCGCCGGCGGCGGCAGCTCGGCCTCATAGCCGCTGTCGTTGACCGCTTCCACCAGCTCGGCCGGCGACACGGCGCAGGCGTCGTAGACCACCGTGGCGTTGTGCAGCATCAGATTGACGCTGGCCGAGGCCACGCCAGGCACGCGCTCGAGCGCCTTCTGCACATGCGCCTGGCAGGCGGCGCACGTCATGCCGCGCACGGGGAACGTGATCCGCGCCTGGGTTTCCGCCTTCAATCCGATGTTCCCACCACGGAGAAGCCGATCTTCTCCACCGCCGCGGCGATGTCTTCCTTCGACACCCGCTGCTCGTCGTAGGCGACTTCGGCCGCGCCCACCTCGGCCGCGCGCACCTCGACTCCGTCGAGCTTTTTCAGCGTATTGGTGAGCCGCGTCACACAGCCGCCGCAATGCATGCCGTCGATGCTGAGCCTGAGAATCCTGCTCATGGCCGGAAACTGGACCTCCACTTCCACCATATTGGATGTTCCCGCCCCGGCGCGCGTGACCGCAGCCGCGAATCGCTGCAACGTTTCCCGATCCGGCAGGATCTATACTGGTAGCGGCGGGCCGGTTCCTTCCCGGTCTGGAAAGAAGCTGACCTGCCCGGCCGCCCCCCGATGCGCGGGTTCTTGCGACACCCGCAACGCCTGCCCGTCGAGAGGCGCTGACTGCAAGACAGTCCCTGCGGCCTGCGCCGGCCGCGCCCCGTGCCGCCGGCCATGCGTTGCGTTTCCGCGGAACCGCCTCGCCATGGCGACCGCGCCGTGCGCCCATGACACCGGAGCAGAACGCCGCAGGGCGGATTCGCCCGCGCCGCGAAAATGGCGCGGCAGGCGGCGCGCCGCACGGCGGCGGCGCCGCATGAGGAGGAACGGGTTCGGGGGATGCTTTACTGGATCACGCCCGCGCCGGATCCCGCAGGGCGCTGCCCTTTCGGCCAGACGGCGTTTGCCGCGGCCATGCCGGCAGCCCCCGGCCGGAACATTTTGTTAGGATTTTGTACAACCCCATGCAGGACAAACTCAACATCGCCGTTTTCATCGACTACGACAACACGGAAATCGGCGTAAAAAGCACGCTCCGGCGCGAATTTGATGTCGCGCTGGTGCTCAACGCGCTCAAGGAGCGCGGCGACATCGTCGCCAAATTCGCCTACGCCAACTGGGGCCGCCACGAGGCGGCCACCCGCCAGATGGCCGAAAACGCCGTCCAGATGGTGCAGCGGATTCCTTCTCCGCGAGGCGACAAGAACGGCGCCGACATCAACCTGGCGCTGGACGCGCTGGAGATGGCCTTCACCCACGATCATGTGAACGCCTTCGCCATCGTCAGCGGCGATTCGGACTTCATCCCGCTCGTCAACAAGCTCAAGGAATACGGCAAGACGGTCTTTGTCGTCGGCGGCCGCGCCTTCACCTCCACCATCCTCCAGCAGAACTGCCACGAGTTCATCAGCTTTGAATCGCTGCTGAACGTGGCCCCCGAAGAGGTGCAGCCGCCCGCCGAACAGCAGCCGCGCGAAAGCTGGCGCGAACGGCGCGAAAAGCGCATGAAGGAGCGCGAGGAGCGGCGCAAGGAGCGCGAGGCACAGCGGCAGCAGGAGCAGCAGAACCGGCCGCAGCCGCTCGACCTCGCCCTGGCCATGCCGCTGGTGGAGCGCGCGCTCCAGGTGCTGGACCGCCGCAACGTGCAGCCGCAGCTCGGCCTGCTCAAGTCCACCATGCTCCAGCTCGACTCCACCTTCAGCGAGAGCGCCTACGGCGCCCGGAGCTTTTCGGAGTTCGTCGAGAAGCTCAAGAAGGCGGACCTAGTCCGCGTGAAGGGCTCTGGCGGGCGCTACTTCATCGAGCGCAAGCACCGCGCTCCGGACAAGGCCCTGCCACGGCCCGACGAGGCGCTCACGCTGCTGCGCGACGTGCTGGAGATCCACCGGCTCGAATTCGAAGAGAGCAGCCAGAAGGCCGAGGATCTGCTGGCGTGGATGAAGGAGGAGTATCCCGACTTCGACCCCGCCAACTACGGCTTCCAGAGCTTCTCCGAGTTCCTCAACTTCGCCCAGGACAAGACCGTCGTGCGGCTTGAGCCGCGCGAAGAGGGCGGCCTGATGGTGAACCTCGGCGCCGAATTCTATCCGCCGGCGCCGCCCGAGCCGGAAAAGAGAGAAGAGGAAGAGCTCAGCGAGCTCGACTTCTCCCAGCCGATCGTGCCCGGCCAGCCCACCGCTACTGGCGAAATTCCGCTCCCGGAAGAGCCGCCCAAGCCCCGCAAGCGGGCCACGCGCAAGAAGGCCGCCGAATCATCGACTGGAGAAAAGACGCGGCGCACAAGGAGAAAGAAAACCTCGTAGGATGTCTGCATGGCATCCATCGAGCGCATCTTTCCGCCCGCTTCGCCGGCGCCCCGCGGGCCGTATTCGCCCGCGGTGGTGGCCGGCGATTTCATTTTCGTCTCCGGCCAGGGGCCCGTCGATCCGGAGACAAACCGCATGTCCTATGGAGACATCCAGCACGAGACGCGCGTCACGCTGAACAACGTAATGCGCATTCTCGCCGCCGCCGGCGCCTCGGCCGCCGACGTCGTCAAGTGCAACGTGTACCTGCGCGACGGCAATGATTTCGCCGCCATGAACGAGGTCTACCGCGAATTCTTCGGCGACCAGCGCCCGGCACGGACCACCGTGGCCGTCGCCTTCGCCGACCCGCTGATGAAGGTCGAGATCGATTGCATCGCCTGGCGCCCCCGCTGAGGCGAGGCCGCCGCATCCTCATTCCGGCGGCGATGGCGCCACGGCATTGGGACACGCCGCGGCGATCCCCGGAGGCGCTTTTCACGCCGCTCTCCGCCCGGCGCAACGCCCGCAGGTTTTCATGGATGCTGCGAAGCGCCGCACAGGACTGGGCCTGTCAGGACAGCCCGGGCAGCGGCCAGAACTCGGCCACTTCAATCCGCACCGGCCCGATCAGGCCCGCCTCAGTGAGCGGCGAGTTCGCCTCCCAATGCTTCCAGGTGGTGAAGGTGACGCGGCCGCCCGGCGGCTTGGGCTGGCCTTTCACGTACCAGTCCGGCAGCTTCTGGATCGCGTTGCCGAAGCCGGCCCGCGCCATCCCGCCGGCCCCGTATTCGGCCTCCGGCGGCAACTGCTCGTCGCCGATCAGGCGGTTCACCCAGAGATTGGTCACCTGCACCTCCAGCCGGTTCGCTCCGCGCCGTAGAAGGCGGGTGACGTCAGCGCGGAACGGAGGCTTCCAGAACTGCCCCGCGGGCTGGCCATTGAGCGACACCTGGGCGATGACCGCCACGCGGCCGAGATCAAGACAGGCGCGCTGGGAAGATTTCAGCTCGTGGTTCCAGGCAAACTCGGCCTCATAGCGAGCGGTCCCGGAGAAGTAGCGGACTCCCGGGTCCGGGTGCAGATGGAGCGAAATGAGCCTGTCCAGGCGGATCGAGGCCGGCGCCCCGAGTCCGGGCGGAAAAGACACCATCCAGGGACCGGTCACCTCGATGGCCGGAGGCGGCAAGGTCTGGATCTCCGCGGCCTGCACACCCTGAACGCGCCAGCGGCCAGGCTCCCACACGAGCAGCCCGGGCCCGGGCAGCAGGGCGATCTCTACCGCGCGGTGCGGCGTGAAGCGGGGCGGGCCCTGTTGAACCACCGCGGCGATTTCCGCCTCGCTGAGGGCCTTCGGTACCACCTCGGGTGCGCACTGGTCGCCTTCAAAGTAGCCGGCGCCGTCGCTCTGGAAGGATTCGCCGACGCCCGGATGCACGGTATAGCGGCTGCGCCGCCCGCGCGAGACCAGCCTGCCGTCGATATAAACCGAAGGCGTGTTGTCCTGATAGACGAGCGCGATGTGCGTCCAGCCGGACAGTCCGGCCTCGGCCACCAGCGCCGCTTCCAGCGCGGCGCCGGCCCGCTCGATCACGCTGACGCCGTTGCGGCCGGCCACCAGGCCGCAGGCGGCGTGGCCCTGGCCGTAAACCTTTTCGCCTGCGGGCGGATAAAACAGGAAGCTGTGAAGGTCGCCCGCCGGGCTCCAGCCCGAGGTCCGCGGCGGCGTGAGCGTGGCGAACGAATCCGGCTTGCACCAGACGGAGACGGTGAACGTGCCAGCCGTCTTTGCCTGACGGCCCGGCGCCGGCCGCGGGAACGGAGCTGCGGCGAGCATGGGCGCCGCCTCCCCATCGCGCGTCACCGCGGTCACGGACCGGTGGGGCGGCTGGTTGCGGAAGACGACAAACGCGCTGCCGGCGGGATCGAGCTGGAGCGGGATGCAGGTTCTCCCGTCGCGCACCTCAAACACGGGCGCGGGCGCCATGACCGCCGAATCCGCCAGCCAGATCTCCGGCCGCTTGCCCGCGACGCGGAAGCTCGCCACGATGTCTTCCGGCTGTCGCCGGCGGCAGGCAACGAAATAAACATCATCATCCCCCACGCGGCGGTGGATGAAGTTCACCGGCGCATCGCCCGAGCGCGACGTGCATTCGAAGTCCGGCGACACGCCCATCCGGGAGAGGATCTCCGCAAGCGGCAAGCCCCAGAACACCCGTCCCTGGCCCAGAGTGTTTTCGCCAACCGTGCTGCCATTGGCCCGGCCCCACAGCCCATCAGCCAGTCTCTTCCATTCGGCTTCGGAAGCTGAATCGGCGAGGCTCGGCGAGCGCTCCGGCCTGGGGCCGGAGAGCCACATGCCGGCGCGGACCAGCTCATGAAGCCTCCGCAGCACGCGCAGCGTCATCGTGCGGCGCTCGGGCAACACGAGCAGCCGGTATTCGGCGCCGCCCTCCACGCGGATCCGCCCCTGCGAGAAACTTACGCGGCGCAGCAGCGTCTCCGCGTTCAGAAAGTCGAAGTCGTAGCCGGACGGAAGCGGCGGGTTCAGCGCCTCGGGCGCCGGTGTATCGACGGGCGCGTCCTCGCCGGTGAAGTAGAGCAGATCGGCCGCGGGCTGGCCCTGCTGAAGCAGGTACTGGCAGCGGCTGAGATAGTCGATCCACGGCCCGGCCTTGTCAAACCATGTGTTCGTGCGGTCGAAGTGAAATCCCCACGGGCCCATCGTCATGCCCGGCAGCGCCGAGGGATGTGGCTGGTGAGCATAGCGATGAAAGATGCAGAGCGTGAGCCCGTGCGTGTACATCCAGTCTCCCTGCGCCTTCAGCGCGTAGGGGTGCTCCTGCCAGCGGGAAAACATGGGCGCGCCGGTGAACGACTCGGCGCCCACAACGGCATGGCCCTTCAGGTGAGCCACGGAAGAAGCGAGCTTCACGCTGCGGTCCAGTTCTCCCCGGCGGGCAAACCAGAATTCGCCCATCGGAATGTCCACGCGCATCCCGATCTGCACCTCGTCGAACGGCCCGCCGTCGTAAGGCTCCGTATACGACTTGATGCCGTGACGGTGGCAGAGCTCGCTGAAGCGGCCGTAGTAGTTGTCGGCCATCAGGTCGGCCTGCACGCGGCGGACGTCCCACAGAAACTTCTCTGTCGTCTCGACGCTGCCGACGATGCGGCCGGTGAAGGCGGGCAGATATTTCAACAGGTCATAGCCGGCCCGGCTGCGAAAGTCCTCCGGGAAACGGTCGGTCCAGTTCTGCATGCCGACCTCGTAGCTGTCGATGAGCCCGCCGGCCAGCCCGCGCCGGCCCAGCCGCTCGAGGTCTTTCAGAATCGGGCCGAAGAAACCCTGGAAGTGATGATCCATGGCCTCGGCGCTGTACTTGTCGCACTCAAGCCCGGCGCCGCCGTCGGGCGCGGGATGGTTGGTGCGCGCGGTGGTCGTGTAACCGATGCGCAGAACGATCCACGCGCCGGCCGGTGCGTCCCATTCGAGTGTTCCATCCGGACGCATGCGGGAAGTGAGATCCACGATCCGCTCAGGGTCAATGGCGGAAGCGGCCGGCGCGTCCGGAGTGGGCGCGTCCAGCTCGGAGGCGCGGCCCCGCGAATGGTGCAGGTAGTTCGCCTTCACAGCCCAGTTCTGCAAACGCGGCGCGCCGGACAGCCGCAGGACGGACACGCGGCGCGCCTGCGGCAGCGTGATGCGGAAGAAGCGGCCGCGCACGGCCGCAAACGACGCACTCACCGGCGCCAGCGGCCAGCCATCGAGCACATTGCCCGTGTTGAGGTTCAGATCACAGGCCTTCTCCCATCGCGCGCCGTCAGCCGAATGCTCGAGCGACGCAGCGCCGCCGGGCGCGCCAAAGTCGCCTCCGCCCGGGCCGGCGGGCACGGCGTAAAAGGAGACGAAGCGCACCTCCAGGGGTTCAGTGAATTCCACCGTCAGCGTGCCGGGCGTGTTCTGTCCGCCAGGAACCACCGTGACCCCGGTGCGGGGATCATCGCCGAACAGCGCATCGATCTCAGCCGCGCTGAGCTCGACCGGCGCGGCGCCCTGCTGCGTGCCAGCGCGGGCGGCCCGCACGAGCGGCCGCTGCGGCCGCTCTCCCGCAGGCGCCGGGAAGGCGAGCACGGCAATGTCGCGGTAGAAATGGAGCCGCGCCGGAGGCTGCGGCAGCGCAAGCTGGACGTGGCGCCCGCCTTCCACGTTGCGCTCGATCCAGGTGACGACCTTCATCGAGTGTTCGGGACCGTTCCACGGGCCGCCGCTCGATGACCAGCCCGGGCAGTTGTGGAAGTCGCACTCGATGCCCAGCCGTTCGGCTTCGTTCAGCGCGTGCACGAGCAGTTTCAGGTGTTCCTGGCTGCCGTAGTCCACGGGCCCTTTCGGGATGCCCGTGCCCGCCTGAAAGATCTGGACGCCGCGCACGCCGATGCGCGCCATCGCTTCCAGGTCGCGCGTGATGCCGTCGGCGGTGATGTTGCCGTTCATCCAGTGCCACCAGGTGCGCGGACGGGCCGAGGCGGGAGGATCGGCGAAGGACTTCGCCACAACCAGAAGTCCGCCAGGCTGTGTCTGCGCCGAAAGCAGGGGCGGGGCGGCGGCGCTGGCAGGAATCAGATGGAGAAAAGTGCGGCGCTTCATGAGCATGTCTCCAGCATCGAAATCAAATCACATTCAAGGCCGGCCTGGGTGCACGCCCGTGCGGGGGCGGAGCGCTGACGCGCTCCGCCCCGTGTCCTGGACTGCAACCGGCAGGCTCAGAATTGCAGCCGCAGCGAGAGCTGCACGTTACGCGGGTCGTTGGCCTGCGAAGGCGAGACGACGCCGAAGTTGGCCGAGCCCAGCGTCGTGTTGGGCGCGCCGAACCACGGCGTGTTGGTCAGGTTGAACGCCTCGGCGCGGAACTGCATGCGCACGCGCTCGGTGATCGGGAACATCTTGAACACGCTGAAATCAACGAGCGGAGCGCGCAGCGTGCGGATGTTCGGCAGGCGCGTGCTGAGTGTGCGCAGCGCATACGGATCCTGTACGAGCCACGCCACCGGCTCATCGGCGCTCGCGCAGCTCTGCCGCACGCCCGCCAGCGTGAGGGTACAGGTGTTGAACCAGCGGGCGCTCGTCGGGTTGTTGATCCGGGGATTCACGCCGGTGCTGACGGCGCCGCCCGGCGCGTTGATGGGCAGACCGGTCTGGAACGTCGCGATCCAGTTCAACTGCCAGCCGCCGATGACCTGCTTCATGACCCCGTGTGACGTCTTGCCGAATGGCAGCTCGTAGCCGCCGCTGAGAGTGGCCCGCTGTGGCGTGTCGAACGCGGTGAGCACCTTGGCCAGCGCGCCGAACGGATCCTGTGCGTTCAGGTAGCCGACCGCCTCCAGCGTCTTCGAGATCGTGTAGCTGAACAGCGCGTGGAAGCCGTGCGAGAGCCGTTTTTCGACGCGGAGCTGGAAGCTGTCGTACCAGCTCTTGCCGATGGTGCGGTTGGCCTCGGTGATGTTGTTGTATTGGGGGAAGGGCCGCAGGAGCTGCTGCTGCGGCACGGTGGCGCCGTTGAAGGCCGTGCCGGGAAGCAGGCCCGCGAACGGGTTCGGGACCTTCGCCAGCAGCGCGTCGCGCAGCGCCAGCTTGTCCGCCGGAACGGCGTTGATGCCCTTCGAGGTCTGAAGCGACAGCGTGCGCGAGCCTACATAGGAAACGTCGATCAGCACGCGCCAGGGCAGCTCGTGCTGAATCCCGAAGGAATACTGGTGGACGTAGGGAATCACCCGTTGCGGCCAGGAATAGGTGAAGCTCAGGCCGAGCATCGTCGCCTGGCGGCCGAGCGGCTGAATGATGCCGCTCGGGTAGGGGTTGTTCCACTGGCCGGCAGGCGTGAGACCGCCGTCAACGGATTCGACATAGGGCGTGTCGATGCTGAAGCCGTTGAACTGGCCAACGTCAAAGGTGGGCAGGTAGCTGATGCCCCAGCCGCCGCGCAGCACGGTCTTCGAGGTGAGCTGGTAAGCGGCGCCAATGCGCGGCTGGAAGTTGTTCAGGTCGCGGTCGAAGGGCAGGCGGTGGCTCGAGTCGGTAAACAGCAGCCGCCCCTTGAGGTCCAGGCCCGGAACCTGGAGCGGGCTGGGCGCGGTCCAGTCAAAGCCGCGGTTCTGCCGGTCGAACCGCTCCGTGATCGGCGACTCGTAATCCCACCGCAGGCCGAGATTCAGCGTAAGCCTGTTGGTGATGCGCCAGTCGTCCTGAAGGAACAACGCGGAATAGCGCGAGCCCAGCGCGAGATCGGGCCGGATGGGAACATAGCCGCTGGCCGGATACCCCAGCAGAAGCGACGCGAACGAGTTGCCCGCCGCCGCCTCCGAGCGCAGCGGATCGCGCTGCGTGAAGCCTTTGGTGAACGAGAAAACGCCGAACCACGAAGCCGGGTTCTGCTGGTTGTCCAGCTTCAGGCGGCCTTCGAAGCCGAACTTCAGCGAGTGGCGGCTGATCACCTTGTTCAGGGTCTCCTGAAGCGACCACTGGTCAGAGAAGCTGAACACGCTGCCCGAGCCCCAGTTCGGGCCGAAGGTCGTGTAGTCGGTGTAGGTGATGCGCGGAAATGACTTCCGCGGCAGTTGCGCGCTCAGCGAGGCCGGAAAGCCGAGCTGCGCCGGGTCGAACCCGTCGGCGTGGTGGGCCACGGCGAACTCGTGGCGGATGTAGCCGATGCGGAAGCTGGACACCAGCGACGGGCTCAGCGTCGATGTCAGATCGATGCCACCGCCCTGGTTGATCCGCCAGTGGTTGTACCACGCCGAAGCCTCGCGCGGAAAACCTGCCGTCGAGTTCGTTTCGTGGCGGTTGCCGTGCAGGAACCGGCCGAAGAGGCGGTGCCTGGAGCCGATCACCTGGTCGATGCGCACCACGTGCTGATCGTAGAGGTCCGTGCGCGGGTTCGGGGCGATGACCAGGTTGAAAAAGCCGCGGGCGTCGCCGGCGGTGTTGGGCTTGGGAATGTAGTTTAACAGGTTCTTGGACACCGGGTCCCAGCGGACCTGGGGAACCAGGTTGCCCGGGAAGGGGTCACGCACCCAGCCGCTGCCAGAGGCACGGATCGTGGCCGGGTCATAGACAAGAATCGGCTGGCCGTTGGCCTGGACGGTCTTCGAGAAGTCACCGGCGCGCTGTTCGAGCGTGGGCACGGTCATCGTCTGCGGGAACGGAATGCTGCTCTTGATGCGCTCCCAGGAGTACATGAAGAACGTCCGGTTGCGGCCGTCATAGACCCTGGGGATCCACACGGGCCCGTCAAATCGGAGTCCGGGCTGGTTCCAGCGGAAACTCTGCTTGGGCGAACCCGCCTGGTTGGCCTCGAAAGTGTTGGCGTTGAGCTTGTCGTGCCGGAAGTAGTGGTACAGGGCGCCATGAAAATCGTTCGTGCCGCTGCGGAGGCTCACGTTGATGACGCCGCCGCCGGTGCGTCCGTACTGGGCGTCATACACGTTGGTCTGCACCTTGAACTCTTCGGTGGCGTCCGGGCTGGGCACGAAGCTCAGGTTGCCCGGCTGGTTGGTTTCGGTGCCGGTGTTGGGAACGCCGTCGATGAGGAATTCGTTGGTGAACTGGCGGCCTCCATTGATCGAGAACGAATCCATGCCGCCATTGTCAAACGGACGGTTCGAACGGCTGGCCAGGCTGGGCGTGTACTGCACCGCCGGAGCCAGAACGGCCAGCATGAACGGGTTGCGGCCGAGCAACGGCATCTCGGCCACTTTCTGCGAGTCGATCACCTGCCCGCGCGCCGCCGTGCTGGTTTCGAGCAGCTCGGCCGAAGCCGAGACGACGACGCGCTCGGTGACGCCGCCGAGTTCCAGTTGAAAGTCGATGCGCAGCCGGTCGCCGACGCGGACCTCGACGTCCTCCCGGACCGCGCGTTTGAACCCTTCGCGCGAGGCGGACACCGTATAGCGGCCCGGTGGTATGAACGGCGCCACATAGATGCCGGACTCGTTGGTCTGCGTGGTGATCAGCGCATTGGTGGCCAGGTTGCGGATTTCCACCGTGACGCCCGGCACGACGGCGCCGGTGGGATCCGTCACGGTTCCGTTGATTGTTGCCCGGAACTCCTGGCCGGACAGCCACAGGACCGCCACGGCCAGCAGCGCAACGATCAGGAGTGCTCGCAGTCTCATCGTTCGCACACCTCGCAGGTGAGATGACTTCGGCGGCATGCCGGCGCGAAAGGGGCGGAACGGACACAACGCGTCCAGGCCCCGCGGCCTGGCCACGGCTGGCAGATGTCTCTCATCTCTCCTCTGGCGCCGGCCTGCCACCTCCGCCTGAAGCCAAACCGGCTCTGTCAAGGGATGCTATTGCGACTGTTTTCAAACCGTCAACAGAAAAATCGAAACGGTGGCCGCCCGACGCGATGACAACCGCGGGCAGCGCCGCCGGAAGGCCACTTATGGAAACCGCCAGCCCGCGTTTGAGGGCGGCGTTCCGGCTCTGTGGCCATTGGCCCTTGCCAGGGCGCATCGAAAGCCGCCATGCGGCTGGATCCGGTCCCTGGTGGCGTGTGAGGTGATTGAGGAGACAAGGTTTGTCTGCCAGAACCGAGGTGAAGCCTTTTTCACTGAGGCGGACTCTGAGGTGATTTTCGACGAAAAACCAATCCTGCTGGGCAGCCGTCGCCGGACCGACGCGGTCCTCTCATAACAGACTCGTTGATCCTGAAACAGGATTTCCGCCGGGCACGGTCCGGCAGTTCGTCCGGAGATCCTGTGTTTGACAACGTCAAACCAGGCGGCGCCCATACGGATCGACTTCCGCCGGTGGAGCCGGGGCCCGTGCAGGGTTGTTCGGGACGGGCGCAGGCGCGCGAACCGGCTCTGCGGCACGGCGTGGATCAAGGGGCTTGCATCGAGGAGGAGAGTCGGCATACTGTGAGGTCGAAGACACGATGACGACGGCGGAAGACCGGGATCCGTATTTCATTCAGTCAGTGGCCCACGCGGTGGACGTGCTCCGCGCGTTTGGAACGCCCAAAGAAATCCTGCGGCTCAAGGACGTGGTGGAGCGGACCGGCCACAGCAAGAATACCGTCTTCCGGGTCCTGCACACACTCGAGCGGACCGGCCTGGTGGAGAAGGTGGGCCCGCGGGAATACCGGTGCACTGTCCACCAGTACAGGACGCGAAAATACAAGATCGGCTACGCCGCCCAGGGATCGGATTACCTCTTCTCCCAGCAGGTGACGTACGGGCTGAAACAGGAGGCCGAACGCCTGGGAAACATCGAACTGCTCGCGCTCGACAACCGTTATAATCCAAAAATTGCACTGAAAAATGCCGAGATTTTCATCCGCGAGAGGTGCGATCTTGTCATTGAATTTCAGACAAATGAAAACATCGCTCCGATCCTTTCGGCCATGTATCAGGAGGCTCGAATTCCGGTAATTGCCGTCGAAATTCCGCATCCCGGAGCCGTCTTCTTCGGCGCCAACAACTACCAGGCCGGCCTGATGGGGGGCCGCGCTCTCGGGAGGTGGGTGAAAGAGCACTGGAACGGCCAGGCCGATGAAATCATCCTGATGGAGCTGCCGCGCGCCGGCCCGGTGCCCAGGGCCCGCCTCACCGGGATCCATGCGGGCATCGTCGAAGAGGCGCCGCAACTGGCATCCTGTCCGGTGACCTATCTCGACGGAGACGGCTGTTTCGAGCCGAGTTTCCGGGCCGTGAAGAAACACCTGCGAAACTCGAGGACGAAGCGGCGCATCGTCAGCGGCATCAACGACGCCAGCGTCCTGGGGGCGTTGCGTGCGTTCGAGGAATGCGGCATCCAGGAGGCCTGTGTGGCCGCCGGACAGAACGCCGCACCGGAGGGGCGGGACGAGCTGCGGCGCGGGTCCCGCTTCATCGCCTCGGTGGCCTATTTCCCCGAGCGTTACGGCGTCTGGCTGCTGAAGCTGGCCGACGACATTCTGACATTCAAGCCGACGCCTCCGGCCGTCTTCGTCCGGCATCAACTGCTGACGGCCAAGAACGTGGACCAATATTACCCGGCCGACCAGCTCGTGCTCGGCGGATGAGGCGCGGACTCCTCCCTCCCGCGCCTGCCCGCCGCCGGGCGGCGGCCTCTCCCATCTGGACCGGCTACCCGCTGTCCGTTGGGCGGCCTGGCGCGGCGCCATGCCGCTCCCGGCGGCCGATGTGGCAGGTTACTAAAACACCGTGAATTGAAATCGGCGGGCCGTTGATTCCGCGTACGCGGGAAATTGGCGTCTGCTGTATTTCAGCATCCTGTCAGGGGCTGAACGCCCGCCCGGCCTCATGACGGGGGGAAACTGTCATGAAGCCGCCCCGGAACTTCCCCTCGACGTTGCCCGCCGGCGATGGAGCAGCCACAGGGCTGCCAGAGCCAGGACAGCGGCTGGCGGCCACAACGTCAGGCCTGGCGTTTCGGCCTCGACCGAGCGCAACAGCATCGCAGATTCCCGGGCCGCCAGGGACGCATTCTCTTCCTCGCTGAGAATCTCCACCTGGAGCAGTTCGTCACCGGTCGGCAGAACTACCGTACGCAACACGCTGCGGCGCCCGTCGGGCTCGACGATCCTCTCCTCCCACTCGGCCCGCCGCCGCGCAGCGCCGGGCGGCGGCGTGCTGAAGATGGCGAACCAGCGCAGGTCGTCCGGGCCGACGACGGCCAGTTCGCGGCCCTCGATGCGATTCCCGGTGGCCGCGAGGAAGCGCCGCAATTCCACGCCCTGGATGGCCGCCATGCCAGCCGGCACCTCCAGTGTCACGCCCGCGGCCAGCCGCAGACGCAGCGGGCCGCGCTGCCAGGAGATCTTCGGAAAATCCTCCGGCCGGTAAGCGCCCTGCATTCGGTGCTCTCACTCCGATTTTCGCGCCGCACCCCCAACGGTGGCAGCCGCCTCTGCTACCATAACGGAACGATGCATCCAGCACAGCCGCAACCTGTCGTTCAGATTGAAAACGGGCCCGATTACCGGGAGAATTATTCCAACAGCGTCCAGGTCCGCATGAGCCTGTGGGATTTCCTGCTGACGTTCGGCCTGATGCGGCAGCAGGCGCCCGACAAAGTGGTCATCGAGAACTTTCAGGGGATTTATCTGAGTCCGCAGCAGGCCAAGGCGCTGTTGAACGTTCTGCTGACCCACATTCAGCAGTACGAAGCCGCGTTTGGCGAGATCCGGCTTGAGCCGCAGACCGGCGGCCCGGTGCAATAGCCCGCGCACCAGAGGCACCCGGCCGCAACGATGCGCTGTGGCAGTTTCGCGGATGCCGCTCCCAACATGCAAAAAGGGCGCGCCCGGCTGGGGCGCGCCCCTTTTGAATCAACTTGCCGGCTCGCCCGTCAGAACGACAGACGCAGGCCAAAGCGGAACTGCCGCGAGGAGTCCGCGCTGGTGATGGACATGAAGTTCTGAAGCGGGTTCGGCTTCGATGTGTCCAGCGAACCATCGGGCCGCAACTGCATGGCGGCGGCGTTGCCGGACGGGTTGCCCCAACGCGCGTTGTGGGCCACATTGTAGGACTCGGCCCGGAACTCCAGGTTCAGCCTCTCCGTCAGGCGGAAGATCTTGAACAGGCCGGGATCCAGCCGCCAGAAGCCCGGGCCGTAGAGGCGGTTGATGCCCATCGAGCCCGGAATGTACTGTGGGTTGTTCTTGTCGAAGTAGAACAGCGGGTCGCGGAAGCTGGACGGGTCGTAATAGGGCTGGCCGGGGCCCTTGCCGCCGAGCTTCTTCACAGGACCGATCTGATGCGCGGTCTGCGTGCAGCCAATGCACTGGAGCGACTGGGCGCTGCCAGTGACCGTGAACGGCGTGCCCGAGTAGGCGCTGAACATGCCGCTGAACCGCCAGCCGCCGGCCACGGCCTCGGCCCACTTGTTGGCGATGTTGAACCTCCGGCCCTTGCCGAATGGCATCTCGTAGACCCAGCCCATGGTGAACATGTGGCGGCGGTCGTAGCTGGCCGGAGAGTAATTGCGCCTGAGCATTCCCTCCCAGTTGAAGGCCTTCGGACCAGTCCAGCCGGTGTCGTCGGCCATATTGAGAGCCTTGCCAAAGGTGTAGGACACGGTAAGGAAGAGGCCCTGGCTGTAGGACTTCTTCGCGTTGACCTGAAGCGAGTCATACGCGCCATACCCCCAGCCGTCCCACATGTTGGCGCCGATGGTCTTGCCGTAGAGCTTGGCCAGCGGCAGGTTGGCGGTGCTGACGCCCAGGCCCGGCCCCACCGTGTTGATGTTGCGGTCCATTAACTGGTGGATGGTCCGCGTGGCCACATAGCCGGCGCTGGCGACGATGTTGTAGGGGAGTTGACGCTCAACAGTGAAGTTCCAGCTCTGGATGTAGCCGCGGTGCAGCATGCCGCCCCACGGGCTGCGCGGGCCCATGTCGAAGCTGAGCGGGAGCTGGAGGATGCCGGTGCTGATGTCCGGCGTCGGAACGTCCGGAATGCCCTGGTCGATTGTGTTGAACCAGCCGTAGGTGGACACGGTGGGCACCCACGCGGCCGACAGCGTTGCAGGGTACAGGCCGCGCAGCGGACGGCCGAACGGAATCGGGTCATACGTGATGCCATAGCCGGCGCGCACGACGTTCTTGTCCCCGATGCGGTATGCGAAGCCGACGCGCGGCGCAAACAGCTTCTTGCTGACCTCGATCCCCGCATTGCGCGGCACGTTGCCGAGCCCGCCCAGGTAGACGATGTTGGTGTAGGGGTCCCACCGCTCGATGCCGCGGTCGCCGCGGTTGATCAGCGGGTAGTACTCGTAACGCAGGCCAAGGTTCAGCGTCAGCCGCCGGTTCACCTGCCAGCGGTCGCGGAAGTACCAGGCGAGCTGCCACTCGCGGGTCTTCATCAGCAGGTACTGGATCGACTTGTTGTAAGAGCTGACCAGCCCCAGGAGCGCTGCCGCATAGGCATTCGGTTCGCGTGCCGGCTGGCCCGGTACAATCGTGACTCCACCAGAGAAGCTGATCGCGCCGCGAGGGTTGGCGGTCTCCGGCTGCCAGTGGTTCAGCTCCAGGCGCCGCGGCTCGAAGCCCCAGCGGAATTCGTGCGCGCCGACGATCTTTGAAAAGTTCGTCTGGTAGGTGTAGCTGCGCTCCTTGCGGAACAGCGGAGCCCAGGTGGCGCCGACGCCGATGTAGCTGAAGCCGAAACCGGTAATCTGTGGCAAGCCGCCGTAACGTGGATCGTTGGCATACTGTCGGCCGCCATTGGTGCCCGGAATCTTCCACTCATCCAGGCCAACGTTCTTGCCCATGCCCGGGATGCCCACTTCCTGGTCCATCCGGGTGTAGCCGAACACGCCGTCCATGTAGAAGGTCGGCGAGAACGTGTAGTTGTACCCGCTGGTCACCAGTTGCGTGGTCGTGTCGCCGAAGCCCTCGGTGCCGAGCGCCGAACCGCCCAGGTCGCCGAACGGATACACGCCGCTGACCGGCGCGTCCATGCGGCTGTACTTGCCCCAGATCATCAGCTTCGACGTGGCCGCCCAGTTCGACTTGAAGTCATACTGGCGCCGCCGCAGGCTGAGCACGCCCGAGGCGAAGTAGTTGCCCTGAAGGTTGTTGGGATCGGTCGGCGAGACCTGGTTCGGCAGCGGCATCTTCGAGTAGATGTTCGGGAAGATCATGTTCCACCGCGTCTTGGGCACGATGTTGCCCGGGAAGGGCTGCCGGTTGGCTGCCTGGTTCGGTGGGGCCGTATCCGGATCGTAGACGATCGAGTAGCCCGCCCACTTGCTGAAGTCGCCGTTGCGGAACTCCTGCGGGGCCACCGAATAGTTGCCGGAGTAACCGGTGCCTTCATAGGTCCCCTCGAACGAGAAGAAGTAGAACAGCTTGTCCTTGATCACCGGTCCGCCGAGCGTGCCGCCGAAGATGTTCTGCGTCGTCTTGGGCATCTTGAACGTCGCCGAACGGAAGTACGGGGCCGTGTTCAGCCGGTTGTTGTTGTGATACTCGAAGGCGACGCCGTGCAGCTCGTTGGTGCCGGACTTGGTGGTCACGGTGATGGCCGCGCCGCCGGCCATGCCCTGCTCGGCGTCAAATGAGTTCGTGCTGATGTTGACCGTGTCGATTGACTCGACCGGCTGCACGTAGGCCACATGGTGCGGCAGCCAGATGTTGATGTTCACCGCGCCGTCGGTGAGCGTGTTGTTGTTGTTTCGCGGCGTGCCGTTGATGTTGGTGGTCAGCGCCCGGCCGGGCGTGTCCACCACCGCGTTCTGGAAGCTCGCCGGGGTGGCCCCGGGAACCAGGTTGATCAGCGTCTGGTAGTTGCGGTAGCCCGGCAGTGGCATGTTGGTGACCACCGAGGACGAGATCTCGGCCCGGACGTCGCTTTTGTCCGTCTGGAGCACGGTGGCCGACGCCGACACGGTGACCTGCTCGGTCATCTGGCCGACCTCTAGCCTTGCGTCCACGCGCGTGACGGTGTTGATGGAGACCTCCACGCCCGTGCGGGTCAGCGTGCGGAACCCGGGCGCGGAAATCTTCAATTCGTAAGTGCCCGCCGGAAGGTTGGGCACGGTGTAACGGCCCGCTTCATCGGCCTCCAGTTCACGGGTGATGCCGGTGGCGGGGTTGGTGATGACGATCTTGGCCTTGGGAACAACCGCCCCGGTGGGGTCTTCCACAACGCCTACGATGGAGCCGTACAGGACCTGCGACAGGGCAGGCGCCGCCGTCGCGACAAGCAGAACGGCGAGGGCGGCTAGAGTGATGGCAATGTGTCTTCGCATGAGTGACGAGACAACCTCCTCTGTGGTATTAGAATCCAATCCGCGATTTGGGTCAAGTCCGCAATTTCTGCAACGGCGCTCCGAAATTCAGAAAGCGCTTGCACATTCGCCCGGGCGCGCAGGGGATTCAGGCCTACTTTCGGGACTGGCGGATCTCGCGCAGCGCCGGCGCCAGATCCTTCGGCTGATAGATGGAGAAGACCTTCCCGCCGAGGCCGCGCGCCAGGCTGGTGAGCGCGTCTGTCTCTTCCGGCACGTGCGGCAGGCTGAAGGCGAGATGAAAGACGGGCGGCGCGCTTTCCCGCAACGCCGGTTCGATCTGCCGGATCTTCGGGCCACCCCGCCAGCGCGCGCCAATGAAGATGAGCGCGTCCGGCGCCGGCTTCGAACGCAGACGGCGCCGCACCAGATCTTCGAGGAAATCGCCTGGCAGCGGCCCCGACAGCAGCCTTTCGTAAGGGATGGTGCCGAAATCGACACGCGCCAGCCGGCGCGCCAGCCGCCCCAGATCCTCCGGACCGAGCTGTGTCTGCTCGAAGAGCACTTCGCGCCGGGAGAGGTCGAAGACGACCAGCGAGGCCGAGCGGAAACCGCCGTCCCGGAGCACCACGCTGAGCGTGCTCAGCAGCACCTGCCGGTCCCAGGGCGACAGCCGCGTGACCACGCGGCGCGGCCGCACCGGCGAGGCATGAAGAAAGATGGCTGCATGGCCGCGACCGTCTCCGTTGAACCCATGCCAGAGGCCCGCGTCGAAAGCGGCCACCGTGCCGGCAGGCTGCGCGGCGCTGTCCTCGCGAACCTTCACCGTCCACTCGCGCCGGCACTCGGCGCCGCCGCTGGCGACGAGCATCGTTTCCACCCGATACCTGCCACGGCCCACCAGCCATCCGCCACCCAGGTTCATCTCCACGCGCCGGAGGTCTGCTTCAGCCGGCGGCTCCGGCAAGGCCAGCCGCTGCACCAGATGAACCGGCCGCCCGCGGGGTTCGAGCGGGGTGACGCGGATCACCGTGATCACCTCCCGCGGCGGCCCGCCTTCCAGAAGCTTCGCCGCCGGGGCCGAAACGCTGTAGCCCGCCCAGACGCGCAGGCCGTAGTCGAGAAACGGGCGGAAGGGCTCGAACCGGCAGGCCATGTGCTGTGCCGGCTTCCTCCCCCACTGCGAGGCGAACGCAGCCACGAGCTGGCGGCCCGCCTCCGTCTCCGGATCCACCGGCCACTGGGCGGCGGCAGGCAGGGCAAGCGTAAGCAGGACGGCCAGCTCGGCCTTCACAAGGGCTCCTGTCTCCATGATGCCCGGCCGACCGGTTCGGGCGCACCTGGCGGCGCCGCAGGCTCGCGAATGCCGTCCTGAAGCGGGTCTGAAGCACCGGGCGCTCAAAAAAGGCCGAAAAATCGCCCGTTTTGTGCGGTTCCCTCTTTACACCGGCGGCCTTCTTCCCTTATGATTGATCTGCGAACGGAACCATCGAACAATTTCGGTTGGTTTTGTTTTATTCAATCCGGCGCCGCCGCCACGGCGCGCCGGCGAAGGGAGAGACGCTGAAAGCATATGGCCGAAGTCAAGAAGATGACCCAGACGCAGCTGGTGAACGAAATCGCCACTGCCACCGGAATCACCAAGAAGCAGGCGAAGGCCGCCCTTGAGAAGCTCGTCGAGATCGCCATCGCCCAGACGAAGAAAGCGGGCGTTTTCGTCATCCCGGGAATCGGCAGGCTGAAGAAGGTGGAGCGCAAGGCGCGCATGGGCCGCAACCCGGCCACCGGCGAGCCGATCAAGATTCCCGCCCGGAAGACGGTGAAGCTTACGCTTTCGAAGTCGATCAAGGACGCCATCGTCCCGCCGAAGCCGAAGAAGTAACCACCCACCGCCACAGTCCCGGCCCGCCCTGACCCCGTGGAGGGCGGGCTTTTTTGTGCGCGGTGTTTTGCCGGGCGATGAAATGGAACGCCCCGCGCGCCTGCCAGGGCAACGCGGGGCAATGTCGCTCGAGAACCTGGAATCGCCGCCTTACTTGCCGGCGGCCGACGAGACAGACACGGGACAGCGGCTCAAGCCTGTTTCTTTTCTTCCGGCTTGGCGGGCGTCTGCTCTTCCTTCAACGCGTTCTTGAAGTTTCTGATTCCCTCTCCGAGGCCTTTTGCCAGTTCCGGGATCTTCTTCCCGCCAAACAGCAGGACGGCGACGCCCAGAATAATCAGCAGTTCGGGTAAACCAATGGACCGCACAGGGCCTCCTTTGTCACCTTCATTGTAGGGACCGCGGGAAACAGGCGTCAAGCAAGCCAGCACGGGGGCAACGATGAAGAAGCGAAAGAAACAGGCACAGACGGAAGCGGGCGCAAAGGCCCGACGGCAGGCACGGCTGTTCGTCGGCTCGCCGCCGCCAGCGCGAACCATCGAACCGAAGCTGCGCAGGCCGCCCCGCCACCGGAAGAAGCAGGAATCCGAAGATTTCGACGCGGTCTGAAGTGCATGGCCGTGCCGACTGAGAGGATTGCGGGTGCAGGCCGACATTATTTTTGATTGCGCAGTCCGCTTGCCTTACCGGCCCTGTGCGTTGCCGGCGGGATCGTCGTGTGCCGCCTTGCAGGGCTTGCTCCCGCCGAGGCGGCCGTGTGTCTGGCGGCGGGCGCGGCGGGATGGCTGATTGCCTGGCGCACCCGTGGGCGCACCGCCGCAAAGTTCAGCGCATCGACGTTCTGGTGGGCACTGGGTGCGCTCGCGGCAGCGTTGCACCCGCCGCCATCGCCTCCGCCAGATCCTCCCCCCGGACGGGTAGAAGGCTGCGTGGTGGAGTCTTCCGTGGTCCGAAATGACCGGTTCCAGTTCACCCTGGAGATGGCGCCGGCGGCGCGCGTACGCGTCTCGATGCCTCCGGACCGGCAGGGTGCTTTCCCCGCTCCGCTGCTATATGGGCAGCGTGTAGCGGCCGAGCTCCGGCTGCGGCCCCTGCGCGGCTACCGCAATCCCGGCGCCTGGGACGCGGCCGCGTGGATGGCGCGCCGCGGCATCTTCTGGAATGCCGTGCCCGCGGGCAACCGCGCGTTGGAGCGGCTGCCTGGCTCATGCGGCTCCCCGTGGCGGCGTGCGATCGAGCGGTGGCGGGCGGCGCTGCTCGATCGGATCGAGCGTGTCTATGGCGGCGATCCCTACCGGGCGGCGATGATGCGCGGCCTGCTGCTCGGCGACAAGAGCGGCATCCGCAAGGCCTGGATTGAGGATTTCCGCCGCACCGGCACCTATCATGCTCTGGTGATCTCCGGCAGCCATGTCACGCTGGTCTGCGGACTCTTCCTGCTGTGGCGGCGCATTTCCGGCCTCGGCTGGAGAACCGTTCCGCTGGCAGCGACGGCCATCGCATGGCTCTATGCATTTCTGGCGGGCGCCGACGCTCCGGTGCTGCGCGCAGCGGCCGGATTCACGCTGTTTGCCGCAGCCTCACTGGTCTACCGGCGTCTGCCGCTGCTGAACACGGTGGCGGCCGTGGCCATCGCCTTTCTCGCGCTCGATCCAGACCAGCTCTTTGACGCCAGTTTCCAGCTCTCGTTTCTTGCCGTGGCGGCGCTGGCGGCGCTGGCCGACGGCCAGCCCCCCACGCCCCGGCCGGATCCGGCGCGGATGGCGGCGCAGCTCGAAATGCGGCTGATGGCCGAAACGCTCCACGAACTGTTCCGCCTGCCGATGCGCGCGGCGATGCACGCCGTCGGGGCCCTCGCGAGCGCATTCCGCTTTATCTGGACGCTCTTTCTCGCCTCTGCCGCCGTACAGCTCAGTCTCGCATTGCCGATGGCGCTGCTGTTCCACCGGCTGTCGCTATCCGGGCTTTCGGCCAACATCGTGGCGGTGCCCTTCATCTCGCTGGCGATTCCTGCCGGCTTCGCCGCCGTGTTGACCGGATGGCGGCCCGTCGCCGAGGCCGCCGGAAGGATGCTGGACGCGGCCGGGGCGGTCGTCGCCTGGCATGTGCGGTTTGAGCCGGACTGGCGCATTCCGGATCCGCCCTTATGGTTGGCGGCCGCGCTGGTAGCGGCGCTGCTGGCCTGGATGGCGTGGCGTGGGCGCCGCCTGCGGTGGGTGGCGGCGGGCGCGTATCTGGCGTTGCTGGTGCTGCTCATCTGGCATCCGTTTGCGCCGCAGGCGAGGCCCGGGACGCTGGAGCTCGCCATGATGGACGTAGGCCAGGGCGAGAGTCTCCTGCTCAGTCTGCCCGATGGAGGGTTCGCGCTGGTCGACGGCGGCGGGCTGCCCCGGCGGGGCCGCCGCCGCGCGGATCCGTTCGACGTCGGCGAGGAGGTCGTCTCGCCGTACCTCTGGCATCGCGGCATTCGGCGTGTGGAGGTGGTTATCGTCACCCATCTCCACGAGGATCACGCAGCGGGCGTGCCGGCGCTGATCGACAATTTCCGTCCGCGCGAAGTCTGGTCGGCCTTTGACGAAGACACGCCGCTGTGGCGTTCAATCCACTCCGCGGCGCGGCGCGCCGGCGCGCGCATCCGCATCCTGAAGCAGGGCGACGCATGTAGCCTTGGCGGCCTCCCGTGCCGCGTGCTCGCTCCGGCGCGCGGGCAGCCATGGTCGGGAAGGCCGCAAAACAACGACTCGCTCGTGCTCGAACTGCGCCACGGGCGGCACACGTTCCTGCTCACCGGAGACATCGAAGCGCCGGTGGAGGCGCGGCTCGCCGAAGAAGGGCTGCTTGCCCCGGTGCAGGTCCTCAAGGTGCCACACCACGGAAGCCGCCGCAGCGCCACCGAATGGCTGCTGGAGCGCACCCGTCCAGCCGTGGCGCTGATCAGCGCCGGCGAGGGCAACAGCTACGGGCTGCCGCATCCGGAGACCGTCGGACGTCTGCGCGCAGCGCGCGCGCTGGTGCTTCGCACGGATGAGGACGGGCTGGTGGCGGTGCGTAGCGACGGGCGTTATCTGGAAGTGGAGCGCAGAAGCGGATCAGCCCTGCTGCGGCGGTTCTTCGACTGGCAATGACGGGTCCGCAGGCGGCTCTTCGCCGGCGGCCTCGGCCTCGGCCGCGCCCTCGGGCCCGGCCTGCAAGGCGTCGCGCAGGATGGCGACGGCCCGCTCGAGCTCGTCTTCCGGCACCAGCAGTTCGTAGGGAAGATTGGGCAGCGGTGTGGCCCCCTGGACCACCACGTCGATGCCGGCGGCCTCGAGCAACGGCTTGACGGTGGCGAGTTCGATCTCCGAAAGTTCGAGCTCCAGTCCGTCAAGCACGAGCGGGACAAATCGGCGGTCGTCGGCCGGCTGGGATGGTGTGGTCATTGCGCCTCCGCTTTTATTTTATCGGGAAAGGCTGGAAATTCGACCCCGAAGGGTAGAATAAAAGGGAGGAGGCTCTCTCAATATGGCATTCGATACCGAGGAATATACGAGCAACGCGTTGTGGTTTTTGGCTGGCGCGGCCGTCGGGGCCACGCTGGCGCTGCTGTTTGCTCCCGCGCCCGGCCGTGTGACGCGGCGCAAGATCCGCCACGTGGGCAAACGGGGAATGCTCGCCGCCGAACGCGCCGGCGAGGAGCTGATGGAAAAGGGCCGCGAAGTGTATGAGAAAGGCAAGCAGTTGGCCGATGAAGCGGCCGAGCTGATCGAACGCGGCAAGAAACTCGTGGAGGGCTAACCTGCATGCGCCTGTGCGATTTCCGCAACGAACCTTACACCGACTTCTCCCTGTCCGAGAACGCCGAGAAGATGCGGGCGGCCCTGTCCGCTGTCCGCGCCGAGTTCGGAAAAGAGTACGACATCCGGATCGGCCGGGCCCGTCATCGCACCGGCGCTCTCCTCAAATCCATCAATCCCTCCCGGCCTTCGGAAATCGTCGGCCTGCACCACAAGGCCACGCCGGAGCTGGCCCGGGAGGCCATCGCCGCCGCCGATGCCTACTTTCCCCGATGGGCGGCCACGCCCGTGGCCGAGCGCGCCGCCATGCTGCGGCGCGCCGCCGCCATCCTGCGCCGCCGCAAGATGGAGTTCGACGCCTGGATGGTGTACGAGGCCGGCAAGACCTGGCCCGAGGCGGAGGCCGACACGAGCGAAGCCATCGACTTCTGCGAGTACTACGCCTTGCTCGCCGAGCGGATGGCCAACCCCGAGCCGCTCGTACAGATCCCCGGCGAACGCGACGAGCTGCGCTACATCCCTCTCGGCGTGGGCGTCATCATCCCGCCATGGAATTTCCCGCTGGCCATCCTGACGGGCATGACCACGGCGGCGCTGGTCAGCGGCAACACGGTTGTCATCAAGCCGAGTTCGGACACGCCAACCATTGCCGCGAAATTCGCCGAGGTGCTCGAAGAGGCGGGCTTCCCGCTGGAGGCGTTCACGCTGCTGGTGGGCAGCGGCGCCGAAGTCGGCGACGTGCTTGTCCAGCATCCGCGCACGCGCTTCATCTCCTTCACGGGCTCGCGCGAGGTGGGACTCCGCATCAACGAACTCGCCTCGAAGGTGGTTCCGGGCCAGATCTGGATCAAGCGCGTCATCGCCGAAATGGGCGGCAAGGACGCCATCATCGTCGACGAGGAGGCCGACCTCGAAGCCGCCGTGCAGGGCGTGCTGGTGAGCGCTTACGGCTACCAGGGCCAGAAGTGCTCGGCCTGCTCGCGCGCCATCGTCAGCGAGAAAGTCTACGCGGAGTTCCTCGACCGGCTGGTGGCGAAGGTGAAGGACATCCGCGTCGGCCCGGCCGATGATCCGGCCAATTTCATGGGCCCGGTCATCAACGAGCGCTCGATGAACTCAATCCTCGGCTACATCGAGATCGGCCGCAGCGAAGGCCGGCTCGTCGCCGGCGGCGAGCGGCTGCCGGGCGAGGGCTATTTCCTGGCGCCCACGATCTTCGAAGGCGTGGACCGCAAGGCGCGCATCTTCCAGGAAGAGATCTTCGGCCCGGTGCTGGCGGTGACGCCGGCGCGCGATTTCGACCACGCGCTTGAGCTGGCCAACGACAGCGAATACGGCCTCACCGGCTCCGTCTACACGCGCAATCGCGAAAAGATTGAAAAGGCTAAGGACGTCTTCCACGTCGGCAACCTGTACATCAACCGCAAGTGCACCGGCGCCATGGTGGGCGCGCACCCGTTCGGCGGATTCAACATGTCGGGCACGGACTCCAAGGCCGGCGGCCCCGACTATCTGTTCTGGTTCACTCAGGGCAAGTCGATCGGCGAAAAGATCGCCTGATCTGCCGGAACCGGACGGGGCATTGTAGAATAAGTCTGTAGCCCCGTCCAAAAGGGGACCATCAAGTCACAGAAACAGGGTCAACTCTGATCCGCGTGGCGAACGGCGAGGTCTTCCGGCCTCGCCGTTCTCCTTTTTGCCGGGAGTTTGCGATAGGATCTTGTCACCATGACCGGGAACCGCCGCAGCTTCCTCGCTTCCGCCTTTGCGTTGCCCACCCTCGCCCGCGCCGTCCAGCAGCAGGCGCCGCCGTCGCGGCGGCCGAAGCTGAGAATCACCGACGTGCGCACCGCGCAGGTGATGGCCCACGGGCTTCAGCTCCATGTGCGCATCTACACGGATCAGGGCCTCTACGGCCACGGCGAAGGCACGGACGCCGTGCAGGGCGGTGCGGGCATCGTCCGCATGTTCCGCCGCTTTCTGGTCGGGCAGGATCCGCTCAACGTCGAAGCGCTGTGGGAGCGCATCCGCACCGCCGGCATCTTCGCTGGAGCACAGGGAGGCCAGTACCTCGCCGCGCTCAGCGCCGTCGAGATCGCCCTGTGGGATCTGGCCGGCAAGGCGCTCGGCGTGCCCGTCTACCAGCTCCTCGGCGGCAAGGTGCGCGACCGCGTCCGGCTCTACTGCGACTCGGCCAACCATCATCCCGACGATCCGCAGGCGCGCCCGAAGCTGAAAGAAATCGAGGCGATGGGCTTCACCGCCGTCAAGATCGACATCGACGAAGCCAATGACCCCAACCGCTGGGACCGCGTCAACTGGACGGCCTCCAACGCCGAGATCGACCGCATGGTGAAAGAAGTCGCCTTCGTGCGGGAGACGCTGAGCCCGCGTGTCGATCTCGCCGTCGACATGCACGGCCGCTATGACGCGCCCACCGCCAAACGCGTGGCCCGCGAGCTGGAACGCTTCCGCCTGCTCTGGCTGGAAGAGCCGGTGCCGCCGGAAAACATCGACGTGATGCGCGACGTCCGCGAGTCCACCGTCACGCCGATCTGCGCCGGCGAGAACCTGTACCTCCGCCACGGCTTCCGCGAGCTGCTCGAAAAGCGCGCCGTCGACATCATCATGCCGGATCTTCAGAAGTGCGGCGGCCTGCTCGAGGGCCGCAAAATCGCCGACATGGCCCACGTCTACTACACGCCGTTCGCGCCGCACTGCGTGGTGTCGCCGATCGGAACGATGGCATCCTGCCACGTCTGCGCCGCCGTGCCGAACTTCCTCGTGCTGGAATGGCACTGGATCTCGCGGCTGGAACTGTGGCGCAATTTTGTGCGCGAGGGCGACATCATCGACCGCGGCTTCGTCACCGTGCCGGACCGTCCGGGTCTCGGCGTGGAGATGAATGAGGAAGCGGCGCGCAGGGCCCAGGCGCCGGGCACACCCTGGTTCGAGCCGGAAAAATAGCGACGCCTATCGCAGCACCGTCCTGCGCACGGCCACGTTGTCGCGCTCGTCGGCGGCGCGCACGGCGATGGTGAACTCGCTGCCCGTGGACGGCCGGGGCAGCCGCACGACGTATTCATGTTCGGGCGAGTCCGTGATTCGCGTGGTAGGCTCGGCGTCTGTCCACTCGCCGCCGTTCAACGAGACTTCCGCGTACTGGAGCGCGGAGAGCGCGTCTTTGGCGCGGAAGCGGACGACGATCTGGCCGCCTTCGATCTGCGCCCGGAGGTCGAGGATCTCCGGCGGCGTATTGTCGATGAGAAACGCCTCGCTCTCCATCTGCGCGGTGAGCTCCTCGCCGGGATAATTGTCCGGCCGGTCGCTCAGCGTGAGGCGCAGGCGGTAACGCCCGTCGGCGAAGCCCGTGCTGTCCCAGCTATAGCGACTCTCCCGCAGCCCGTCCTTCAGCGGTTTCCACTCCCGCTCTCCCTCGCCACGGATTTCGAGCCGCGCCTCGAGCGTGTCGTTGTTTGGATCGAGCGCGCGCCAGCGGACGCCGATCCAGCCCTTGTCGTAGTTCATCGTCACCGATGAGTTCTCCGTGGGCGTCGGCTGCGAAGGGCCCGAAGAACGCCGCTGCGAGCCACCCAGCGCCGGCAGCGTCAGATTCTTCGAGGCGGTGAGCGCGGCGGCCGAAGACGGGAACCGGTAATTGAAGGGCGTGATTTCGATCTTTTCGATCACCGGGGCAAGGTTTTTGGCCTGATACGCGGCTTCCACGAGCCGCAGCTTCGGGCCCGCCCCGGACGGTGCGCTCTCCATCACCACCCGGTATTGCAGGAAACGCGCCGGCGGCGAGGCGATGCGTTCGCCGCGCGCCGCCTCCACCTCCGCCCAGGGACTCCAGTTCTTGCCGGGATTCTCGACATTGCCGCTGCGCGTCTCAATGCGGATGCGGCCGCCATTGAGCTCGGCCTCATGGCGGAGCCGGCCCCAGTAAGTGAACGCGCCGGCATCGAGCACGTCGCTTTCGTAGGTCCCGGACCTGGCCAGCTCCGGCCCCAGCGTGTACACCATGCCGGGATTCGCCGTGGCCGCCAGCACGGCGCCGCCGGGCGCCGGCACGAGCGCGGTAATCTGCTGGGGATCGGCCTCCACAAGGGTGGTGAACGTCTGCGGCGAGTCGACGCGGTAGATGACGCCTTCGCTGCCGGTTCCGGCCAGCAGCGCGCCGTGCCCGTCCAGCGCCAGCGCGTAGACGGTGGCGGAGCCGTTTGACCAGATCAGACGCGGCTCGCCATCGGCGCCGATCCGCCAGATCTCGCTTCCCGCCGCCTGCGCGGCCACGCCAATGGCCGGCGGCGGAGCGGCCGCCGGCCGCTGCTGCTGCGGTTGTGCCTGGGGTTGCGCCTGCGGCTGGGCGGCCGGCTGCGGCGTCTGCACGGGCGCCGTCTGAACCGTCACCGAGGAGGGCGCGGGCTGGCCAGAAGGCGGCCGCCGCGCGCCCACGGCCGCCGCATATACGGTTCCATCTGGCGCTGCGGCAACTGCGGTCACTTCGCGGCGGCCCGTCTGCACCAGAACAAATCCCTGGCCTTTTGGATCGATGCGGAGGACAACGCCCCCCGGCTCGGTGCCGGCGATCAGGTTGCCCTTCCCATCGCGGACGAGCGAGCGCACATGGGACTCGGCCGCGTCAAAGAACACGCTTGTCCTGCCGTCAGCGGTGATGCGGATCACCTGGCCGGGGTCGCCCGTGGCCGCCAGCAGCGAGCCGCCCTCCTCCGGGACCAACGCCCAGATGTATCGCGGCTCCAGCTGCGCCAGCAGCGCCGCCTTGCCATCCGGGCCGATGCGGAAGACCTTTCCCTCCGGGCTCAGCCCGGCGTAGAGGGCGCCCTGCGGCCCGGCGGCAAGGGCATAGACCGCCCCGCTACCCAGCTCGGCCAGCACGGTGCGTCGGCCCTGGGCGTCCACACGATACACGCGGCCATCGCCGCCTCCGGCCCAGGCGCCACCGCCCGGCGCGGGCAGTAGGCTCCAGACGAGCGGCGTTTCCAGGTCAGCCAGCCGCTTCCAGGCGGGCGCCAGAAACAGCGCGCCGTCACTCGACAGCGCCAGCGACTCGCGCTTGCCCTTTTCGAAATCAGCGGCCTCGTTCTGTTTCCAGACCTTCGTTTCGACGGCCCAGGCCGTGCACGCGGCTACCGCCGCAAGGATCCAGACGGGATGGCATTTCATGGGGCGGATGGTTTCCTATTCGACTTTCAGGCGGAGCATGGCGCTGCCGCTAACCAGGGTGCCGAGCGGAATGTCTCCCAGGGGAAGCACCGTTTCCGGCATCGCCAGCGCCCGCTGAGGAGCGCGCGGGTTCTGCATCACGGCCAAAACGGACGGAGGCACGTCGCGCATCGGCTGGTCTTCAACGTAGACGGTCGGCTTGCTGGTGACCAGCGAGAAGTAAAGCCGGTCATTCGCTTTTTCCTGCGCGAGCAGCGACGCCGTCTGCGCCAGACCGAGCTGCCGGTTCATCATGCCCGCCATCGCCTGCGGACGGTTCAGCAGTTCGGCGTTGCTGATGAGGATTCGGTGTTCGCCCCGCGGCAGGCTCGCCGGCACGCGGAAGCGGAACTCGCGCGTGACGCGCTCGCCGCGCCAGGGCCGCAGCGCCACGCGGGCGGTGATCTCCTCGCCGGGCGCGGCTTCAGACCGGTCCAGCCACGCGCTTTCAATCACCGCCTCCAGTTTCTGCGGCTCCATTTCCAGCACCACGTCCACGCGTTTCACCTGCGGCTCGCCGTCCTGGCTCTGATACAGGCGCTGGAAACGGTCGGCCCACCACGCGGCCAGTTGCATGGGCGCGGGCATCGGCCCGGCGCCGGAGGCGATCATCGTGGACAGCCGCAGCGGTGGCAGCCCGTCGAGTTCCAGCGTGCCCTCCAGCCGGTAGGTGGCTTCGTCGGCGGCGCTCGAATTGATGTCCTGGAGCGTGTTGTAGGTGGTCAGCATCATCAGGAAAGGCGTCCAGCGTGGATGCACGAAGACGCTGTAGCGATAGGTCTTCTCTTCCACCGGCACGCCCGCCTGGGGCCGGGTGCGGACCTTGAGCGAAACCGGAATTGTCCGCGCCTGGGCGCCCAGCTCGCCCATGATGCCGGAATGGCGGTCCTGCCGTAGCGCGCCGACAATCTCGGTCATGTTGGCGAACTTGTTCGGCTGGAACTGCGAGCTCAGCACCATCAGCACCTCGCCCCGCGCCATGGGCATGTCGACGGGGCCGAGGTTGAAAAAGCTGTGGCCGAAGCCGAGCACGCGCCTGCCGTCGTTGTAGGTGACCGTGCCCAGGCCGGTGACGGTCATGTCGCCGCTGACCAGCACGCCCGCAATCGCTTCGCCCGGCTGGAGGGCGTTCTGCCAGCCTGGCGCGGGCTTAGTGTCATAAACCGCGCCGGCCGCCCCTCCGTGAACGGCCGTCACGCCCATCTGCTCGAAGAAGGGCTGAAAGTCGCGCAGCGTGGACTCGTGAAAGCCGGCCATCGCCAGCGGCGTCTCGATGGGCACCAGCCGCACGCCGCCACCAAGCAGCGATGCCGGCGGGGCCAGCTCGGCCCGTTCGGCCAACGTCTGCGGCGTCTTCTGGTTGAGCGGCCGGGATTGGTCGATGGCGCTGATCTCGAGCATCTGCTCGATCGGCGTGATGCCGCAGATGGCGTCCGGGGAGAAGACGCTGATGCGGAGCGCGATGGCGCCCACGAGCTTCCCCTCGACATACACCGGACTGCCGCTCATGCCCCCGGCCACGTTCGTCTGGGCCGCTTTGCCGCCCAGTTTGGCGAGAATCACATCCTGCCGCGGACCCCAGGCGTTCTTCCACAGTCCGATGATCTCCACCGGCACCGGCTCCGGCTGCGAGCCCTGGAAGACGGTCCAGGCGACGCCGCGCATGCCGGGGCGGATCTCGCCCGTCCTGAGGATTTCCACGGGCCCGGTCGTCGGGCGCGCCGGGGGTTCGCCGTGCCAGGCCGGGGCCTCTCCGTACGGGCTGTGGCGGACGCCCGCGATATCCGCGCCGTTCAGGCCCTGTGCCGCCGCACAGGCCGCGGCGGCAAATCCACACAGTGCCGCCCAGAAAATGTTCATGCCAGCCCTCTTTCCGTGCTGCGGTATTCCAGCTCTAACTCAATTATCGGTTACTTCAGTGGATGCCGCAGAACGGCCTCTTGTTCCGCCTTTTCATTCTCAGGGCCGGCGGCTGGCATGTTCCTCACCGGCTGCGGCGCCGGGAATCGGCAGCCCGGATACGCGCGCGGCGCCTGGGCGCCGGTTCGCGAAAGATCCAGGCCAGGCAGCGGCGCATCCATCAGGTGCGCGGCATCGGCCTGGGCGATCTCCGGCAGCAACGCATACGCCTGCTCAAGGACGCGCAGCTTGGCCCGCTGCGCATCGTTGAGAAGACGGCGCGCGCGCTCCCGGATCTGCGCATCCGTGGCGCGCGCCTCGCGGCAGATCGCCTCGAGCTCCATATACCGCACCCCAAGCGCGGAAGGATCCACCGTGGGCGCGAGCGTCACCTCGCGGATCTCCCGTTCCACCTGGGCGACACGGCGCACCTTGGAAGAGATATAGCGCTGCCACTCCAGCTCGAGCTTGCCCAGGTCCAGGATCTGATCACGGGTGAGGTCCAGATACTGGATAAGCCTCACCGGCAACTGGATCGGCACGTCACCCATCTGCGCCCGCGCCGGCGCCATCCCTGCCAACGCCACGCAGAGCCACGCGATTCGTGTCATCGTTCCCCTCCAGCGGCCCGGCGCGGGGCCGCGGGCCCCGCACGGGTACAATAAAAGATCTCCCCCTCTACTATGCGCATTGCTCTTTGCCAGATCAACCCGACGGTCGGCGACATGGAGGGCAACGCGGAGCTGATTCTCGATGCCGCCCGCCGCGCCGCCGGCCAGGGCGCGGATCTGGCCGTCTTCCCCGAACTGGCGCTGACCGGATATCCGCCACGCGACCTGCTCGAAAAGGCGTCGTTCCGCGAGCGCTCCGTGGCGGCTCTCGACCGGCTCACCGGGGCGAGCGCCGGCCTGCCGTGCGGACTCGTGGTGGGCTACGTCGGCCTCGCGCCCGAGGGCTCGCGCCGGCCGGCCACGAACTCGGCGGCGCTCATCGAAGGCGGACGTCTCCTGTTCACACAGTCCAAGATGTTGCTGCCCACCTATGACGTCTTCGACGAGGGCCGCTACTTCCAGCCCGCGGCGTCGCAGACGGTGTGCGAATTCCGCGGCCTGCGGCTTGGCATCACCATTTGCGAAGACGCCTGGAACGACAAACAGTTCTGGGAGCGGCCGCTGTACGACCGCGACCCGGTGGAGTCGCTGGTCCGGCAGGATGCCGACGTGATCCTTTCCATCAACGGCTCGCCCTACGATATGACCAAGCGCGCCCTGCGGCGGCAGATGTTCACCGCCATGGCGCAACGCCACCGCCGGCCGCACGTCTACGTGAACATGGTGGGCGGCAACGACCAGCTCGTCTTCGACGGCTCGAGCTTTGTCGCCGCCGCCGATGGCCGCATCGCCGCCGCGGCGCCTTCCTTCACGGAAGACATCGTGATCTACGACGCGCGCACCGGCGAGGGAGAGCAGCGCCCCTCGCACGCCGACGAGCTCGAGGCTGCCTACGATGCGCTCGTGCTCGGCACGCGGGACTACATCCGCAAGTGCGGCTTCCGCGACGTGCTGGTGGGACTCAGCGGCGGCATCGACTCCTCACTCGTGGCCGCCATCGCCACTGAGGCCGTCGGCGCCGGGCACGTCACCGGCGTCTCCATGCCCGGGCCGTTTTCCTCCGACCACAGCCTCACCGACGCGCGCGCGCTCGCCGAAAACCTGGGCATCCATTACGAGGTCGTCTCCATCACGCCCGCTTATCACACCATGCTCGAGACGCTCGCGCCGGTCTTCCGCGGCGCGCCGCCCGATGTCACCGAGGAAAACATCCAGTCGCGGCTGCGCGGCCTGGTGCTGATGGCGCTGTCGAACAAATGGGGCGCGCTCGTGCTCACCACCGGCAACAAGAGCGAGCTCGCCATGGGCTACTGCACGCTCTACGGCGACATGGCGGGCGGGCTCGCCGTCATCAGCGACGTGCCGAAAACGATGGTTTATGCGTTGGCCCGGCTGGTGAACCGGCGCCGGCCCGGCACGATCCCCGAAAACGTTTTCGTCAAGCCTCCGTCGGCCGAGCTGCGCCCAAACCAGAAAGACTCCGACTCGCTGCCCGAGTACGACATCCTGGACCCGATCCTGAAGGCCTACATTGAGGAGCTGAAGTCGCCGGCCGAGATCGCGGCCGGGCTCGGTCAGCCCATCGAGCTGGTCCGCCGCATCATCAATACGGTGGACCGCAATGAGTACAAGCGGCAGCAGGCGGCGCCGGGACTCAAGGTGACCACCAAGGCGTTCGGCATGGGACGCCGCTACCCGATCGCACAAAGGTTCTCCGAATGACACTCTCCAGACGAGTCGCAGCCCTGGCCCTGCTGCTCGCCCCGGCAGGGCTGCTTGTGTCCTGGCAGGGCGAGCCCGAACGCGTGGGCCCCTTGCCCGGTGGCGGATTCCTGCTGAATTCGGGCTGGCTGCTGCGCCCGGCGGGGCAGCAGATTCCCCTGAGTACGATGCCCATGGCGAGTGCCCTCTCGCCGGATGGCCGCTGGCTGGCCATCCTCCAAGGCGGTTATCTCCCGCCGAAGGTCAGCATCCACGATCCGGCAACGCTCGCCAAAGTTTCCGAACTCACCCTGCCGGACGCGTGGCTCGGCCTCGCCTTTGCGCCGCAGGGCGGCCTGCTCTATGTGAGCGGCGGCTCGCGCGCTGCCATTTACGAGCTGGCGCTCTCGCCAGAGGGCCGGCTTGAGCGTCGGCGCGAGTTCTCCGTGGTGGACGAAAAAGAGCGCAAGCACACGGATTTCCTCGGCGACATCGCTCTTTCGCCCGGCGGGCGCCTGCTGTATGCGGCCGCGCTGCACCGCGATCAGATTCTCGTCATCAATCCGCAGACGGGTCTGCTCATCGAGCAGTGGAAGACGGCCCACCGCCCCTATCGCATCCTGTTCCACCCCGACGGAAAGAGCTTCTTCGTCACCGGCTGGGGCGACGGGTCCCTGCGGCAGCATTATGCGGATACGGGCGAAGAGATCGCCCGCTACACCACCGGGCCGCAGCCGATGGACATGGTGTGGAGAACGAAACCCGTGCCGGCGGAGCCCGGCGAGGAACCGCTTCCCTACACCGCGCGCCTGTTCGTGGCCGTCTCCGGATCCAACCTGGTGCAGGTCTTCGGACTGACGGCCGGAGGACTGCTGCGGCGCGTGGAATCGATCAGCGTGGCCCTCTACGGCGATTTCCCGGAAATCGCCGGGATGACGCCGAGCGCGCTGGCGCTGTCGCCGGACGAAGAGCGGCTTTATGTGGTCTGCTCGGACTCGAACGCGGTGGCGCGCGTCGACCTGAGCGGACGGCGCAGCGTGGTGGAGGGCTTCATTCCGGTGGGCTGGTATCCGCTGGCGGCGCGCGTGCTTCCCTCAAACCGGCTGCTGGTGCTCAACGGCCGCGGCTCGCGGTCTTTTCCCAACCCGCAGGGCCCGAACCCGCTCGTGCGGCGCGCCATCGTGCATGAGGGCAACGTGGCCGTTCAGTACGTGGCCGCCCTTCAACAGGGCAGCGCCTCACTGCTCGATGAGCCCGCCCCGGAGCGGATGGCGGAGTTCACCGAACAGGTGCTCGCCAACAGTCCCTGGCGGCGGACCCGCGCCGCGCAATCTCCGCCCGAAGGCCATCCGCTCGAACGCGGCGGCGAAAACTGCCCCATCCGCCATGTCATCTACGTCGTCAAGGAGAACCGCACTTACGATCAGATCCTGGGCGACCTGGGCATTGGCAATGGAGACTCGTCGCTGACGCTTTTCGGCGAAGAGGTCACCCCGAACCATCACAAACTGGCGCGCGAGTTCGTCCTGCTCGACAACTTCTATGTGAACGCCGACGTCAGCGCCGACGGTCACAACTGGTCCAGCGCCGCCATCGCGCCCGCTTACGTGCAGCGCATGTGGCCGAACTCTTACGCGGCCCGCCGCCGCCACTATGACTACGAGGGCGGCGAGCGCGCCGCCCTCCCCCCGGCGGGCTACATCTGGAGCAACGCCATGCAGGCCGGCCTCAGCTTCCGCAATTACGGATGGTGGGTGACCAACATTACGCCGGCGCCGGCTACGGGCCGCCAGATCGCCGCCGTGCGCGACCCGTCGCTCGCGCAGCACACCAACATGGACTACCGCGGCTTCGACCTCGATTATCCGGACGTCGAACGGGTGAAAGTCTTCCTTAAGGACCTGGCCGAATTCGAGCGCAGGGGTGAAATGCCGCGCTTCATAACCATCCGGCTCGGCAACGATCACACCTCGGGCGTGAGTCCGGGAAAGATCGCCCCCAAATCGGCGGTGGCCGACAACGACTATGCGCTCGGGCTGCTGGTGGAGGCCGTTTCGAAGTCGAGGTTCTGGCCGCAGACCGCGATCTTCGTGCTCGAAGATGACGCGCAGAACGGCTCGGATCACGTCGACTCGCACCGCGCGCCGGCTTTTATCCTGTCGCCCTACACGCGCGGGCGGGGCATTGACTCGACGATGTACAACACCGTCAGCATGCTGCGCACGATGGAGCACATCCTCGGACTGCGCCCAATGACCATCCACGACGCCACCGCGCGGCCCATGTGGAACGCGTTCCATTCGAAGCCCGACCCGCGTCCTTACGGTGTGGAGAAGCCGCGCATTCCTCTCGACGAGCGCAACCCGAAGGCGTCGCCGCTGGCCGCCCGCTCGGCCGCGCTGGATCTGGGCGAGGCCGACCGCATCGACGATGACGAAATGAACGAAATCCTGTGGCGCGCGCTGCGCGGGGGCGATCCGCCGCCTCCGGTGCGCAGCTACTGGGGACGATGATGCCTCACACCTATCTCGTCTTCGTCTGGCACATGCACCAGCCCTTCTACAAGGACCTGGCGACAGGAGAATACCAGCTTCCGTGGACGCGGATGCATGCGCTCAAGGACTACTATGGCATGGCGGCGATTCTCGACGAGTTCCCGAAAATCCGCCAGACCTTCAACCTGGTCCCCTCGATGCTCGTCCAGATCGAGGAATACGCCGAAGGGCGCGCGGCCGACCCTTTCCTCCGGCTGGCGCTCAAGCCCGCCGAGGAGCTGACCCCGCCCGAAACCGAGTTCATCCTGAAATACTTCTTCCAGGCCAACCCGGGGCGCGTCATCGGCCGCTATCCGCGCTATCAGGAGCTGTTCGAGATGTGGCGCGCGCAGCACGTCGACCCCGCCGGGCTGGCCCGCCGCATGGGACCCGGCGGGCTGCGCGATCTCCAGGTGCTCTCGCAACTGGCGTGGTTCGACGAAATCTTCCTGGAAACCGACGCCGAGGTCCGCGCCCTCGCCGCGAGAGGCCGCGACTACACGCTGGCCGACCAGCAACTGATCGGACGCAAGCAGCAGCAGATCTGCTCCCTGGTGATCCCAACCTACCGGCGGCTGGCCGCGGCCGGACGGATCGAGCTTTCGGTCACGCCCTTCTACCACCCCATCCTGCCGCTGCTCTGCGACTCCAACATTGCCAGCGTGTCGCAGCCCGGCGCGCCCCTGCCGCGCCGTTTCCGCTACCCCGAGGACGCGCGCGTCCAGATGCAGTCCGCGCTGGATTATGCGCGGCAGAAGCTGGGCGTCGAGCCGGCTGGCATGTGGCCGAGCGAGGGAGGCGTCTCTGACGAAGTGCTGGCGCTTGGCGCCGAACTGGGCGTGAGGTGGATGGCCACCGACAATGGCGTGCTGGGCGCCACGCTGAACCGGCTGGCCGGCATCAGCGAAACCTGCCGCCCTTACGTGTGGCGCCAGGGCGGCCGTGAAATGAAGCTGATCTTCCGCGACCACTTCCTGAGCGATCTGATCGGCTTCGTCTATTCCCGCATGGATCCGGCCGCCGCGGCGCATCATTTCCTTGAGCGGATCCGCGAAAACGCACGCATCGTGCACCGCGAGGGGCGCGATGCGCTCATCCCCGTCATCCTCGACGGCGAAAACGCCTGGGAATACTACGAACGCAGCGGGCGTCCGTTTCTCAAGACCCTCTACCAGCTCATTTCGCAGGACCCGCAGATTTCCGCCGTCACCGTGACCGAGGCGCTCGAAAGGCTGCCCGCGGTGGAGATTCCGCGCATTCATCCGGGCTCCTGGATCAACGCCAACTTTGAGGTCTGGATCGGCTACGAGGAAGACAACCTCGCCTGGGAGTATCTGCTGGAAGCGCGCGAGACCTACGACCGCGTGACCCGGAGCCCGGAAGGCGCCTCGCTGAGCGAGGCGGACCGGCAGCTCGCCTATCAGGAGCTTCTCATTGCCGAGGGCAGCGACTGGTGCTGGTGGTACGGCCCGCACCATCACAGTGAGAATCGCGCCGAGTTTGATCAGCTCTTCCGCAGCCATCTGGCCCAGGTCTACCGCGCGCTGGGCAAGACGCCCCCGGCGTCGCTGTCGCGGCCCATCGCGCGGGTCGCGGTGGAGGCCTTCCAGCAGGCGCCCTGCGGCTTCATTGAGCCTGCGGTCGACGGCGAGATTTCCAGCTATTTCGAATGGCTGGGCGCGGGCGTTTACCGGCCGGACACGCGGCAGGGCGCCATGCATGGCCGTTCGGCGCTGCTCGAAGAGCTGCGCTACGGCAGCGACGGCAGCCGGCTCTTTGTGCGCGCCGACATGAAGCAGTCAATTCCCGGCGGCCTGGCTGGGCTCGAGCTGCGGCTCACCGCGCGCGCCTCGAACGCCGAAACGGAGTTCCGCTTCGCGCTCACGCGCGAGGGCGCGCACCTGAGTTCCATGACCGGCCGCGGCTCGCGCCACGCGCTGCCGCACGTCTCCTGCGCCTATCTGAGAATCTTTGAGTGCGCCGTGGACCTGGAAAGCATCGGCGCCCAGCCTTCGGCGCCGTTGCAGATCCAGGTGTCGCTGTGGCGCGAGGGGCTGCCGCTGGAGGCCGCGCCGCCACACGGCTGGATCGAGTTTGTGCCCGGCGAGCCCGCCGAGTGGGAATAAGCCCTATTTGTTCGGATAGGCCGAATACTTGTTGAGCAGGCTGATCAATTCCTGCGCCGCCCGCGGCACGCCGAGCTTGCCGCGCAGCACCTCCTTGCGGTCCACGTTGGAGCCATACAGGGCCTCGTCTACGTCCCGGTCGTCGCGCATGGTGGCGCCCTGCAACATGATGCCGCCAAAGACGCCCCGCGAGCGCGACCAGGCGAGGATCTCGGCGCGCATGGTAACGTCCGTCTGCGCGCTGGTGGAGCGGCCCACCGGGCCCGCGGCGGCGGTGGCATCGGCGCCCAGAGTGAATTTGCTGGAAAGCAGCCGATCCATGCCGCTCTGGTTCATCACCAGCATCACGATGTCCACTTCCGCCACGCCGATCTGTAGCCCGAAACTGCCGCCCTCAATCCGCACCCCCACCGGCCCGGTCCAGCCCTTTCCGTCCGGCATGCGGCAGGAAGCGAAGCCGCGCCCGTATTTGCCTCCAAAGATGAAGCCCGCCTTCTTGGCTCCCGGGATGATGATGGCGCAACGCGCCTTGGAGAACAGATCCTGCGGGATGGCCTTGTCTTCCATCGACATGATCTCCTGCAAGACCGTGGCCGCCGCCTTCAGACGCTCGTCCTCCGCTTTGCCTGCCCACACGGACAGGCACGAAAACAACAGCACGACTGTCAGCTTCTTCATGAGATTCACCGGTCTCTTCATGGTAACGCCCTGCTCCGCTGCGGTGTGGGAGCGGAGCAGGGCGTCTCTGTCCGGCGGACAGGCAGGCCCGCCTCAGAAGGTGTAGCGGAGGCCCATCACGATGCGGCGGTTGCCGCCATCGGTGTTGCCTTCCAGGCCCCAGGCGGTGGAATTGACGCGCGCCTCGGGAATGCCGTAGTTGCGCGTGTTGGAGGTGTTGTAGAACTCGCAGCGGTATTGCAGCGTGTTCGACTCGCTGATGCGGATGTTCTTGACCACGGCGAGATCGAGGTTGTTGATGCCGTCGGCGCGCAGGATGTTGCGGCCGGCGTTGCCGATCGGATTGGCGGCAGTGACATTGGAGAACAGCGTGCGTCCGCCCGCCGCCAGAATCTCCCGCAGGGTCATCCGCGACAGATCCAGGTCGGTGGCCACGTTGGGACGGATGGCGTTGCCCACCAGCGCATCAATGCCGGAGAGCCGGAAGCCGGGATCGATGCCGGCCAAAGGGCTAAAGGGCGCGCCGGACTGGAAGGTGAGGAAGCCCGACACCTGCCATCCGCCAAGAATCCGTCCCACGGCGCCTTTCTGCTCGCGGAAGAACGGAAGCTCGTAGACGCCGTTCACCGAGAAGCGGTGCGGCCGATCATAGGTGGAGCGGCCGCGGTCGGCGCGCCGGTTATAGCTGTCCTGCGCCACGGCGACCTCGCCGGACACTGACGGGTTGAAGATCTCACTCGCCAGGTCGATAAACGAGCTCCAGGTGTAGTGCGCCGCCATCGTGAAGTTGTTTGACAGGCGCTTTTCGAGACTCGTCTGAAGCGAGTGGTAGATCGAGCTGGCCGCGTTGGCGCGCAGCCGCCGGACGCCCTGATCGGCGAAGAGCCGCTGACGGCCCTGCGACCCCGGAATCGTCGGGTTGCCGTCGATGGTCTGAAACAGGGCCGTGCCTTTGGTAGCGATGTATCCTGCCGTGGCCACCCAGTCCCTGGCTACCTGCCGCTGGATCTGGAAGGAGAACTGCTCGGCCAGCGGCGCCCGGAAGTCGCTCGCCACAATCGTGCGCGGTACCTGGAGCGGATCCGGCGGCGGCGGAATCACGCCCTGGAAGCCAAGCGCGTAAACGTACTGGTAGCTGTTCGGCGTGCGCGCCGGCAAATTGTTGACCTGCGTGAACGGGAAGGCGCTGAAGATGTTCAGGTAGATGTTGTTGAAGATCAGATCGTAGGTGCGCGAATAGCCGCCACGCACCACGGTCGTGTCGGTGATCCGGTAGTTGAAGCCGAACCGCGGCGCCCAGTTGTTCCTGTCGCGCGGCGGCACCGGCGTGAACAGGAACCGGGGGTCATTGTTGTTGGCCGCCACCACGCGCCTGTTGATCTTCGCCAGCCACTGCGCCGGGTTGCCCGGCGTCTCATAGCGGAGGCCGTAGGTCAGCGTCAGACGGTTGTTCACGCGCCACTCATCCTGGACATAGAAGAAGTAGTCGTAGTAACGGTAGGCCTGCCAGCGGGGCACGCCCGGCAGAAAGGTGTTGATGGACGCCGTCTGCGCGATGTCGTCGACGAAGTCCTGGAGCGTGTTGTAAGAGAGCCGGCCGCGGATGGTCGGGTTGAAGTCCTGGATCTGGTCCTGGCGGCGGAAGTCGATGCCGAACTTGAGGGCGTGGCGGCCGCGGAGCCAGGAGAAGTTGTCGGCGAGCTGGTAGTTGTTGAGCACCTGCGCCTGGGGCAGGTTGACCGCCAGTCCGAACGCCGTCCGTGAGGCCGCCGCATTGAAACCCGTCATGCCAAGTTCGGAGATCTCGATGTTCGGAATGGTTTCGGCGCGGGGATCCTGGGCGCTGGTCACCGAAGACAGGCGCTGGAAATTCAGCCGCAGCTCGTTGTAGACGGTCGGGCTGAAAGTCGAATTCAGGCTGGCCGCCGCCGCCTGGCGCCGCGCCGGCGTGCGCGACAGCAGGCCCGGCGGAACGGCCTGGCCGCCCACGCTGATGCGGTCGTCAAACATGTAGCGGCCGAGCAGCGAGTGTTTCTCGCTCAGTTTGTGGTCGACGCGGCCCATCCACTGCCAGACGTCGCCGAGGTTGGCCGCTGCGCCGCTGAGCGTGCCGAGCGGAACGCTGTACGTCTGCCCGCCCAGTGTGAAGGTGGCGGTGCGCCCGGTGGGCGTCTGCGCCGGAGGGACGAAGTCGAGCAGCGCCTTGACCTGTGGCCGGTTGCCCGCCACGTTGCGCAGGATGGCCTGGCCTTCCGCGGTCGGCGCTGCGCCAATCGCGGTGCCGCTGGCGAAGCGGCGGTCCGTCCAGCGCAGAATCGAGCCGAAAAAGAACGTGCGGTCCTTGCGGATGGGGCCGCCCAGCGTGCCGGCAAACTGGTTCTCCACCCGCCACGGCGCACGCGGGAAATTGCGCTTGTCGAGGTTGCTGCGCGCGTTCAGCTTGTTGCCGTTGTAGAACCAGTAGGCCGAGCCGTGAAACTCGTTCGTGCCGCTCTTGGTGACGATGCTGACCACCGAACCGGCGGCGCGGCCGTACTCGGCGGCAAACTGGTTGGTCACAATGCGCATCTCGGCCACCGTGTCCGGGTTGTTGATCTCCTGCACGAGGCCGCCGATGCTGGCGTTGTTCGAGTCCTGCCCGTCGATCAGGAAGTTGTTCGAGCGCGTGCGCATGCCGTTGACGGAAAACGACACCCCCCGCTCGTGAAGGCGCTGTTGCCCGAGCTCAACTGGCTGACGCCCGGGATCTGGAGGGCCAGGTTGAGGATGTTGCGGTTGGGCGCCATCGGCAGATCCCCGATGCGCCTGACATCGAAGTTGGTGCCGACTTCGGCATTGGTTGTGTTCACCAGGGCGGCGTCCGCGGTGACGGTGATCACTTCGGTCATCCCCGCCACTTCGAGCTTGATATTGAGCTCGACGTCCTGCCCCACCCGGAGCGTGATCGGCCCCTGGATGTAGCGGCTGAAGCCGCTCCGGGTCACCGAAACTTCATACGAACCGGGCGGCAGGAACTGGACGCGGAAGACGCCCTCTGTGTTGGTCGTCGTTTCGCGCGTATCATTCGTGGACAGGTTGCGGATGCGGACAGCGGCGCCCGCCACGGCAGCGCCGGACGGATCGCGGACCGTGCCAAGGATATCGGCAAAGGTGGCCTGCGCGTGCACTGCCGGCATGGACAGCACGGACAGGCAGGCCAGAACGGCGGCGGAGATCAGCTTGTTGCGCATGGAAAACAACCCCTCTGGCGCAGCTCGGCTGCGCCGGAATTTGGCGGTAGTTTAGCACGAAAAGGCCGTGTCGCGACACCCTCAGTTCCGCCGGCTGCCGGCGCCCGAGGGCGCCAGCAGCGCGTGAGCCGCGGCGCGTCCGGTGCGGATGCAGTCCGGCACGCCGATGCCTTCGTAAGCGTTGCCTGCCAGCTCGAGCCCCGGATGTGCGCGCAGCCGCGCGCGGATCTCGTCGACTCTCTGCGCGTGGCCCACCCCATACTGCGCCATCGCGCGCCGCCAGCGCCGCAGGCGCGTGAAACGCGGCTCGGCGTCCCACCCCAGAAGCTCTTTCAGCTCCACGCGGACCTGCCGGATCAGATCGGCATCGTCTTGTTCCAGCACGGCCTCGCCGCCCGCGCCGCCCAGAAAGCAGCGCAGCACGGCATGCGTCTCCGGCACGCGGTACGGAAACTTCGCGCCGACAAACGTGCAGGCCACCAGCGCCCGGCGTTCGCGCGCGGGCACCAGAAACCCGAAGCCCGGCGGGATGGGCCCGCAATCTTCTCGCCGGTAACCGAGGGCGAGTGTCACCGAGGAGGTATACTCGATCCCTTCGAGCAGTTCCGCCACGCGGGCATCCAACCCGCGCATTAGCGCGCCCGCCGCCCAGGCCGGACAGGCCAGCACAACGGCGGTCGCCTGGATCTCTCCGTCCTCCAGCACGACGCGGTAGCCTGCGCCAGAAGCTTCCACCGCCAGCGCCCGGCCGTGCACGATGCGCGCCTTCGGGCGGATGCGGTTTTCCAGCTCTACCGTCAACTGCGCAAGGCCGTTTTTCAGGGTGCGGAACAGAGGCGCGGTCTCGCCGCCGCGCGCCCGCGCGGCTCGGCGGGCCGCCAACACGCCGCGCGTCAGGCTCCCGTACCTGCGTTCGAGTTCCGCAAAGCGCGTCAGCACGCTTTCCGCGCTCAGCCGGTCCGGGCTGCCGCCATAGACGCCCGCCAGCAGCGGCTCGGCCAGATAGTCGACCGCTTCCTGGCCGTAGTGGTCGGCGATGAACTCCGCCACGCTGCGGTCCCGGCCGGCGAGCCGCGGCCGGCGGAAATACTCAAGCCCCATCCGCAGTTTCGTGCTCCAGCCCAGGAGCGGCGAAAGCGCCAGAGGCAGCACGCGCGTCGGCACCATCATCATAAGGCCGTCAGGCAGCGGCACCAGCCGTCCGTCGCGAACCACATACGTGACGCGTTGCTCGTCAAGCGAGGAGATCAGCTCGCCGCCCAGACCGAGTTCACGGATCAGCTCTTCGGCGGCCGGCTTGGCCGCGAGGAAACTGTCCGGCCCGCCTTCGAGCACGCACCCTTCGACGACTTCCGTCTGGATGACGCCGCCAAGGCGGGGCTCAGGCTCCACGAGCACAATTTCCGCCCCTGCCTTCGTGAGCTCGTAGGCCGCGGCCAGCCCGGTAATGCCGCCGCCGATGATGGCCGTTGCCGCCACCTTACGGATGGAACTCCCTGACGATCTGCACCACAGCCTTCACGTTCTCCACCGGCGTTTCCGGCAGGATGCCGTGGCCGAGGTTGAAGATGTGGCCGGGCCGCGTGCCGGTGCGCTTGAGGATCTCGATGACCTTTGACTTCAGTTCCGGCAACGGGGCGAACAGCGCCGCCGGATCGAGGTTGCCCTGAATGGCGGCGCGGTAGTTGATGTCCATCCAGGCCTGGTCGATGTTGAGCCGCCAGTCGACGCCCATGACGTCGCCGCCGGCGGCGTGGAGTTCCCTGAAATATCCGGCGCAGCCGGTGCCGAAGTGGATCACCGGGACGCCGGTGGAGCGGATGCGTTCTATGAGCGCGCGCGAGTAGGGCTGGACGTAGCGCACATAGTCGTCCGAGCCAAGCGCGCCCACCCAGGAATCGAACACCTGAATCGCCTTCGCCCCCGCGGCCACCTGAAGGACGGCGTACGGGGCGAGCACGTCGACCAGCTTGCCCATGAGCCGCCGCCAGAGCGTCTCGTCGCGGTACATCAGCGTCTTCGTCGTCAGGAAGTGCCGCGACGGGCCTCCCTCGATCATGTAGCTCGCCATGGTGAACGGCGCGCCCACAAAACCAATGACGGGCACCTTGCCGCCAAGAGCGGCGTTGACCAGCTTGATCGCCTCGCCGACGTAGCCGAGTTCGTCCGTGTTCGAAGTCGATAGCACGTCGACGTCATGCGATGTGCGCACCGGGTTTTCGATCACCGGCCCTTCGCCGGCCACGAACTTCAGGTGCAGCCCCATCGGTTCGAGCGGCAGCAGCAGGTCGGCGAAGATGATGGCCGCGTCCACGTCGAGGATCTCGACCGGTTGCAGCGTCACCTGCGCCGCCAGGTCGGGGCGTTTGCACATCTCAAGGATGGAGTGGCGGGCGCGGATGGCCCGGTACTCCTTCAGATATCGGCCTGCCTGGCGCATGAACCAGACGGGCCGGCAATCGGTCGGCCGGCGCCGGCAGGCATCAAGGAAACGGCTGCTCATGGGAGGTACACGCATGCGTTCTCCGATCTGTCTTCACACAGAAAGACCTGGAACTGTTTCGGCTTGTGGCGGGCGGTCCATTCGCGCCCGAGGACGAAATAGGGTTTGGTCCACGCCTCGCTGTCCAGCGTCTTCGGCGCGAGCACCGACACGCTGAGCATCCCCTGGACGGGGTAACCGGTGCGGGGATCCATGATGTGACTGTATGTCCTGCCCCCGGCGACGAAGAAGCGCTCGCTCGTGCCCGAGGTGGACATGGAGAAATCCTTGAGATAGAACTCGGCGGCCGTGCGCGAGGGCCGCCGGGGGTCAGGTATCGTCACTTTCCAACCGCGCGGTTCCGAAGGCGGCGCACCAATGCCGTAGATGCTCGACCGGCCGGCCGAGATCAGCGCGCTCGCAACGCCGCGTGCACGCAGAATGGCCGCCATCCGGTCGACGGCGTACCCTTTGCCGATGCCGCCAGGGTCGATCTCGACCGGCGCGGTGAACCGCACTGTACGGGCCTGGGGATCCAGTTGAATATGGCGCCAGCCGATGCGGGTCAGCGCGGCCCGAATCTCGGCGCGGTGCGGCACGCGGCCCTCGCCCCTGTAGAAGCCCCACAGCTTCATGAGCGGGCCCACGGTGATATCGAAGGCGCCTTCGCTCTGGCGGCTGTATTCGACGCACCGGGCCAGCAGATCAAACAGCTCCTGGCTCACTTCCACCGGACGGCGTGCCGCTTCCCGATTCACCAGGCTCCATTCGGAGTCCGGGCGGTAGTTCGAAAGCAGGTGATCCAGCCGCCGGACTTCCTCATAAGTCTCCTCGATGGCCGCGTCCACGGCGAACCGGTCCTGCCCGTAGGCGACCACCGTATAAGTGGTGCCCATGGCATCGAAGGAACGCTCCAGCCGCACGAGCGGGCTCTCGCGCGGCGGCGTCGAGGCCGGCAGCGAAACAGCAAGGGCGCAGGCAGCAAGCCCGGCTGCAATGAGACGGACAACTCTTTGTATTTTCGAGAGATGCACTGGACAAGCCGGCGCCGCGCCTCGCGTCTGCGCCTGATTTTAGCCTACAACCCGCACCCGCGCCGGATCAATGAAAGTTCGCAATTTCTTTCTGGGAACGTGAAAAGGGGTCAGACACCCAATGAACCATTTCCGTGCTCTCCGGCGAGTGCTTGAAATGGGGTCAGACACCCAACGCCCCCATTTCCATCCAGACAGCGCCAAAAGACGCGTATTTTGCGGGATTCGAAATGGGGTCAGACACGATTTCAATGGGGCCAGAGGTGACTGACCCCATTTCACCTTGGACGGCCGCGCCGGATGCGCCGCCGCAGCCGGCTGAGCGCCTCGCCGCCGGGCAGTTCTGCCGCGGGCCGGAAGCGGAGCTCCGGCATCCGGAACAGTTCAAGTCTTTGCATGAGGTTGCGGCGGAGGTAGTGGCGCGCTGCCTGGAGCCCTTCCAGCGCCTGTTCCTGCTGCTGTTCCGTCCCCGAGACGACGACGAGCACTTCGGCGCGGCGCATGTCCGGGCTGACGACTACCTCGGTGACCTCGACGCCTTCCACGCGCGGGTCGTCCAGCTCAAAGCGGATCAGCTCGCTGAGCTCCTCCCGCATGGTCTCCGCCACGCGGCGGCTGCGCAGTTCGTCCATTCTGCTACTCCAGCCAGTCGACCGTCGCCGACAACAGCGCCGGACCGAGGAAGTCGGCGGCCACCCGTTCGGCGGCATCGAGAACTTTGGCAGCGTTTTCGCGCGAGGCGGAGATGGTGACGGCGGCGATTACTGAGCGGTTGAGCAGGTTCTGGTCGTCGATCTCCGCCACTGCCAGGTTGAACCCATTCCGCAGGCGGTCCTTCAGTCCGCGCACCCAGTGGCGCTTGTCCTTGAGCGAGTGGGCCTCGACCAGCTCGAGTTCGAGCGTGAGCACGCCGATGGCTGCCATGATGCGCCCCCTGCGGCCTCAGACGCCGAGCTCGGGCGCCACCTTCTCCTTGACGAACGCTTCGATGATGTCGCCCGGCTTGATGTCCTGGAATCCGGCCAGGGCCATGCCGCACTCCTGTCCCTGCCGGACCTCGCTGGCATCGTTCTTGAAGCGCTTCAGCGACTCGATCCGGCCGGTGTAGACGACCACGTTGTCCCGCAGCAGGCGCACCTCGGCGTCGCGCGGGATGACACCCTCGACGACAACGCAGCCCGCCACCGTGCCCACCTTGGCGATGCGGAAGATCTCCTTGACCTCGGCGCGCCCCTTGAACACTTCGCGGTAGACGGGCTCGAGCATGCCGACCATGGCTTTCTTGATCTCGTCGGTCAGCTCGTAGATGATCGTGTGCAGGCGGATGTCCACCTTTTCCTGCTCGGCGCGCTCCTGCGCCTTGCGGTCCGGGCGGACGTTGAAGCCGATGATGATGGCGTTGGAGGCATCGGCCAGGTCGACGTCGGATTCGGTGATGGCGCCCACGCCGGCCGAGATGACGCGGATCTGCACTTTCTCGGTGGAGAGCTTCTGAAGCGTCTCGGCCAGCACCTCCGCAGTGCCGCCGACGTCGGCCTTGAGGATGATGTTGAGCTCCTTGACTTCGCCCTCGCGCAACTGCGTGTGGAGCTGTTCGAGCGAGACGCGCGTCTTGGCCTGCGCCGCCTCGCGGGCCTTCTGCTCGCGGTATTCGGCGATCTGGCGCGCCTTGGCGATGTCGGTCACCACCTGAAGCGTGTCGCCGACCTCGGGCAGGGCCTCGAGGCCGACGATCTCGACCGGCATTGAGGGCCCGGCCTCTTTCACCGGCCGGCCGCGGTCGTCAAACAGCGCGCGAACCTTGCCGAAGACGGCGCCGCAGAGGAAATGATCACCCACGCGCAGCGTGCCATTGCGGACGATCACCGTAGCGACCGGCCCGCGGCCCTTGTCCAGCTTGGCTTCGAGCACGGTGGCCACCGCCGGGCGATCCGGATTGGCCTTGAGGTCCTGCATTTCGGCCACCAGCAGGATCATCTCGAGCAGCAGGTCGATATTCGTCTTCTGTTTCGCGCTCACCGGTACGAAGATGGTTTCGCCGCCCCACTCTTCGGGCATGAGACCGAGATCGGTGAGCTGCTGCTTGACGCGCTCGGGCTGCGCCTCGGGCTTGTCGATCTTGTTCACCGCGACGATGATGGGCACGCCGGCGGCGCGGGCGTGGTCGATGGCCTCCTTGGTCTGCGGCATGACGCCGTCATCGGCGGCCACGACGAGCACAACGATGTCGGTGACCCTGGCGCCGCGGGCGCGCATGCGGGTGAAGGCCTCGTGACCGGGCGTGTCGATGAAGACAATTTTGCGGCCGTCGAGATCCACCTGATAGGCCCCGATGTGCTGCGTGATGCCGCCCGCTTCCTTGTCGGCCACGTTGGTCTGGCGGATGGCGTCGAGCAGCGAGGTCTTGCCGTGGTCGACGTGGCCCATGACGGTGACCACGGGCGGGCGCGGCTTGAGGTCGGCCTCGACCTCGGCCAGCTCGACTTCCTGCACGGCCTCTTCCTCGTAACTCATGCGCGTGGGCCGCGCGCCGAAGTCGCGGCAGAGGTCCTCGGCGAGCTTCGTCTCCAGCGGCTGATTGATGGTGGCGAAGATGCCCTTCTCGACGAGCCGTTTGATGACGATGCTCGCCTTGACGCCGAGCTTTTCGCTCAGCTCCTTGACAGTGATGCCTTCCGAAATCGGGATCTCCTTGTCGACCACCGGGAGCGTCATCGGCTCCTGTTTGCGGCCGAACGGCTTGAGGACGCCCTCTTTTTCGAGTTCGCGTTCCCGCTGGGTGGGCCGCTTCTTCCCGGCCTCGCGACGCGCCTCGGCAGCCGGAGGCGGCTCGAGCACTGGCGTCGTGGGGTGGGGTCCGCGCGCGCGGACAGGCCGTGCTGCCGGAACAGGCTGGCCGGGACGGCCCGGCCCACCGGCCGGCCGGCGGGCGCCGGGGTAGATCGGCTGGCCGGGTACGGGCATGCCGGGCCTTGGCGCCGCAGGTTGCCCTGGTGTCGCTTTCGTGGGCGGAGCCTGGGCCTTGCGGAGCTTTTCGATCAGGTCAGGCCGCGGCGGAACCACGGGCCGCGCCACAGGCTGGCCCGCCAGCGGCCGCGGAGCTGTCTGGGCGCCGGTTACAGCCGGGCTCCCGACCCCTGCGGGAGCGGCCGCCGGCGGGGCGACAGGCCGCGAAGGCGGCGGCGCCGCTGGAGGTTTCGGGATCCCCGGCGCCACGACGGGCGGTCTTGGAATTTCACCTCCAGGCAACGGCTGCCGCGGTCCGGAGAGGATCTGGCCCGGCCGGACCGCCGGAGGCCGCGGGATGGCAGGAGCCGCCTTGCCCGGTACCGGAGCGCCCGGTGCCGCTGCCGGCCTCGCGGGTTCGGGGGCCTTCCGTTCCGCCGGCACCTGCGGGGCGACCGGAGCCGCTGTCTCTGCCGCGGGCCTGGGGGCGCCGGGCATGGCGGGAGCGGCCGCAGTTGGGGCGGGCTTTTCGGCCGGCTCGGCCGGTCTCCGTGCCGCAGTGGGCGGAGCCGCAACCGGGGGCCGGGGAATGGCAGGAGCAGCCGGGCGAGGCTCGGCCGGGGCCGTCGGCGGCGCAGCCGCTCTGGGAGGTACGGGAATCGGAGGCACGTGAGGAGTAGGAGGCGGAGCCGGCCGCGCAGGGCCGCCCGCGACTGGCGGAACAGGAATTTTCGGAACCGGGATGGCAGGCGCTTTGCCTGGCGGCAAGATTGTGCCGGGCTTTGGAGCGGCGGCTGGCGGGGGCGCCGCCGCGGGGGGATGCGCTTCCTTCATCGGCGGCCTGGCCTCTGCCGATGGCGCCTGGGATGGCGCTTCGGCTACAGCCACAGAGGGGGTTTCAGTCGGAGGTGGAACGATCTCGGCCGGAGCAAGCGGCACCTCCTCCGGTTCACCGCGGAAGTGCGCGCGGATGCGGTTGGCCAGCTCGTCTTCGATCGAGCTCGAATGCGTCTTCTTTTCCGTCACCCCGAAGCGGGGCAGAAGGTCGATGATGACGCCGGGCTTCACCTCCAGCTCGCGAGCCAGCTCGTTGATGCGAATCTTACTCATACATGGGACGCCGCCCCGCCGCGCAGGACTGGCCCTTCAACTCCTTCTCCGCACTTCCTGTCGGTCACTGTCCGGCTGATGGTTGCTCTGCTAGACCCGTGGATTTCATCCTATCAGATTCATCAGCCGAAATTTCGTCCTCCTGGCTGGACTCTGGCGCCGGCGAAGCCGCCTGCGGCTCCGGCTCCACAGCCTCCGAGGCGGCCTCCCCGGGCGCGGGCTGCGCCTCACTGGCGGGCGCCGGGGCGTCCGTTTCCCGGGCGGCTCCGGCAGGCGCTTCGGCCGCGGGGGCCGCGGCCTCCGGCTGCGCGCCCCCCTCCAGGTGCTGATAATATGCGTTCACGGAAATTCCGATTTCCGAGAGAAATTCCTCGGTAATTCCCTCGATTTCCAGCAGCTCTTCCGGCGTCATCGAGCCCAGTTTTTCCACGGATCCCACGCCGCCAGCCAGCAGTTTTTCGAGCGCCGCCTCGGAAAGCCCGTAGTCGAGCAGCACGCTCACCGGCGTGCCCAGGGCCATGGCGGCCATGCTCGCCTCCACCTCGCGGCGCTTCTCTTCCTCTGTCTTGATGTCGATGCGCCAGCCCATCAGCTTCGCCGCAAGGCGCACGTTCTGCCCCTTCTTGCCGATGGCGAGCGAAAGCTGCGAATCGTCCACGATGACTTCCATGTATTTTTCCGCCGGATCCAGCACGGACACGCGGCTGATTCTCGCCGGGCTGAGCGCGTGGGTAGCGAAGACCACCGGGTCGTCGCTGTATTCGATGATGTCGATCTTTTCGCCGCGGAGCTCGCGGATGATCGACTGCACGCGCATGCCTTTCATGCCGACGCAGGCGCCGACGCAGTCGACATCGCGGTCGCGGCTCACCACGGCGATCTTGGTCCGCTCGCCGGCCTCGCGCGCGCAGGCGCGGATGACCACCGTGCCGTCGTAAATCTCCGGCACTTCCTGCTCAAACAGCCGCATCACCAGCTCGGGCGCGGCGCGCGAGACGATGACGCCGGCGTTCTTGCCCGTTTTTTCCACGCTCTTGATGACGCAGCGGATGCGCTCGCCGACGCTGAAGCTTTCCAGCCGGCTCTGCTCCCTCTTGGGAAGCCGCGCCTCGGCCTTGCCGATCTCGACGATGATGTCGGGGCCTTCCATCCGCTTCACCGTGCAGTTGACCAGCTCGCCGATGCGGCCGGAGAACTCGGCGCAGATGTTGTCGCGCTCGGCTTCGCGCACCTTCTGAAGGATCACCTGCCGCGCCGTCTGCGCCGAGATGCGGCCCAGCGCCTCGGTCGGCTTCGGCACGCGCACGCTCGTGCCAACGGCGGCTTCCGGGTCCAGCTTCCGCGCCTCGGCCAGGGAGATCTCTTTGGCCGGGTCCGTGACGTTGTCCACCACGGTTTTCACCGCATAGATCGCGAAATTCCCGGTGCGTTCGTCGAAGTCCGCTTCCAGCTCCTCGCCGCCGCGGAACTGTTTCCGTGCGGCCACCAGCATCGCGTCCTTCACCGCATCGAGCACGATCTGCGGATCAATGCCCTTCTCCTTGCTCAGGATCTCAATCGACTCTTTGATGGATGCCAAGCGACTTGCTCCTCTCGCTGCGCATTCGCGGGCGAACCGGCCGGTTCACCACTCGAACTTCAGATTTGCCTTTTCGATGATTTCCATCCGGACGCGGATGGTCCTGCCTGCACCGGCCTCCAGCACCACGCAGCCCTCTTCCAGCCCCCGAAGAACTCCCTCCCAGCGGCGCTGTCCTTCCACCGGTTCGCTGAGCTGGAGGCGCACTTTCTGGCCCCGGCAATGGTCAAAATGTTCCGGCCTGCTCAGCCGGCGCTCGACGCCAGGCGAGCTGACTTCCAGATGGTAGCTCTCGCCGGGAACCACGTCCTCGGCGTCGAGCACGGCGCCCACCTGCTGCGAGATCAGCTCGCAGTCGGCCAGCGTGACGCCGCCTTTCTTGTCGATATAGATCCGCAGCACGCGGTTGCGTCCGCTGCCGGCCAGCTCGACGTCCCACACGGAGAGCCCCTCGCGCCTGGCGGCGCGTTCGGCAATTTCCGTGACCCGCTGGATCACCCTGTCTCGTGTGGCCGATGGCATCGTTGGCTGATTCCGTCCCGCCGCAGCGGAAAACCGCTGCACGGAGCCGGAAATTCCCGGTTGCCGACCCTAACAAAAAAGTGGGCTTCCGCCCACTTGCAGGGTTCGACAATTTCAGTATACACCACCGGCCCCTTGATCTCCCGCCGTAACCGCCCAACAATAGGGGCGGAAGTCTGCGGCAAGTCCCAAAGGAGACGTGCGATGAGAAAACTCGCTTATGCCGCCGTGATCATTGGCAGCTTCGCCATCCTGTTCGCCGTGGGCCGGGCCTGGCGCCTGAAGCCGGAAACCAAAACCAGCCGCATCCTCCACCGGGGCGACTACGCCGTACTGGTCACGCCCGCGGGCCAGGACGTCTGGCTGGCCGTGAAACCCGACGACTGCTACGCCATCCAGAAGGCCGTTGTCGAAAAAGACCAGGCGTTTCTGAAGGCCTGCGCCGACAACCAGACCGCCTTCCCCGCCCCAGCGGGAACGCGCGTCAAAGTGCTGGCCGAAAAGGTCAGCCGTCGCCAGGTGCAGATCCTCGAAGGACCGCTGGAAGGCCGCACCGGGTGGGTGGAACACGAGTTTCTCTCTCCCGACCCTCGGCCGAAGCTGTAACGCTCACCGCCGGCGGTGCTGTTCGCGCAGCACGGCGGGATCGTCCATCCGCGGAGGCGGCTCGGGGTCGGCCGGATCTTTCGCCCTGGCAGGGTCGAAGATCTCCGGATCGGGCGTGATTGCATCGTACGGCGCAAAATCGGGGATGCTTGAAAAACAGTCGCCGAGGTCGGCGGCGGTGGCGTCAAACAGGTTCAGCGGCGGCAGCCCGAGTATCCGGAAAATCGTCTTCAGCAGCGCCGGAAAACTGGCGTTCGTCGCCGAGGCGTAATTTTTCCGCGCAAACGGGCTGGCGACCATCAGCAATGTGCGGTGGCTGTCGATGTGATCGACGCCGCCCTGCGCATCGTCCTCGGTGATGAAGACGGCCATGCTACGCCACCATTTTGTTTTTGAGAGATACTCCAGGATGCGCCCCAGCGCGTAGTCATTGTCCGCCATGAAGGAGGCCCGAAACGGGTAGCCGTCGCCGGGCCGTGGCCGCGCCAGATGATCATTGGGCAAATGAATGTAAATGAAGCGCGGCAGCTCTCTGCCGGGCCCGACGTAGAGCTCTTCGATCTCGCGGATGAAAGCATCAGCCCGGTACTGGTCCGGGATGTTGGTGTTGTACTGCGGATACTGCCGCGAAGTGTTCTCCCATAGCGGCCGCGGCATGGGCACGTTGGTGAGGAACCGCGCCCCGGTCGGCATTAGCCCGGCCTCCTCCACCACGCCGGCCAGCTCGAAGCCCTCGCCGAAGTTGCGGAACGGGATGCCGTGCCGCTCCAGGTGGTGCCACAACGCGCCCGCCTCGAGCTGTTCCTCCGGGTGAAGGCTCGAACGGCTCTCTGCAAACTGAAGCCGGCCGGGCGCGGTGGTGGGCAAACGGAAGTCTTTCTGACCGCCGTATGAGGCCATCAGCGACGATTCCGTCCAGGCGTTCGGATACGAGCCGACCAGCCAGTGATGGCCATCGACGCTCACCTCGCTGTCGGCATAGAAGTTATCGCTGAAGGCGAAGCGCTCCACCAGCGCATGGTGATTGGGCGTGATGTTGTAGAACTGCTTTTCAAGCCGCGTTTTCAGCGAATATTGATCCATCTCCACCCAGCCGCGGCGGCCAAAGCGCGCCAGTTCCGGCGCGGCGCGCAGCTCGCGCGCGGCGTCGCGCGTGACGTCGCCGAGCACTTCGTCGTACGTGCGGTTCTCCTTGACGATCAGCACGACGTGGCGCAGCTCGAGCGGCAGCGGCCGCGGCGGCTCGGCTACCGGGAGAAATCCGTTGTTGGCCATCACCGCCTGGGTGTGAAAGGAGATGGCCCGGCTGAGCGGCGCATCGTAGACGCTGAGCAGCCCCTGCCGCAGCTCGCCCTGGAAGCTGCGTTCCAGCGGCGCCGTCCGGGTCGCGTTCGGCCCGGTTCCTAGCCCCTTGGCGCTGGCCACGAAGTACCGGCCGCGGTCCACCGCCACCGCCGCCGGCCACCATCCGGCGGGCAGATGACCGGCCAGGCGGTTCGTGGCCAGATCAATCACGCCCACCGCATTGATGCCCGCCTCGGCCACCAGCAGGCGGCCGTTCGGCAGATCAAGCGCCAGCCCCACCGGCAGCACGCCGCGGTAGCTCTCCAGCCGCGGGATGCGCAGCTCGATGGTCGCCTTCTCAACCAGCGTCACCGCGTCGATCACCGTCACCGTGTCCTGGTGGGCGTTGCTGACATAGATCGAACCGGCCGTGGCGACAACGCCGGACGGACTGGCGCCGCCCAGGCTTTCCGGCCCGAATGGCTTGCCGGTGCGCACGAACCGCACCACGCGCGGCTCCGCGGGCCTGGTCACGTCGATCACACACAGCGAGTTCGACTCGTCCACGTTCGGATCGCCGAGGCCGGGCACGAAAACTTCCTCGCCTCCGCCGGTGCGGCGGCGCGCGCCCGTCTCCGCTTCTTTCGAAGGGAAGCCGAAGGCCGGAAACGGCAGTCCCGTTCGCCGTGCCTGATCGGCGCTGGCCCCCGGCACGGGCCTGTACTCGAACATTCCGATGTTGGTGACGTAGAGCCGCCGGCCGTCGGGCGAAAGCGCCGCCTTGAACGGGAGCCGGCCGGTGCGGACGCTCGCGATCATCCGCCCGGAACGCGCGTCAAAGACGGCCACGCGGAAGTTGGCCTGGTCGACGACATAAAGAATGCGGCGTCTGGCATCGTAGGCCAGGTCTCCCGAGTAGCTGTCCCGCCACGGACCCTGGTTGAGATTCAGCACGCGCCGCACCTGCCCTCCCGGCAGGCTGATCTCGCGAACCCGGCCGGAGTTGCCCTCGGAGGCGAACAGCCGGCGGTCGTCGGCGAAGGCGAGGCCCATGAAGACGCTGCGCCAGTCGTCTTCGTCCCGCGCGGCCTTCTCCTCGCGGGTCCTGGCGCGCAGCTCCCGCGCGCGCCAGGGCTCGGAGCTCATGTCGAGCACGGTGAGAGAAAAGCGGTTTGGCCCGCCGTTGGCGGTGACCGCCAGCCGGCCGTCCGGGCTCACGGCGAGCCCGAAGGCGCCAGGTCCGGTGTTGAACTGGCGGCCCAAGGGCGTGAGAATGCGGCCGCCGGGGAGGATGGTCTCCGCGCCGGGGCGCCGCGCCGCCGGGCGCGTGCCCGCGGGCGGAACAAAATCGGCCGCATGCGCGGCGGCAATCAGCAGAACGGGCCACAGAGCCCGCTGAAACGTGCTCACTTCTGATAGCCTGTCAAAGCGGATTCCTCCGATGCAACGAAGGCAGTTTCTCGCAATCCCTGGAGTGGCTTTCATGGACTCGATGGCACAGACACCCGAAGCGCCCCGCGCGCCGCATTACTTCGTCCTCCAGCAGTACTTTCTCCGCAACGGCAGCCAGCCTGGCCGCCTGCACGCCTTTCTCGAAAAGGGCCTGCTGGCTGCGTGCCGCCGTCTGAAGGCGCCGGCGCCCGCGCTTGTGCTGGAGGCCCTGGTGGCGCCCCACATGCCGCAGCTGGCCTGCCTGTCGGCCTACGCGAGTCTCGACCAGTGGCTGGAGACCCGCACGCGCCTGGCCGCCGATGAAGGCTTCCGCGCCGCTCTGGCGGCGCTCGAGCAGGACGCCGAGCCGCCCTATGAGGACTACAATGAGCTCCTGCTGGAGGCGGCCCCGTACACGCCGCCCCTGCCCGAAAGCCTTCCGGCCGCACCGCAGCCGCGCATCTTTGAACTGCGCCTGTACCACAGCCCCACCGAGCGCCAGCTCCGGGCGCTGCACGAGCGATTCGCCGGGCCTGAGATCCCGATCTTTCACCGCGTGGGCATCCATCCGATCCTTTACGGATCCACGCTGGCCGGCCCGCACAAGCCCAACCTCGTCTACCTGACGCCGTTTGATTCGCTCGCCGCGCGCGAAAAGGCCTGGAACGCGTTCGCGGCGGACCCTGAGTGGGCGAAGGTCCGCGCTGAATCCATCGCCCGTCACGGACAGATCTCGAGCGTCATCCAGATTTCGCTCTACCGCGCCGCGGCCTATTCGCCGCTGCGCTGAGCGGCTAGCGGGCCTCGGTGGCCGGCGGCTGGATCTCCACCGCGTGGCCGGCCGCCTCGCCGGCGGCCACCTGGCGGCGGATCTCCTCGATCACTTCTGCGCGGCGCTCGCTGTTGTCGAGGTTTTTCTCGAGGTATCGCAGCGCCGCGCCAACCACATCGCGGTGATGCAGCGACGCGGTGAAACCTTCCTGCGTCGTCAGCCGCAGCCAGAGCTCATGGAGCCGGTCGATGTCTTCCGGCCACAGGCGCGGCGGGTGCGGTCCCAGGTTGACGAACGTCGAGGGCCGGTCCGGCGCGATGATCTCGAGCGAGAAGGGATGGCGCGGCTCGGGCAACTGCTCCCAGGCAAGCCCGATGCGCCGCGCCAGCTCCTCGCTGGGCATGGCGCGCGAAACGCCCGTCACCAGCCGCGACGCCTTCAGTTTCTGCGCCGTGTGGACCATCGCCATGAAGGGATCGGTGGCTGGCACCACCAGCAGCTCCACCGGCTTGCCTTCTTTCTCCGCCAGCGTGACAACGCGGGTGAACAGCTCGCGCTCGTAGTCGGTGAACAGTTGATCCTGGGCCAGCTCATGCTCGCCGGCGCCCGCATCCACTGGGCGGACCGTCATCACGACAATGTCCTGGCGGCGGATGTTCGTCTTGCGCAGCACCGTTTTCAGGTGGTCCATGCGGTTGTAGTCGCGCACCGCCACCAGCACGCAGCCCGGTCGCGCATGCACGCGCTGCGGGTCGACGTCCGGCTCGTGGTCGAGATTGAACTCCTCCATCGCCTGCGCGCCGCCCGTCTGCCGTGCGTTCATGCGTTCCGACAGGCTGAAGACGATGAACAGCACCGCCGTCAGGCTCATGCCGTAGATGGTCGCAATCTGCTTGGTGAGCAGGTTGGTGACGGCCACCAGCAACAGCGCCGCGGTCGTCGCGCCCAGCCCGAGCGGGATCTCCACGCCGCCGATGTGGAAGTTGAGCGGGAACCTGTACTCCTGGTCCTTCCGCTGGAAGCGCAGCGCGAGCACGCCCAGCCCTTTCAGCGCGAAGCTCCACACCACGCCGAAGGCGTAGGCCTCGCCGAGCAGGTAGACGTCGCCGCGGGATCCGAGAATCGTCAGGATCTGCGCAGCGGTGATGATTCCGATGATGCGGTAGGTGGTGCCGAAGCGCGAGTGCGGCCGGCGAAACCATTGCGTCAGGACACCGTCCTCGGCCACGCGGTTCAGGACGCCGTTGGCCCCAATGATCGAGGTGTTCACCGCGCCGGAAAGAATCAGCGCGCCGACGATGACGACGAAGATGTGGAAGCCGAGCCGCAGGATCTCCGGCCCGGCCAGATAGGCCGTGAGCCCGCCAATCAGGTTGTCGAAATATCTGGGCCGGACGTCATCCGGGATCAGCATCACCGAGGCGAAAGAGACCCCGCCGGTGGCCACCAGCGCGTAGATGCAGACGAGATTGGCGGCGCGAATCAGGTTTTTCATCTTTGGCGCCGCAATCTCGCGGTAGACCTGCGCCAGCGTCTCGAACCCGCTCATCGCCAGCAACGTGTGTCCGAAGCCGATCACCAGCGCCGCCGGCCACAGCGTGGGCCAGAAGGTGCCCTCAAGCCACCCCAGCGAGTGCGATTCGAAGCGGATGTTTTCGAGCGTCGGCAGCGGCGGGAGCGCGTATCGGCCCTTCAAGAGCATCGTCAGCGGCGCCCAGATGAGCAGCACGCCCACCATCACGGTGGTGATCTGCATGATGCGCAGCGCCTTGCCCGAGCTTTCGTGGATGCCCTTGACGTTCTGGCGCCAGAAGTACAGCGTGACGGCGACGCCAAAGGTCACCGCAAACGCCGCCGGCGGCAGCCGGAAGCTGGAGTTGAGTTGAGCCGAGAGCTCATTGATCAGGCCCGCCAGGTAATGGCCGGCGGAGACCGACGAAATTGGCCCGGTCAGCACATAGTCCACCACCAGCGCCGAGACGGAGAATTTCGCCGTCGTCGGGCCGATGGCGTCCCGCACCACGACGTAAACGCCGCCGCGGACGAACATGCCGCAGCTTTCCAGATAAATCGAGCGGATGGCAAAGCCGAACAGCAGCACCGCCAGCACAAACCACGGCGCGCTCTTGCCGAGAGCCTGCTCGGCGATGCCGCCGACGTAGAACATCGTCGAGGCGAGGTCGCTGAGCACGATCGCCGCGCCGCGCCAGAACGAAATAAACGACAGCGCAACCGTCGTGGCGACGACGATCTTCGGAAGGCTCTTCTGAAGCTGTTGGGAAGGACTTCCAGGATCCGACATAAAAACCGTGCCGGAAAAACCGGCTGCGTTTCCTATCTTACAATCAACGCATGAGCGAAGACCGCGGCGCGCAGCTCGCGCGCGAGGTCGCGGCCGCGCTGCGCGCCGCCGGCCACCAGGCCTGGCTGGTGGGCGGCTGCGTCCGCGACCGGCTGCTCGGCAGGCCCGTCCATGACCGCGATCTGACCACCGATGCCACGCCAGCCGAGCTCCGCCGCCTTTTTCCGGACGCACTCGAAGTCGGCGCCCACTTCGGCGTCGTGCTTGTCCGCCGCGGCGGCGCCGAGGTGCAGGTGGCCACCTACCGCAGCGAGCGTGGCTACCGCGACGGCCGCCACCCGGAGGAGGTCCGCTTTGAAAAAGACGTCCGCGCCGATCTGGCCCGCCGCGACTTCACCATCAACGCCCTGCTGGAAGATCCGTTCACCGGCGAGGTCGTCGACCACGTCGGCGGGCTCGCCGACCTCCGCGCCCGCCTCATTCGCGCCATTGGCGATCCGCACGAACGTTTCGCCGAAGATCACCTGCGCATGCTGCGCGCCGTGCGCTTCGCCGCCGAGCTCGGCTTCGAAATCGAGCCGCGCACCTTCGCCGCCATCCGCGAACTCGCGCCTGCCATCCTGCGCATCTCGGCCGAGCGAATCCGCGACGAGCTCACGCGGATCCTCACCGGCGCCGCGCCGCGCCGCGGCTTCGAGCTGCTGGACCAGACCGCGCTGCTCGAACCGATCCTGCCCGAGGTGGCGCGCATGAAAGGCGTCGAGCAGCCGCCGGACTACCACCCGGAAGGCGACGTCTGGACGCACACGCTGGCCATGCTGGGCCTGCTGCGCAACGCGCCGCTCGATCTCGCCTGGGGCTGCCTGCTGCATGACGTGGGCAAGCCCGTCACGCAGACATTCGAAGACCGCATCCGTTTTAGCGGGCACGAAAAGATCGGCGCCGGGATGGCCCGCGAGATCCTCGCGCGGCTGCGCTATCCGAAGGACCTCGTCGAGCGCGTCGCCTGGCTGGTGGCCCAGCACATGCGCTTCAAGGACGCGATGCGCATGACCGAATCCACCTTCCGCCGCTTCGTGCGCCAGCCCGGCTTCGACACACTGCTCGAACTGTACCGCATCGACCTTGCCTCCAGCGGGCGTCCTCTGGAGATCTACGAGCAGGTCCGCCAGCGTCTGGCCGCGCTGCCGCCCGAAGCGCTGCATCCGCCGCCGCTCCTGCGCGGGCGCGACCTGATCGCCATGGGCTACGAGCCGGGGCCGGCGTTTTCCCGCGCGCTGAAGGCGCTCGAGGAAGAGCAGCTCGCCGGCCGCGTCAGGACGCGGGAAGAAGCCGAGCAGTTCGTCAGGCGAGTCTTGGAATCACAAACCACCTGAGCGTGCCGCGCGGCCGCAGACCGGCGCCGTCGGCATCGATCCGCATCAGGGCGCCTTTCTTGAAATCCACGGCCAGGCCGGGCGCGCCGAGCAGATAGCCCGCCAGCTCGCTGCACAGCGGCTCGTGGGAAGCGCAAAGCACGGACGGCTGGTTTGAGTAAAGCCGGATCTCCTCCCAGGCCTCCTGCGGCGTCGAACCGGGCGCAAGCGCCCGCGCCGGCACGATCATCGCGTCCGGGGCAAGCACGTCGCGTGCAATCTCCGCCGACTGGCGCGCGCGCAGATAGGGGCTTGTGAGGATCAGCGCGGGGCGGACGCCGGCCCGGGCGAGCCGCCGCAGCAGCGCCCGCAGCTTCTGTTTGCCCTCGCGCGTCAGGGCGCGATCGGCATCGGCCTGGCCCGGGCGGGCGTCTTCGGCGATGCCGTGACGCAGCAGCAGGATCTCCACGCGAGCCTCCGTACCGTATTGTGGCATACTGCCCCGTGGTGATCTCCTTGAGCGAAAGCGGGTTGTGGGAGAACGGCGCGCGATGGTGCGCGCTCGGCGCGGCCGCGGCCGCGGCGGTCTCCATCGCCGCTTCGCAGATTCTGCTCGGGCTGGCCCTGGCCTGCCTGCTGCTGGCCCGGGGGCGATGGTCCGCGCCGCGGGGCTGGCCGCTGCTGGTTTTCTTTTTCCTCTGGACGCTCGCCGCCGTGGCGCTCAGCGATGCGCCTGCCGCGGGCCTGCCGCAGGTGAAGAAGTTTTACGCCTGGCTCACGCTGTTTGCCGTTCTCTCGGCGGTCCGGCGTGTGGAAGACGCCCGCTGGCTCGCCTGGAGCTGGCTGGCGGGCGGCGCGCTTTCGGCCCTGTGGGGTTGCGGTCAGTTCGCGCTGAAATATCTGGCAGCGCAACGCGCGGGCGCGGATTTTTACGCGTCGTATGTGGCCGCGCGCATCACCGGCTTCAACAGCCACTGGATGACGTTCAGCGGACAGATGATGATCGCGCTGATGGCCGGCCTGGCGCTGACGTTGTGGGCCTGCCGCGAGCCGCGGCGGCGCGTGGCGTGGCTCTGCCTGGCGGTGATGGCCGTGGCGCTGGTGCTTGCCATGACGCGCGGCGTCTGGATCGGGGCCTTCGCGGGCGGCCTTTATCTCCTTTGGCAGTGGCGCCGCTGGGCGGCGGCGGCACTGCCCGCCGCGGCCGCGGCCGTCGTTCTGCTGGGCCCGGCGGCGGTGCGGGAGCGCGCCCTTTCCGTCGTGCGTCCGCGCGGCGTCATGGATTCCAACCTGCACCGCATCTACACGTGGCGCACGGGCGTCGAAATGATCCGGCGGCACCCCTGGTTTGGCCTCGGTCCGGAGCGCATCGGCGCGCACTTCCGCGAGCATATTCCCGCTGATCTTCCGTCCGGCCCTCCGCCCGGCTATTATGCCCATCTGCACAACATCTACCTGCAATGGGCGGCCGAGCGCGGCGTGCCCGCGGCCCTGGCGGCGGTTCTGTTCTTTCTGTGGCAACTGGCTTCCGCCTGGCGCAGGGCGCGGAGCCAGGCCGGGCTGGCATGGATCCATCACGGCGCGGTGGCCGTGCTGATTGCCGTTCTCGTCACCGGGTTTTTCGAATACAACCTGGGCGACAGCGAAGTGCTGGCGATGACGCTCGGATGGATGGCCGTGTCAGACCGGCTCGGGCGGCTGGCGGCGTGAAGCTTCCTTCGCGGCGCGCCGGGCGCCGCGCCTGGCGCACTGGATGAGGGCCTGAACTTCCGCCGGCTCCAGCTCGCGCCAGCGGCCGATTTCAAGCCTCCCGATCCGCACCGGCCCAATGGCCGTGCGAACCAGCTTCAACACCTTGCTGCCCACCGCCTCCACCATGCGGCGCACCTGCCGGTTGCGGCCTTCCGTAATCGTGATCTCGAAAAACGTCCGGCCGCCGCCGTCGCGCAGCCGGATGACTTCGGCGGGCCGTGTGCGGCCGTCCTTCAGCTCCACCCCATGGCGCAGCGCCGCAAGCTGCTCGTCGGAGAGCACCGTGGACGCCTTCACCAGATACGTCTTGGGCACGTGGTACTCCGGGTTGGTAATGAGCTCGGCGAACTCGCTGTCGTTGGTCATCAACAGCAGCCCGGAGGTGTCCAGGTCCAGCCGGCCCACCGGGAAGATCCATTGGCGGAGATTGCCGAGCAGATCGTACACGGTGGGGCGGCCCTGCGGGTCGCGCCATGTCGTCAGATAGCCCTTCGGCTTATAAAGCAGCAGATACTTCTTCCGGCCCGCGAACAGCGGTTTCCCATCAATGGTGATCCGGTCGCGCTGGAGATCGACCCAGACCTCCGGATCGGTCTGCGCGCGGCCATTCACGCGGACGTGGCCCGCACGGATCCAGGCAGCCGCTTCCGTACGCGAGCAGAAGCCAAGTTTGGAAAGCGCCCGGTCGAGCGTCTTCAGCACCCGTTTTTCCGGCGCTGGACTGGATGCGAGGGCTTTCCTGCGGGGCTTCAAGCTTCGGATTGTAGCGCGCCCTGAGTCCCGTTGCCTTCGGCGGCGAGACAGGCGGGGATCCCGGTGCGGTACGTGGGGTAGCGGAGCGTGAGTCCGTGCGCGCGGAAGACCGCGCGGCCATCGACGCGCCGGTTGGCCCGCAGCGTGCGGTGCAGCCGCGCCGGCGGCGCCGAGGCGGGCATCGGACAACCCAGCAGATCGCAGACAAAGGCGGCAATGTCGCGCTGCCTGGCCGGCTCTTCGTCGGCCACTGGCCACGCGCCGCCGACCTGGCTCTTGAGAGCTGCCTCGATCAGCGCCGCCAGGTCTTCCACATGAACTCGCGACACCCACGCCGAGCCATCGCCTGCCAGACGAAACCGCCCGGCAGGAATCGAAACGTGAACGCCACGGCCCGGCCCGTAAATGGCCGCGGGACGCAGAACGATGGACGGACAAGGCGCCGCAAGCACGATCTGTTCGGCCGCGAGCCGCAGGCACGCCTCCTCGGTGCGCGGCGAAGGCACGGAGGTTTCGTTCACCTCGTGCTGATCGCCGTAAACGGCGGTCGTTGAAAGATACACGATGCGCTGCGCCCGCGCGCCGAGGGTCTCCAGCAGTTCTCGCGTCACCTCGCGAGGGCCCTCCAGCACGGGCACGGAGTGAAGCAGGAGCAATTCCTCCGGCAGCTCCCGTTGCAGGCGTTTCAGCGATTCCGGCTCGCGGAAGTCGACCTGGATTTGTCGTATGCGCCCGTCATCGCCCAGGTGGCGGAAGCTGCGCCCGGCCGCAATCACGCTGACGCCGCGCCCGGCCAGCCGCCGCGCCACGCGGCTGCCCGTGTACCCGCAGCCGGCAATCAACACCGGCAGGCTCATCGGAAGGTGCGTAGCCGCGGCTCGTCGAGGTGCGGCACGGCGTTGAAGCAGGCCAGCGCGGGCATTCCGTCGCGCACGTCGAGGATCGTGAAGTTCGCATTCAGCGCCGCGCCGGCCATGCGCATGATGGGCAGTGGGGCGCGGCTGCCGAACAGGGAAGCGACCGCGATGGCGGCCGGCGTGGCCGAGGTGAACACGGCGGTAGAGCGGGCCTCGCCATGGGCCGCGTCACGCAGCGCCTCCTCCACGCGGCCGATGAACGCATCCCAGGTTTCGCCCTCGAAAGGGTATCGCTGTTCGATCCACGCGCGCACTACCTGCGTGTCCGCGGACGTCCACTGGCGGTGGATGGCCCCGTCGCCGGAGCGCATGCGCGTGAGCATCTCCTCATAGCGGGCGCGGAACTCCTCGTCGTGGGCCGCGATCTGCGGCGCGATGCCCGCATAGACCTCGTCGAGATCGAACTCGCTCCAGCGGGCATCGATTTCGCATTCCGGCACGGCAGCGCCCGCCTCCAGGAAGCTTTCTCGGACCACTGCGGCCGTCTCCTGCTGGCGTCGCAGTCCCCCGGCGATCCAGCGGTCGAAACGGATCCCCTCGCGCAGGAAAAACTGCCCCAGCCGCCGCGCCTGTTCCCGCCCGAGCGGTGAGAGGCGGTCATAGTCGTCGCGCGTACCGGCCTGGCCGTGGCGGATCAGGAAAATCGAGATGGGGTCAGACACCCAATGCCCCATTTTCCCATACGTTCTGGAATCGCGTCTTCACCATATCTTGTGGTCGAAGGCGGGCGCTGGCCCGTGGTGTAGCCTCATCGCCATTGCTGCCACGCGGCAGACTGAATCTGCGGACCAGAGCGAACAAACCGATTCCAAAAGATATTGTCCTTCTCTCTGGCTCTCCGTGCTCTTGGTGTGGAAATGAATCCATTGGGTGTCTGACCCCATTTCATCTTCAGGAAGGCGGCCCTCATCAACGGGCAAAAACACAAGAACACGTGCCACCAGGGGTCAGACACCCAATAACCGAGGGATTCCTCAGTCCCGTCCGCCCTTCACCGAGGAGCGCTCCCCCCGCGCCGATGTTGCATCCCGGAATCCGATGCGCAGTGCCGTAAGGCGCCTCTTGTGAGCAGGTTGCCCCCATGATCGCGCCCACTCGGCGCCCCCCTTCCGGCAGGGCCGAGCCAGGGCGGCATTGTGGTTTGAAATCCGCAGCGGCAGGATGGAACCAACATCTTGTGTATTCATTGGCTCGCAGTCGGGGTAGAAAAATGGGGTATTGGGTGTCTGACCCCGTTTTGTTCATTCAGCCGAATTGCCGTTTCTGCCCGGCAGGCGGGCGAGCATCAGCACCGCAAAGATCACCCCGTACAGGGCCGGTTCGCGGATGTCAGATTTCACCAGCCACCAGAAATGCACCACACCGGCCGCGGCGGCAACGTACACGAGACGGTGCAGGCGCTGCCAGCGCCGGCCGCCCAGCCGCACAATCCAGCCGCGCGTCGAGGTGACGGCAAGCGGAACCATGAGGGCGAAGGAGGCCATGCCCGCGGTGATGAACCGCCGCTTCAGGATGTCCCGGCCCATGGCGGCCCAGTCGAAGAACTGATCCAGCCAGACGTAAGTAAGCAGGTGCAACGTGCCGTAGAAGAACGCCATCAGCCCGAGCGTGCGCCGGAAGCGGCCGAGGCCGGGCGCGCCCAGCATCCGCCGCAGCGGCGTCACCGCCAGCGTGGCCAGCAGCAGCCGCAGCGTCCAGAGCCCGGTCTCGTGGGTGATTTTCTCGACCGGATTCGGCCCGAGACGGCCCTGAAACAATCCGGAAATCAGCGCAAGAACCGGAACAAACAGAAGCAGAACCAGCGCCGCTTGCGCAAGGAAATCCCGAGAAAACCGGCTCTCCTGTCGGGCGCCCATCAATAGTATTTCCGCAGGTCCATCCCGGCGTACAGGTGCGCGACTTCGTTGCCGTATCCGTTGAAAAGGAGCGTGTCCCGCTTGAACAGCTCGCCGATACGGCGCTCCTTCGCCTGGCTCCAGCGGGGATGATCCACCTGGGGATTCACGTTCGAATAAAACCCGTATTCCCGGGAATTCGCCATGTTCCACGTGGTGGGCGGCTGATTTTTCACGAGCCGGATTCGAACGATCGACTTGATTCCCTTGAATCCGTATTTCCACGGGACGATCAGCCGCAGCGGCGCCCCGTTCTGGTTCGGCAGGATCTCGCCATAGAGGCCGACGACAAGCAGCGTCAGCGGGTGCATCGCCTCATCCAGCCTCAATCCCTCGACGTAAGGGAACGGAATGCCCGCCCAGGCCGCCAGCGGCATCTGGCGCGGATCGTAGAAGCTTTCAAAGGCCACGAAGCGCGCGTTCGAAGTCGGCTCAACCTGCTTCAGCAGCTCCACCAGGGAAAAACCGATCCACGGCACCACCATCGACCAGCCTTCCACGCAGCGGTGGCGGTAGATCCGCTCTTCGAGCGGCGCCAGCCGCAGCACCTGGTCGATGTCAAAGGTTCGTGGCTTGTGGACCTCGCCGTCGACCCGCACCGTCCACGGCCGGGTGCGCAGGCTCGACGCGTGCCGCGCCGGGTCTTCCTTGCCGGTGCCGAACTCGTAGAAGTTGTTGTACCCGGTGACGGCATCGTACGGCGTCAGCTTCTCGCCCTGGCCGTAGCCGGTTTTACGGACATTTTCGAGCCGTTGCGCCGCCGCGGCCGCCGGGGACAGGGCCAGCAGAGAAGCCAGCACGCGCCTTCGGCTCAGGTACACGGTCTTTGGCGTCACCATCGACCAGGGCAGTGAGTATCGATACGTGGGCAACAGGGTCATGGCCGTGCTCTGTCTGTTTGGATGCGCGCCGCCTCCGGGGCGGCGCGCCGAGCCGCCGGAATCAGCCCCGGAATGGGAACCGCGCCTTCTCCACCGGCACGCCCGCCACCTCAATCCGCCGCAGGTCCCGCGTCCCAACGCCGAGCTGTTCCGCGAGCTCGAGAAAGCTGTCGCAGCGCTCGAAAGGCGGTTCACCCCGCACGGCCATCGGGTCAAACCCCATGCAGGCGGTGGCCACCGCATCGGTACAGACGGGATTCAGCCCTGCGATCAGCAGCCCCGGATGCACCGGACGGACGCCGGGAATCCACGGCCCTTCGCCGCCCGCCATCGTGTCGATGCCGTCGATCACCGTCAGATGCACGGGCAGCGCCGCCGCCAGGTCGGCCACAATCCGCGGCATGCGCCACTTGTCATCCCGCGGCGCGCCTTCATCCCGCGGCTGCGGCGCGCTGCGGGAAGGCGGCCGACGTCCGTAGTGCATCACCATCACGCGCCCGCTCCGGGCAGCGGACTCGTCCGGCTCGTCCCGGCCGGCGAAGTCGCCGTAAATGGTGAGCGGCGTGGCGCCAAACATGTTTTTCATTCCCAGCGTCACGCCGCAGGTGGCATGTTCCTTCAGCTTGGCGACACTCACCACGACGTCGCAGTCGGCGTACGCGTGGTTGAGGTCAAAGCCGGGAAACAGATGTCCTCCGCGCGGAGTCGTGAACCGTGCATACCGCCTCCCGCGGCCAAGCGTGTTCGTGTTTTCAAAACGAACCTGCGGCGCCGCCGTAACCCACGGCGCCGGGTCCCACCCGGCAGCCAGCAGGAACTCCTCCATCGGCTCATCCGAGGAGAAACACCCTTCCACCACCTGGATCCGCCGTGCCCCCGCGTCGCCAAGCAGCCGGATCAGCGAGCCGATCACGGCCGGGTGCGTATACTGCGCCTTTTCTGCCGGTACCGTGCCCATGCGCATCGCCGGCGAGCCGGTAAGGTTGATCTTCATCGTCACCGTTTTGCCGCGCACCAGCCGCCCGGCGCCCCCCAACTGGTCCAGCAGCCGGCGCAGCGCCTCATGCGACTCGGCCCCGTAGGCGTCGCACCGCGCGATGGCCACGCGCGCCGAAGGCGCCTCCGCGGCGCCGACAGGCATCGCTGCCGCCGTACTCGCGGCAAGGAACGTCCTTCGTGTTGGCAATCTCCTCAGGTTCTCAGGCATCCCAGCTCCCCTCCAGCACCACACCGCAGTATTGTCCAAACGGCGCGAGCGGGATCTCCCAGCCCCCCGCTTCCCGCATCAGACGCGCCGCCTGCCGCAGCCGTTCCGGCGATTCGATCCAGGCCGCCTGCACGGGCCGCCACACCTGTACAACCACATCGTGGGCCGCGCCACGGCGGCTGTAATTGATGAGATGCACGAGCAACAGCCGCCGATCCGGACTCACCACCGGCCAGGCGAGGATCGAACCCGGATTGAACAGCCGCACGATGTCATTGCGCCGGCTCATCAACAGGTGCGCGTCCTGGGCCAGCAGGTACGGATCGTCCCATCCGCCGCGGCTGAGCGCGACCCGCCCGCGGCCCAGCTCCCGGACGTCAAAGCGCGGGTGTGGCTGCCCGGCATCAGCCAGTCCGCGCCACCGCCTGGCCGCTTCCGGGAGGCAGAGCAACAGCCCGCCATTGGAGACGAAATCCTCAAGCCGTTCGAGCAGCGCCTCCTCTGGCAGCTCCTGATCGACGTAAACAGCGGCTGCCATTCCGTCCAACGCCCTGGCAGCGGTTTCCGGCAGCGATGCCCGCCACGGCAGGTTGCGCCTCGCCGCCAGGTTGAGCAGCTCGGTGGCGGCATAGGCATCCGGGCCGGCAAAGCGGCTGATGACGAGCAGGCGCGCGGCCGTGCGCCAGCCGGCCTGATCCGCGCGGACTGCCCACCAGGCTGCGTGCTGCGACAGCCGCCGCCACGCCTGGAGAGCCGCCTCGTTGCCTTGGGCGATGCCAGCCGCCACCTCGGCCGGCAGCCACAACGGCCGCCGCGCCCCGTGCGCCCACGCCTCTGACTGCGCCAGCAGCAACAGCCCGACGTCAGCCCGCCCCGACTCTTCCGGCGGATCCGACCGGATCCATACCTCCGCCTGCGGCGCCAGATCACGCGCCAGGCGAATGCGCCATCCGTTGGCGTCCAGCCACGGCAGGCCCGTCGGGCCGGCTTCCGTGGCATCGCTCGCCGCTGCGGCCACGCCGGGCCAGACGGCATCGCCGATTAGAATGCGCTCGCCCGCGCCGCGCCAGTCGATCTCCTCAAGCCGCTTCCAGCGTGGCTGACGGATCACCGCGAAACGCTGCCGCAGGACGGCCTCCAGCTCCGGAGACGCGGTGTCGGGCAGCAGAATGCAGTTCCAGGGCGTGCCCTCCAGCAGCCGCGCCAGACGGGCGTCCTGCCAGACGGCCGGCCATTCCAGCGGGACCATGGGTGTGCGCGGCTCCATAGGGATCCCCTGTCATACCCGCGTCCCAAGGCTACTTCTTGCTGAAACCCGGCGCGATTGACAGCGCCAGGTAATTGACCACCTGCGCCTCATTGCGGCAGGCATCCAGATACGCGTTGCGCAACAACTGTTCCTTGCGTGTTCGCAGCGTCTCGCGGATGTTCTGCTGCACGCGCGGATCGTTCAGCTCGCGCTGGCCGGCCGGCTCGCGGGCGATCAGCTTCAGGATCTGCCAGCCGCCCTGCGTCCGCAGCGGCGGCGAGATCTGCCCCGGCACCAGCGACATGATGACCCGGCGCGTTTCGGGGTCGGCCTGCTGGAGCGCCGACTCGGGGATGAAGCCCATGTCGCCGCCGTTGGGAGCGCTCTGCGGATCCTCGCTGAAGGCCTGCGCCACCTTGGCGAAATCCTCGCCCTGCTTGAGCCGGGCCTCTATCATCTGAATCTTTTTCCGCGCCTGGTCTTCGTTCTGCGCCTTCGACCCCGAAAGGTTCCGCACGTTGGGAGAGGGCCCGGAGGTCACCACAATCCGCGCGATGTGGTAGTTCGTCTCCGGGAAGCGGAACATCGCCTGGTTGGCATTGTAAAAATCGGCCACGTCCTTGTCCGTGATCACGATCTGGTTGCCGATTTCCTTGTTCAGCAGCTTTTCGATCGACAGCGAACGCCGGATCTGGCTCTTCAGCTCCTCCAGCGTCATGCCCTGCGCATCGAGCTGCTTCTGAAATTCTTCCTGCGTGTACGGAGCCTTGATTTCGTTCAGCCGCGCTTCCACGTCCTCGTCGCGGGCCAGCAGGCCGAGCTTTTCCGCCCGCTGGAGGAGGATCTCTTCGTCGATCATCGCCCGCAGGAGCTCAAGCTTCTGGAACAGGATCTGATCCTGCGTGGCGCCCTCCTGCTGCTGGGGAAACTGCCGCTTGTATTGCCTATCCAGATCGGCGTAGGTGATGGCTCGCCCATTCACCGTCGCGGCGACGTTGGGGGGAACGCTTTTCTTGCAACCTGGCAGGGTGGCCAACGCTGCCGCAACCAGCAACAGGACGGTGGTTCTCGCCTTCATGGGTTCGCCTTATTCTACCGAACGGGCGAGAGCGCCAATGGGACAGCGCGGCGTCCGCCCCGGCCGCAGGTCCTGCCGCCGGGGCGGCGCCCCCTGCCGCCCGGAATCCGGGCCTGGCTGTGCGGGCAACCCTGCCAGGATCCGGGCGAAACCTGAAATCTCAAGCAAGGAGTTCGCGGACTTTGTCTAGATCGGCGGGTTCGCCGAACTTCGCCGTGCGGATCTCCGGCGCGATCTGCTTCATCAGGCCGCACAGCACCGCGCCGGCGCCGACCTCGACAGCGCGCCGCACGCCCAGCGAGGCCAGCGCCCTCATCGAATCCGTCCAGCGGACCGCGCCAGACACCTGGCGGTGGAGCCCATCGCGGGCCTCGGCGCCGGTGGTGACGAGACGGGCATCGACATTGTTGACCAGCGGCACGGCCAGGTCAGCAAACGCGGTCGCATCCAGGTCTGTCTTCAGACGTTGCTGCGCCGGCTGCATCAGGGGACAGTGGAAAGGCGCGCTCACCGGCAGCGGGACCACGCGCCGGGCGCCGGCCTCCTTCAGCGCCTCTGAGGCGCGCGCCACCGCGCCGGCGTGGCCGGCAATCACCACCTGTTCCGGCGAGTTGAAATTCGCCGCCGTCACCACTTCGCCCTGAGCGGCCTCGGCCAGAATCTGTTCGAGCCGGTCCACCGGCGGCCTGAGCACCGCGGCCATCGCGCCAACGCCCGGCGGCACCGCTTCCTGCATATAGCGGCCGCGGTTGCGCACCAGCCGCACCGCGTCGCGGAACGCCAGCGAGCCGGCGGCCACCAGCGCCGAATATTCGCCGAGGCTGTGGCCCGCCACATACGAAGGGCGGAAGCCTTCCTGCTCCAGTACGCGGAGGGCCGCAATCGAAACCGTCAGCAGTGCCGGTTGCGTGTTCTCCGTCAGCCGGAGCTCCTCTTCGGGCCCTTCAAAACACAGCCGCGAAATCGGGAAACCCAGCACGTCGTCGGCTTCTTCAAACACCTGCCGCGCCACGGGCCATGTATCCGCAAGCGCCTTGCCCATGCCTACGGCCTGCGAGCCCTGGCCAGGAAAAAGAAAGGCGATATCGGACATAGAAAGCGTTATTTTCGCACAGTGCACGCTGCGCCGCCGGGAAGGAGCCCGCCTGAAAGTAACTTTCGCCCCGCCGCGGGGCATCATTGAAGGTAAGGAGCCCTGTATCCGTGCGTCTCACCGAGATCTGTGTCCAGCGGCCTGTCTTCGCCTTCATGCTGATTCTCTTCCTGGCGGTGATGGGCCTGTTCAGCTTCTTCGACCTTGGTGTCGACCTCTTCCCGCGCACCGACCCGGCCACCGTGTACATCAACACGCGCCTGCCGGGCGCCAGTCCGGAAGAGATGGTGTCGCAGGTGGTCATGCCGCTCGAGGAGGCCGTTTCGGCCATCAGCGGCATCGACGAACTGCGCGCAATGGTCACCGAGGGCTCCTGCAACCTCATCGTGACCTTTGTGCTGGACAAGGACATCTCGGAGGCGGTGGAGGAGGTCCGCGAGAAAGCCGCCGGCGCCGTCCGCCAGATGCCGCCGAACGTGCTTCCCCCGGTAGTCCGCAAGGCCGACCCCGATTCGGACCCGGTGGTGACGATGGCCCTCAGCGGCGACGTCAGCGTCCGCGAGCTCACCGAGGTTGCCGACAAGATCGTCCGCCGCGGACTGGAGACCGTCGATGGCGTCGCCGCCGTCAACATCAGCGGCGGGCGCAAGCGCCAGATCAACATCATGCTCGACCTCAACAAGCTGAACGGCTACAACCTCACCGCCCAGGACGTGGAGCGCGCCGTCCGTTCGGAAAACGTCGAGACGCCCGGCGGCCGCATCATCCGCGGTCCCCAGGAGATGGGCGTGCGCACCATGGGCCGTGTCGAGCAGGTCGAGCAGTTCAACAACATCATCATCAAGAACGTCAACGGCGTGCCCATCCGCGTGCGTGACGTGGGCTACGCCGAGGACGGCATGGCCGAGCGCCGCTCCTTTGCCTACTATCAGGGCAAGCCCGCGGTCCTGCTCGACGTCCAGCGCCAGACCGGCACGAACACGGTCCGGGTGGTCGACAGCGTCGTGGCCAAGGTCGACGACATCAACCGCCAGTTGCCCCCGGGGCTGAAGCTGTACGTCATCAAGGAGACGGCCACCTACATCAAGAACTCGGTTCACAGCCTTGAAGAGCACCTTGTGCTCGGCTCGCTGCTGGCCTCGCTGATCATCTGGATCTTCATCCGGGACTTCCGCACGGTGCTGATCAGCTCGGTGGCGATCCCGACGTCGATCATCACGACGTTCTCGATCATGCGGTATCTCGACTACACGCTGAACTCGATGACGCTGCTGGCGCTCACCCTCGCCGTCGGCATCGTCATCGACGACGCCATCATCGTGCTCGAAAACATCTACCGCTACCTGGAGAACTTTCCGGGCATCGATCCGAAACGCGCCGCCATCGACGCGACGAAGGAGATCTCGCTGGCCGTGCTCGCCACCACGCTTTCACTGGTGATCATCTTCGTTCCCATCGCCTTCGTCAGCGGCTATGCGAAGCGCTACCTGAACCAGTTCGGCTGGACGATGTCGTTCTCGATTCTCGTCTCGATGCTCGTGGCCTTCACGCTGACACCCACGCTCAGCGCGCGCGTGCTGAAGCTCAAGCGGAAGAAGCACGGCGAAGAGCCGCACGGCCACCGCGAGCAGCCCTGGGAGCGGTTCTACCTGCGCATCCTGCGCTGGTCGCTCGACCACCGTCTCGCCATCGTCCTGCTGTGCATCGTCACCTTCGGCTCCACCTTCATCCTCGGCCGCTTCATCGGCCGGGACTGGATGCCGCAGGAGGACCAGAGCGAGCTGGGCATCTCGATGGAGATGCCGGAGGGCTCCTCCCTGGAAGCGACGGAAAAAGTGGCTCTTGAGATCGCTTCCCGCGTTCAGAAAGTGCCCGGCGTGGTCACCGTGGTGCCAGCCAGCGCCGGCTTCATTGACCGCGTCACGATGGCCCGCATGACGGTGCTGCTGGTTCCGCCCAACCAGCGCGGGCCCCTCAATGAAACCGCCCAGCAGATCCGCGCCATCCTGCGCGACTACTCCTACGCGCGGCCCGCGGTGACCTTCCCCAACGTCCTGGGCGGCCGAGACACCTTCGCGCCGATCCGCGCCTCGCTGATGGGGCCGGACTTCGACCAGCTTGTCCCGCTGTCGCGGGAGCTGCTGGAACGGCTGCTCAAACAGCCCGAGCTGGCCGACATGCGCGCCAACCTGAACTTCAGCAACCCGGAGCTCCAGGTGGTCATCGACCGCCAGCTCGCCAGCGACCTCGGCGTGCGGGTCAGCGACGTGGCCAGCGCCGTGCGCCTGCTGATGTCCGGCGAGGACGAAATCACCACGTACAAGGAGCTCGGCGAGCAGTACCCGGTCACCATGCGGCTCATGCCCGGCCAGCGCGACGACCCCGAAGTGCTCAGTCGCCTGCTGGTTCCTTCGGCCAAGCTGGGCCTGATCCGGCTGGACTCGATCGCCCGGCTCGAGCGCGGCGTGGGTCCCTCGCGCATCGACCGCGTCGGCCGCCAGTACGCCGTCTCTTTCTACGGCAACCCCGCCCCCGGCTATACGCTGGCCGAAGCCGCCGCGGCCGTCAACCGCGTGGTCAACGAGGTGGATCTCCCGGTGGGCGTGCGCCTGGCGTTCTCCGGTCAGGTGAAGATCCTCGAAGAGACCACCGCCAACATGGTGCTGGCCATCAGCCTGGCCTCCATCTTCATGTACATGGTGCTGGCGGCGCAGTTTGAAAGCCTTATCCACCCGTTCATCATCCTTCTCACCCTGCCCCTTTCGGTGCCCTTTGCGCTCCTCAGCCTGATCGTCACCGGACGCTCCCTGAACCTGTTCAGCGCCCTGGGCATCCTCCTGCTTCTGGGCATCGTGAAAAAGAATGGCATCCTCCAGGTGGACTACATGAACCGCCTGCTCGCCATGGGCAAGCCCCTGCGCGAAGCCATCCTCGAGGCCAACCGCGTCCGGCTGCGGCCCATTCTGATGACGACCTTTTCCATCGTGGCCGGCCTGGTTCCCACAGCGCTCGCCATCGGCACCGGCGCGGCCACGCGCTCCGCCATCGCCGTCACCATCATCGGCGGCCAGCTCCTCTGCCTGCTGCTTACGCTGCTGGTCGTCCCGGTGGCGTACTCTTATGTCGAGGACGCAAAGGCCTGGCTGGCCCGCCGCCGCGCCGCCGTGGCCGAGCTGCCGGCCGCGGGGGATTGATCTTTGCCGGCGCTCATGCTGAACTGGAAACAGATGGCGAAGAAGACGAAACCGCGCTCCACCCGGCAGGCCCGGCCGAAGGCCGAACCGCCAGCGCGCCCGGAACGCAGGCGGAACGCCTGCGTCGTCTGCGGCGCGGAAGTGGCGCCCTTTTCGTCAGAGAACCTCTGCTGGGTGTGCCGCCGCCTGAAGATCAGCGCCTGGCGCGAGATCGACTCCCAGGCGATGATGCAGGAATAGACCGCCTCCGCACGCCTTCCATCGGGCCGGCCTGATTCTGCGAAAATGAGCCGTGGGAAAGGACGCGCCGCCCACGCGGCGCGCCGGCCTGATCCATGAAGCTTGCCACGTTCATGACGCCCGCCGGCGCGGCGCTGCCCGGCCTGGTCCGCGACGGCCGGATCTTCAGCCTCCAGCCCGCCGGTTTCGGTTCGGTCCTCGAGATCATCGCTTCCGCCCCGGCTTCGCTCGACCGGATCCGCCGTTTTCTGGACTCGTGCCCTGACGCCGGTCTGCCGCTCGCCTCCGTCACCCTGCTCGCTCCCCTTCCCCGGCCGCCCAAGATCCTCTGCGCGGGACTGAATTACCGGGACCATGCGGCCGAGGCGAAGATGGAGATTCCCGCCGTGCCGACACTTTTCAGCAAATACCACAACACGATTATCGGACCCGGGGCCGCCATTTTCCTGCCGAAAAATTCGAAAAAACCGGATTATGAGGCGGAATTCGCCTTTATTATCGGCTGCGGCGGCCGCCATATCCGCGCCGAAAACTGGCGCAACCATGTCTTCGGATACATGTGTTTTAACGACGTCAGCGCCCGGGATTTCCAGCTTGCCACCTCGCAATGGCTGATGGGCAAGACCTTCGACGGCTTCGCCCCGACGGGGCCGTGGATCACCACCGCCGACGAGATCCCCGATCCTCACGCGCTCGATATCGAACTTTTCCTCAACGGCGAGCGGATGCAGGCGTCCAACACGCGGGAAATGATCTTCAAAATTCCAGACCTCATCGAGTTCATTTCCGGCGTCTTGACACTCGAGCCAGGAGATATTGTCGCCACCGGCACGCCCGCGGGCGTCGGCTTTTCGAAAAAGCCCCCGCGGTGGCTCCGGCCGGGCGACGAGGTTGTGGTCCGCATTGAAGGGCTGGGCGAACTGCGCAATCCGGTGGCGGCCGAACCGTGATGCGCTTTTCCCGCCGCACGCCCGCCTCGTTTCAGCCCAACGCGCTGGCCGCGCACGTCGCGGCTCTCCGCCGCATGGGCGCGCCGCTCGTCGACCTCACCCTGTCCAACCCCACCACGGCGCGGCTCGGGTACCCCGAAGACAGTCTTCTTGACGCGCTGCGCGACCCGCGTGTCCTCCGCTACGAGCCAAATCCCAAAGGCGCCCGCGAAACGCGCGAGGCCATCGCCGCCTGGCACACGCGCCACGGGGCGCGGCTCGACCCCGATCACCTCGTCCTTGCTCCCAGCACCAGCGAGGCCTACTCGTGGCTGTTCCGCCTGTTGTGCGATCCCGGGGACGCGGTGATGACTCCGCGCCCATCTTACCCCCTGTTTGAATGCCTGGCCGAGCTGGACGCGGTGCGCGCCGTCGCCTATCCGCTCATCGAAGAATGGGGCTGGCGGCCCGATCTGGCCGCACTCGAGGCCCGGCTGGCCCCCCAGACCCGCGCCCTCGTTTTCGTCAACCCGAACAACCCCACCGGCACATATCTGCATCCGGAAGACTGGCTGCGGCTTCAGGAGTTCGCCGCCCTGCGCGGCCTGGCCATCATCGTCGACGAGGTGTTCTTCGATTATGCCTGGACCGCCGCCGCCCGCATCTCTTCTCTCGCCGGACCACACCTCGCGCTCACCTTCACCCTCAGCGGCCTGTCCAAGACGGCTGGCCTGCCCCAGATGAAACTCGGTTGGATCCACGTTGCCGGCCCGGACGAGCTGCGGCGCGAGGCACTGGAGAGGCTGGAATGGATCGCCGACGCCTACTTGCCTGCCTCGGTCCCGGTGCAACTGGCCACGCCGCGCTGGCTCGAGCTTGCCCCGCGCATCCAGAAGAAGATCCTGAATCGCGTCCTGTTGAATCGGGACGCGCTCATCGCCGGGCTGGGGGAGGACTCGGCCTGGCGCGTCCTGCCTGCCGCCGGCGGCTGGACGGCCATTCTGGAGGCGCCGCGCATCCATTCGGCCGAGCAGTGGGCAATGCGCTTCCTGATGGAAGCGTCCGTCGTCGTGCAGCCAGGTTATTTCTACGACTTCGAACGCGAAGCGCTCCTCGCCGTCAGCCTCCTTCCGCCCCCGGAAGAGTTCGCCGAGGCCGTGTCGCGACTTCAGTGGATATTCAGACGCGTTTGACTGGAATTGGCGCCGGCCGGTAGACTCGTCCGCAGGAGCCGATTCATGTCGACACGGACGTCACGCCCCGTCTCCATCGCCGCCCGCACTTTTCTGCTCGTCGGCCCGCCCGGCTGCGGCAAAGGCACGCAGGCCGAACGGCTGGCGAAGCACTTCGGGATTCCCGCCATTTCCACGGGCGAGATGATCCGCAGCGAGGTGCGCGCCGGCAGCGAGCTGGGCAGGATCGCCGCGGGCGTCATGATGACCGGCGGGCTGCTCGGTGATGAGCTCGTCAATCAGATCGTCCGCGCGCGCCTCAGCCGCCCCGACTGCCGCAACGGGTTCCTGCTGGACGGCTACCCGCGCACTATCCCCCAGGCGGAATACCTGGCCGGACTGCTGGCCGAGCTCGGCATGCCGCAGCCGCTGATCCTGCACATCGACGTGGCTGACACGCTCCTCATCGAGCGCACCTGCAACCGGCGTTACTGCCCCCAGTGCGGCGCCATTTACAACCTCATCACGCATCCTCCCGCAAGGCCTGGCCTGTGCGACTCCTGCGGCGCCCCGCTCCATCAGCGGGACGACGACTGCGAAGACACCGTGCGCAACCGCCTGGCCGCCTATCAGCGCAGCACCGCGCCGCTCATCCAGCACTATGCCGCCAACGGCAACTATGTGCGCATCGACGGCTCGGGCTCGCCTGAAGACGTCTTTCAGGCGATTCTTGCTGCCTTGGGGTGATCCCCCCGTTTGCGGGGGCCTCGCCCCCCGCAAAGGACCCGCCTGCATCCCGCAACCGGTGTCTGGGCCTGAACGGGCCTCTCCGGGCATAAAGGAAGAGTCCACAGGCGGCCGGAGACGGCCGCCGGCAGGTTCCGGGAAGCCCGGCATGGCGCCGCGCAGCAACCCCGGAACCGGCTGTGCCATGAGGAGGTCCGATCGATGCCTGCTGGCCGCCCCAAAGCCGACCGCCAACTGGCCCATTGCCGCGAGGCAGGCCTGAGCTGCCGGGAATGTGTCCGTCAGGCGGCGGCCAACCTGGTGCAGATCAGCGCGGATCTCGACAGCGGTTTGGCGCGGCAGATCTTCTTCCTCATCTACCCCGAACAGGCATGCGCCTCCATGGCGACGGAGTTCGTCCAGTCCATTCACCGCCAGGCAGACGGACGGCTGGCGACAGCAGGCCTGCCGCCCGCTGCCGTCGCGGCGCCCCGGTGGCAGGCCGCGGTGGCCTGAAATCCTTCGTCTCCCTTTCACCCGCTGGATCGTTTCAAAACCCTGTCGCTCAGCGTGTAAAGGGATTCAGATTTTTCTTGAAATCCGGCCGGCCCGGTAATATAATCCTGCTAACCGTCACCTCGCTCCTCCGGGAGCTGGCGGCGACCGAACGACTGAAAGGGGTATACAGCGAATGAGAACGCATTGGATGGCGCTGCGCCGCATCGCCGGCGCAGCAGTCCTGCTCACGCTTGCGGCGGGGCTCTCGTTCGCCCAGCAGATCTCCGGATCCATCACGGGCGTGGTCAAGGACACGCAGGATGCGGTGATCACGGGCGCGCGGGTGACCCTCATCGACCAGGCGACTGGCGGCACCCGTTCCACCACGAGCGGCAACGATGGCGCTTTCGTATTCACGCCGGTGCTCCCCGGCACATACACGGTCACGATCGAGGCGCCGGGTTTCAAGAAGTACGAACAGAAGGACATCAAGGTATTCGCCAGCGACCGCGTCACGTTGGGAGATCTGGTCCTCAACGTTGGCGCGCTCACGGAGACGATCACGGTGGAAGCCAGCGCCGCGCAGGTCAGCACCCAGGGCGCGGAAAAGGCCGGCATCCTCACCTCGCGTCAGGTGCTCGACCTCGCCATGACGGGCCGCAACTTCCTGGACCTGGCCCGCACGATCCCGGGCGTCGTCTACACGGGTGGCCTCGGCGGCATTTGGGCCAACGGCAACCGCGGCAACCAGAACAACCTGCTGCTGGACGGCGTCACCAACGTCGACACCGGCTCCAACGGCGGCGTGCTCGCCACCACCAACATCGACATGATCGCTGAGATGAAGGTGATCACCAACGCGCAGCCGGCCGAGTTCGGCCGTTCTTCCGGCGCGCAGATCCAGGTGGTCACCAAGTCCGGCACGCAGCAGTTCCACGGCACCGGCTACATCTTCCATCGCCATGAGGGCCTGAACGCCAACACGTGGCGCAACAACATCGAAGGCCGGCCCCGCCAGCTCTACCGCTACAACTTCGCTGGCTGGAACCTGGGCGGCCCGGTCTACATCCCGGGCAAATTTAACCAGGACAAGAACAAGCTGTTCTTCTTCGTGGGCATGGAATGGCAGAACCAGCTGGTGCCGAACTCGCTTCGCAGCGTGACCGTGCCCACCGCACTCGAGCGCAAGGGCGACTTCTCCCAGTCCCGCGAGGGCGGCGGCAGCCCGGTGGTCGTCAAGGATCCGCTCGCTGGCGGGGCCCAGTTCCCGGGCAACATCATCCCGCCCTCGCGGCAGGACCCGGACGGCATCAAGATCCTGAACTGGTATCCGATGCCCAATGCCGCCGGGCGCGACCCGAGCTTCAACTACCAGACCCAGGTCTCCGACACCTACCCGCGCCGCGAGTACGTCTACCGCGGCGACTACAACATCAACGACAAGTGGCGCGTCTACAGCCGTTACATCAAGACCTACAGCCAGACGAACAAGAACTACGGCCAGTGGAATGCTGACTACAACATCCCGTTCGCCCCGATGAACTTCGGCGATCCGGGCTGGAGCTTCATCACCAACGTCACCACGGTGATCAACCCGACGCTGACCAACGAGTTCATCTTCGGATCGTCCAAGAACAGGCTCAACATCGACCCCGTGGACGACACCTTCTCGCGCGCCAAGCTCGGGCTCCGTTACCAGATGCCCTTCCCGGACGCCGACAAGCTCGGCCTCGTGCAGAACTGGCGCTGGGGCGGCGTGCCCAACGCGCCCTTCACCGGCTTCAACGGAACCCCCTTCCGCAACTTCAACCATACGTACGACATCACCAACAACATCGCCAAGGTCATGGGCACGCACACCCTCAAGTTCGGCATCTACCTGCACAAGAGCCTGAAGGACCAGACCGCCTTCACCAGCGTGAATGGCAACATCTGGTTCGACCGCGATGCCTCCAACCCGTTCGACACCAACTGGGCCTGGACCAACGGCCTCACCGGCACCTACCAGCGCCTGCAACAGTCCAACATCGTCCGCAATGGCCAGTACCGCTACTGGAACGTCGAATGGTTCGGCCAGGACTCCTGGCGCATTACGAGGAAGCTCACCATCGACTACGGCATGCGCTTCTACTGGATCCAGCCGCAGTATGACAAGGCGCTCCAGACTTCCTCCTTCAACCCTGCCCTGTACAACCCGGCCAATGCCGCCCGCCTCTGGCAGCCCTACCGCGACCCGAACACCGGCGCAGTCCTTGCCATCAACCCGGTCACCGGCCAGACCGGTCCGCGGGCGCTCACCGGCGCCATCGTCAATGCGGGCGGCGGTTTCATCGACGGCCTTTACGCCAACGGCATGGGCCGCGCCGGCCGCGACGGCTACCCGAAGGGTCTGATCAACGGTCAGGGGGTCCTGTTCGCACCGCGCATCGGCATCGCGTACCAGTTCATGCCGAAGACGGTGCTCCGCATGGGAGGCGGCATCTTCTATGACCGCTTCCAGGGCAACCCGGTCTTCGACATGCTCCCCAACCCGCCTTCCACCAACAGCCCGCAGTTCTACTACGGCCAGCTCGCCTCCATTCCGCCGGCCAGCGCCGGAATCTACTTCCCGGCCAACGTCAACGGCTTCGACAAAAATGGCGAGATCCCGACCACTTACAACTGGAACGTATCCATCCAGCGCGAGCTGCCCTTCAACGTGCTGTTTGATGTCGGATACGTGGCTTCCGTGTCGAATCACATCATCTATCGCCGCAACTTCAACGCGGTGCCCTATGGGTCGGCCTGGCTGCCGGAAAACCAGGATCCGCTCAATCCGAATCCGCAGTTCGACGGTTCGACCACCAAGAACGTGCTCTTCTACCGGCCGTTCCAGGGCTACGCCAACACGAACATCATCGCCTTCGGGGCCAACTCGAACTACCACTCGCTTCAGATGAGCGCCAATCGCCGCTTCGGCCGCGACCTGACCTTCGGCATCGCCTACACCTGGTCGCGCGCTCTCGGAACCACCACCGACGACTACACCACCAACCACCCGTTTAACATGCGGGTGGCCGACTACGGCCCGCTCTTCTACCACCGCACCCACAACCTGGTGTTCAACTACGTCTACAATCTGCCGAAGTTCGCCAGGGGCGATTCGCTCGGGGCAAAGTTCCTCGGCCATGTCGTCAACAACTGGCAGATCTCCGGCATCACCACCATGCAGACGGGCCAGCCGGACAATCTCAGCTTCTCGATTGACGGCGTGGGCAACCTGAACGAGCGCTACACCGGCTCGGTCGACGTGGGGCCGCGTCCGGTGATCACCGGCAAGTTCAACTACACCAAGGGCGACTATGCCTGGATCGACGCAAACGCCGCAGGTTTCAGGCTGCCTCCGCTCAAGGGCAGCCAGGGCTTCGACAGCGGTCCGCGCGTCGTCTACCGCCCCGGCGACCACAACTGGGACATCTCCGTCTTCAAGAACTTCCCCTACTGGAAGAACGACGAGAGCAAATACATCCAGCTTCGCGTGGAGATGTTCAACGCGTGGAACCACACCCGCTTCAGCGACTTCAACCGCTCGATGGTGTTCAGCCGCGACGGCACGCGCATCATCAACCTGCCGAACGCGCTCGGCGGCAACGGCGGCCGCTTCGGCTTCGGCGCTCTGACCGCCACGCGCGACCCGCGCATCATCCAGCTCGCGGCCAAATGGTACTTCTGAGCCGCGCGGCCGGCGCGATATCCTGAAACCGGAATGCTGGGATTCGCGCTGCTGGCAATGACGCTGGCCGTCCCTCAGCCTGACCTGCTGGGGGACGGCCAGCGTGCTTTTGCCCGCGGCGATCTCGACCGCGCCGAAGCGCTGTTCCGCGAACATGTGCGCCGCTTCCCCGGTTCGGCCGAAGGCTGGTCGAACCTCGCCGCCGTGCAGGCCCGCCGTGGACGTTACGACGAAGCGGTTCCCCTCTATGAACGCGCCCTCAGGGCCAACCCGAAGCTTGTCCAGGTTCATTTCAATCTCGCGGTCGCCCTGGGCCAGTTAAAGCGTTACCCTGAGGCAGCCGCGCATTTCCGTGCTTTCCTGAAAAGCTTCCCTGACGACGCACGGGCGCGCCAGCTGCTCGGGCTGTGCCTGATGGAGTCCGGCGACCTGCGCGGAGCGCTGGAAGAACTGGAGAAGTCCTACCGCCTGAACCCAAAGGATGGCAGCATTCTGTACGCGCTCGCTTACGCCCACGCACGCGGCGGCCATGAGGATAAGGCAGCGGCCTATCTGGCAAAGACCGAATCCAACCCGGTGCAGGCGAAACTCATTGAGGGGCTCCTGCTCTACCGCCGCGGCATGTGGGCCGAGGCCAAAGAGGCCTTCCGCGAGGTGGTCTCCAGGCAACCCGACTTCCAGCCCGCCGTGGCCGCGCTCGGACGGCTCGAACTGCTCGAAAGAAATGACGCTGCCGCCATTCCCCTGCTCGAACGGGCCGTCGAACTGAACCCTCATGATGCTGAATCCGCCTATCAGCTGGGCGTCCTCTATGACCGCAATGGAAATTCCGAAAAGGGCAAGAAGATGCTCGAGCGCGCCATCCGCCTGCGGGCCAATTACGGCGATCCCCACTACCAGCTCGGCCGCATCTATCAGCGCGAGGGTGACCTCGAGCGCGCATTGCAGGAGCTCGAGACCGCAAAGAAGATCCTGCCGGACCAGGAGGCGGTCCGCTTTGCACTGGGCCGCCTTTATCAGACGCTGGGGCGCACGGCCGAGGCTCGCGCCGAGTTTGAGGAGGTCCGCCGGCTCAAGGCGCGCGTGGTGGAGCGCGACCGCCTGCGGGTGGAGTCGGACACGCTCATGAAACAGGAGCCGGAATCCCGGTGATGAGAGCCCTGACAGTGCTCGCCGTGGCTTCCTGCCTGGCCTTGGGGCAGGGCATCGCCAGCCGCGGCGTCAAGCCGCAGGCCAAGCCCCGCGCGTCCGGTCTTCCGTGGCACGCAAAATTCACGAACATCGCCCGCGAGGCCGGCCTTACCCAGATCCTGCACTACGGGGGCACGGAAAAGTCGGATTATGTCCTGGAGACATCCTCCGGAGGAGTGGCCATTTTCGACTATGACAACGACGGCCTGCCCGACATTTTCCTCATTGTCGGATCGAAAATCACCAATCCGCCTCCGGACGCCGTCAGCCGCCTGTACCGCAACCTCGGCGGCCTGAAATTTGAAGACGTCACGAAAGAGGCGGGCCTCTGGCGCCAACCCGGATGGGCGCAGGGCGTCGCCATCGGCGACTACAACAACGATGGCTGCGTCGACCTGTTCGTCACCTACTGGGGCGACAACGCCCTTTACCGCAACAACTGCGACGGCACGTTTACCGACGTCGCCGAACAGGCGGGCCTGCTTCCCCGGCCCCGGCCCAGGGTGCCGCGCTGGGGATCGGGCGCCACGTTCGTCGACATCGACCGCGACGGATTCCTCGATCTTTACGTTTCCAATTACATCGATTTTGATCTCGAAAACACGCCCAAACCGGGAGACAATCCCAACTGCAACTGGAAAGGCGTTCCCGTCTCCTGCGGGCCCCGCGGACTGAAAACCGCCCGCCACTGGCTGTATCACAACCGCGGCGACGGCACCTTTGAAGATATCAGCGGGAAGGCCGGCATTGCGAAATTTGATAAGAGTTTCGGCATGACCGCCACCGCCTTCGACATCGACGAAGACGGCTGGCAGGACATCTATAATGCGTGCGACTCCACCCCCAGTCTGCTGTTCCGCAACAACGGGGACCTGACCTTCACCGAGGAGGGAATCGAACGCGGCATCGCCCTCAACGACGACGGCATGGAGCAGGCCGGCATGGGGCTCGGCATCGGCGACGTCAATCTCGACGGCCACCTTGACATCTTCAAAACCCATTTCGCCGACGATACTCATGTGCTCTATGTCAATGACGGCAGGGGCATGTTCCACGACATCACGCTCAAGGCAGGCGTCGGCGTGGAAACCCGCCGCGTCGGCTGGGGCACGGGCATCTACGATTTCGATCACGACGGCCTGCCGGACATCTTCATCGGCACTGGCTGCGTCTATCCCGAAACTGAAGCCGCCCTGCCGGCCTACCCCTACAAGACCCGCCCGATGCTGTTCCGCAATCTCGGCGACGCCCGCTTCGAGTGGCTCGAGGAAGAAGGCGGCCCCGCCATGCTGGAAAAACACTCCGTGCGCGGCGCCGCTTTCGGCGATCTCGACAATGACGGCGACATCGACATTGTGCTCTGGAACCGCAACGAAATGCCCTCCCTGCTGCGCAATGACCTTTCCGCCGAGGGCCGCAACTGGGTCCAGCTCCGGCTGGTCGGGACAAAATCCAACCGCGCCGCCATTGGCGCCCGCGTCGTGCTCGAATACGGCGGAAAAAAGCAGGCGAAAGCCGTGCTGTCCCAGGCCAGTTTTTATTCCGCCAACGACCCGCGCCTCCATTTCGGCCTGGGCAATGCCCGCCAGGCCCGGGCCACCGTGTTCTGGCCAAGCGGGCTCGTCGAAATCTTCGATCTCGACATCGTCAATGCGTTTCATACCCTGAAGGAAGGCGCCGGCCGGCGGCCCGCTCCATGACCCCACAACGGACCGGGGCAGCCCGCTCCGGCCAATCTATACGAGACAGTACAGACGCATTGAATTTATGTTTCGAATGAGTTATGATGCACGTGGCAGCGTTTGCTCGCGACGCCAGACTCAGGTTGCTCCAGGAGGTTCCCGTTGCAGCGCTCCCGTGGAAAGCTCATTGTTCTGGCAGCCAGCACCTCCGAGTCGACGGAGTATCAACGCAGCATCTGGCGGCAGATGCTCCTTGCAACGCTTCCGGACAAGTACGCCCGTCTCATGGGGACAGACTGGTCCACCGCGGTGGAGGTCAACCCGGATGGCACGGCAAAGTACGTCCCCAACGGGCTGCGTGTCATTGAGGCCCTGCTGGTGCGGCATTTCGGCGAGGAAAATATCGCCGTCTGTTATCCGGATCAGCTCCCCCTTTTTGTCGGCGAGGACACGCGCGTCATCGGCATTCATGCGCATAATCCCCTGGGCATTACCTTTGCCACCGATGTTTATGCCGGCTTTTATGGCCGCGATTGCGAGCCGATCAATGCGGCGGAATTCCGCCGGCTGATTGAGCATCCGGTGATCGATCAGCACCGGCATCACCTGAAGTTGATTGTCGGCGGCCCCGGCGCATGGCAGGTCGCGCACAAGGGCCTCCAGGCCCGGTGGAAGATTGACACGCTCGTCGATGGCGAAGCCGAGGAGATCGTCGTCGATTTGTTTGAGCGCGCCGTCCGGGGCGAAGAGCTGCCCGCGCGGATCGAGTGCAAATCGCCGAAGCTTGAATCCATTCCCGCCGGCATCAACCGCTCCACCTTTGGCGTCGTTGAAATCACGCGCGGCTGCGGCCGCGGCTGTCAGTTCTGCTCGGTCGCCCTGCGCGCCGGCAAGAGCATTCCCCTCGATCACATCCTTCAAAATGTCCGCCGCGCGGTGGCCCAGGGCGCCGATACGATCACGCTCTGCACCGAGGATCTGTTCCTGTACGAGCAGGGAAAACGTTTCACCACCAACCTTCCGGCACTGAAACGGCTTTTTGAAAGCGTGGCGGCCGTGCCCGGCGTCAGGCACATCATAATGACGCACGGAACCATTGCCCCGGTGGTCGTGCAGCCGGAAATTGTCGAAGAGCTTCACCTCGCCGTGGACAAGAGCGTGAACCAGCACCCGGCCTCCACGCACCCCGAGCACCGCAACGCGATGATATTCGTCGGCCTGGAGACAGGGTCGGTACGGCTGTTCAGGCAGTTCATGAAGGGCAAGAGCTACCCGTTCCGCCCCGAACAGTGGCCTGACGTGGTGCTCAAGGGCATGGAGATCATGAACCGCGCCAACTGGTTCCCGATGTGCACCTTCATCATCGGGCTCCCGGGCGAGACGCGCGAGGACACAAAGCAGTCGCTTGACCTTCTCTTCGCCCTCAAGGACGCCAAGTGGTGCGTCATTCCCACGCTCTTCGTGCCGCTGGAGGACACGAGGCTCGCCACCAGGGACGGTGCGAAAATCGCCAATCTCACCGATCTTCAGTGGGAATTCTTCTTCACTTGCTGGCGCTATAACATCGATTTCTTCCGCCGTCAGCGAAGTGTACAGTGGAAATTCAATCTGGGAATTCCCATCTATTATTACCTCCTGGGCCGGAAACTCTTCGGCCCCGCGATGAAGTGGCCGCTCTTCCGGCTGGCCCATTTCCCGGAATGGATTCTGCGGCGGAAGCTTTACCTCGATTTCTCCAACGGGACAAAGCCCGTGTACACGACTCCGGCCGAGGTGCCCATTCCCGAGGAGCGCCGCCGTCCCGAACTCCCGGTGCTTTCCTGAAAAGGGCCGCAACCCTCAGCAGCACCGCGGCCGCTGGTACTTCATCCGCAGCCGCTCTTCACTGAATCGCCGCCACTCGTCGCCGCTGGCGGCGCGCCCATGGACGCGCAGGTGGCGCTCATAGGCGCGTTCATCGGCCAGCTCGCGCAGAATCTCCGCCAGCATGCGCCAGAAGGCCCGCAACGCTCGCTTCATCCCAGCTCCTCCGCTTCCAGTTGCGAAGGCACGAACGGCGCCTCGAAGCTGCGCGCCTCGCGCGTGCCGCGCAACAGGCCGGCCCAGATGCGGATGGAATCGGCCAGGATCGCCGCCACCAGGACCAGAAAGATCCCGCAGACCACCGCGTCCAGGCGGTTGTTGAAGATGAGCTGCCTGGTCTGCGCCGTCTGCGGTCCCGCTTCAAGCAGCCGCGCCTGGGCGAGGAACCCGACGCGCGGCGCGTCGCTGAAAATCTTCTGCCAGGCGCCGCTGAAGGTCACGGTCACCAGCCATGCAAGCGGCACGGTGGTGATCCACATGTACTTTGCCCCGTGCATCTTGATCAGGATCGTTGTCGCCACGCACAGCGCCACTGCTGCCAGCAGCTGATTGGCGATGCCAAACAGCGGCCACAGCGAGTTGATGCCGCCGAGCGGATCCAGTACACCCTGCACCAGGAAGTAACCCCAGGCGGCCACGATCAGCGCGCTCGTCAGCAGCACCGAGGGCATCCAGCTCGTTCTTCCCAGCGGCTTCCAGACGTGGCCCAGAAAGTCCTGAAGCATGAAGCGGCCCACGCGCGTGCCCGCGTCGATCACGGTGAGGATGAACAGCGCCTCGAACATGATGGCGAAGTGATACCAGAAACGCAGCACGGCCTCGCTGCCGGCGATGCGCGAAAAGATGTGCGCCATGCCCAGCGCCAGCGACGGCGCGCCGCCGGTCCGGAAAAACAATGTCTCCTCGCCGACATGCCGCGCCAGCGTTTTCATCTGCTCCGGCGTCACCGGATAACCCCAGCCCGTGATCGTCGCCGTCGCCGCCTCGGGCGTGGCCCCGACGATGCCCGCGGGCGAGTTCACCGCAAAAAAGACGCCCGGCTCCAGCGCGCAGGCCGCCACCAGCGCCATGATCGCGACGAAGCTCTCCAGCAACATCGCGCCATAGCCCACCGGACGGATGTGGCTTTCCCTGGCGATCAGTTTCGGCGTGGTGCCCGAGCTGATCAGCGCGTGGAATCCGCTGATGGCGCCGCAGGCGATCGTGATGAAGCAGAACGGGAAGATCCTGCCGGCGAAGATGGGCCCGCTGCCGTCAGTGAACTGCGTCAGCGCGGGCATCTGTAGATCCGGCCGCACCAGGAGCACGCCCAACCCAAGCAGCAACACCACGCCGAGCTTCACGAACGTGCTCAGATAGTCGCGCGGCGCCAGCAGCAGCCAGACCGGAAGCGCTGACGCGGCATAGCCATAGATGATCAGCGCCACCGCCAGCGCCAGCCCGCTTAACGTGAACCACGGACCCAACACGGCATGGTGCGCCACCCACTCGCCGGCGAAGATCGATGCCACCACCAGCAGAAACCCGATGACGGACACCTCCAGCACGCGGCCAGGCCGCCAGTAGCGCAGATACAGGCCCATGAACACGGCAATCGGCATGGTGGCCGCAATCGTGAACGTGCCCCACGGGCTGCCCTTGAGAGCATTGACCACCACAAGCCCGATCACCGCCAGCAGGATGATCATGATCAGCAGCACCGTGAGCAGCGCAATGCCGCCGCCGATGCGGCCAATCTCTTCGCGCGCCATCTGCCCGAGCGACTTGCCATCGCGCCGCACGCTGGCAAACAGCACGACGAAGTCCTGCACCGCGCCGCCGAGCACGACGCCCACGATGATCCACAGCGCGCCGGGCAGATAGCCGAACTGCGCCGCCAGGGTCGGCCCCACCAGCGGCCCGGGGCCGGCGATGGCGGCGAAGTGATGGCCGAAGACGATCCATTTGTTGGTCGGCTCAAAATCGTGGCCGTTGCGCAACCGCTCGGCTGCGGTGGCCCGCCGGTCGTCCAGCGCCATCACCTTCGCGGCGATGAAAGCGGAATAAAAGCGGTACGCGGCCAGGTAGGTGCATACAGCCGCCGTCACCAGCCAGGCGCTGTTGATCGGTTCTCCGCGCCGCAGCGCCACGCCGGCCAGCGCCAGGGCGCCGACGCACGACACGGCCAGCCAGAGAAGCGTCCGAACGATTTTCCCCATTGACAAGATTCTACAGGCCGGTGCGCCTGGCCCGGCGTCCCCGCGTCCGCTTCGGTTCGTTTCGCAATCCCGCCGCCGGCCGGCAAAACCGTATGCTGGAATCAGGGTCTTGATGCGGGTTGCTGCTCCTGCTGTTCTGATGATCGCCATCCTCGCGGCCTCAGCCTGCCGGAACGGACCGGGCGGGCCGGCGCCGCGGGCGCTGTCGAATCCATCGGAGGCCGACGACGCGGCCCGCTTCCTGGCCGGACTGCCCGGCCGAGGCACAAGTCCGTTCAAGCCACTGGAGGCGGACGCGGCCTGGAAGGAGCACGCGCGCCGGCTCGATGAGATGTTTCGCGATGACCGCGAACACCGCCTCGACGCCATGAAGGAGTTTGCCCGCACCGAGCTCAGCCGCCCGGAAGATCTCGGCTGCCCGGTGTTCTACCCGTTCAGCGGAGCGGACGCCCTCACCATGCTCACCTTTTTCGCTGGCCGGAACACGTACGTGATGGCGGCGCTCGAGCCCCCCGGCCGCGTCCCTCGCCCGGAGGATTTTCCGCCAGAGGAACTGGAAACGCGACTGCTGCCGCTGGCCAACACACTGGCCTCGCTTCTCAGGAAGAGCTTTTTTGTGACCCGGGAAATGGACCGGCAGTTGCGGGGCCAGATCGCCGATGGCGTTGCCCAGCCGCTGCTGATCCAGCTGGCCCGCAGCGGCTACACGGTGACCGGCTACGACTACATCCAGCTTGATGCCCAGGGCCGACCCGCGCACCGTGCCGCCGACATCCGGCGCGCGCAATTCGGCCACAACCGCGGGCTGCGGCTCGATCTCACGGATCCGGAACATGGCCGGCCGGCGACGCTCTATTACATTTCCCTGAACCTCGACGATGCGCACATGCGCGGCAACGACGCCTTCGTGAAGTTTGTGTCGTCTCTCGCCGCCCCGTGCACGATGCTGAAAGCCACGTCCTACATGCTGCATGACAGCCGTTTTTCGCGCATCCGGTCGCTGATCCTGAGCCGCTCGGCGCTGATCCTCCAAGACGACTCGGGCATCCCGTGGCGGTATCTGACCGGCCCGGAGTGGGACGTGCAGCTTTACGGCGACTACGAGAAGCCGTACGGAAAATCTTTCCAATTCCGCGCGCAGCCGGACCTGCGCGCCGCCTATGACGACCCGGCGCGGCGTGTCAAGCCGCTGAAATTCCGTATTGGTTACGGCGCCGGGCGGGTGAAATCGAACCTCCAGGTGGCGCGGCGCGCCCAGGCGGCCCGCTAGCTCACCGCCGCACGAGCCGGATGTTGCCGTTGGAGGTGCTCAGATCCATCTCCTCGCCGCCCGCGCCGAGCCGCCCCTCCAGGCGGCGCTTGCCCCATTCGCGGGCGGCGACTTCAAAGTCGCTGGTGATGCGGCCGTTGCTCGTCGTGGCGCGGATCCGCGCGTTCACCCCCTCCGGCAGCGCCAGGGTGATGGAGGCGTTGGAGGTGACCACGCGGAGCGGGTTCTGCGCCCAGCGGTCGAACTTCAGCGTAATCGAACCGTTCGAGCTGCGGAAGGAGAGCGGCGCGCCCTGGGCCGGTTCGCGGATCTCGGCGTCAATGGACCCGTTGGTCGTCTCCACGTCGGCCTTGCCCCGAAGTGCGCTCACGCGGACCCGGCCGTTGCTCGAGCGCGCGAAGAAGGAGCCGCTCACGCGGTCCAGCTCCACGGCCCCGTTGGATGTCCGCAAGGTCCAGTCGCCCGCCACGTCCCAGGCGCGGATCATGCCGTTTGACGTCGTCACCTTGCCGCTGCCCTCCAGCGACTCGAGCGTGACGGCGCCGTTCGAGGTGCGCGCCTCGTCAAGGATCACGCGCCTCGGCAGGCGCACGGTCAGGCTGGCGCCGCAGTTGCAGTTCGTCTCCGGCCGCCGCACTCGGACGCGGAGCGAACCCGCATCCGCCACCACGTCCACGTCCATCTGATGGACGATCTCCTCCCGGGAGGCGTACTTCACCGCCTCGATGGATGCCTCTTCGCGATCCCACCCGTAGACCTCGATTTTGCCGTTGAATGTTTCCAGCGAGACCCGGGCGCCGGCCGCCAGTTTTTCGGTGGCTGAAAACGGCTCCCGGTAGCGCTGGGACTGGCCCCATTCCGACGGATCGACCCAATCACACCCGCCCAGCACAGCGAGGGCGGCCGCAGCGGCCGCAGCAGTCAGCATGCGCATGGAACTCTCCTCACAGAACCTATTACGGACGGGGAAGGCCGAAAGTTCCTGCATGCTAGCCTGACTCATATGAAGAAGTTGATGGCCCTGAACCGGGGCGAGATCGCGATCCGCATCTTCCGCGCCGCCAACGAACTGGGCCTGAGGACCGTGGCCATTTACAGCCAGGAGGACCGGCTCAGCCTGCACCGGTTCAAGGCCGACGAGGCCTACCTGGTGGGGCAGGGGCTCGGCCCGGTGCAGGCGTATCTGGACATTGACGGCATTGTGGCGCTGGCGCGGGAGAAGGGCGTGGACGCCATTCACCCCGGATATGGTTTTCTCAGCGAAAATCCCCGGCTGGCTCGCGCCTGCCAGGAGGCGGGCATCACCTTTGTCGGCCCCAGCCCGGAGCTGCTGGAACAGCTGGGCGACAAGACGGCGGCCAGGCGGCTGGCGCGCCGCGCCGGCGTGCCGACGCTGGACGGCAGCGATCATCCGGTGCGCACTGTGGCGCAGGCGCGCAAGGCCGCCGAAGCCACCGGCTACCCGCTGATCCTCAAGGCCGCCCACGGCGGCGGCGGCCGCGGCATGCGCATCGTCCACCGCGGCGAGGATCTGGAGGCGCGCTTCCACGAGGCCAGCCAGGAGGCGCAGGCCGCTTTTGGCAACGGCGAGCTGCTGGTGGAGCGCTACATCCGGCACGCGAAGCACATTGAGGTTCAGGTGCTCGGCGACACGTACGGCAACCTGGTGCACCTGTGGGAGCGGGACTGCTCGGTGCAGCGCCGCCACCAGAAGATCGTCGAGGTCGCGCCCGCCTTCAGCCTGGAGCTCGATCTGCGCCGGGCGCTGTGCGAGGCGGCGCTGCGGTTGTGCCGCGCCGCCGGCTACTTCTCGGCCGGCACGGTGGAGTTTCTCGTCGACGCCGACACGGGCGAGTGGTTCTTCATCGAAGTCAACCCGCGCATCCAGGTCGAACACACGGTCACCGAAGTCGTCACCGGCATTGACATCGTGCGCGCCCAGATCCAGGTGGCGCAGGGGCTCCGGCTGCACGGCCCGGAGATGGCCATCCCGCCGCAGGAAGAGATCCGCGTCTTCGGGGCGGCGCTGCAATGCCGCATCACGACGGAAGACCCGTCGAAAAACTTCGTGCCCGACTACGGCCGCATCACCACCTACCGCTCGCCGGCGGGCTTCGGCATCCGCCTGGACGGCGCCTCCGCCTATGGCGGCGCGGTGATCACGCCTTATTACGACTCATTGCTCGTCAAGATCACCGCCTGGGGCAATGATTTCCGCATCGCCTGCCAGCGGATGGACCGGGCATTGCGCGAATTCCGCATCCGCGGCGTGAAAACCAACATTCCTTTTCTCGAAAATGTCGTCAATCATCCGGTCTTTCAGGACGGAAAAGCGACGACGACATTTCTCGACAGTCACCCGGAATTGTTCCGGTTCCGTCCGCGGCAGGACCGGGCCACGCGCCTGCTCACCTATCTGGCCGAGGTGGCCGTCAACGGCAATCCGGAGATGGCTCGGCGCCGGCCGCCGGAGGCCGTGCGCCAGCCGCCCGTGCCGCCGCATAACCCGGCGCCGCCTCCGCCGGGCACGCGGCAGGTGCTCGAGCAGCTCGGCCCTGAGGGCTTCGCGCAGTGGGTACTGAAGCAGAAGCGGCTGCTGTTGACGGACACGACGATGCGCGACGCGCACCAGTCGTTGATGGCCACGCGCATGCGCACCTATGACATGCTGGCCATCGCCAACTTCTACGCGCACTCGCTCAGCGGCCTGTTTTCGCTCGAAATGTGGGGCGGGGCGACGTTTGACGTCGCCATGCGCTTCCTGCTCGAAGACCCGTGGGTGCGCCTCCAGAAGCTGCGGCGGGAGATCCCGAACATCTGCTTCCAGATGCTGCTGCGCGCCTCCAACGCCGTCGGCTACACCGCCTATCCCGACAACGCCGTGCGCCGTTTCGTGGAAGTGGCCGCGCAGGAGGGCATCGACATCTTCCGCATCTTTGACTCGCTGAACTGGCTGCCGAACATGAAGGTCGCCATGGAGGCGGTGCGCCGCACGAGCGCCGTCTGCGAGGCGGCCATCTGCTACACCGGCGACATCCTCGACCCGAAGCGCGACAAATATCCGCTCCAGTATTACGTGCGCCTGGCGAAAGAGCTGGAGAAAATGGGCGCGCACATGCTGGCCATCAAGGACATGGCCGGGCTGGTGAAGCCTTACGCCGCTTACCGGCTGGTGAAGGCGCTCAAGGACGAAATCTCAATACCCATCCACTTCCATACGCACGACACGTCGGGCGTCAACGCGGCTTCCATCCTCAAGGCCGCCGAGGCGGGCGTCGACATTGCTGATGCGGCCATCTCGTCGATGAGCGGCTCGACGTCGCAGCCGAACCTGAACTCGATTGTCGCCGCGCTCCGGCACGATCCGAAGCGCGCCACCGGACTCGACTTTGAGGCCCTCAATACCTGTTCGGACTACTGGGAGACGGTGCGGGCCAACTACGCGCCCTTCGACACCGCGCCACGTTCGGGCACGGCCGACGTCTACATCCACGAGATGCCCGGCGGACAATACACGAACCTGCGCGAGCAGGCCGAAAGCCTCGGCCTGGGCCACCGCTGGCCGGAGATCGCGCGGATGTATGCCGAGGTGAACCGCGCCTTCGGCGACATCGTCAAGGTGACGCCGTCGTCGAAGGTGGTGGGTGACATGGCGCTGTTCCTCATCCAGCACGGCATGACGGTGAGCGAGTTTGAAAACCTTGGGCCCAACCACTCGCTGAACATCCCGAACTCGGTGGTGGAGATGTTCGAGGGCGCGCTCGGCGAGCCTGAGGGCGGCTGGCCGCCGAAGATCGCCTCGGTGATCCTGAAGGGTCGCAGGCCGCGCCGCGGGCGCCCCGGCGCAAAGCTGCCGCCGGTAGACTGGGAAGAGACGCGCGCGCAGATCGAGAAGAAGACCGGGCACAGACCCTCCGAGACCGACCTGCTCAGCTACGTGATGTACCCGGACGTTTACCTGAAGTTCGACCGGGCGCGCACGGCCTACGGCGACCTGACGGTGCTGCCCTCGCCGGCCTTCTTTTACGGACTCAGGCCGGGCGAGGAGATCACCGTCGACATCGAGCCTGGCAAGACGCTGATCATCAAGTACACGGCCACCGGCGATCCGCACCCCGACGGCACCCGCACCGTCTTTTTCGAGCTGAACGGACAGCCCCGCGAGATCACCGTGCGCGACCGTTCCATCAAGGCGGAGGTGCGGGCGCAGCCGAAGGCCGATCCCACGAAGGAGGGCCACGTCGGAGCGCCGATCCCGGGCGCGGTCACCTCGATCGCCGTCGAGCTGAACCAGATGGTGAAGCAGGGCGACAAACTGCTGGTGCTCGAAGCGATGAAGATGCAGACCACCGTCTACGCGCCCATCAGCGGCAAGGTGACCGAACGCCATGTCACCGTCGGACAGACGGTAGAGCCGAAGGACCTGCTGCTGGTGATCACTCCGGTCGCATGAGCGGCGCCATCAGCATCCGCGCAGGCTCCTGCGCCAGCGCCGCATCCGGGGCGCACAATTCCGCTCATGAGATCCTCCAAGGCCCCGATAAGGGTTTCGAGGAGACCGTTGCATGGCATTTGTCGACTGGAAACCCGAGTACAGCGTGGGGCACATGGAAATCGACCAGCAGCACAGGAAGCTGGTCGCCATCATCAACCAGCTTCACGATGCGATGAAGGCGGGCGGCCGGCCCGAGGAGCTGATGCGGATCATGGATGAGCTGGTCAGCTACACGCGCCATCACTTCACCCATGAGGAGAAGCTGATGGAGAAGGCCGGCTACACGGATCTGGCGGCGCACCGGCGCGTGCACCGGGCGATGGTGGAGCAGGTGGAGAAGCTCCGCCAGGAGGCCGGTTCAAGCCGGGCGGGTTTTTCCATCAAGCTGATGGGCTTCCTGAAGAACTGGCTCACCGACCACATTCTGGGCACGGACCGCAAGTATGCGCCGGTGCTCAAGTCGGCCGGCGTCTGAGCCAGTGGCGCGGCGGCGCGGGCAGTGGTAGACAGGAGTCATGTTGCGACTCCTGTCTTTCTGGATTCTTCTGCCGCTGCTTGCGCCGGCGCAGTCTCAGCCCGGGCTCGACCCGGGGATGAAAACGATCGTCCAGGTGGCGATCGTCACGCGCGACATTGAGGCATCCGCCAGACGCTGGGCTGCCGTGCTCGGCCTGCCTGAGCCGTCGATCACAATGACACGGCCGGGTGAAGAGGTCAAGGTCGTTTACAAGGGCAAGCCGTCGTCCGGGCGTGCCAAACTGGCCTTCTTCCGCCTGGGTCAGGTGGTGCTCGAGCTGATTGAGCCGGTGGGCGGAGACACCTCCTGGCGGCAGTTCCTCGACGAACACGGAGAGGGCGTGCAGCACCTGGGCTTCCAGGTGGAACAGCTCGACCAGGCGATTGCCCGCGCGGCTCAGATGGGCATGCCGGTTCTCCACCGCGGCCGCTACGACCGCGACAACGGAGACTACGTTTATATCGACAGCGAAAAGCAGCTCGGCGTCACCATCGAGTTCCTGCACTCGGATAAAAAATAGCCGGGCGGCGCGCTGGCACGGGCCGCCTCAGTACGAATACGGATGCAGGACCATCGTCAAAAACGCGATGAGCACCTCGCCTTCGTTGAAGGCGCAGTGGCCGAAGCGCAGCACCGGGTAGCGCACCAGCAAATACGACTTGCCCGCCCGGGAGACTTTCTGCGCGTACAGCGACTCCTGCCACGCCGGCACCACCGGATCCCAGGCCGTGTGCAGCGTGACCAGCGGGCGTGACAGTCTGCCGGTGGTCTGATATCTGGCCAGCGCGTTCAGCGCATCCGGCGCCGCGGAGAACCGGGCAACACGAAGATTGAGCAGAAAGTCGTTCAGCGAACCGGAATACCAGCGCCGGCTGTTGTCAAACGGATTGCCGCCGAGCGTGGCCATCGCGTCATTGGTGGCGAACACGTTATACCAGAGCGCCGAGAGCACCGCCTCGCCAGCGTTGCCCGGGTTCAGCCCGATCGGGATTTTGCCCGTCGAAACGAGTTGCGCCGTCTTGAGCGGGTTCGCCTGGAGCGCAGCGGCGACGGCCGGAACGTAGGTACTGTCCCAGCCGGTCATCAGGCTGTCCGGGATCGTAATGTTGGCAGGCGTCCAGGCGCTGCCGAGCACGTTGGGGAAGAAGTAGTCAAACAGCACCCGCACATCGCCGAAATAATCGATCTGCTTCTGGAAGTCGCCGATGGGGCCGCAGGCGGCCAGCCCGCCATTCAGCCTGTCCGAATGTGCCTCCAGCGCTTTTGCCGCCACCAGGCCGCCCTCGGAAACCCCGGTGACGAAGACCCGCGCGGGCGTCTGATGGAACATGTCCTGGAAGATGCCGATCAATGCCATCGTGTCTTCGACACCCTGAAGCACGGCCAGCCCGTCTTTGGAAAAGCTGGACGCCGCAAAGCCGAAGCCGTATTGCGTGACCAGATCCGGCAGGGATGGGCCGCCGGGCAGTGTCAGGTGCGCCTTCCAGGCGTCCGGCCCGGCGCCCACAGGCACATACCCGTGGGCGAACAGCACGAGTCCGCCGTTCCAGCCGCTCGTGGGCATGCAGACGAGATAGCGGGCGCCGTTGGACGCCGTTCCCTCGTTGCAGTTCGGGGCCGCGGCGGCCGAAGATGCCAGGGCCATGGCGAATGCGAGCATCGCAAAACAGACCCAAAGCTTTCGCATGATTCCTCCTTGGCGGGACGTGTCCCTACATACGCCCGCGCCCAAGTGTAGGGCAGCGTGCGGAGAAATAGAAGGCGGCCACCGTAACAGTACGGCTGGAACCGCGGGATCAGGTTCTGTATCTGGCGTTGATGTCGATGTAGCCGTGCGTCAGATCGCACGTCCAAAAAGTGGCCTTGCCGCCGCCACCGCCGCGGATCACGAAGAGGATTTCCACCTCGCTGCGGTCGAGCGCGCGCTGAAGCGCGGCCTCGTCGAACGGCGCCGCCAGTCCGTTGCGGCAGACGCGCACTCCCTGGAGGAAGATGTCGACGCGCGCCGGGTCGAAGTCGACGCCCGAATAGCCGGCCGCGGCGAGGATGCGGCCCCAGTTGGGGTCGCTGCCGGCGATGGCCGTCTTGACAAGGGGCGAGTTGGCGATGGCGCGGGCGATGCCTGCGGCGGCGCGTTCGCTGGCAGCGCCCTCCACGCGGATCTCAATGAACTTCTTCGCCCCTTCTCCGTCCCGCGCGATCTGGCGCGCCAGCGACTGACACACCTCGTCAAGCGCCGCCTGAAAGGCCTCGCGGCCGGGGCGCTTCCCGCTGGCCCCGTTGGCCAACACGAGCAGCATGTCGTTGGTGGACATGTCGCCATCGACGCTCAGCCGGTTGTAGCTGCGCTCCACGGCTGCCTTCAGGTGCGCACGGAGCTGGCGCGCCGGCACCTCGGCGTCGGTCATCACGAAGCCCAGCGTCGTGGCCATGTTCGGGTGGATCATGCCGGAGCCTTTCGTCATGCCGGCGATGCGCACGCCGCCGGTCTCGGCGAAGGCGACCTTGCGTACGAGGTCCGTGGTGAGGATCGCGTCGGCGGCGTCGAGGAAGCGGTCCGGGCTGAGTCCGGCCACAAGCGCGGGCAGTGCGTTGAGGATCCGCGCCGGATCGAGTTCGACGCCGATGACGCCCGTCGAGGCCGGCAGGACTTCGACCGGATGGCAGCCGAGGCGGCGCGCGGCCGCTTTCGTCGTCTGAAAGGCGACGCGCTCGCCGGTGCGCGTGGCGCAGTTGGCGTTGCCGGCATTGACGAGCACGGCGCGCGCCAGGCCGCCGGTCTCCTCCAGGTAGCGCCGCGCCACCACCACTGGCGCCGCCTGGACGCGGTTCGTGGTGAAGACGGCCGCCGCCTGGGCGGGCGCGTCGGATACGATCAGCGCCAGATCGTGTTTTTCCACCTTTCGAATTCCGGCATAAACCGAGGAATAAAGGTATCCGGCAGGCAAATTCACGGCTGATTTTCTCCCAGAATGTCGCTTTCGGTAATCCGGTGGCCGTTGAGAAATGCGGCCGCGTCCAGGCGCTTTTTCCCTTCCGGCTGGAGCTCGAGGACTTCGAGCACGGTCCCTTCGCCGCAGGCAATGAAGAGGCGCCGGCCGTGGGAAAACATCTTGCCGGGGATGGCCGGTGATTCGGCCTCGGCGGGGCGGCAACGCCACAGATACAGGCGCCGGCCGCGCCACCACGTCCAGGCGCCGGGCCAAGGCTGGAAACCGCGCGCGCGGTTGGCGATCTTTGCGGCCGGCCAGCGGAAGTCCACCAGGCCGTCCTCGCGCTTCAGGATCGGGGCGAGCGTGGCCCGGGAATGGTCCTGCGGGACGGGCGTGATGGTTCCCGCCGCCAGGCCTTCCAGCGCCTTGACCAGAAGCTGCGCGCCGAGCGGCGCCAGCCGCGCCGCCAGTTCCGGGGCAGTCTCTTCCGGGCCGATCCGGACGGCCTGTTGAAGGAGTATGTCGCCGGTGTCGAGGCCTGCGTCAATGCGCATGATGGTGACGCCCGTCTCCGTTTCTCCGTTGGCGATGGCCCACTGGATGGGCGCGGCGCCGCGGTATTTCGGCAAAAGTGACGCGTGGACGTTGAGAATGCCAAGCGGCGGAATATCGATGATCGTTTGCGGGATGATCTGTCCGTAGCCGACCACGGCCATCGCATCCGGCCTGAGCGCCGCGAGCTCCTCGACGCAGTGGCGGATGCGCTCCGGCTGACGCACGTCGAGGCCCAGCCGCAGCGCCGCTTCCTTCACCGGGGGCGGCTTCAATTCCTGTTTGCGCCCCGCCGGCCGGTCCGGCTGCGTGTAGACGGCACATACCTCATGCCCCGCCTCGACGAGCGCCTCGAGCGACGGCACGGCGAACTCAGGCGTCCCAAGGAAGACGAGCTTCACCTTTCCAGAATAACGGCCCGCCGTGCGGCGGTTGACGCGCGTTTTGATCATGCGCCACACAGCCTGCGGGAAAGGCGCGCCATGCGGCGTGCCTGGCCCGCGTCAGTCCGGCAGGGCGAAGGCGTAATATGTTCCACCGGACGGGTTGCCCCACTTGCCTCCGCCGGCGCCAATGACGACAAACTGTTTGCCGTTCGCCATGTAAGTGGCGGGCGTGGCGTTGCCGGCGGCGTCCATCTGGTATTCCCAGAGCAGGCGGCCGGAGCGTTTGTCGAAGGCGCGGAATTTGGCGTCATGATTGGTGGCGCCGATGAAGAGCAGCCCGCCGGCGGTGACGATGGAGCCACCGTAGTTTTCGCTGCCGGTGTTCGACAAACCCTGTTTGACAAGCGCGGGGATTTGGCCGAGCGGAATGCGCCAGGCGTACTCGCCGGTATTCAGGTCGAGCGCGTTGAGCGTGCCCCAGGGGGGCTCAATGGCCGGATAACCGTCCGGGTCCGTGAAGCGCGTGTAGCCGTCCAGCCTGTATTTCAGGTCGATGGGCGTCGAAGCGCGCGGAGCATCGATGACTTCTTTTTCTTCGCCCTGGAGGATGTAGGCGAGGATGGCGTCGATGCCGGAGGCGCCGAGATGCGCATAGCCGGGCATGCGCCCGGCGCCCTTGAGCACGAGGTTGCGGACCTGCCCGGCGCTGCGGCGTCCGGCGAGATTCACGAGCGAGGGAAACTCCGGCGGCGAGCCGGCGAGGTTGTCGCGATGACAGGAGGCGCAGTGGCGCTGATACAGCGTGCGGCCGGTGACGTGTGTTTCCTCCTTCCGCTCGACCAGTTTGATGACCCAGGCCATCTCGTTTGAGTTCACATAGAGCAGGCCCGTTTCCGGATCCCAGGTGGCGCCGCCCCATTCGCCGCCGCCATCAAAACCGGGAAACAGGATGGTGCCCTGAAGGCTCGGGGGCGTGAACTGCGGGCCGTTGCGGTAGCCGCGCAGGCGGCGGAGCACGTCGGCATGCGCTTCGGGCGTCCGCCGGGTGACGATGTCTTCGGTGAACATCTGCCGTGCGAAAGGCGGCGGGGCCAGCGGCAGTCTCTGTTTCGGCGCGGTCCACTCGCCTTCCACGTCCGAGGCGGGCACATCGATTTCCTCGAACGGGAAGAGGCTCTCGCCGGTGACGCGGTCGAACACCCACACGTGGCCGCTCTTGGTGATCTGGGCGACGGCATCGATCGTGCGGCCGTTGCGCTTCACCTGGACCAGCGTGGGCGCGGCGGGCAGGTCGCGGTCCCAGAGGTCGTGGCGGACGAACTGGAAGTGCCACAGGCGGCGGCCGGTGGAGGCGTCGAGGGCGATCAAACAATTTGCGAACAAATTGTCGCCATGGCGGTTGGCGCCGTAGAAGTCGTATGTGGCCGAACCAGTGGGCGCGAAGACGATGCCGCGCTGTTCATCAAGAGCCAGTCCGCCCCAGGCGTTAGCGCCACCGATGTACCGATACGCGTCCTCGGGCCAGGTCTCGTAGCCGAACTCGCCGGGTTGGGGAATCGTATGGAAAATCCAGCGGAGCCTGCCCGAGCGGACATCGAAGGCGCGGATGTGGCCGGGGGCGGCGGGCAGCGACTCGCTCACCAGGCTCCCGATGATCAACAGGTCCCTGTAGACCACTCCCGGCGTGGTCAGCGTCACCGTCAGGCCGGAAGCGTCCCGGCCAAGATTCTCGCGCAGATCGATGCGCCCGCCGCGGCCGAAAGAACGCACCGGTCTGCCGGTGCGCGCATTCAGGCACCAGAGCCAGGGACCGGCGGCAAAATAGAGCCGGCGGTCGCCGCCGGACTCCCAGTAGTTAAACCCGCGGTGGCGGAACTTCGCAGCGCCGGGGTCCCTGCCTTCATGCGGGTCGAAGCGCCACAGCGGACGGCCGGTGGCGGCTTCAAGCGCAAAGACGCGGAGCCGCGGCGAGCTGACGTAGACAACGCCGTGCCGCACGAGCGGATTGCACTGCATTTCCGTGCCCGGTCCGGCATCGCCGGTGTCAAACTTCCATGCCAGCGCGAGCCGGGAAACATTTCCGGTGTGAATCTGTTTCAGCGGCGAGTGCTTCCCGTTGCCGTAGCCGCCGTGATACGCCGGCCATTCCTGCGCTCCGGCGAGCAGGGAAATCGAAAAGAGGATAGCTCTGCCCAGCATCTGGAATGCCGCCATTATAGACTGCGGATGTGAAGCCGTGTCTTCTGGCGGCGTTGTTGGCCGTCCTCGCCTCCGCGCAGGAACGCTTTCCCAAACCCGATCCGGCCCGCGCGTTCGCTCCACTAAAAATCTTTGACAGCCAGGGCTCGCCGTTGCGAACGCCGAAGGAAGACTGGGACGAGGCGCGGCGGAAAGTGCGCGAGGACGCGCGGTGGGCCGCCTGGCTCGCCGGCGAGCGCGCCGAGTGCGAGGCGTGGATGGACGCGCACCCGACGGACCGCGTGGAATGGGTGGCGGGCTGGTGGCACGATTATGTCGACGAAAAGACGGGCGCGTTTTTGCCCTGGACGCCCGTGCCGCCGGCGGGCGCTTCGGAGAAGGTGCTGGGCGGATGGGTCTTCGGATTCCGCACGCGGCACACGCAGAAAATGGTGCAGGCGGCGCGGCTGTGGCGGATCACCGGAGAGGGCCGCTACGCCGACTGGGTGATCCGCCAGTTGAATTTCTATGCGGAGAACTACGAGAAGTGGCCGGTGCAGTCGGAGAAGAGCAAGGCGCGGCTGATGTACCAGAGCCTGGACGAAGCAAACGTGCTGGTGCGACTGGTGGAGGCGGCCCGGCTGGTGCGGGAGCGCGCGATGCCGGGCAGGCAGAGAGAGTGGGCCGAACGGCTGCTGCGCCCGATGGCGCTGCTGCTGGATGAGACGTTCCAGCGCGTGCACAACATTGCCGTGTGGCAGAGGAGCGCGATGGGGATGGCGGCGCTTTACCTCCGCGATGGCGACCTGTGGAAGCGGGCCGTGGACGCGCCATTCGGGTTGAGGAGGCAGATGGCGGACGGAGTGACAGGCGACTATCTGTGGGTGGAGCAGTCGTTCGGGTACAACTCGTATGTCGTCTCCGCGGTGCTGCCGCTGTTTGTCCATGCAGGGCTGGAAGGGAGGCTGGGCGAACTGGAGCGTGAGGCGGAGATCGCGGAGAACCTGATGCTGGCGCCCTCCGTGCTGCGCTTTCCGGACGGGCGGTTGCCGATGCCGGCGGACACGACGGGCGGATTCCAGCGCTGGCCGAACGAGGCGCTGATGGAGTCCGCACGGCGTGTGTTCCCGACGTGGACCGGCCTCGAGAGGGCGCGGAAGCGGCTGAGCTGGGACACGCTGCTCGACCCGCCGGAGGAGGCGCCGGGCGCACACGAGCCGCCGCTGCCGGAAGTCACCAGCCGGAACCTCGAATCCAGCCGCATGGCGGTGCTGAAACAGGGCGAGTGGCAATTGTTTTTTCACTACGGACAGCTGGATCCTTCTCACGCGCAGGCCGAAGCGCTGAACTGGGAAGCCGCGTACGGCGGGACGGACATCACGCACGACGCCGGCACGGTGGGCTACGGCTCGCCGCTGCACCGCGAGTTTTACACGCGCGGCCAGGCGCACAACGTGGTGCTCATCGACGGCGAAGGCCAGCAGCGCTGGGCCCCGGGCGAACTTCTCGCCTTCGACCCCGCCCGCGTGGCGGCGCGGCAGCCGCGGTATCGCGAAGACACCAGCGTCGAGCGCGACCTGCGCATCACCGGCGGCGCCGTCGAGGACCGCGTAAGGGTGGAGACGCGCGACATGCGTCCGCACCGCATCGCCCTGCTGCTGCACCTTCAGGGGCGCGTGCGGCTGCCGGAGACGTTCCGCGAAGATCCGGAATTCGCGCTGAAGCACTGGGAGGGCGCGCGCACGGCGGTGTTTCCCAACGAAGCGGTGCTGCTGGTCGACTATCCGGGGCTGGTGCTGGAGGTGAAGGTATCCGCGGCCGCGCTGCTGCGCGTCACCCATGCGGCCACGCCCGACGTGCCGCCGCACCGGCGCGAGTCGCTCTGCTTTGAAGTGGAGGGCCAGCGGGCGGAGTTCGTCACCACGCTCCGCATCGTCAGCCAGGCCGCCACGCCGCCGCCGGCCGCAGCCGGCGACGAACGCACGGAAGCGCAGCGGCGGCGCGTGGAGCTGAACCTGCTGGGCGCGGCCGATACCGAGGGCGGCGAGAGCCGCCGCAATGAGAACGTCCAGTTCAACCTGGTGGACAACAACGCGCTGAAGGAGCTGAACGTGCGGCTGGGCGTGACGGCCACCATCGTGCGCGAATTCCGGCCCGACCGCGGCTATTTTGGAGCGGAATTCGGCAACGTGCCCGCGGCCCCGCCCCATGTGGCGCCTTCGCACGGCGCGGGCTTTCATGGCGAGCTGCGCTGGGCGCACCTGAACAGCGTGACCAGCGCGCGGACGTTTTTCCAGGTGGGCGACGTGAAACCGGCGCGCGAAAATGAAGCCGGCTTCCGCGCCGGCGGCCGCGCGTGGCGCAACGCGTGGTGGCAGACGCACGGCAGCCTGCGGCTGATCCGCGGGCAGGTGAACGGCAACGTGCTGGTGCCGCGCGCGGACGAACGCACCGCGCTGGCGGCCGACCCGCGGCTGCGCGCCATCGTGCAGCGGTTCCTCGACGCCTACCCGCGCGAGGCGCCCAACCGCACCGACATCAACCCGCGCATGCTGAATACGAACTCGCCGCAGAGCATCGACCACCGCATGGGCGGCACGCGGGTCGACCAGAAGCTGAACGCAACCGATTCCCTCGCGCTCGTGTACGACTTTGTCGCGCAGGATGTGGACGCCTTTCAGCTCGTGGCCGGACAGAACCCCGATTCGCACATCAAGAACCACCGCGCGCGCATCACCTGGGCGCACGCGCTCGACGCGCGCACGCTGATGGAATGGACCGCGGGCTTCGACCGGCTCGGCACGCTGCTCGTGCCCGAGCCGAACGCCGTTGGGCCGATGGTGTCCACCGGCGGCCTGGAAACGCTGGGTCCGCAGGCGATCATCCCGCTTGACCGCGCGATGAATGTTTTCCGCTGGGCGGCAGCGGTCCGCCGCCAGCAGCCGCGCGGCCACTGGCAGGCGGGTTTCGAGATCAACCGCCGGCAGATGAACGGCGCGGAAACGGACGCTCACCGCGGCTACTTTTCCTTCGGCAACGACTTTGGCCGCGACGCGATCACGAATCTCCGCATGGGCACGCCTTCGCAGCACATCGTCAGCATCGGCGACGTGCACCGCGGTTTCCGCTCGTGGGAGCCCGCAGCCTACGCGGGAGGGCGGCGGCGGCTAGGCGCGGCGACCGACGTGACCTACAGCCTCCGCTGGCAGGCGGCCACTCGTCCTGTGGAGGTGAACGGCCGCAATGCCATCCCCTATGACAGCGATCTGAACAACTGGGCGCCGTCGCTGGGCGTGGCGCGCCGGCTGGGCGCGCGCGGCGGCGTCTTCCGCGCGGCAGCGGGCGTGCACTACGGCGAGATTTTTCCGGTGACGTACTCCCAGGTGCGTTTCAGCCCGCCCGGCAGCGTGAAGATCGCCGTGCCCGCGCCGGACCTGCTGGATCCGCTTCGCGCTGATCCGCAGAAAGTCAAGGGCAACATCTACGCGCTCGACCCCCGGCTGGCCACCCCATACAGCTATCAGTACAACGCGAGCTGGGAGCGCGAGATCGGCCGGCTGGCACGGCTCGAGGCGGGTTATGTAGGCAGCCGCTCGCACAAGCTGCTGATCATGTGGTACCGCAACCGCGCGCGTCCCGTTCCGGGCATCCCACTCACCACGGCCACCATCAACGACCGGAGGCCGGATCCCTCCATAGCCGACGTGCGCTGGGTGCTGAACGGCTCACAGGGCTATTACGATGCGGCGCGGCTGACGCTGATCGTGTCGAACTGGCGCGGGCTGAGCCTCGAGTCCGCTTACTGGTTCAGCAAGGCGATGGACCTGGGCAGCTCGTATACGAACACCGCCTATGACGCCGACTCGCGGCTCTCGCGCAGCCAGTGGGAATACGAGACGCGCGGTGACATGAAGGGCCTGAGCGATTTCGACCAGCCTCACGCCTTTCTGTGGCGCGGTTCCTGGGCGCTGCCATTCCGTCAGCGCGCGCTGCGCGGCTGGACCGTGTCCGGCGTGACGTTGCTCAAGAAGGGCACGCCGTTCACGGTGGTCTCCGGCAGCGACGCGCCCGGCTACGGCAACGTGGACGGCAACGGCGGCGACCGCCCGAACCTGCTCGACCCCTCGATCCTCGGCCGCACCGTCGGCAACCCGGACACATCGCGCGCGCTGTTGCCACGCACTGCCTTCGCCTACATCCGGCCGGAGGAGCCGCGCGGAAATCTGGGCCGCAACACGTTCCGCAAGGGCGGCATCGCCAATGTGAATGCCGCAGTGAGCCGCACCTGGAGAACCGACGCAGGCATCCTCGTGCTGTTCCGCGCCGAGAGCGTGAATCTGACCAACACGCCGCAGTTCGCGCCGCCGGGCTTCGAGCTGGCCAATCCGAACTTCGGCGCGATCACCAACACGCTGAATGAAGGCCGGACGTTCCGCTTCAGCCTTCAGGCCGGCTGGTGAGCCCGCACCGCTTCAGGCGAGCAGCTTTTCCATCTTCGAACCGCGGCGGATCATCGTCTGGGTGCGGTCCGGCCCGGTGGAAACGCAGCCGACCTCCACGCCGGTGCGCTCTTCGAGAAATGCGATGTAGTCGCGGGCGGCGGTGGGCAGGTCGTCATAACTGGCGATGCCGGTGGTGGGCGTCTTCCAGCCAGGCACCTCTTCGTAGACGGGCTCGATCTTTTCAAGCAACGCGTTCTCGGCCGGCATCTGCATCGTCGTTTCGCCGTGGACGCGATAGGCGACGCAGACCTTGATGCGGTCGAATCCGTCGAGCACGTCGAGCTTGGTGATGATGAGCGAGTCGAAGCCGTTCACCATCGCCGTATAGCGAAGCAGCGGCACGTCGAACCATCCGCAGCGGCGCGGGCGGCCGGTGACGGAGCCGAATTCATTGCCCGCGCGGCGGATGCGTTCGCCGTCCTCGCCGTGGTCCTCGCTGGGGAAGGGCCCGCTGCCGACGCGGGTGATGTAGGCCTTGGAGACGCCCAGGATGCCGTCGATCTTCGTGGGCGCCACGCCGGTGCCGGTGCAGGCGCCGCCGGCGGCCGCCGAGGAAGAGGTCACGAACGGATACGTGCCGTGATCGATGTCGAGCATCGTTCCCTGCGCGCCCTCAAAGAGCACGCGCCGGCCGGCGCGGATCGCATCATTGAGCAGTTGCGCCGTGTCACAGACCATCGGACGGATCTCCTCGGCCATGCGGCGGTAGTCTTCGCGGATGGCGTCGAGATCCAGCTGCTCTTCCACATGGAAGGCGCGCGCGATGGTCTGCCGGTCCTCGGCCAGGTAGCGGAAGAGCGTGTCGAAGACGGGAGGATTCAGCAGATCGGCGATGCGGATGCCGCGGCGGCCGATCTTGTCCTCATAGCAGGGCCCAATGCCGCGCGAGGTGGTGCCGATGGCGATGCGATCCGGGCGGTTCTCGCTCACCTTCTCCGCCAGGCGGTGGAACGGAAAGATGACGTGAGCGCGGTTGGAGACGGCGAGCTGACCGCGCACATCGATGCCGGCGGCCTCGAGCGTGCGGATCTCTTCGAGCAGGGCCTTCGGATCGATCACCACGCCGTTGCCGATGACGGCCCGCTTGCCCGGATGAAGGATGCCGCTGGGAATGAGCTTCAGCACGAAGCGCCGGCCGCCCACCTGCACGGTGTGACCGGCGTTGTGCCCGCCCTGATAGCGGGCGACGATATCGAATTTTTCGGCAAACAGGTCGACGATTTTGCCCTTGCCTTCGTCGCCCCATTGCGCACCCAGAACGATCAGATTGCTCATGAAGGAAGGCCCAAATCAACGATTGTAGCGCAGGCCCCGGATGAAGACCGGCTTCGCAGAACATCGGCGCAATGGCCTTGCCGCGCGTCTCAGGGCCGGGGCATTCCGCATTCAGTTGGCGGTGGGCGGAGTTGCGCCTCAGTCTGCCCGAATGATCCAGGTGCCGCTCCGACCAGCCGAGTCCGACCATGTGCCGCTGACCGGCCGGGTCCGGGCCAGTTCGAACATTTCGGCCAGCGGCATCTCCGCCGGCAGTCGAATGCGCGCGCTCCAGGTTCCCTCGTAACGTCCGCCGTTCAGGACGCGCGCCACCCAGGATCCGTCCCAGCCGCGCTTCCGTTTGCGCGCGTTCCACGTTCCTTCCAGCAGAACCCTGCCAGGCTGCAACATCAGGGTCCACCGGCCGCCGGATTCTTCGTCGTTCCCGTAGTCGCGGGCGGTCCAGGCGCCTCCGATCGCCCGGCCGGAGGCAGACGCTTCCCATGTGCCGGACCAGGTCCGCCGGGGCTGCGCCGGCTGCATAAGCATCGCAGCCAGCAGAAACCTTCGCGAAGGCGGGGCTGGCATCCTGGGGGCATTATAAGCGCCGAGACGGATGGTATTTTGCGACAGTGAGCCTTATGATGGCCGCAGGGGGAGATGCCGATGACCCGGGCGTTGCTGCGCGTTCTCTTTTTGACGGGCGGCATGGCGGCTGTCGGCGCCGCCCAGACAGCGATTGAATATGGCGGCGCTGCCGGGGCGAAGACCGCAGGCGACGGCGCGAAGAAGCTCGGCGATTCGCTGGGCAGAATCTTTTCGAAGAGCGGAGAGGCCCTGAACGCTTCCCGCCGGGACGGCGCAAGAAGTCCTGCCAGCTCCACGGCCGTGCGGCGTAGCTCGTCTTCACCGCGGCCAGCCGCCGTGGATCCAAAGACAGCGGAGACAGTCCGGGCCACGGCTGAGGCGTTTGCAAAGCGGGAGCCGGGTCTTTCTGCGGCAGAACTGGAAGCGCTGCTCGGACCACCCTCTTTTCGCGTGCTCATGTCGCTGGAAGGAAGGATGGTGGAGCTGCTCGAATACACCGCGGGCCGGAAACTGCCTGGCACCGTCCGCATCGTGGACGGAAAGGTCGCGGAAGTGCGTCCCGCTTCTGCGGAAGTCAGACCGTGAGACCGTCCCCTGGGCCGGCGCACTTCCCGCCGGCGTGGCCGTCCGGGCCGCAGACGCCGCCGGGCAGGGCGCTTCCGGGCATCCGGGTGTTATGCTGGCCGCGGTTGAGGTGTCACCGTGAATTGTCTTCGTTCCGCGCTTCTGATACTTTGCCTCGCAATGGCCTCCTGCTCCTCCGGCGGGCAGGCCGATGTCTGGGTGACGACCGGGGATCAGCGCCAGGTGCTGGAGAAGCAGGCGGCGGCCGGGTTTTCTCCGCGGCAGGATCCGGCCGTGCCGGTGGTGATCGTCGCCGACTCCATTGTGTATCAGACGATCGAGGGTTTTGGCGCATCGATGACGGATTCGGCTGCCTGGCTGATCCACCGCCGCGTGCCCGAAGAGCAGCAACAGGCGGTGCTCGAATCGCTGTTCCACCCGGAAAAAGGCATCGGCATCAGCTTCCTGCGCAATCCGATGGGGGCCTCGGATCTGGCGCGTTTCCACTATTCGTATGACGAGCTGCCGCCGGGCGAAGAAGATCCGCGGCTCGAAAAGTTCTCCATTGAGCACGACCGCGCCGACATCCTGCCGCTGCTGCGGCTGGCGCTGCGCATCAACCCGCGCCTGCGCATGATGGGCACGCCGTGGAGCCCGCCGGGGTGGATGAAGACCAGCGGCTCGATGATCGGCGGTTCGCTCCGCCGTGAAGCGTACCCGGCCTTTGCGCTGTATTTCCGGAAATACGTGGAGGCTTATGCGGCCGAAGGCGTTCCGGTTCACTATATTTCCGTGCAAAATGAGCCGCTTTATGTTCCGAAAGATTATCCGGGCATGCTGATGACCGCGGCCGAACAGGCGGATTTTCTCAGAAATTACCTTCTTCCGGAGCTCGAAAAAACCAGGCTCCCGGTGCGCGTCCTCGTCTATGACCACAACTGGGACCGGCCGGATTACCCGATGGAAGTGCTCTCCGATCCCGTGCTGAAGGCCTCGCCGCGGATTGCCGGCACGGCCTGGCACTGGTACGGGGGCACGCCGGGCGCCATGACGGCAGTCCACGAGATGGATCCCTCGCGCGGTCAGTATGTGACCGAGGCCAGCGGCGGGACGTGGATCCAGGACCAGGTAAAGGCCGACTTTGAGGCGATCATCCACTCGATGCGCAACTGGGCGCGCACGTTCGTCAAGTGGGGTCTGGCGCTGAATGAGCGGCGCGGGCCGAATGCCGGCGGCTGCAACACGTGCACGGGCCTGATCGAGGTGAACGAATCCACAGGCGTGGTGAGAAAGACGATCGACTATTACACGCTGGGCCACTTCAGCCGCTTCGTGCTGCCCGGCGCGGCGCGCGTGTATTCGACCAACGCCCCAGGCATCATTACTGCCGCATTCGTCAACCGCGACCGCAGCCGCGTGCTGGTTGCTTACAACCAGACGTCCGCCCCGCGCCGCTTCCAGGTGGAGTGGCGCGGGCAGTGGCTGCCGCTGGAACTGCCGGCGCAGAGTGGCGCCACCGTGGTCTGGCACCCGGGCCTGCGGCCGCTGCCGGAACCGGCGGGAAGGCGCCGCCTGCCCGGCAGGCAGCCCGAATTCGTGATCGACTCGACCAGCCGGATTCTCGCCTCCAACTACACAAGCATCCACGGACTCCGCACCGAGCCGTGCACGGACGCCGAGGGCGGATTCGACCTCGGCTACTCGGCGCCCGGAAGCTGGGCCGGTTTCCGGAATGTGGATTTCGGAGATGGCGTGGCTGCGGTGGAGGCGCGCGTGGCGAGTGCCGGCGCCAGCGGCACGCTCGAGTTCCGGCTGGATTCTCCGGACGGGCTGCTGATCGCCCAGGTCCCGCTGCCGGTGACCGGCGGCTGGCAGGCGTGGACCACGGTGAGCGCTTCAGCGGCGGGCGCGGCCGGGCTGCACGACCTGTATATCGTCTTCAGCGGCGCGCCTGGAGCCACCGGGCTGGGCAATCTCAACTGGTTCCGCTTCCGCCGCCAGTGATCGCGCTCAGCGCGCCGCTTCCCACGGCTCCGCGATCCAGGCATCCAGCACAAGATCGCCGCGCAGGAGCCAGAGCCGGCCGCCGGCGCGGACCTGGAAGCAGATTTCGTCGGGGGTGCGCCACTCGGCCAGGACCTCCTCGACCTCAAGGACAGACTCCCCGAGCCGGAACCGCAGCGGTCGCTCGCCGGCGCGGAAGCCGGCGTAACATTCGACCTCCACGGCAAACCCCCGCGCGCCGCGTCCATGCATCGCTCCCATGGCCTCATGCTACGCTTTGACTGTGGTGACGTTGTGTGACGCCTTTCTGGCGCAGGGCGAACAGGGGTTTCAGGATCTGTTGCGCCGGGTTTCCATCAGCCGGCTTCGGACTTACCAGCTCTATGAAACGCTGAAGGTGCGCACGCACCTGCACAAGCTGAACAGTGAGACGCTGCGCAAGGCGGCGCCGCGTCTGTGGGCGCGGATCCAGCAAGGCGACAACGGTCTGGCGGCGGATCTGGCGCAGGCCATCCTGGTCTGCCACCTCGACCTGATCATTGCCGCGCTGGACCTGCTGGGCGTGCCTCACCAGGACGGCTTTTTCGCCAAGGACACCGACGTCAGCACCTATCTTAGCGACGGCTGGCAGCAGCGCGCCTGGAACGCGCTGAAGGACCGCTTCCCGCCCACTGTGCTCGCCTTCTACCTGAATCACCTGGCCATTGAAACCGGCAGAGCGCAGGAGATCTTTCAGCCGCAGGCGTGAAGACGCCGGCAGGGGATTCGCCGCGAGCCTTAGCCCGGCAGCAGCTTGGTGATGTCGTTGTAGAGAACGAACGCCACCACCATCATCAGAAAGACGAAGCCGAGTTTGAAGATCGCTTCCTTGAACGAGAGACTCAGGTCGCGCCGGATCATCATCTCGATCAGCAGCAGCAGAATGACGCCGCCGTCGAGGATCGGAATCGGCAGCAGGTTGAAGATGGCGAGGTTCAGGCTGACCGTGGCCATCAGGTTCAGGAAGGCCGGGGCGCCCTCGCGGGCGGCTTCGCCGGAGAGCTGCGCAATACGAATGGGCCCTTCCAGCGAGCGGGCCGAGCTGCGGCGTTCGACGATGGACTGGAGGAACTGGTAGATGAGCGTCGCGCCGCGCGCGTTCTGCCGCAGGGATTCCCGCAGCGCTTCCGGCAACGAGAGGCTGACGTAGGTGACGCGCGGCGCCAGCTCGACGCCAATCATCCAGCGCGGTCCGGCGGGCCCTTCCTCGGAAAGGGCCGGCTGAAGCACGACGGCGTGCTCCCGGCCGTCCCGCAGATAGACCACTTCCACCGGGCGGCCCTCGCTTTGGCGGAGCGTCTCGTGGATGTCATACACGGTGTAGATGGGCCGTCCGTTGATGCGCAGCAGCAGGTCGCCGCGCCGGAGGCCCTTCTTTTCGGCGTCATAACCCGGCACCAGGCCGCCGACTTCGATCTGAGTCCGCTCCGACCAGCCGGCCACACCCACGCCGGTCTTGGGGTCAAGCTCGGGCATGACGGCCAGCGAGATCTTTTCCCCGCCCCGCTCGATGACCATGGGCAGGGGCCGACCGGCGCTCACCACTTCCCGCATCACCACTTCTTCCCAGGTGGGGTTGGTGCGGTTCTCCAGTTGGACGATCACGTCGCCGGGCCGCAGGCCGCTTTTCGCCGCCGGGCTGCCGGGCTTCACGTAACCGATGACGGCCGGGCCGCCGGCGCTGGCCAGCTTCGGGTAGTGCACCATATAGAGCCCGGTGAGCAGAACGACGGCCAGCAGGATGTTCATCACCGGCCCGGCGAGAACCACGATCAGCCGCTGCCATCGGGGCCTGGAGGTGAACCCGTCCGGATCCGGCGCGTCGCCGGGCTGTTCGCCGGCCATGCGGACGTAGCCGCCGAACGGGATCCAGGCGATGCGGAACTCCGTTTCGCCGGAGCGGAACGAGGCGAGCTTCGGCCCGAAGCCAATGCTGAACGTGGACACGCGGATCCGGAAAAAGCGCGCCGCCCAGTAATGGCCCAGTTCGTGGATGATGATCATCACCCCGATGAGCACCAGCAGCCACCAGAGATTGTGTAAGAAGACCATGAGGCAGTTCCTGTCCTTCCGTGTCAGGCCATGATCCGGGCTCCGGCCCGTTGGCGCGCCACTTCGGCGGCTACGGCGCGCGATACACGGTCGATTTCCAGCAGCTCGCCGATCGTCGATGCGCTCCTTACCGGCACGCGCGCCAACGTTTCCTCCACCACCTCGGCGATGGCCGGGAACGGAATTTCGTTCCGCAGGAAAGCTTCCACCGCCACCTCGTCGGCCGCATTCAGCGTGCAGCCGGCCGATCCGCCGGCCCGCTGCGCCTCGTAGGCCATTCGCAACAGCGGGAACCGCTCCGGATCCGGCGGGAAAAACTCCCAGGTTCGTGCCTCGCGCCAGTCCAGCCTCGGCACGGGCGCGTCCCAGCGCTCCGGCCAGGTGAGCGCGTACTGAATGGGCATGCGCATGTCGGTGGCGCAGACCTGTGCGATCACGCTGCCGTCGTTGAACTCGACCATGGCATGCACGGTGGACTGCGGATGGATCACCACTTCCACCTGCGACGGGTCCAGGCCGAAGAGCCAGCAGGCTTCGATCACCTCGAAGCCCTTGTTCATCAGCGTTGCCGAATCGATCGTGATGCGCGGGCCCATCTTCCATGTTGGATGATTCAGGGCCTGCTCCCGCGTCACCCGTTGCAGCTCATCCTTCGGTGTATTGCGAAACGGGCCCCCAGAGGCGGTGAGGATCAGTTTGCGGACGTCCGAGCGCGCACCGGCCCGCAGGCACTGATGGGCGCCATTGTGCTCGCTGTCGATGGGAATCAGTTCCGCGCCGTGCCGGGCCACCGCTTCCATCACCAGCCGGCCACCGGCCACCAGCGTCTCCTTGTTCGCCAGACCAACGCGCTTTCCCCATCGCACCGCCTCGTAGGTGGCCTCCATGCCGCCCACGCCGACAATGGCGGAAACGACAATATCAGCTTCCGCCGCCGTGCAAACGTTGACATAGGCCTCCGGCCCAGCCAGCAGCTCCGGCGGCTGGACGCCCCGGTCTGCCAGGAGCTGCCGCAGGCAGTCAAGGTCGGCCGGGTTCGCGACCACAGCCACCTCCGGGCGGAACTCCGCGATCTGCCCGGCGAGCGTCTCCAGGTTGCGGCCGGCCACCAGCGCGAACACGCCGAAGCGCTCCCGGTTTCGCCGGACGACATCCAGAGTGCTGGTGCCGATGCTTCCGGTGGAGCCGAGGAGCGTGATCCGCTGCATGGGGCGCGCGTCCGCCATCATAACACCAACGCTCTCCATCTGTTTCGATGATCTCGCCCGGCACGGGGTCGTGACAAGCGTCCGGGCGCAGGGCAATCACGTTCCGGCATGGGAGGAGACACAGCAACGCGCCGTTCGGCTTCGCTTTCTTTTCGGGAAGTGTGACCCAGAGGGCGCCGGGGAGGAGAATGCTTCAGGGGTCTTTTTGAGGTTAGTCTCGCTTTGGTGGGAGTTGCCTCCCCGGCTTACTTCCAATCTTAGAAGATCCTTTCCCAAATTGCAAGCACTTTTTTCTATTTTTTGGAGCGGGGAACCACCTCAACCCCGGCGATTCTCTCTAAGACCTTGATTGTACTGCAAATATCCTCGTCGGCGTAGCCTTCGGCCATGGCCGCCCGGAACATCTGCTGGGTAAGGGCCGTCAGCGGCAGCGGAACCTGCATTTCAGCCGCGGTTTCCATCATCAGGCCGATGTCCTTATGCATCCAACGCACTGAAAAATTGGTAGAAAAGTCCCGGCGGAAGACGAACGGCGCCTTGAAGGAGGCGATGCCGCTCTTGGCGGCCGAATTGTCCAGGATGTCCAGCATGAGTTCCGGGTCCACACCCGCCTTGGCGGCCAGCACCATGCCCTCATTAAACGCCTGTAACATATTCGAAAGAATCAAGTTCTGGCTCAGCTTCGCGTGCAGCCCCATACCTGGCCCGCCGCAGTAATAGAACCGTTTCCCCATCACCTCCATGAGCGGCTTCAATTTTTCATAGATCTCCCGGTCTCCGCCAACCATGAAGGTCAGCGTGGCGTTTTCCGCGCCCGGCTTTGAGCCGGTGACCGGGGCATCGAGGAAGTGTGCCTCTTTGGCACGGAAGGCCTGGTAGGCGCGGCGGGCATAGGCCGGCGAGACCGTGCTGCAATCTGCGACGATCAGCCCAGGCCGCGCGCCCTCGATCAGGCCATTCGGGCCGAGCGTCACCTGCTCACTCATGGCGGTGTCGCCGACGCACAGGAAGACGGCATCCGCGTTCTCGGCCACCTCGCGCGGTGTCGCGCAGGCGCGGCCCTTCCCTTCCTTCGCCAGCTGCTCGGCCTTGGCGGAGGTGTGCGACCACAGCGCCACCTCGTGGCCCGCGGCCAGCAGGTGCCGCGCCATCGGGCCGCCCATGATTCCGAGACCCAGAAAGCCCAACCGTGCCATGAAACCCTCCTTGAAAACAGGAACCGCTCGGCGGCGTTGTCACCGTTGCTGGCGTTGAGCCGGCCCGAAACAACGCGCGAAGAACCTTCGATTGTATGCCCCGGCGCCTGTGTGAGACAATCGCGGCTTCATGGCCATGTCCGCCCGTCTCCGTGTCCTGATTACCAAACGCATCTTCCCCGAAGCCGTTGAGTTCCTCCAGCAGCAGTTCGAAGTAGACTACAACGCGACGGACCGCGTGCTGCCCGCCGCGGAGCTCATCGAGCGGGCCCGCCCCTGTCAGGCGATCGTCAGCCAGCTCACGGACCGGCTGGACGCGGCCGTCATTGCGCGGCTGGAAGGCGTGCGCGTTATCGCCAACGTGGCCGTCGGTTATGACAACATCGACGTGGCCGCCGCCACCGCGCGCGGCATCGCGGTGACAAATACGCCCGGGGTTCTGACCGAGACGACCGCCGACTTCGCCTTTGCGCTGCTGATGGCCGCCGCGCGGCGCATTCCGGAGGCGCACGCATTTGTGCATTCGGGCCAGTGGAGCACGTGGATCATCGACCTGCTGGCCGGTCAGGATGTCCATGGCGCCACGCTGGGAATCTTCGGTCTGGGCCGGATTGGCGCCGCCGTGGCCCGCCGCGGCCGCGGCTTTGGCATGCGGATCCTCTACTGCGACGAGCAACCAGCGCCGCCGGAAGTGGAGCGTGAGCTCGCCGCGCGGCGCGTGTCGAAGGAAGAACTGTTGCGCGAATCGGACTTCGTCAGCCTTCATGTGCCGCTGACTCCCGCCACGCGGCACCTGATCGGCCGCGCCGAACTCGCGCTGATGAAGTCCACGGCCGTCCTCGTCAACACGGCGCGGGGCCCGGTGGTCGACGAAGAGGCGCTGGCCGAGGCGCTCGAACGGCGCATCATCTGGGCCGCCGGCCTCGACGTTTTTGAACGTGAACCGGCGGTGCACCCGAAGCTGCTCGAGCTGCCCAACGTGGTGCTGGCCCCGCACATTGCCAGCGCCAGCTATGCCACGCGCCGGCGCATGTCGATGATGGCGGCCGAAAACGCCGCCGCCGCGCTGCTCGGGCGCCGCCCGCCGAACCTGCTCAACCCGGAAGTCTGGCCGGAGGAGGCACGCCCGTGAACCGCCGCCGCTTTCTTCTGATCTCCGCCGCGCCGCTGGCCGCATGGGCCGACGCGGGCAAGAAGTACCTCATCGTTCATGCCGACGACGCCGGCATGTGCCATTCGGCCAACGCGGCCACCATCGAGGCCCTGGAGAAGGGCCTCGTCAGCTCCGCCTCGGTGATGATGCCCTGCCCGTGGGTCCAGGAGTTCGCCGACTGGGCCCGATCGCATCCGGAAAAGGACATCGGCCTGCATCTGACGCTCACCAGCGAGTGGAAGTACTACCGCTGGCGCCCCGTGGCCCCGTGGGACAAGGTCCGCGGACTGATTGACCGCGAGGGCTACATGTGGCGCGACGTCCGTTCGGTGGCGATGAACGCCAGGCCCGAAGAGATCGAGACCGAGCTGCGCGCGCAGATCGAGCGCGCCCGCGACTATGGCATCCGCTTCACCCATTTCGACTCGCACATGGGCACGCTCTTCGCCCGGCCGGACTACTTCGCCGTGTATACAAAACTGGCCGATGAGTACGGCGTCCCGTGCATGCTGCCCCGGCCGAACGAGGCCAACGCCGCCGACCTGAAGGGCTATCCCATCACGCCCGAGATGCTGCGCGAGAAGGAGCAGGCCGGCTTCCGCATGCTGGACCGGCTCATCACCGGCGTGCCCGGCCGCACGCCCGCTGAGCGGCGCGAGAGTTACCTGAAGCTGCTCGGATCGCTCAAACCGGGCGTCACAAAGCTGATCATCCACCTGGCCAAGGACGATCCCGAGATCCGCGCCGTCACCAACAACTGGGAGCAGCGCTGGGCCGACTTTCTGTTCTGGACCAGCGACGACGCCCGGCGCGCGGTCGAAAAGCACGGCATCGAGCTTTACACCTACCGCCGCCTTGCCGGATCATGAGGAGCATGAGACGGCGCGATTTTCTCACCGTCCTGCCTGCGGCGGCGGCCGCGCCGGCGGCGGGCGCGGCGCCGAGGCTGGGCGTCGACCTCTTCAGCCTGCGCTCACAGCCCTGGACAGCCTTCCAGCACCTGGATTACTGCGCGAAATTCGGCGTGCGCACGGTGCATTTTTCTGAGATCCGCTTTCTCGGCTCGCTCGATGACGGGCACGTGCGCGAGGTGGGCGAACACGCGCGCCGGCTGGGCATCGAGCTGGAAATCGGCATGCGCTCCATCTGCCCCACCTCCACCGCCTTCGACCGCAATGCGGGCACGGCCGAGGAGCAACTGCTGCGCGTGATGCGCGCCGCCCGCATCGCGGGCTCGCGCCTGGTCCGATGCTTCCTCGGCACGTTCAACGACCGGCGCACGCCGGGCGGCATTGAGGCGCGCATCCGAGACACCGTGCCGGTGCTCCGCAACGTGCGCTCGCAGGCGCTGGAGATGGGGCTGAAGATCGCCGTCGAAAACCATGCCGGCGACATGCAGTCGCGCGAGCTGCGCACGCTGATCGAGGCCGCCGGACCGGACTTTGTCGGCGCCTGTTACGACTCCGGCAACCCGTGCTGGGCGCTCGAGGACCCGCATGCCGCGCTCGAAACGCTGGCCCCGTATGTGCTGACGTCTCACATCCGCGATTCCTATCTCTGGAACGACGCCGAGGGCACGCAGGTCAACTGGACGCGCATGGGCGAAGGCAACGTGGACATCGGACGGCTGCTGAAGCGCTTCCTCGAGCTCTGCCCCGGCAGGGCCATGTCGCTGGAGGTGATCGTGATGGGGCCGCGCCCGTATCCCTGGCGGAGACCCGAATTCTGGCAGGGTTACGAGACCGTGCGCGCCGCCGACTTCGCCCGTTTCCTCGACATCGCCGCCCGCGGCACGCCGCAGCCGCCGCGCCCCGCGCCGCCAAAAGACAGCGCCGCGCAGGTCGAGCGCGAGGATTTCGAGGCCTCCCTGCGCTGGACGCGCAACTTCCTGGGCCAGGAACGGATCTGACCTCCCGTGCGGTTGCTTTTCGTGACCATGGGTGTGCTTTCTTTCGGAGTCTTTCCCCGCGCCGGGGCGCAGTCGCTCGTGCGCGACGTGCGCGCCGCGGCCATGCAGCAGCGTTTCGATGCGGCCCGCCAGGCGCTCGAGCAGGCGCGCCGGCAGGGCGTGCCGCAGGCTGTGTGGCTGGAAGCCGCCAGTTGGCTGGCCCGCGGATATTTGAACGCGAAGCGTTACGACGAGGCCGAGCGCGAGGCGGCCGTGGTGCGCGGGCAGGCGCTCGAGCTGCTCAAGTCCCGGAAGCTCGACGAGGACCGCTCCCTGCCGATTGCGCTCGGCGCGGCGCTCGAGGTGCAGGCGCAGGTGCTCGATGCGCGCGGACAGAAGTCGGAGGCAGTGGCGTTTCTCGAAGAAGAGATCCGGCGCTGGCAGGGCACGAGCATCGTCACGCGCCTGCGCAAGAACCTGAACCTGATTTCGCTTGTCGGCCGCCCGGCGCTGCCGCTCGCCGTGAGCGAATCCCTTGGAGGGAAGACGCCCGAGCTCGACTCCCTGCGCGGACGGAATGTGCTGCTGTTTTTCTGGGCGCACTGGTGCGGCGACTGCAAGGCGATGGCGCCGACGCTGGAACGCATCGCCCGCGAACATCCTCAGCTCGCCATCATCGCGCCCACACAGCGCTACGGCTACGTGGCGGGCGGCGAAGAGGCGTCGCGGGACGAAGAAATGCGCTACATCGAGCAGGTGTGGCGCGAGCACTACGCCCGCGTGCCGCGCATGACCGCGCCCGTGAGCGAGGAGAATTTCGTCGTGTGGGGCTGCTCGACCACGCCGACCCTGGCCCTCATCGACACTCGCGGCGTCGTGCGGATGTACCATCCGGGCAGCATGAGTTACGAAGAGCTGGCTGCGACTCTGCGCTGAGCGGCTCAGTGAACACGGGCCGCGCAGACAGGGTCTCTGCCGCGCGCAGGCCCATCAACCCCCGTCGCGGACCTGCGGTTCCTGTCGCGTGCCTGTCTCATTGAGCACGACGATGTCGACGCGGCGGTTGCGGGCCCGGCCGGCTTCGGTCTCGTTGGGAGCGATGGGCGCGGTGTCGGCATATCCGGCAATGGCCATGCGCTCGCGTGGGATGCCGAAGCGCGTGGCGAACAGTTCGAGCATGGCGATGCCGCGGGCGGCTGAGAGCTCCCAGTTGCTGCGGAAGCGCGAGTTGTGGATCGGGGTCGAGTCCGTGTGCCCTTCGAGGCGGATGGGGTTGGGCACTTTCTTGAGCTCCAGCGCGATGTTTTCGATCACCGGCAGCGCCTCCGGCTGGATCGCATCGCCGCCGGGCGGAAAGAAGGTGGCTTCCTTGAGGCTGATGACGAGACCGCGCCGCTCCATGCGCACTTCGACGCGCCCGTTGTCGATTTCCGTCTTCAGTTTTTCCTTCAGCTCCCTGAGCGACGGCAGCAGTTCCACCGTGCCGTCGGGCTCGGGCGGCGGCAGCGGCGGCAACTGGACGGGCGCCTGCGCGCGGGGCTTTGGCGGCGGAGCATTCTTGAGCAGCCGGGAGAGGACGTGAGTGAGGCGGCCCTCCTCCATCGCCTCGCGGAAGGCCTGCGAGATGCGCGCCGCCTGCTCGCGATCCATCTGCGAGTGCGAATAGAGCATGACGAAGAAGGCGAACAGCAGCGTGATGAAGTCGGCGTAGGAGACGAGCCAGCGTTCGTGGTTGCTGTGCTCCTGCTTTGAGGGGCGCGGCATGGCGGCGTCCTCATGCGGCGCGGGCCGCCTCGACGGCGCGCGGCTTTTCGCGGGCGGCCCGGTCGAGGTAGGCCTCCAGTTTGGCGCGGATCATCTTCGGGTTCATGCCCTCGACGATGCCGCAGACGCCTTCGAGAATCAGCTCCTGCCGCTGCCGCTCGCGCGCCGCTCGGGTCTTGATCTTGTGCGCCGCAGGCAGAAAGAGCAGGTTGGCCGAGCCGACGCCGTAGATGGTGGCGACGAAGGCGGCGGCGATGCCCTTGCCCACCTTGTCCATGTCCTTCAGGTCGCCCATGACAATGATCAGGCCGAGCACGGCGCCGATGATGCCGATGGTGGGCGCGAAGCCGCCGGCGCTTTCGAAGACTTTCGCTTCCGCCTCGGCGCGGTGCTCGGCGGCGTCCATTTCAAGCTCCATGATGGAGCGGATCTCCTGGAGGTCCATCCCGTCGACGGCCAGCAGCATGCTCTTGCGCAGGAAGGGGTCTTCGATGGCGAGCACGTCCTGTTCCAGCGATACGATTCCCTGCCGGCGCGCGGCCTGCGAGAAGCCGACCAGCTGCTCGACCAGTGCGCCGCGGTCGTCGGGCGGCTCAAACAGCAGATCTTTCACCCGGCGCGCCGCCGCCCGCACGAGCGCCAGCGGGTTGGCCACCAGCGTCGCCCCAAGACAGCCGCCAAAGACGATGAGCGCGGCCGATTCGCCCAGAACGTCGCCCGGTTTGCCCCCCTCCAGCAGATAACCGCCGAGGACGCCCGCCACCGCCACGGCGAGCCCGGCCACCGTTCCGAAATCCAGCCGCCCGCGATTGCCCTTCGCCGCCATGCCGGCTCCCCGCGCCTACCCTTCAGGCTCCGCCGCGTCTGCCTTCCCTGGCCCGCCTCCAGCGACCCTCCGCTTGTATACGATCACTTTCTCGACCACCTCCTCAGCCCGTTCCCGCACGCGCACCTTCTCGCCATTCGTCAATGTCAGCACCGTATCGGGCGTCTGATCGACAAACTCGATCAGTTCCGCGTTGACGTAGAACGGCGTTTCGTTGATGCGGGTCAGGCGGATCATGCGCGCCTCGCTAGAGCCTTATCGGCACGCACGAGAGGATCTTGAGCCGGAGCGGGCCAGAAGTTCAGGACAGCAGGTCGAGGATCTCGCGCAGCTCTCTGCGCACGCGCTCAAGAATTGCCGCGGCGCGCTCGGGGTCCGGCGCGAACAGGTGCCGCTGGAGCAGCTCCACCGGGGGCGGCGCCGCCTTGGCTGCGGCGGGCGGCGCGGGGGCGGCCTGCCGGGCCTCGCGCTCCTGCCGGCGCTGCTGGCGCATTTCGGCCAGGGCCGCGCGCGCGCCTTCAATCGTGTAGCGCTTCTCCCACAGCAGGTGCTTGATGGCCAGCACCGTCTCGATGTCCTTGCGCCGGTACAGCCGCTGGTTCGTGCCGGACTTCTTCGGACTCAACTGCGGAAACTCGGTCTCCCAGAAGCGCAGCACCGAGGGCTTGACGCCGGTAAGGCGGCTCACCTCGCCGATGCGGAAATAGAGCTTGTCCGGGATCTCGACGGGCTGCGGATGCGCTGCGGCGGTCGCCATGGCCGAATGCGTGCCTATCGTCATCCTAAATCCAGCCGCGCCCGGCGTCAACAGAAATAATGGGAAATGTTTTATTCCTGCCACGCCCGCCGGGCGCTACCATGGAGGCATGGCCGTGCTGGCCGGCATCCATCCCGTGCGCGAGGCTTTGCGCGCCGGCCGTCCGCTCGAGCGCGTCTCCATCGCCCGCGGCGCCGCCGGAGCGCGCCTTCAGGAGATTATCGAACTCTGCCGCCAGGCCGGCGTTCCGGTGCGGTTCGAACCGCGCGAGGCGCTCGACCGGCTGGCGCGCAACGTGCCGCACCAGGGCGTGGTCGCCGTCACCGCCGCCGCGGCGGCGGCCCGCCTGGAAGACGTCCTCCCGCTGGCCGGACTGATCGTGGTGCTTGACGGCGTCGAGGATCCGCACAATCTCGGCGCCATCCTCCGCACCGCCTACGCGGCCGGAGCCACCGCCGTGGTCGCGCCCGAGCGCCGCGCCGCCGGACTCACGGAAACGGTGGCGAAAGCGGCCGCCGGCGCGCTCGGGCTGATCCCGTTTGTGCGCGTACCCAACATCAACCGCGCGCTCGAGCGGATGAAGCAGGCCGGTTTCTGGATCTACGGCGTCGACGAGCGCGGCAGCAAGGCCTACTACGAGGCCGACTACACCGATCCGGCCGCGCTTGTCTTCGGCGGCGAAGGCAGGGGGCTGCACGAGCTCACGCGCAAGCGGTGCGACTTCCTGCTGCGCATTCCGATGTCGGGTCAGATCGCCAGCCTCAACGTCAGCGTCGCCGCCGGCATCGTGCTGTTCGACTGGCGCCGGCGCACCCGGCCGCCCACGCCGCCTCCGCCGCCGGAAACCCGGTGATCACAGCCGCACCCGCCCGCCGGCCAGCTCCTCCACCGGAATGATGCCCGTCGGGTAGCGGCCCGTGTAGCAGGCGTAACAGTAGCCTGAGCCATCATCGTCAACGGACTTCATCAGGTTTTCAAGCGACAGGTAGGCGAGCGTGTCGGCGCCGATGAAGTGGCGGATCTCTTCAATGGACTGGTTTGCCGCAATCAGCTCGCGTTTGGTGGGCGTGTCAACACCGTAGTAGCAGGGCGACATCGTCGGCGGGCAGCTGATGCGCAGATGGACCTCGCGCGCGCCCGCGTTACGCACCATGCGCACGATCTTCTGCGAGGTGGTGCCGCGCACGATGGAATCGTCGACGAGAATCACCCGCCGGCCGCGCAGGATCTCGCGCACCGGGTTCAGCTTCAGCCGGACGCCGAAGTCGCGGATCGCCTGCGAGGGCTCGATGAAGGTGCGGCCCACGTAGTGATTGCGGATCAGCCCGTGGCGGAAGGGAATGCCGGACTGGGCCGAATAGCCGATGGCGGCGGCCACGCCCGAGTCCGGGATCGGCACCACCACATCGGCCTCCACCGGCTTCTCGGTGGCCAGCAGCCGGCCCATCATTTCGCGCGAATACTGAACGCTGCGGCCGAAGACGATCGAGTCCGGCCGCGAGAAGTAGACGTGCTCGAAGACGCACTGCGAGCGCTTCTTGGGCACGGTGAAGAACTCGCGCTCGAGTCCTTCGGGGCCGGCGATGACCATCTCGCCCGGCTCGACGTCGCCGATGTGGGAGGCGTCGATCAGGTCGAAGGCGCAGGTCTCGCTGGCGAAGACATAGGCCGGCCCGGTGCGCAGGTTCATCCGCCCGATGGCCAGCGGGCGGAAGCCGTAGGGGTCGCGCGCCACGATGATGCGGTCCTGGGCGAGGAAGACGAGCGAGAAGGCGCCCTCGATCATCAGCAGCGCCTCGCGCAGCGCACCGGAGATGGTACGCTCGGCGCTGCGCGCCACCAGGTGCAGGATGACTTCGGTGTCGCTGGTCGCCTGGAAGATGGAGCCGCTCAGTTCGAGCTGGCGGCGGAGTTCGGCGGCGTTGGTCAGGTTGCCGTTGTGGGCGACGGCGATGCGCCCCTTGGCGCAGGTGACCGAAAACGGCTGCGCGTTGAGCAGCGCCGTCTCGCCGGCGGTCGAATAGCGCGTGTGGCCGATGGCGAGGTGGCCAGGCAGGCGGCGGAGCACGTCGGCGGTGAAAATGTCGGCCACATGGCCCATGTCCTTGTGGCAGTAAACCATCGTGCCGTCGCTTGTGGCGATGCCGGCGCTCTCCTGCCCGCGGTGCTGAAGGGCGTGCAGCCCGAGATGGGCCAGGCTGGCCGCCTCGGGATGCCCGTAGACGGCAAAGATGCCGCACTCTTCGTGCAGCTTGTCGAGCTCAGGAGGGCGGAGCCCGTCAGACATGGATCTCCTCGCCGGCATGGAGCCATTCTTCCAGCGCCGTGGCCCAGCGCTGCTTCAGGCGGCCGACATCGGCGCGCACCAGCTCGCGGCCGCGGTTGCGGATGCGGAGCTCGCCGCCGCCGGTCAGGCCGAGGCGCACGGCGGGCGCGCCGTGGCGGGCCGCAATCTCTTCCACCCGTTCGGGCCGGGCCGTTGAAACCACGACGCGCGAGGGGCCCTCGTGGAACAGCAGCAGTTCGGGGCGCAGGTCAGCATCCAGCTCGATCTCCGCTCCGAGGCCGAAGGGGAACGTAGACTCGGCCAGACACCAGGCAAGGCCGCCGTCGCTGACATCATGCGCCGATTCAACCGCGCCCGCGCGCGCCATCTCGCGCACCGCCGCCTGCACGCGCTTTTCGAGTTCGAAATCCAGCCGCGGGGGCAGCCCCCACAGCGCGCGCAGCACCCACTTGGCATACTGCGTGCCGCCCATGCGGGTCTCGTCGGCCTCGCCGATGCCGCCAATCAGATAGATGGCGCGGCCCGCCGTGCGGAAGCCGATGCCGGGCGGCTCAAGGAGCGGCATCACGCCCACCAGCCCGAAGACGGGCGTCGGGAAGATGGCCTCGCCGAGAGTTTCGTTGTACAGGCTGACGTTGCCGCCGGTGATGGGCGTTTCAAAGAACCGGCACGCTTCGGCCATGCCTTCGATGGCTTCTACGATCTGCGCCATGATCTCGGGCCGCTCGGGGTTGCCGAAGTTGAGGTTGTTGGTGGCGCCGACGGGCTCGGCGCCCACGCAGGCCAGATTGCGGGCGCACTCGGCGACGATGAGCCGGGCGCCCTCGCGCGGATCCAGATAGCAGTACCGCCCGTTGCCGTCGAGCGCCATGGCAATCATCGTACCCGTCTCTTTGATGCGCAGCACGGCGGCGTCTGCGCCAGGCCCGACGACGGTGTTGGTGCGCACCATGTAGTCGTACTGCTCCCAGATCCAGCGCTTGTCGCACAGGTCCTGCGAGCCGGCCAGCGTGAAAAGATCCGCGGTCAGGCCGGCCGAAGCGAACGGCGGCGCCTCCATCGGCGCCTCGCGCAGCGGCCGGGTCCAGGGACGCTGATACACGGGCGCCTCGTCGGCCAACGGCCGGGCCGGAATCTCGGCCACCACCTGCCCGTGATGTTTCACCCGCATCATGCCATCGCCGGTGACGTGGCCGATGATGCGCGCATCGAGGCCCCACTTGCGGAAAACGTCAAGCACTTCCTGCTCGCGGCCCTGGTGGGCGACCAGCAGCATCCGCTCCTGGCTTTCGCTGAGCATGATTTCGTACGGAGTCATGCCCTCTTCGCGCTGCGGGACGTGCATCAGGTCGATCTCGATGCCCGTGCCGGCGCGGCTGCCCATCTCGCAGGTGGAGCAGGTGAGGCCGGCCGCGCCCATGTCCTGGATGCCCGCCACCGCGCCGGTCTGCATCGCCTCAAGGCAGGCCTCCAGGAGAAGCTTCTCCATGAAGGGATCGCCCACCTGCACGTTGGGCCGCTTCTGCCGGCTCTCTTCGGTGAACTCGCCCGACGCCATGGTGGCGCCGTGGATGCCGTCGCGCCCGGTCTTCGCGCCGACGTAGATCACCGGGTTGCCGACGCCGCAGGCGCGCCCGTAGAAGATGCGGTCGCGACGGGCGATGCCGAGGGCGAAGACGTTGACCAGCGGGTTGCCGCTGTAGCTCGGCTCAAACATCGTCTCGCCGCCCACGGTGGGCACGCCGAAGCAGTTGCCGTAGTGGGCGATGCCGTGGACGACGCCGTCGAGGATGCGCCGGTTGCGCGCGCCCGTCCTGTCGTCGTCGAGCGGCCCGAACCGCAGCGCGTCCATCACCGCAATGGGCCGCGCGCCCATGGTGAAGATGTCGCGCAGGATGCCGCCCACGCCGGTGGCCGCGCCCTGGAACGGCTCGATGAAGCTCGGGTGGTTATGCGACTCGATCTTGAAGGCGATGCACCACTCATTGCCTTCCGTGTCATTGCCGAGCGTGACGATGCCGGCGTTCTCGCCCGGGCCCTGCACGACGTGGCGGCCGCGCGTCGGCAGCTTCTTCAGGTGGACGCGCGAGCTCTTGTAGCTGCAATGCTCGCTCCACATCACGCTGAAGATGCCGAGCTCGGTCAGGGTCGGCTCGCGGCCGAGAATCGAGACAATGCGCTGGTATTCGTCCGGCGTCAACTGGTGGGCCGCGACGAGTTCCGGAGTGATTTCGCTCATGGCATTACCGCGTGCGCCCGGCAAAGCAGCGCGCCAGCGATTCGAACACGCGCAGGCCGTCGGCCGAGCCGAGCAGCGTTTCCACCGCCCGCTCCGGGTGCGGCATCATGCCGAGCACGTTGCGCCCGCGGTTCAGGACGCCGGCGATGTCGCGCAGCGAGCCGTTCGGGTTCCCCAGGTAGCGGAAGGCGACGCGGTCCTCGGCCTCCAGCTCGTCCAGCGTGCGCTCGTCGGCAACGTAGCAGCCCTCGCCGTGGGCGATGGGGATCACCACTTCCTCGCCCTTCCGGTAAGCGCAGGTAAAGGGCGAATCCGCCGTCTCCACGCGAAGCCGCACCGGCTTGCAGATGAACTTCAGTCCGCGGTTGCGCACCAGCGCGCCCGGCAGCAGGCCACACTCGGTCAGGATCTGGAAGCCGTTGCAGATGCCCAGCACCAGGCCGCCCGCCTGCGCGTGGCGCTTCACCGCTTCCATGATCGGGGAGAACTTGGCGATGGCCCCGCAGCGGAGATAGTCGCCGTAGCTGAAGCCGCCGGGCAGGATGACGCAGTCGGCGCCCTTCAGGTCGCGGTCGCCGTGCCAGAGGAATTCCGCTTCATGCCCCGCCACGCGGGAGGCTGCATGCCAGGCGTCGTGGTCGCAATTGCTGCCCGGAAAGACAACGACGCCGAACTTCATCGCAGGGAAAGTTCAGTGTAACAGACCCGGGCCGGCGGCGGCTTCACTCGGCCGCGGCCGGCGCCGCAGCCTTCTTCTTCGATGACCGCTTCTTCTCTGCCGGCGGCTGCCGGTCAATCTTGCGGATCATCGGCAATGCGATCTCGAGCAAGAACTTCTTCTCGCCCAGTTCGTCGAACTTGATCGTGATGTACTGCTCGGTGCACTCGACCACCTGTCCGGGACCGAAGCGGGTGTGCTCGACCTGTGCGCCTTTTGCGAAGGGGGGTTTGGCAGCCATGGCAGGGATGGAAATTCCTCGACATTCGTAGCATAGCAAATAGCCTGCCACTTTGTCGAACGGCCCCGCCAGACATTGAATTTTCAGTGCCGTGGATGAAGCCCGCTCCGCCCCGCATTCTTTTCCACGGTATCGACGTGCGAAATGTCGATGAACGTTTTCAGCTTCTGGCCCAGCGCCGGATCGAGCTTTTCCAGTTGTGCGCCCACCTGCCGGGCGCGCGCGCCATCGCCGGCCATGACGAGCGCGAATCCCAGGTAGTACCAGGCCGGCGCGAGCGTGGGATCCTCGCGAATGGCCCTCTCGTAGCATTCGATTCCGCGCCGCGTGCGGCCCGTCTTGCCTTCGACGAACCCCAGGTGGAGCCAGGCGCGCGCATGCGATGGCCGCAGCTCCACGGCGCGTGTGAAATAAAAGCGCGCGCCGTCGAAGTCGTCCGCCCACAGGTGGCCAAGCGCGCGCTGGTATTCCTCCTCGCCGCGGCGGTCTTGCCGCGCGTTCCATTCCGCCAGGCCGAGCCGCAGCGTGTCATGCATCTGGTCGAGCCGCGCGATGGGGATGCCAAACTGCATGGGCGCGCCATCGACGGTTTTCACCGTCAGCCACCCGAGCAGGCGCCCGTGTTCATCGTAGAGCGCGCCGGGCCGGACGCCTTCGGGCGCATCGAACTCGAGCCGGGCGATCCAGCCGAACCCGCCGGACTCTTTCACGTAGCGGACGCGCGCCTGGCGGCCGCCGCTTTGCGCGGTCCTGCCGATTTCCGGCGCGCGCGGCGCTCCGCCGGGCGCCTGAAAACCCACGAACAGTTCGGCGACGCCCGCATCGGGGTCGTCGCCGCTCACCCACAGTACCGGGTGCATGCCGCCGCGAGAGTCAAAGTACATGGCGCAGGCCGCTCCCACGAGAGCCTCCCGTGCGACGAGCACATGGCCCGCGTGGGCGGGCTCAGCCGCCCATGAGCCCCGGAGCGCGCCGCCGGAGTCATAGGTCAGCAGCTCGCCGGCCTGGAGCGCCGAGGCGAGCGCCAGCAGTGCGCTTACCCTTCGCGTCATGCCATTCCCCGGGACGCGCCCGCCGCGTCGCGCGTTGCACCCCATTGTACGATGGTAGTTTCAGCCTGAAAGCGCGGATTTCCCGACATGGACACCGGAAGTCTGGATCTGAAAAAGACCGTCAATCTGCCTTCCACCGGCTTCGGCATGAAGGCCAACCTGCCGCAGAACGAGCCGAAGATGCTTGAACGCTGGCGGCGCGAGCGCATTTATGAGCGCATCCGCGAGGCCCGCCGGGGCCGTCCGATGTACGTGCTGCACGACGGCCCGCCGTATGCCAACGGCAACATTCACCTCGGCCACGCCTTTAACAAGATCCTCAAGGACTTCATTGTCAAGTGGAAGACGATGACCGGCCACGACTCGCCCTACATTCCGGGGTGGGACTGCCACGGGCTGCCCATCGAAATCAAGGTGGACAGCCAGCTTGGGCCGCGCAAGGCGAAAATGACGGTCTCGCAGATCCGCGAGGAATGCCGGCGTTACGCGGAAAAATACGTGCGCCTGCAAAGCGAGTCGTTCCAGCGGCTCGGTGTCTTCGGCCGCTGGGACAACCCGTATCTGACGATGAGCGCCGAGTACGAGGCGATCATCGCCCGCGCCTTTGTCGATTTCCTGGCGCAGGGTTCCGTGTACAAGGGCCTGAAGCCGGTGCACTGGTGCATTCACTGCCGCACGGCGCTGGCCGAAGCGGAAGTCGAATACGAAAATCACACGAGCCCGTCGATCTGGGTGCGGTTTCCGCTGCGTTCGGATCCCGCCGCCATTGATCCGCGGCTGGCCGGCCGCACCGTGTACGGGCTCATCTGGACGACCACTCCATGGACGATCCCCGCCAACGTCGCCATCGCCTATCACCCTGCGTTCGAATACTCCGCCGTGGAAGCTGATGGCGCGGTCTACATCGTCGCCAGCGAACTCGTCGGGGCCACGGCGCAGAACTGCGGCTGGCAGCAGGTGCGCGAGGTGGCGCGCTTCGCCGGCGCGCGGCTGGAAGGCGCCGTGTTCCAGCATCCGTTCCTCGAGCGCGAATCGCCGGGCGTGCTGGCCGACTATGTGACGCTCGAACAGGGCACCGGCGCGGTGCACACCGCGCCCGGCCACGGCGCCGAGGACTACCTCACCGGGCAGAAGTACGGCCTGCCGACGTTCTGCCCCGTCGATGCCGGCGGCCGGTTTTATCACGCTTCGGGCGCGCCCGGCCGGCTGCCGGAGGCGATCATCGGCAGGACGGTGTGGGAAGCCAACCCGGTGGTTAATACCATCCTGCGCGAGGCCGGCGCGCTGCTGGCAGAGAAGAAGCTCGAACACTCCTATCCGCACTGCTGGCGCTGCCACAACCCCACCATCTTCCGCGCCACCGAGCAGTGGTTCATCGGCATGGATCTCAACGGCCTGCGCCAGAAGGCTCTTCAGGCGATCCGCGAAGTGAAGTGGCACCCGGCCTGGGGCGAGGAGCGCATGGCCAACATGATCGCCACGCGGCCCGACTGGTGCATCTCGCGCCAGCGCGTCTGGGGCGTGCCGATCGTGATCTTTTACTGCGAAGACTGCCACGAGCCGCTCACCGACCGCCGCTTCCTGGACCGCGTGGTGGACCTGTTCGCCATGCACACCGCCGACGTCTGGTACGACCGCAGCGCCGAAGAGCTGCTCGGTCCCGAGGCCCGCTGCCCGGCTTGCGGCGGCACGCGCTTCCGCAAGGAAGACGACATCCTCGACGTCTGGTTTGACTCCGGCGCCAGCCACCTCGCCGTGCTGCACGAAGGCAACGGCCTTCCCTGGCCCTGCGACATGTATCTCGAAGGCGGCGACCAGTACCGCGGCTGGTTCCACTCCTCGCTGCTGGTCGGCGTGGGGCTGCGCGGCCGCGCTCCGTACCGCGAGTGCGCCACCAACGGCTGGGTGCTTGACGGCGAGGGCCGGGCGATGTCGAAGTCGCTCGGCAATGTCATCGCGCCCGAAGACATCATCCGCAACTACGGCGCCGACGTGCTGCGGCTGTGGGTGAGCTCGGTCGCCTTCCAGGAGGACGTGCGCGTCTCCGAACTGATCCTCACCCGCCTCACCGAAGCCTACCGCAAGATCCGCAACACGTTCCGCTACGCGCTCGGCAACCTGCACGACTTCGACCCTTCCGCCGACGCGCTGCCCGGCGGCGAACTGTTCGAAATCGACCGCTGGATCCTCTACCGCGCCGCCGAACTCGTCTCCCAGTGCCGCGCCTGGTATGACGAGCTCGCCTTCCACCGCGTCTATCAGGCCGTCTACAACTTCGCCACCACGGACCTGAGCGCCGTCTACTACGACATCCTCAAGGATCGCCTCTACACGAGCGCACCCAAATCGAAGGCCCGACGAAGCGCCCAGACGGCGCTCTACCGCGTGCAGCACGCGCTGGTGCGCCTGTTCGCGCCGGTGCTGGCCTTCACCTGCGAGGAGGCGTGGTCGCACATGCGCCGCCTGCCTGGCGATCCGGACAGCGTCCACCTCGCGCTCGCGCCCCTGCCGGAAGAGCTCACCGCCGGGCTGCCGGAAGAGCATGCGCGGCTCAGCGCGGACTGGGACCGGCTGATGGAGGTCCGCGAGGTGGTGCTGAAGGCGCTCGAAGAGGCCCGCAACGCGAAGCTCATCGGCGCTCCGCTCGAGGCGAAGATCCTGCTGGAAGCGGGCGGGGATCTCTACGACCTGCTGGAACGCTATCAGCGCGAGCTGCCGTCCCTCTTCATCACCTCGCAGGTGGTGCTGGAACGCGGCGATTCCCTCCGCGCGCGCGTGGAACGCGCCGAGGGCGCCAAGTGCGAGCGTTGTTGGAAGTACACGCTGGACATCGGCGCCGACCCCGCGCTGCCCACGGTCTGCGCCGCCTGCGCCGCGGCGGTGCGCGAAATTCGAGGAGCCTGAGCCGTGGCGCGGCGCTGGCCCTGGGTGTTGGCGGCCGCCGTCGTCGTGCTGGACCGCTCGACCAAACATCTCATTGAGACGCGCGTGGCGGAATGGGAGGCGATCCCGGTCATCGACGGCTTCTTCCGCATCATCCACACACGCAACACGGGCATCGCGTTCAGCCTGTTCGCCGACCAGGGCGCCGGCGAGGGCGCGGCCCTCCTCACCGTGCTCACCGCGGCGCTGACGCTGTTTGTCCTCGTGCTGCTGTGGGGCGCCTGCCGCAGGCCGCAGGAGCCGTGGACGCTGGCCGCAGCGCTGGCGCTGATCAGCGGCGGCGCCGCAGGCAACCTCTTTGACCGTGTGCGCTATGGCAGCGTCACCGATTTCCTTGACTTCTCCATCGCCGGCTGGCACTGGCCTGCCTTCAACGTCGCCGACAGCGCCATTAGCTGCGGCGCGCTGTTCATGCTGGCCGGCCTCTGGCGCGCCCGGAGCCCCGGAACCCGGCCTATGATTGGGGAAAACGGCAAAGAGGAACGATGATGACAACCATCCCGCCCGAACGGTCTGGCTCGCTCGCCTGGAAACAGAGTCCGGCGCAGCCGCGCCACTACGAGCTGCGCGCCGGCGAGGACACGGTGGCGGAGCTCGAATTTCTCAAGACTTTCGGCACCCTGGCGCGCGGCCGAACTCCGCAACAGAGCTGGACGTTCAAGCGCACCGGGTTCCTCTCCCCCATCGCCACGGCGCGCGTGGAGGGCGCCGGGCAGGACGCCGCCGTCTTCCACCCGGACTTCTCCGGCACCCATGGCCAGATCCGGCTCGCCGGCGGGGAAATCTTTGAATTCCGCCTTGCCGGCGTGTGGTCCCGGCAGGCGCTGCTCGTCGACGACAGCCGCCGCGAGGTGTTCCGCATGCATCTCAAAGGCGACGCCTCGCTCGGCGCCGCCGTGGATGTGCGGCTGCCGGAGACGCCGGAGATTGCACTGTTGCTGCTGATGACCTGGTACGTGCTCATGCTCCAGATGCAGGAAGAAGCGCTGAGGGCTCAGTCGCGGTGAACATCCGGCGGGTGGTTTACGCGGCGGCACACGCGGGCTTCCCGGTAGAAGCGCCGCTTGGAGGCGGCGCGGCGGTGGCGAGGATGCTGGAGGCCGAATGGCGCCGCACGGGACCTTTTGAGCTCGAGATGGTCACTCCCGCCATTCTGGGCGCGGCGGCCCCGTCCGGCCACGAGCTGGCTTCCCTGGATGAGCGCGGCTACGCCGCCTTTTGCCGCGCCTTCAGCCAGGCGGCTACGCGCCTGATTCTCGAGCACGACCCGCGCGAGACGGCCGTGCTCATCAACGACATCAGCGAAGCGCCCGATTTCGCCGCGCTCGCCCGGGCGGGCTTCCGCATCACGACGATCTATCACGTCGATGTGGTCGCCTACATCGCCGCCATCTACCTCCGCGGTCTGGTGGACGCGCGGCGGCTGGCCGCGGCATGGCGTATGTTCCAGAAGGCGGGCCTCGCGAGGACGGCCCCGCTGATCCTGCGGCTCATCTTCGAGCGCCAGCAGCAGAGCCTGCTGCATTCGCAGGCGGTGGTCGTGCCAAGCAGCGGCATGCGGCGGATTCTGCTCGAAAGCTGGCCCGAGGCGCGCGCGGAGCGCATTCATGTCCTGCCGTGGGGCGCGCCGCCGGCCGCCGGACCGGCCGGCGATGCCGGGGCGCTGCGGCGCGAGTTCGATGTGCGACCCGATGAGAGGGTGGTGCTGGCGCTGAGCCGCATCAGTCCGGAGAAGGGCCAGGACGTGCTGCTCGAATCGCTGCTCGAGTGGGAACGCGCGCGGGGCGGCGATGTGCCGCCGCTGCGGGTCTTTGTCTGCGGCGCGCCCGCCTACATGCAGGGCCGGGCGCACAGGGAGCGGCTGGAGCGGCTCGCCGGAAGGCTGCGCCGCATCCGCGCCGAATTTCCCGGCCATGTCACCGGGGCGCGCAAACAGGCGTTTTTCGCGCTGGCGGACGTGTTTGTGTTTGCGTCGCGTCATGAAAGCTACGGGCTGACGCTGATGGAGGCTCTGGCCGCCGGGCTGCCGGCGGTGGCGGTGGAAAGCGACGGCACGCGCGACATTGTTGCGCCGGACTTTGGCGTGCTGGTGCCGCGGGGCCAGGCGCGCAGCGGGCTGTGGCGCGCCATCGAGCGCCTGCTTGACGACGCGCCGGCCCGCACTCGCATGGCGGAAGCGGCGCGGGCCTATGCGGCGGCGCGGCCCTTCTCGCTCGCCGCGGCGCGGCTTGCGCAACTCTGCGCCGGTTGAAGACTCAGGCGGGCACCGAGACGCGGACGCGCCGCAGGAGCGCGCCGGCGATTTCTCCAAGCGGCAGCACCTGCTGCGCCGCGCCGAGGCGGATGGCCTCACGCGGCATGCCGAAAACGACGCAGGTCTCCTCGTTCTGGGCGATCGTGTCGGCGCCGGCGCGGCGCATCTCGAGCAGGCCGGCAGCGCCGTCAGCGCCCATACCGGTCAGCAGCACGCCGATGGCGTGCGGGCCCGTTTCGCGCGCGACGCTGCGGAACAGCACGTCCACGCTCGGCCGCTGATAGCAGACCTTGGGCCCGTCGTGGAGCCGCGTGCGCCACCCGCCGCCTGGCACGCGTTCAATTTCGAGGTGCCGGTTGCCGGGCGCGACCAGGGCCAGCCCGTTTTCCAGCCGCTCGCCGCCTTCGGCTTCTTTCACCTCCATCGCGCACACCTTGTTCAGCCGCTGCGCGAAGGTGGTGGAGAAGCCCGGCGGAATGTGCTGCGTGATGACAATGGGGGGCATCTCGGCCGGCAGCGCGGCCAGAACGTGCTCAATGGCGACGGTGCCGCCGGTGGAGGCGCCGATGGCGATCACCTGCTGCGGCGGCGCCCCGCCCGCTGCCGCCCTGGCCTGCACCGGCGCCGATGGGGAGGACGCGGGCCGGGGGGCGGGGGCCGGCGCGGGCGTCCCGTTGCGGCGGATGCGCGCCGCGGCGGCCGCGCGCACGCGTTGCGGCAGGTCGTCTTTCAGGTCGGCCACCGAGTAAGGCCCGCCCGGCTTGGCCAGCACGTCCACGGCGCCACGGTTCAGCGCCTCCAGCGCCGCCCGCGTCGAGCTCTGTGTCAGCGAGCTCACCACGATCACCGGCAGCGGATAGTGCTTCATCAGCTTTTCGAGAAAGGTGAGCCCGTCCATGCGCGGCATCTCGACGTCCAGCGTCAACACGTCGGGCCGCAGCGAGACGATCTTGTCGCGCGCCACAAAGGCGTCCGGCGCGGTGCCCACCACTTCGATGTCCGGCTGCTGGTTGAGGACGTCGGTCAGCACTTTGCGCACGATGGCCGAATCGTCCACCACCAGCACGCGGATCTTCTTCGTCTCCGTCATGACTCCTCCCCACAACACAGCGTCACCGCCACCTCGCCCTGTTCGAGCGGCAGCCGCAGCCAGCTCTGCTCCGTGCACGCGCACGGCCCCGTGCCGGCCACGGGCGCCTGGATGCGGAGCCGCCCGTGCGGCTCCAGCCGGCTCATCGCCGCGCCGCACATCATGTTGGCGAGCTCGGCCGCCATCAGCAGCTCGTCCTGGGGCCGCACTTCTTCTTCGTCGATGCCCAGGAAGGCCGCCGCCAGCCGCCGGGGCGCAGCGCCCGACAGCGCCACCCTGAGCTCGCCCCGCAGACTGCCGTCAAAGCGCGCCATCGCGCCCACGAGCACGCCCCCAGGCGCCGGTCCCGGCTGCGGCACATCCACCGGATACTCAAAACACATCGTCTCCAGGACCTCCAGCGCCGCTTCTTCGAGCGCCCTCCGCACGTCCGCTTCGCCCGGTTTCGTCTCCGCCATGGCTTCAGAACTCCGTCTCCGCGCTTCCATCCGGCGCCCCGAGCAGCGACGAGAGCACTTCGCTCAGCCGCTCCGGCGGAAACGGCTTCCTCACATAGTCGCTTGCGCCCAGCCGCAGCAGCGCCCCGACGCGCTGCTCGGTCGAGTCCGTCGAAACGACCACCACCGGAATGGCGCGCAGCTCGGGGTCCGCTTTCAGCTCGCCAATCAACTGTTCGCCGTCCATCACCGGCATGTTGATGTCGGTGAGGATCAGGTCCACCGCCGGACGCGCCGCCTGCGCCCGCAGCTTGTCGAGCGCTTCGCGGCCGTTGGACGCCTCCAAAATCTCCGAGGCCGGAAAACCGCTGACGGCGATCGTCCGCTTCACGAACGCGCGCATGACCGGCGAGTCGTCCACAATCATCAGGCGACCCGGCATTCCATACCTCCTTCCTTCAGCCCACCCGGCGCGGCCTTCAGCTCGCGCGACGCACCCGAAGCCGTCGAGACCGTGCAGCGGCCGCTCGCCACCTCCAGCCGCACCGTGCGCGAGACCGCTCCGCCCACGTCCTCCCCATGCACCAGCACGCCCGCCTTCCACAGAATCTTGCGCACCGCCGCGTAGTTGCGCCTGCCGATGTTGAACACGCCGCCCGTGTCCACCACGTTGGCCCCGCCGGCCAGCCGCACAAGCAGCCGCCGCTTCTCGGCGCCCTTTTCATAGGCGGCGCGGAACAGCAGCGGCGTCCCGGTGTCGGCATAGCGGTAGGGATTGGCCCGGCCCTGCGTGTCGCGGTCCACCGAGCTGTCCGGCAGCATGAAGTGCAGCAGCCCTCCCACCTTCGCCACCGGGTCCCAGATGACGACCGCGATGCAGGAGCCCAGCGCATAGGTAACCAGCTCCACCGGCTCGTTTGTCACCCTGCAATCTCCCACGCCCACAACCACGGTTTTCAACTCGCGCCTCCCCTGACGGCCCGCCTCAGACGGCCGGCTTGCGGTAAACGGCCGGCTTCACGTACTCCAGGCCATGCCGCACGCCCATCAGCCCTTCGCTATGACCGATCAGCAGCCAGCCACCCGGCTCGAGCCGCTCCTCAAAACGGCGCACCAGCCGCTCCTGCGTCGGCTTGTCGAAATAGATCATCACGTTGCGGCAGAAGATCACCGCCATCGGCGGCAGAAACGAAAAATCCTCCATCAGATTCAGCCGCCGGAACTCGACCCGCGCCCGCCATTCCGGCTTCACCCGGACGCTTCCCTCCCACTGGCCCGTGCCGCGCTGAAAGTAGCGCTGCGCCCACCCGGCTGGCAGCTCTTGCAGCCGCTCGGCCGTGTAGATGCCCGCCTGGGCCCGCTCAAGCGCCCGCGTCGAGATGTCGGTCGCCAGCAGCCGCAGCGCTCCGATGCGCGTCCCGAGCGCCTCGGCCGCCGTGAACAGGATCGAATACGGCTCCTCGCCCGTCGAGCAGCCGGCGCTCCAGATCCAGAACGAGCTCCGCCGCGCCAGCGCCGGAAGCACCTGCGCGCGCAGCAGCTCGAAGTGCTGCGGCTCGCGCAGAAAACTCGTGTGGTTGGTCGTGAGCGCGTTGATCAGCCGCTCGAGCTCGAGCCCGGTGCGGTCCGCCTTCACCGCCTCGATGTATTCAGCGATGCTGGACAGACCGAGCTCCTCGACGCGCCGCGCCAGCCGCGCATTCACCAGCGCCTCCTTGCCCGGCTTCAGGTCCAGGCCGAAGGTCCGGTGCGCGAGCTCGCGGATCTGGCGGAACTCGCGCTCGCTCAGCCCTGAGGCGGCCGGCGGCGCCTGCCGCGCCTCCGGCGGCGCGCCCGGAACGCCCCGCATCCCCGTCGAGCTCCTCATCCGCACGCCTCCTCTCAGCCCCGCACCACCGCGCCCGTCTCGCCGGCGACCGCCGCCAGGTCGAGAATCAGCCCAACGCGGCCGTCGCCGAGGATCGCCCCGCCGGCAAAGCCGCGCGCCTCGCGGAAGGCCGGCCCCAGGCTCTTGATCACCACCTCCTGCTTGCCAGCCAGCTCGTCCACCAGCAGGCAGAACACGCGGCTGCCGCTTTCTCCCACGATCACCAGCCCGTCGCTGGCCTCGCGGCAGCGCGCCTCGATGCCCAGCCGTTCGGCCAGCCGCACCAGCGGCAGCAGCCGGCCGCGCACCATCACCATCTCGCCCTTGCCCTCCACCGTGAAGATCTGGTCGGGCTGCGCCCGGAACATCTCGCGCACCGCAAAGATCGGAACGATGAACCGCTCGCCGCCCACGGCGACAATCAGGCCGTCGATGATGGCCAGCGTCAGCGGCACCTTCAATAGAAAGGTCGTCCCGGCGCCGCTCGTCGAGACGATCTCGATGCGGCCCCTCAGCCGGTTGATGTGCTTGCGCACCACGTCCATGCCCACGCCGCGGCCGCTGACGTCGGTGATCTGCTCGGCGGTGGAAAAGCCGGGCTCGAAGATCAGATGGTAGACCTCGTGGTCGCTCAGGCGCGCGTCCGGCGCCACCAGCCCGCGCTCGACGGCCTTGCGGAAGATCCGGTCACGGTCGAGGCCCCGGCCGTCGTCGCTGATCTCGATGACAATCATGCCCGCCTGATGCGACGCCCGCAGCCGGATCCGCCCGGCGGCCGGCTTGCCGCGGGCCTCGCGCTCGGCCGGCGGCTCGATGCCATGATCCATGCTGTTGCGCAGCATGTGCACCAGCGGATCATGCAGCTCTTCGACGATGGTGCGGTCCAGCTCGACGTCCTCGCCGTAGAGCTCAAGCTCGGCCTGCTTGCCCGACTTGCGCGCCAGGTCGCGCACGAGCCGCGTCATCCTCCGGAAGAGCTGCCCCACCGGCACCATCCGCATCGCCATCGCCGTCTTCTGCACCTCGCCGGTGACCCGCGCCAGGTTGGCCAGGTCGCGCTGAAGGCGCGGCGACTTCACCTGCCCGAGCTCGGGATTGTGGCGCAGCATCGTCTGCGCGATCACCAGCTCGCCCACCATGTCGACCAGATACTCGAGCTTTGCCGTGTCCACCTTGACGAGCGCCGCGTCGGCCCCGCCCGCCGCCCCGCGCGGCTCCGCCTTCGCCCCGGCGGCCGAAGCATCGGCGGCCTCCCCAGGCTCCCGGTCCTCTTTCCGCGGCCGCTCTTCCGGCTCGTCTTCGGCCGCGCCGCCGGAAGCGGCCGCCTGCACGCGCGCAATCAGCGCGTCCGGCGGCGGCGGCTCGGCCACCGCGCGGCCGGCCGCAGCCGCCTCGATCGTGTTCAGCCACAGCGCCAGATAGTCGCCCGCGGCCAGAATCACGTCCACCGTCTGCGGCCGCAGCTCAAGCTGCCCGTTGCGCGCCAGATCGAGCAGCGTCTCGGTCTCGTGCGCCACGCGCTGGATCACCTGATAGTCGAGAAACCCGGCGAGGCCCTTGATCGTATGGAAGCTGCGGAAGGCCGCGTGGAGCGTCTCCGGCGTGTGCGTCCGCTGCTCGATCTCGAGCAGACAGGCCTCGATCCTCGCCAGGTGCTCGCGCGCCTCGACCAGAAAGTCCTGCACGAGCTCGGCGTCCTGCGCCAGAAAGTTCGGCGCCACAGCCGCTTCCATGCTCTCCGACAGCGCCTTCAGCCCGTCCTCGGGCCCGGCCGCGCCGGCCGGCCCGGCAGGACGGGCCGGCTCGCCCGCCAGCCCGCCCTGCACGTTCTCCCTTTCCTTCTCCATGGCTTCTCCGCCTCGTCAAGCCGGTCGTCTGGAGCCTGAGACCGGTGCGCCTCAGAAGTCGCGGAACTCCTCTTCGAGCGGGATCTCCCTCCGCGCCGCCGTCCTCACGCCCACCGGACGCGCCGCCGAAGCCGCCGCCCGCCGCGGTGGCTCGGCCGGAGATCCGGCATTGAGGCCCTCGTCCTCGCCGGCGCCGACGAGCTCGCGCAGTTTCTCAACCGCCGCCTGGAGGTGCTGCGCCTGCGCCGACATCTCCTCGCCGGCCGAAGCGCTCTCCTCGGCGCTGGCCGCGGTCGACTGCGTCACCTGCTGCATCTGCGCCACCGCCCGGGCGATCTGCTCGATGCCGCGCGCCTGCTCCTGGCTGCCCATGTGCACCTCGTTGGTCAGCACCCGGATCTTCGAGGCGTTCTCGAAGACGCGCGTGATGCAGGCCGCCACCTCGTCCAGTCGCAGCTTGCCCTCGTTGGATCGCACGATCGATTCCTCGATCAGGTCCGAGGTGTCCTTGGCCGCCTGCGCGCAGCGCTGCGCCAGGTTGCGCACCTCGTCGGCCACCACCGCAAAGCCCATGCCCGCCTCGCCGGCCCGCGCTGCCTCCACGGCCGCGTTCAGCGCGAGGATGTTCGTCTGGAAGGCGATCTCGTCAATCACCCGGATGATGCGGCTGATCTTCTCGCTCGAGGCGTTGATCTCCTTCATCGACTCGATCATCTGGTCCAGCTTCTCGTTGGTCTCCTTCAGAAGCTGGTCCGCCTTCTCGGTTTCGCCCGCCGCCAGCGAGGCGTTTTCGGCGTTCTTCTGCGTCATCGAGTTCAGCTCCTCGGTCGAGGCCGAGGTCTGCTCGAGCGAGGCCGCCTGCTCGCTGGAGCCCTGCGCCAGCGCCTGCGCCGAACTGGAGACCTGCTGCGCCGCGCCCGCCACCTGGCGCGCGCCGTCGGCAATCTGCGCCGCAATCCGCCGCAGCGTCCGGTTGGCCCCGCGCATCACCCAGAAGGCGGCCGCCGCCACCGCCGCGCCGCACAACACGAGCAACAGCTCCAGCCACAGGGTGAGGCGCGCCTGACTCGTGGCCCAGCCGGACGCTTCCTCCATCCGGGCGCGCTGCAACCGCACCAGATCCCCGGCGGCCTTCTGCATCTGCCCGAGCAGCGGACGGAACACGGCCGCCTCCATCCGGGTCGCCTCGTCGTAGCGCTGCGCCGTCAGGTGGCCGTCAAAGATGCGCGTCTGGCGGCTCCAGTCCTCCGTCGCCGCCTTCATCCGCCCGAGCGCCTCCCGGCCCTGGGCCGTCTCGATGAGAGGCTCGAGTTCGCCGAGCGCCGCCGCAATCGTGCGGCCCGCCTCCTCCATCTGGTCCTGCGACGCACGCGCGCCGGCGGCGTCGCCGGTCATGCTGGCCAGCAGCGCCCCGCGCAGCGCCGCCTGCCCGGCGGCCACCTGCTGGCTGACGCTCGTGGCCAGCTCGATCTTGCGCGTCTCGCGCACGGCCGAGCTCTCCAGCAGCCTGCGCAGCTCCGAGATGCTGTACATCGACACGCCGCCCACCAGCAGCAGGAACGCACCCACGAGCCCGAGGCTCAGATAGATCTTGCTGCCAAGATTTTTCTTCGAAATCGACATCTTCCTGTCCCTTTCCTTGCTCGCTGAAATCCGTTCTGAAAAACCCTCCCGCAGCGGCGCGCCGCCTCAGGCCTCCGCCGGCGCCGCCTCCTCGCCCACTGGCAGATGCTCGAGCCCGGCCAGCTCCTGCGCCGTCATCACCTGGTCGATGTCGAGCAGGATCTTCACCCGCCCCTTCACCTTGGCGAGCCCGAGCACGTATGGCAGCTCGACGCCGTCGCCAAAGGAAGGGGTGTCCTCGATGTCCTGCTCGTGGATGGTGAGCACCTCGCTGACACCGTCGACGATGACGCCCATCAGCAGCGGGTCGCCGCCCGCGCGTCGCCGCACCTGGAGGACGACGATGCAGGTGCGCGCGGTCGCCTCCGTGTCCGGCATGCCGAACTTGCGCCGCAGGTCGACCACCGGGATTACTTTGCCGCGCAGGTTGATGACGCCGCGCACGTAGTGGGGCGTCTGCGGGACTTCGGTGATCTCCTGAAGCCCCATGATCTCGCGCACCTTCAGCACCGCCACGGCAAACTCCTCGCGGCCGAGGTGGAACACCAGGTACTTGCCCTGACGGCCCGCCGCCTGCGGACGCGCCGTCTCCGCGCCTTTCACCATCTGCCCCATGTCCTTTCTGTTCGGGATTCGCGCCGAAGGCGTTCACCTGGGCGCGCCCAAGGCTCTTATCGGAAAGAGGGGGCGGCGGGAGAGGGAAAATGCGGTTGTGGTATGCTGGCGGCGCGGCCGGAGGTGTCCAACTCCGCCGGCCGACGAGGAGGCTCCATGCGTGCTGGGATTCTGATCCCGATCCTGGCGGCCGTGGCCCTGGGCCAGCCGGCTGCCGCACCGAAGACGCACCTGAAGGTCGGCGACACGGCGCCGGACTTCGCGCTCCGCACCACCGCCGGCGACGAGTTCCGCCTGTCGGCCCACCGCGGCAAGACCGTAGTGGTCGCCTTCTTCCCGGCCGCCTTCACCGGCGGTTGAACGAAGGAGATGACGGCGTACCAGGCTGGTATCGCTGAATTTGAGAAGGCGGGCGCGGTGGTGATTGGCGTCAGCACCGACAACCTGCCCTCGCTGCGCTACTGGGCGCAGGAGGTGCTGAAACTGAGTTTTCCGCTGGCAAGCGACTTCGCCCGCCGCGAGGTCGCCCGGGCCTACGGCGTGCTGAACGAGGCGAGCGGCATCGCCAACCGCACGACGTTCGTCATCGGGCCCGACGGCCGCATCGTCCACATCGAGGAGGGCTCGGCCGCGCTCGACCCCGAAGGCGCACTGACGGCCTGCCGCCGCACGAAGCGCGCCCCCTAGCGGACGGCGGGCGAGGTTCCCCCACCGGAAGCGCGCCCGCCAAGCACGGCCGTGACCGCGCGGGCGATGGGCTGCTCGCAGCCCGCGGGCGTCCCGCCTTCGCACTCGATGCGCCCGCTCCAGAGGGTCTGGCCGCGGGCCACGCCGGTCAGCCGCGCGGAGGCCGTCCATTGGCCGCCGCGGAGTTCGAGCCGGCCCTCGAGAAGAACGCTGGCGCCGAGCCCCATCGCCACGTCGTCGAGCGTGGGACTGCTGCCGGAGAAGGCCTTCATCGCTTCTTCCGGCACCACCGCCAGCCCCGGAACCTGCCCCAGCCGCCGCCGCAGCCCGCGGCTGAATGAAGCGCCCAGATCCGCGTCGGCGGAACAGGAGAAGTCGGCGACAGCGACGGTGGCAATGGGCGCCTGCGCCAGCCGGCGCATGGAGCGGGACTGCCACCAGCCCAACAGAACGCCAGCCAGAGCCAGCGCCGCCAGCGTCAGCACGAGGCGCCGGCCGCGACCAAACGGCCCCTGCGGTCGTTGATCGCCGGAGGGCGGAGTGGCAGTGGGCATGGTCATCGCGACGTGGCGTCGGAGGTCAGTATCGCCACCAATAGTACGCCACCTTGAGCCATTCGTTGTACACGCCGAGGAAGCCGTGCTCGTTCTCCCACCAGGTTTCCACCCGGTAGCGCCGGTCGGGCACGCCGAAGAAGAGGAAGCGCACGGGGCCGTGGCCGAACACGCGGCCGAAGATCATCCGGCAGCGGCGCGTGTGGACGGCATTGGTGACGACGATGACCGACGACGCGGACTGACGGGCCAGATGATCGCGGAGGGCGCGCGCCTCGTCAAAGGTGCTGGTGACGCCTCCGGGAAAGGGGACTTCGACGATATGGCCGCGGGGCACGCCCAGCTTCTCCAGCATGGCGATGGTGAGATCGGTCGCGTTGGGCACCAGCCCCATCACGACGGCGCGCGAGGATTCACTCCGGGCGATGGCGATGCGCGGGCCGTAGCCCTGCCGCCAGAGTTCGGCCGCCGCGGGCGGGCGTGTGTCCAGGTCGCCATTGAGCAGGAAGATCAGGTCGGCGCGCCGGGGCGTGTCCGTCTGGACGAGCAGCGTGCCGGCCAGCGCCATCAGGCGCCAGCGCGCCGCCCAGAGGGCGCCGCACAGGATCGCCACGGCCGTGGCCGCCGCCAGCCATCGCCATCTTGCGGGCATCGTCACTCCCATCAGCTTCATGCGCCCGGAGAGGTGCAGCGAAGCGGCGCTCAGTCTGCCGGCGGCGCGCCGGCGCGCATCGCCTCCACCAGGGCGCGCAACCGAATCATTTCCTGACGGATCTGTTCGACGGCCGTTTCGAGCGCCTCCAGCCGCTGTTCCATGCTGACGCCGGCAGCTGGCGCGGGGGCGGCCGCTGCCGGAGGATTGCTGCCGAACAGGTGCATCCAGCGGCTTTCCTTCATGCCCGGCAGGCGCTCCATCTGCACCACCAGCGGCTCCGGTTCCCGTTCGGCGAGGCGGCGCAGCGTGTTCATCACCGCGTCGAGGTCCGGAAACTGGTGGAGTCGCTCCGTCCGCGTGCGCAGCTCGCCGGCCGTCTGCGGCCCGCGCAGCAGCAGCACGGTGAGCACGGCCTGTTCGCTGGGACGAAGTGCGAGCCGCTCCACCAGCAGATGGCGGTATTTCGTCACGCGGCTGCCAGGTTCGGTCACCGGGCGCACCCAGCCCTTCTGTTCCAGCGCGTCGAGGGCGGCCAGCACGGCCGGCTCATCGTAGGCCGTCACCGGCTCCCGGTTCGTCTTCTGGTTGCAGGCGCTGACCAGAGCGCTCAACGAGAGCGGGTAATATTCCGGCGTGGCCAGGTCTTTTTCCGAGAGCGCCCCGAGGACGCGGATCTCCACGTCGTCCAGCCCCATCGTCGTCATGATCCGGCGGCCTCCTCTCTGCCATTGAAGCAGAGGGCGGCCCAGGTGCGCCGGGGCTGCCGCTGGCGCGCGGCCGCACGCCGGGCGGCGCCCGGCCGCCGGCGTCATCCGGCTACAATTGAGGTTCGCTCATGCCTGGCGAGTCCTACCCGGGGGACCTCCTCGAATCGCTCTGCCGTGATTTCGGCATCCAGCGCACGTATTGGGACATCTGGGGCCGGCAGCACGAGGTGCCGGAGGAGACGCTCGTGCGGATCCTGGCCTCGTTCGGGCTGGACACGTCGTCGCCGGAGGCGCTGGCGCGCTCGGCCGCTCAGAGGCGCGAGCAGCGCGGGCGGCGTCCGCTGGAGCCGGTGGCGGTGCTCAGCTTGAACGACGCAGAACCATGCGTCCCGTTGCGCGCGCCTGCCGGCAGCCGCGCCGCGCTGGCGCTGTATCTGGAAGACGGCACGGCGCGCCGCTGGGATCTGACGGTGGAAGAGTCGCCGCAACAGGTGCGGCTGCCCGTTCCGTTGCCCGCCGGATATCACGATCTGGAGGCGGTGGTAACGCTGCCGGACGGCAGCGAGCGCCGCGCCGCCGGCCGCGTGATCGTCACCCCGGACCGTGCCTGGCTGCCGCCCGTGCTCGAGCAGGGCGGCCGCGCCGCCGGCCTTGCCATCAGCCTGTACGGCGTGCGCTCATCGCGGAACTGGGGCGCGGGCGACTTCACCGACCTGGCCACGATTGTCGAGTGGGCGGCGCACGAACTCGGCGCCAGCTTCGTCGCGCTCAACCCGCTGCATGCCATTCACAACCGCCAGCCGTATAACACGAGCCCCTACCTGCCGCTGTCGGTCTTCCACCGGAATTTTCTCTATCTGGACGTCGAGGCGGTGGAGGACCTGCTCCTGTGCCCGGCGGCGCGCGCGCTGGTGGCCTCGCCCGCCTTTCAGGCCGAGCTGGCGGCGCTGCGGGCGGCGGATTATGTCGAATATGAGCGCGTGGCGCGGCTCAAGAAGGGCGTGCTGAAGCTGCTGTTCCGCCGCTTCTGGCGGGAAGAATGGCAGCGCGACACCGAACGGGCGCGGCGTTTCCGCCGCTGGATGGCGGCGCAGGGCGAGCTGCTGGACCAGTTCGCGGTCTTCAGCGCGCTGGATGAAGTGCTGCACCGGCGGAACCGCAGCGTGTGGGTCTGGACGCAGTGGGAACCGGCCTTTCAGGACCCGGATTCGGCCGAAGTGCGCCGCTTCGCCCACGAACATTTCCGCCTGGTTCTGTTCTACAAGTACGTGCAGTGGCAGATCGACCTGCAACTGGAGAAGGTGCAACGGCTGGCGCTGCGGCTGGGCATGCCGGTGGGGCTCTATCACGACCTGGCCCTCGCCACCGACCGCTGCGGCGCTGACCTGTGGGCGCACCGGCGCTTCTTCATCGAGGGCTGCCGCGTGGGCTCGCCGCCGGACGACTTCGCCCCCGGCGGGCAGGACTGGTCGTTTCCGCCGCCCAATTCCGAGGCCCACCGCGAGGACGGCTACCGGCTCTTTACCGAGACGATCCGCCGCAACGCGCGCCACGGCGGCGCGCTGCGCATCGACCATGTGATGCGCCTGTGGCGGCTGTTCTGGATTCCCGACGGGATGCCGCCGTCGGCGGGCACCTACGTCAACGAGCGGTGGGAAGACCTGGTCCGCATTCTGGCGCTGGAGAGCGTGCGTGGGCGCTTCCTGGTGGTGGGCGAGGACCTCGGCACCGTGCCCGACGGGCTGCGCGAGGCGATGGAGCGCTTCGGCATGCTCAGCTACCGGCTGTTTTATTTCGAGAAGGGCCCCGACGGGCTGCCGCGTCCCTGCGCCGAATATCCCCGCACCGCGCTCGTGTCCTCCACCACGCACGACCTGCCGACGCTGGCCGGCTTTTGGGCGGGCCGCGACATCGAGGTGCGCCGCGAGGCGGGCATTCTGAAGGATCCCGCCCAATACGAGCAGCAGAAGCAGCAGCGCACGGAAGAAAAGCGGCGGATGATCGAGGCGCTGGTCCGTGACGGATTTCTGCCGGCCGACTTCCCGCGCGAGGCGGCCTTCTGGAGCGAGCTGACCGGCGAGCTGCACAACGCCATCATCGGCTACCTGATGATGACTCCCGCCATGCTGATGCTGCTCAACCAGGAGGACCTGACCAAGGAGACCGAGCAGCAAAACCTGCCCGGCACCACCTGGGAGTATCCCAACTGGCGCCGCAAGATGCTCTACACGGCCGAGGAGCTGCGCACCTCACCGAAGGTGCGCGACTTCGCCCGCATGATGCGCGCCTGGATGGAGCGCAGCGGCCGGCTCAGCGCAAGGCGCTGAAGGGAAGGTCAAGGATTGGATAGCGGCGCCAGTCGCGGTAATCGAAGTGCCACCATTCGTACTCGTAGACGGTGAAGCCTTCGGCCTCCATGGCGCGGCGCAGCAGGTCGCGCAGGCGGCGCGCCCGGCGCGATCCGCCGCGGTAGGACGGCCAGGCGCGTTCTGTCATCTCGTCGTACTCGCTCGGCATCGGGACGAGCCGGCCGGTGCGCAGCTCATAGAGCGAGACGTCGACGGCGCAGCCGCGGTTGTGGCGCGAGCCTTTCGCCGGGTCGGCCACGTACCGCTTCCTGTCGTCGGGCGTGGCGTCCCAAAACAGTTTCGTGACACTCCAGGGGCGGTAAGCGTCAAAAACGACAATCCCATAGCCTTTTGTTTTCAGCCGCCGGTGCGCCCGCGCGAGCGCCTCCGCCGCCGGCCGCTGAAGGAACGCGCGGGCCTCGCTGTAAACCGGCCGGCCAAGGAAATTGCGGCTGGTGGCGTAGCGGATGTCCAGCCGGATGGTGGGATCGAGCCTGACGATCTCCACCAGGTCCGGGACGGCCGTAGCCTCGGGATCCACGGGCGGCTGGACCGCGGCGAGCAGGAGCGCCACGAGCAGGGTCATCACTCCAAGTCTACGTGGCGCCGCCATGCCGGCAGCCGAGATAGACTGGACGGGTTCGGCGCCGAAAGCGGTAGCCCGCCTGGCGCCGGAGGGGACGGGCGTCATGCAGTATTTCATCAGCCGGGGAGGACAGACCTACGGACCGTATCCCGAGGAGGAGATCCGCCGGATGCTTTCCGAGGGGAGGATTCTTGCTTCGGATCTGTGCTGGACGCAGGGAATGCCGCAATGGCAACCCGTGAGCCAGGTGTTCGGGGCTCCGGCCGTTCCCGCTCCACCGCCTCCAGCGGCGGTTCATGCACCGGGAACCGCGCGCCCGGCAGCCGCCGCCTGGCCTGCACCGCCCGGGATGCACTGGCTTGCCGTGTTGCTGCTCGGCTGGATTACATGCGGTATTTTTGGTCTGGTCTGGGTCTTCGTCCAGGCCAATTTTGTGAAAAAGATCGATCCTGCAAGTCCTGCCCGCGGATTTTTCATTGGTTCTCTGGCAGTATCGCTCCTGACGAACCCGGCGATGTTTCTTGCGTCTCTCGTGGACCGGCCCGGGCTTGCAGTCATGGCGCTGGCGGCGCTGTTGATCCCGGTCTCAGTCGCACTGTTTCTCCTCGGAGTCTTCTCCATGCGGCGCTCGCTTCTGCACCATTACAATACGGTTGAAAGTATCGGACTTCGGCTTAATGCCGTGCTGACTTTTTTCTTTAATATTCTCTATTTCCAGTATCATTTCACCCGGATAGCGCGCTGGAAGCGCACGGGAATTCTGCATTGAGATGAAACGCTTTCTGCTTCCCGCGTGCGCCGCCGCTGCCCTGGCTGTCCTGTTCGCGGCAGACCCGGCGGCAACTCCGGTCTATCCGCCATGCCCGTTCCGCCTCTGCACCGGTATGAGCTGCCCGGGATGCGGAGCCACGCGGGCCGTGCACGCGCTGCTGCATCTCCGCTTTGAGGAGGCCTGGAAGCTGAATCCTTTGTGGACGGCGGCCGCGCCGCTGCTGGCGCTCCGGGCCGCATGGCGGATGCTGACGGGACGAAAAGGGAGGACAGGATCTTGAGCCGGACTCCAACCGCCGGGCGCGTGGCCGTGCCCGGACGCGTGAATCTGATTGGAGAGCATATCGACTACCACAACCTGCCGGTGCTGCCGGTGGCGCTCGACCGGCGCATCATCGCGGACTGGCGCGCGCTCGACGAGCCGGTGGTCCGCGCCGCCAGCGAGGGCTTCCCCCCGCGCGAGTTCCGTCTGGCAGCGCCGGTGGAGCCCTGGCCGGCAGGCGACTGGGGCAACTACGTGAAGGCCGCGGCGGCGGCGGCGCTCGGCCGCTGGCCGCTGCGCCGTGGCGTCGAGCTCGAGATCCATTCCACTCTGCCGGTGGCCGCAGGGCTTTCTTCTTCCACCGCGCTGATGACGGCCTGCACGCTGGCGCTGCTTCAGGCCAACGGCATCGAGGCCGGTTTTGAGGAGCTGATGGAGATTCTCCCTGAGGGCGAGTATTTCGTCGGCACGCGCGGCGGCGGCATGGATCACGCGGCGGTGCTCGCATCGCGCGAAGGCTGCGCCGTGCTGGTCGAGTTTGCCCCCGTGCGGGTGACGCCGGCGCCAATTCCGCCAGGCTGGGCCTTTCTGGTGGCTGACAGCGGGCGGCGGGCGGAGAAATCGGCTGCCGTGCGCGAGCAGTACAACGAGCGGCGTTTTGCCGGGCAGCGCGCGGCCGCGCGGCTGGGCTTTTCCAGTCTTCGAGAGGCGCTCGAACGGGAAAGCGCCGAAGAGCTGGAACGCCGGGCGCGGCAGAGGCTGCAAGGGATGGAGCAGCGCTGCTTCCTGCATGTTGTCGGCGAGGCGGCGCGCGTGCGTGAGGCGGTGCAGGCGCTGCGTGAAGCCGATGCCGAACGCTTCGGGCGTCTCCTCGATGAGTCCCACGCAAGCCTGCGGGACCTGCTCGGCGTGAGCACGCCGGAGCTGGACGCGCTGACGGCGGCCGCGCGCGCCGCCGGCGCCCTGGGGGCGCGGCTCACCGGCGCAGGCTTTGGCGGTGCGGCGGTCGTCCTCTGCCGGGAGGAAGACGTGGAACGAGTCGCCGCCGGGCTCGAAGCCCGTTATTACGGCGGTCCCGCCGGACCACGGCTGTTCCGCGCCCTGCCCTCCGCCGGCGCCCTCGAGCTCATTGCCAGAGCCGGCGGATGACGCGGATCAACACAAGGCCGCTCGCCAGAAAAACCGCGCCCAGCGCGGCCGCGTAGTGCAGCCGCCCGTACAGAATGTTGCCTACGGTGAACAGCGCGGACCAGATGACGATGCTGCCCGAGAGCCACCCGAGCAGAGAAAGCGGGATGTTGTCGGCCTGCGACCACGCGGCCGCTTCCTGCTCGCTGATGCCGGCCATCTCGCGCACCCGCCGCCAGCCGGGGCCCGCCGGATGGACCTTGCGGTAGAACCGGATGAGCGTCTCGCGGTCGGTCTGAGGGCCCAGATAGGCCACCAGCAGCCAGCAGACGGTGGTGCAGAGGACGGTGAGAAACAGCTCCTGGTGGGTGCCGATGCGGATATCGTGCCGGCGCAGCGCAAGGAAAACGAGCGACATGCCAAAAGAGCTGATCATCGCGGCGATTTCGCACCAGGCCGTGATCCGCCACCAGAACCAGCGCAGCAGGTACAGCAGCCCCGTGCCCGCGCCCACCTGAAGCATGATGTTGAAGGTGTCCTGCGCGGTCTCGAGGAAAAACACGAGCACGGAAGAGATGACGAACAGCAGCACCGTCGAAATGCGCCCGGCCATCACGTAATGCTTCTCGTCGCGGCCCGGCCGCAGGAAGCGGCGGTAAAAATCATGCACCAGGTAGGAAGCGCCCCAATTCAGGTGGGTGAGGATCGTCGAGGAGTTCGCCGCGATCAGTCCGGCCAGCATCAGCCCCATCCAGCCGGCAGGCAGGAACTTGAGCATCGCCGGATAGGCGATGTCATGGCCGATGAGCGACGGGTCGACATTCGGGAACGCGTGCCGGATGTCAGCCAGCGTGGGGAAAACGATGAGCGAGGCCAGTCCGGTAAGCATCCACGGCCACGGCCGCAGCACGTAATGGGCGAGGTTGAAGAAGAGCGTGCCGCCAAGGGCGTCTTTTTCGGATTTTGACGCCAGCATTCGCTGCGCGATATAGGAGCCGCCGCCCGGCTCGGCGCCCGGATACCACACCGCCCACCACTGAATGGCCAGAGGCATGATGAAGACGGCCGTGGCCAGCTCCCAGTTGCTCGAGAAATCCGGCAACAGGCTCAGATAGTTCAGCCCGCCGGGGCCCTGCATGGCGCTGACCTTCTCCACCAGGCCCGTGAGACCGCCCACCTGGGGCAGCCTGACCGCGAAATAAGCAGCCGCAATCACCGAGCCCATCATGATGAAGAACTGGATCATGTCGATGACCAGAACGCCCCACAGGCCCGAGTGCGCCGCGAAGACCACGTTCAGCAGACCCACCACCAGCAGCGTCTGCCAGCGTTCGAATCCGAACAGGATGCCGGCGATCTTGCAGGCGGCCAGATTGACGCTGGCCATGATGATGCAGTTGAAAAAGAAGCCCAGATACACCGCGCGGAACCCGCGCACGGCGCTGGCCGCCCTGCCGGCGTAGCGGAGCTCGTAAAACTCGAGATCCGTAAGCACGCCGGAGCGCCGCCACAGACGCGCGTAGAAGAACACCGTCGCCACGCCCGTCAGCGTGAACGCCCACCACTGCCAGTTGCCGGCCACGCCCTGCGTGCGGACAAAATTGGTCACCAGATTGGGCGTGTCACTGGAAAATGTCGTGGCGACCATCGACAGGCCCGCGAGCCACCACGGCACGGAACGGCCGGAGGCGAAGAACTCCGCCGTGTTCTTTCCGGAGCGCTTGCCGAAGAAGAGCGCGGGCGTAAAGCAGATGAGGAGGGATCCTGCGGCGATCAGCCAGTCGAGCGCGGTGAGGTTCATGGGCGTGCCTGAAGGATGAGGATACCGCAGGGCGGGGAGAGGCAAGAGCAGGCAAGTAAAGCGCGGCGCCGCCCGTACGGGCGGCGCCGCCGAGGAGCCGCCTTAGCTCGAATGAATTTTCCGGAAATTGGCGAGGCACTTCTCCACCGTCTCAAACGGTGGCAGGTCGTAGCCTTCCTGCTCAATCAGGTAAAACTCAACGCCGCCGACGGACTCGGCCGCCTGAAAAATCGCTTTCCATGGCGAGTCGCCCTCGCCGAACAGCACGCGGTAGCCCTTCTCTTTGGACCAATCCTTGCAGTGGATCGACTTCAGCCGGCCGGGATTGGAGCGGATCCATGCCGCCGGATCGTTACCCGTCTCCACACAGGTGCCAACGTCGAGCTGAAGGATCACCGATTGGGGCGTGTTCTTCGCGATGATTTCCAGCGGCTTCTGCCCTTCCACCGGCCGCCATTCCATCTGATGGTTGTGATAACCGACCGAGAGGCCGGACTTGCGGGCGATCTCATCGGCCTTGGTGAGCACATCCGCGACCTTTTTCCAGCCGTCGGCCGTCGGCTCCACCTTGCCCGCGCTGGCCATGATGATGTACTTGCTGCCGAGCGTCTGGTTCCACTCGATCGTCTTCGCCATGTTTTCCGGCAGCAGGTTGTTGGCGCCGTTGTGCGTGGACAGGCACTTCAGGTTCAGCTCGTCCAGGAGCTTGCGCATCTCCTTGATCTGGTCCATGGTCCAGTTGATGTACGGACCGTAGAACTCCACGCACTCGTAACCCATCCTGGCCACGGTGCGCACGGGGGTGAAGATGTCCTTGGCCATTTCCTGACGGACCGAGTACATCTCGAGCCCGACCAGGGGACGCTTTTTCTGGGCAACGGTTGGCAGCGCCGCCGCAGCGCCGGCGGCGGCGAGGAAAGACCGGCGGGAAAGCTCGTGTGTCTTCATGACGTAAAAGACGATATCACAGCCGGCCGCCACGCAGGACCTGCATCGCAGAACTGTCACCAATAAACGGGACTTAAATCTCTTAAATTTGAGGGACACTCCAATGAGCAATGGCATCAGCCGGAGGGACTGGCTTCGCGGCACCGCCGCGGCGGCAGCGGCGGCGGAGAGCGCGCGAGCCGTCACCACTCCGGGCCAGCGGGCCGGGCGTCCCGCCCTCCAGGTGGCCACCAACTGCGAAATGTGCTTCTGGCGCTGCGGCGTGCTGGCCAAGGTCCAGGACGGCAAGGTCACGCGGCTTGAGGGAAATCCGCAGCACCCGCTGACACAGGGTCGGCTGTGTGCGCGCGGCAATGCCGGTCACTTCACGCTCTATGACCCGGACCGGCTGAAGCGGCCCCAGCTTCGTGTGGGCGAGCGCGGCGAAGGCCGTTTCCGCGACGTCTCCTGGGAGGAGGCGCTCGACTGGCTGGCGGCGCGGCTCACCGAACTGAAGCAGAAGTACGGCCCGGAATCGGTGGCGTTTTTCCCGCACGGCGTGGCGTCCACGTTCTTCGCCACGCTGATGAAGGCCTACGGAACGCCGAACTCGGCCGAGCCGGCCTTCGCGCAGTGCCGCGGCCCCAGGGAAGTCGGCTATGCGCTTACCTTCGGCCGCGGGCTGGGCTCGCCCGAGCCGCTCGATCTGGCGCACGCGAAGGTCGTGGTGCTGATTGGCTCGCATCTGGGTGAGAACGTCTTCACTTCGCAGATCACGCAGTTTGCTGAAGGGCTCGCGCGCGGCACGAAGCTGATCGTCGTGGACCCGCGTTTCTCCACCGCCGCCGGAAAGGCCGACTGGTGGCTGCCCATCCGCCCGGGAACGGACATCGCGCTGCTGCTCGCCTGGATGCATGTCCTGCTGAACGAGAATCTCGAGGACAGGGAATATCTGGCGCGCTACGCCACCGGGCTCCAGGAGCTCCGCGAGCATGTGCGCCCCTACTCGCCGGAGTGGGCGTCGAAAGAAACCGAGCTGCCGGCGGCGCTGATCCGCGAGACGGCACGAGCCATGGGCGCCGCCAAACCCGCCGTGCTGGTCCATCCCGGCCGGCACGTCACCTGGTATGGAGATGACACGCAGCGGGCCCGTGCGATGGCGATCCTCACCGCGCTGTTGGGCGCTTACGGCCGCCAGGGCGGAATCATGCTGCCTACCTCGTTTCCGCGCGGAGGTTTCCGGCTGCCGCCCTTCCCCGAACCGAAACGCGGACGCGCCGATGGAGCAGGCGAAAAATTTCCCCTGGCCAGCGAGGAGCAGGGCGTCACCAACGGCCTGATCGAGGCCACGCTGACCGGCGAGCCGTACCCGATCAAAGGCTGGATTGTCTATGGACAGAACGTGCTCGAGTCCATCCCGCAGCGGGAGCGCACGCTGGCCGCCATCGGCCAGCTTGAGCTGATGGTGGTTGTCGACATCCTGCCTGTCGAGCAGACGCTGTACGCGGACCTTGTCCTCCCCGAGGCCACATACCTGGAACGCTACGACGCGCCGCACATTGTGGAAACCGCCGAACGGCCGTTCATCGCCCTGCGGCAGCCGGCGGTGCCGCCGCTCCATGACACGCGCCCGGGGTGGTGGATCGCCAAAGAGCTGGCGCGGCGGCTGGGCCTGGAAGCGTGGTTCCCGTGGAAGAACCCCGATGAGCATCTGGCAAAGATCATCGAGCCAATGGGCGTCCGCCTGGAAGAGCTCAAGGCCCGCGGCGCCGTCTCCTTCGAGGGGCGCCCTTACATTGAGCTGAGAAAGCCCGAAGACGGCCCGCTGTTTCCCACCGAGAGCGGCAGGATCGAGCTCTACTCGAAAACGCTCAAGGAGCTGGGCCATGATCCGATGCCCGTCTACCGTCCTCCCGCCGATCCGCCGCCCGGCTGGCTCCGGCTTCTGTATGGACGTGCGCCGGTGCACAGCTTCGCGCGCACCGAGAACAACGCGCTGCTGGACGGCCTGATGGATGAAAACGCCGCCTGGGTCCACCCGGACGCGGCGCGCGCCTTCGGCCTGCGGGACGGCGACCGCGTGGTGCTCGAAAATCAGGACGGCGCCAGGAGCCTGCCCGTCTTGCTCCGCACCACGCAGGGAATCCGCAAGGATTGCCTCTACATGGTCCACGGCTTTGGCCAGGAGGCGCCGGGGCTGCGCCGGGCCAACCGGCGCGGCGCCTCCGACACCGGGCTCATCACGCGCGTCGCCGTCGACCCGCTGATGGGCGGCACCGGCATGCGGGTCAACTTCGTCCGGCCGAAGCCGGCGCAGGAGGTGGAGAGCTGAGCCATGGCCCGCTATGCAATGGTCACCGACCTGACGAAGTGCGTGGGCTGCCAGGCCTGCACCGCGGCCTGCAACAGCGAATGGGACGTGCCGCCGGGCTTTGCCCGCACGCGCGTGCTGCCAACAGGCGCCGTCGGCGTGTTCCCGAACCTTCGCTCGGCGTTCTATGTGGCGCAGTGCAATCACTGCGATGATCCCCCGTGCGTGAAGCCCTGCCCCTCCGGCGCCACCTATCAGGGCGCCGACGGCATCGTGAAGATCGACAGGAATCTCTGCATCGGCTGCGGCTTCTGCGTCGACGCCTGCCCCTACGAGGCCCGCTACTTTAATCCGGTCACCCAAAAAGTGGACAAGTGCGATTTCTGCGCCGGCCGCCTGGAGCGCGGCCTCCAGCCCGCCTGCGTCACCACCTGCACGGCCCACGCGAAGTTCTTCGGCGATCTTGAGGACCCGAACAGCGAAGTCTACCGGCTGGTTTACGGCAAAGGCGCCAAACGGATCGAAAGCGCTGACGTGGCCGTGGGGCCGAACGTCTACTACGTCGGATCGAAGGGCGAACCCGACCTCATCGCCGGGATGTTCCCGCCGCGCAAGCCGCGGATGCCCACCGCCGGACAGTGGTGGGAGCGCGCGCTGAAGCCGCTGGCCCTGCTCATGGTGGGCACAACGTTCCTCGGGCAGGCGGTGGCGTTCTTCAACCAGCTCAGGAAGGGGGAGAGCCAGTTTGATGACTAATCCGGCCGTCATTTCGCCAGTTTCCTCGCAGCGGATGATTAAGAAGCACCATGTGGCGATCATGCTGCTGCACTGGTTCAACGCGTTCGTCTGGCTGATGGAGCTGACCACAGGCGCGGCGCTCATTCAGAGCGAACACTTCCGCTTCGCGCCGCAGTGGTTCATCACCCTGATGAGCGACGTCTTCGGCACGCGCGCCAACCTGCTGCGGTTCCACATCGCGGTGGGCCTTACCTGGGTGACCGTGTTTCTGGTGTACGGGATCTTCGGATGGCGCACCTACCTGCACCGCGAGGTGCTGGAACGCGAGATCGCGCTCGACCGCGACGACTGGCAGTGGCTGCGCATCCGCGTGTTGCGGATTCTTGGCAGGTCCAACGAGCCGCTGCCGCCCCAAGGCATCTACAACGCCGGCCAGAAGCTGTTCGCGCTGACCGTGTATGCGATGCTGCCGCTGATCGCCGTCAGCGGCGTGGTGATGGCGTTCCACTGGGGGTCGCCCGTGGTGGTGGGCTGGGCAGTGGTGGTTCACTTCTTCTCGGTGGCCGTGGTGGTGAGCGGGCTGATGATCCATGTTTATATGGGCGCCGTCTTTCCTGAAGAAAAGCCTGCATTCTTTTCCATGATTACCGGCGTCGTGCCGGAAGAATTCGCCTACAAACATCACCGGAAATGGTGGGAAGAGGTCAAAATGCTGGAACAGAAACATGCGGCCGGACTGCCGGAAATCGAAGACATTTCTGCACGGCCCTCGCGCCTCTGGCAGGCGCTCCGAATGAAGGAATACTGGCCGGCCTATCCCGCCGCCCTGGGACTCGGCCTGACGCTGCTGGCGACCTTCCTCCTGGTCGGCCAGGGGCTGGGCGCATCGGGCGGCTTCACCCGCTACCTGGCGTTTCTGCTCTCGGTGGCAGCGCCCGGGTATGCCTCGGCTCACCCCTATTGGGGCCGCTATGTTCAGCCCGGCACGCCCGTGCTCATGGATTTCCTTGTCTTCGAGCTCGTCGGGGCCGCTTTGGGCGGGCTGGTCTCGGGCTGGCTCGCCGGGCGGCTGCGCTGGTCGACGGACCGCGGGCCGTTCGTCTCTGAGAGGACCCGGTGGGCGCTGGCCTTCGCCGGCGGGGCGCTCTCCGGCTTTGGCGCGCGCATCGCGCGCGGCTGCACCTCGGGGCTGGCGCTCAGCGGAGGAGCCACGCTCTCGGCCGGCGCATTCGTCTTCATGCTCTCTGTGTTCGCCGCCGGATTCATCGGCGCATATCTGGTGAGGAGGCTGTGGCTGTGAACGCAATTTTTCCCCTGAATCTGCCGACCGGGCTATTCGTCCCGGTTTCCATTCTGATCGGATTTCTGTTCGGCTTTTTCCTGGAAAGGGCCGGTTTTTCCAGCGCCATCCGGCTGACGGGCCAGTTTTATTTCCGTGACTGGAGCGTGCTGAAAGTCATGTTCGGCGCCATTGTCGTGGCCATGCTGGGCCTGGGATGGCTCTCGCTGGCCGGCATCCTCGACATGGGAGCCGTCTATATCCCGGAAACGTACCTCTGGCCTCAGCTCGTCGGCGGTCTGCTGCTGGGCGCAGGGTTTATCCTTGGCGGATATTGTCCGGGCACCAGCGTCGTCGCCGCCGCTACCGGCAAGCTGGACGGGTTCTTCTTCCTGGCCGGGATCTTCGCCGGCATCTTCGCTTTCGGCCTGGTCGAGCCGGGCATGGAAGGGTTTTTGTCCAGCGGGGCGCGGGGCCCGCTGACGCTGCCCCAGGTATTTGGAACGACGACGGGAACGGTGGCGCTGGCCGTCACCGCAGTGGCGCTGGCCGCCTTCGCGGTGGCTGAGCTGAGCGAGGGCAAATGGCGGCTTTTTGAAAAGACATACGGGAGGACGAAGTGAAGATCGAGTGTAATGTTACGGGCAAGACCCTGGCGGCGGCAGCGGTGCTGGCGGCGGCCGTGGCCCTGGCGGCCGTGTCGGCCGTGGTCTCCGCGCCCGGGATGAATCCGGCTTCGCCCGAAGCGGTGGTCGAAGCCATGGTCACGGAAAAGGACCACGTGCAGCCTCTGGAGCTTGCCCGCTGGATTCTGGACAAGCGGCAGGACTACCAGCTCATCGACCTGCGCGACCCCTGGGAATACGACGACTATCACATTCCCACCGCGATCAATATCCCGCTGACGCAACTGTTCACCGCTGACGGCCTGAAACAGCTCGACCGCAGCAAGACGATCGTCGTCTACGGGCTTGGCATGGGCCACCCGGCCCAGACTCAACTGCTGCTGAGCATGAAAGGCTATCGCGCACTTTCGCTCAAGGACGGGATCACCGGCTGGTGGGACCAGGTGCTGACGCCGCAGAGCCTCCGCGGCGAGAATCCGCAGCCGGCCGGATATCAACAGGCGAAGGCCCTGCGCGAACAGTTCCTGGGCGGCTCCGGGCAACCCTCGAAGGAAGGCGCCAAAACGGCAGCGCCCGCCCCGGCGCCTCCGGCCGCGCCAGCGCCGGGCAAGACGTCGCCCAAGAAGCTCAAGCTCGGGAGAGGGTGCTCATAACGGGCTGCCGGCTTCAGTTGCAAGGGATCTCTGGGGGGACGGTCTTTGGGAAGGCCGTCCCCTCATTGGCATTTCAGTACGCGAGTGTGCAGAATCCGTGCGCGCTGGTCTTGATTGCAGATACAGGCGTCCGATATAGTGATTCTTGGGCCTCTTTTGTTACACTCTTTCAGACCTGATCACCCGGCGCGGCAGGCCCAGGCCGCGCGCGGAGCTATTTTTCCGAACAACCGGGAGGATTGACCTGATGGTACCCACGGAGAGCCTGCGCAATTCTTTGCGGCAGGTATTGGCAAACGGCGCAGCAGGCGCCCTCAGGCGCACGGGCGCATGGCTCCTGCTGCTCATGGTGGCGATCGCAGCCGGTGCGCTGCCGGCCTGGGCGCAGCCGGCGCATCACGGGGGCGGCGAGGCGAGCCTCGTGCTGCCGGACCTGAACCAGGCCACGTTTTTCGGCATCGGCGGCCGCAGCCTGCTGATGATCGGCCTGGTGGTGTGTGCGCTCGGCCTGTTGTTCGGCCTGTCGATTTACATGCGGCTGAAGAACATGCCGGTGCACAAATCCATGCTTGAAGTCAGCGAGCTGATTTATGAGACGTGCAAGACCTACCTGGCGACGCAGGGCAGGTTCCTGCTGATCCTGGAGCTGTTCATTGCCGTCATCATCGTCTTCTACTTCGGCCTGCTTCAGCAGATGGAAGCCTACCGGGTGGCGATCATCCTGCTGTTCAGCGTGATCGGCATCGGCGGCAGTTTTGGCGTGGCGGCGTTCGGCATGCGGGTGAACACATTTGCCAACTCGCGCGCCTCGTTCGCCAGCCTGCGGGGCAAGGCTTTCCCCTGCTATGACATTCCGCTTCAGGCAGGCATGAGCATCGGCATGATGCTGATCTCGGTCGAGCTGCTGCTGATGCTGTTCATCCTGCTGTTCATCCCCGGTGACCTGGCCGGGCCGTGCTTCATCGGCTTCGCCATTGGCGAATCGCTGGGCGCGGCGGCGCTCCGCGTGGCGGGCGGCATCTTTACCAAGATCGCCGACATCGGCGCGGACCTGATGAAGATCGTCTTCAAGATCAAGGAAGACGACGCGCGCAATCCGGGCGTTATCGCCGACTGCACCGGTGACAACGCGGGCGACTCGGTCGGTCCCTCGGCCGACGGCTTCGAAACTTACGGCGTCACCGGCGTGGCGCTGATCAGCTTCATCCTGCTCGGCATCAACGAGCGCGTGGCCGGGCCCGCGTGGCAGACCATCCAGGTGCAGCTCCTGGTGTGGATCTTCACGATGCGCGTGATGATGGTGATCTCGTCGGGCGTCAGCTACTTCATCAACGGCATCCTGGCCCGCGCCCGTTATGGCGACGCCGACAAGATGAACTTCGAGCAGCCGCTCACGAACCTCGTCTGGATCACCTCGCTGCTGTCGATCGCGCTCACCTATGTCGTCAGCTACCTGATGATCCCCGAGCTGAAGGGCGACACGACGCTGTGGTGGAAGCTGGCGACGGTGATCAGTTGCGGCACGCTGGCCGGCGCGCTGATCCCCGAGTTCGTCAAGGTCTTCACGTCCACCGGCTCGCGCCATGTGCGCGAGATCGTGAAAGCCAGCGAGGAGGGCGGCTCGTCGCTCAACATCCTGTCCGGCTTCATCGCCGGCAACTTTTCCGCCTACTGGCTCGGCTTCGCCATTCTGCTGCTGATGTCGATCGCTTACTGGATGTCCACCATGGGCCTGGCCTCGCTGATGATGGCTCCGGCGGTCTTTGCGCTCGGCCTGGTGGCCTTCGGCTTCCTTGGCATGGGCCCGGTGACGATCGCGGTGGACTCCTACGGGCCGGTCACCGACAACGCGCAGTCCGTCTACGAGCTGTCCACCATCGAACAGCTCCCGGGCATCGAGAGCGAGATCGAAAGCCAGTTCGGCTTCCGCCCGCAGTTTGAGAAAGCCAAGGACAACCTCGAAGAGAACGACGGCGCGGGCAATACGTTCAAGGCGACGTCGAAGCCGGTACTGATCGGCACGGCCGTCGTCGGCGCGACAACGATGATCTTCTCGATCATCGTGGCCCTCACCGACGGCCTTTCGCCGGACCGCGTCGGCTACCTGTCCATCCTCCATGCGCCCTTCTTCTTTGGGCTCATCGCCGGCGGCGCGATGATCTACTGGTTCACCGGCGCCAGCTCGCAGGCCGTCTCCACCGGCGCCTACCGCGCGGTGGAGTTCATCAAGCGCAACATCAGGCTGGAAGGCACCACCAAGGCCAGCGTGTCCGACTCGAAGAAGGTGGTCGAGATCTGCACCCAATACGCCCAGCGCGGCATGTTCAACATCTTCATCGCCGTCTTCTTCGGAACGCTCGCCTTCGCCTTCATGGAGGAGTTCTTCTTCATCGGTTACCTGATCGCCATCGCGATCTTCGGCCTGTTCCAGGCCATCTTCATGGCCAACGCCGGCGGCGCCTGGGACAACGCCAAGAAGATCGTTGAGACCGAGATGAAGGCCAAGGGCACCGAACTGCATGCGGCCACGGTGGTCGGCGACACGGTGGGAGACCCGTTCAAGGACACCTCCTCGGTGGCAATGAACCCGACCATCAAGTTCACCACGCTGTTCGGCCTGCTCGCAGTGGAGCTCGCCGTCAGCCTGCGCAATCAGGGCCAGTCGGCGCTGACTCACGCCCTCGCCGTTGTCTTCCTCCTCATCTCGATGACGTTCGTCTACCGCTCGTTCTACGCGATGCGGATTGAGAAGTAAGCGCTCCTTCCTTCCTAAGAGCGGAGGGCGGTCCTCACAAACCGCCCTCCGCTTTTTTCCCGCAGCGAAAGACGCTGGACCCGTTTGCCGCTGGTTCCCTGAAACGTGTCCGTGCACGCGGCTCAGTCTGAGCCCGCCGCCGCGCGAGCGGTCCCCTGGCGGACTCTCGCCAGACTCTGCGAATCCTCGGCCGCCACTGCGCCCCGTGCCGCGCCCGCTATGCGAGCGCGAGATTCGCCTGCGCTTTCAGCGAGAAATCATCAAATTCGCCGCGCTCAAACTTCGGCCATGCCGCGGCGGCGATCATCGCCGCATTGTCCGTGGAAAGATGCGGCGTGGGGAAGTAAGCCGGGACGGGCAGCCGCCCGCTGCGCGCCGCGCGCCGCAGCTCTGCATTACACGCAACACCGCCGGAGATGATCACGCTGCGCGCGCCGGTGTCTTCCAGCGCCTTCTCGACGCGCTTCAGCAGTTCCTCCACCACAACGCGCTGAAACGCGGCCACCACGTTCCGTGTGGCCTGCGGCGTCACCGACAGCCACTCTTCCAGGGTCGGACGCGGATTCCGCTTCAGCAGCTCGCGCCGCGCCGCGATTTCGGTCTGCATCTGGCGCGACTGGACCCACCGGAGCACCGCCGTTTTGAGTCCGCTGAAGCTGAAGTCGAGCGCGTTGCCCTTCATTCTGGCCATCGGAAGCGGCACCGCTTGCGGATCGCCATAGGGTGCAATCTGGTCCAGCACCGGCCCGCCCGGATAGCCGAAGCCAAGCAGTTTCGCCACCTTGTCAAAGGCCTCGCCGGCTGCGTCATCGCGCGTCCTTCCAAGCAGTTGGTACTGTTCTCCGCCCGGCCAGTAAAACAGGTGCGTGTGGCCGCCGCTGGCCACCAGCGCCAGCGCCGGCAATTCAATCTCTTCTCCCGACCTCTTTGCATCCAGAACGACCGCGTGGATGTGCCCTTCCAGATGATTGACGCCAATCAGCGGCAACCGCCGCACGGCACAAATCGCCTTCGCGAACGTCAAACCCACCAGGAGGGACCCGACGAGACCCGGCCCGGCGGTGGCAGCCACGGCGCCGAGGTCCGCCCACGAAGAGTGGGCCTCCTGCATCGCCTGCCGCACCACAGGCACGATGGCGCGCAGATGCTCCCGCGAGGCCAGCTCCGGCACCACGCCGCCATATCTGCCGTGGACGTCCAGCTGGCTGGCCACAACGCTCGACAGCACTTCGCCATCGCGCGCCACCACCGCCGCGGCGGTCTCATCGCAGGAGGTTTCGATTCCAAGGATAAACGGCATGCGTATCCAAACGGGTATATTGTGAGAGTGGCTCACGCCTCCGCGAGCCATGTGGTACAGTTCCGATGCAGCTCTCTGACTTCGATTATCGCCTTCCGGATGAATTGATTGCACAGGCGCCGCTGGCCGATCGCGCCGCCTCGCGCATGCTGGTCGTCGATCGCGCCTCGGGACGATTCGAGGACCGGCATTTCCGCGACCTGCCCCGGTTTCTTCGCCCGGGCGATTGCCTCGTCATCAACGACACGCGCGTCATCCCGTCCCGTCTCTACGGGCGCAAGGAAGGCTATTCGCGCGAGGTCGAAATCTTCCTTCTCACTCCTCAGAATCCGGAGCGCACGCTCTGGACGGCGTTGGTCCGCCCGGGCCGCCACCTTCACGAAGGGGCGCGCGTCCGGATCTCGGAGAGGCTGTCGGTGGAGATCCTGGAGACGCGAGTGCGCGGCGAACGGCTGGTGCGCGTCCACTGCGAAGGCGACCTGGATGAAGAGATTGAACGCATCGGGCATGTGCCGCTGCCGCCGTATATCCATCGTCCGGATGAGCGTGTGGACCGCGAGCGATACCAGACGGTTTTCGCACGCCAACGCGGATCTGCCGCCGCGCCGACCGCGGGACTCCACTTCACGCCCGAAGTGCTGAACGCCTGCCGCGCAGCCGGAGCAGAAATCGCTCCGGTGACGCTCCATGTGGGGCTCGGCACGTTCCAACCGCTGCTCAGCAACACGGTCGAAGAAAACCGCCTGCACAGCGAGCGCTACTCCATTCCGCCGGAGACGGCCGCGAAGCTGGCCGCGGCCAAACGGCGCATTGCCGTCGGCACGACAGTCGTGCGTACGCTCGAATCGGCCGTCCGCAACGGCGGAATGGCCCCTCAGGAGGGTGAGACGGATCTCTTCATTTATCCGGGCTTTGAATTCCGCGCCGTGGATGCGATGCTGACCAATTTCCACCTGCCGAAATCAAGCCTGCTGCTTCTCGTCTGCGCCTTCGGCGGCAAGGACCTGATCCTGTCAGCCTACCGGCACGCAGTGGAGCACCGCTACCGTTTCTTCAGCTACGGCGACTGCATGCTGATTCTTTAATCCGTCTGCGACCTGAAATTCCGCAGGATTTCCGGCACATTGAAAGGAAAAAGCCACCGCATCCGGTAGCATTTTCCAACCTGAAATCGAACGCTTTTCGCCGGGTGCTTACCGCAGCAGCGGCGCGCTGGCGACCGCGTAGTCCAGAACGAGCGAGGGCGCTACGCCGAGCACGAACGTCCCCGCCACGGAGGCTACCAGCGCCCAGCGGATGCCCGGCGCCGCCGCAGGCAGCTCGGGCAGGCCCTGCGAAGGCTCCTGCATGTACATCACCACAATGATCCGCAGGTAATAATACGCTGCAACCGCGCTGTTGAGCAGTCCAAGAATCGCCAGCCAGACCAGGTTGGAATCGAGCGCCGCCTTGAAAATATAAAATTTCCCGAAAAAGCCTGCCGTGAGCGGCACGCCGGTGAGCGAGAGCAGAAAGATGGAGAGGATCGCCGCCATGGCCGGGGAGCGGCGGCTGAGGCCGGCGAGGTCGGCCAGCTCGACGTGGCGCTCGCCCTGTCCGGCCACGTGGGTCACCACCGCGAAGGCGCCGATGTTCATCAGCGCGTACGCGGCCAGGTAGAACATGGCCGCCGCCGCGCCTGCGTCGGACATCGCTGTCAGCGCCACGGTCACGTAACCGGCGTGGGCGATGGAACTGTAGGCCAGCAGGCGCTTCACGTTTGTCTGCCAGAGCGCGGCGAAGTTGCCGATGACCATCGTGGCCAGGGCGACGGCCCACAGCACCGGCTCCCACTTGTCGCGGAAGGGGACAAAAATGGTCATCAGGATCCGCAGGAACATCGCGAACGCGGCGGCCTTCGGCCCCACGCTCAGGAAGGCGGCCACTGGCGCCGGCGCGCCCTGGTACACGTCCGGCGCCCACATCTGGAAGGGCGCCGCCGAGACCTTGAAGGCCAGCCCGACCAGCAGCAGCGCCGCGGCCGCGGAGACCACCGTCGCGTTAAGGCCGGATTGAGGATCCAGCAGCAGGCGGCGGATCTCGCTCAGGTACGTCGTGCCGGCGGCGCCCCACAGCCACGCGATTCCATAGAGGAAGAACGCCGCCGCGAAGGATCCAAGCAGGAAATACTTCAGCGCCGCTTCGTTGTTGCGCCGGTCGTCCCGCAGGTAGCCTGCCAGGACGTAGGTGGCGATCGAAGAGCACTCGAGGCCGATGAAGAGCATGATCAGTTCGTTGGCCGAGGCCATGAGGCACTGACCGGCGACGGAGAACAGCACCAGCGCATAATACTCGCCGGATTCATGCCCTTCCCTCTTCAGATAATTCGAGCTGATCAGCACCACCAGCATTCCCGCGGCGCAGACAAGGACGCGGAAAAATGTCGAAAAATCGTCCACCACCAGAAGATTGGAAAAGGCCGGCCCAGGATCAGACGCTGCCACGGCGCTCAGCCCAATGGCCGCCGCCAGGGAGATGAAAGCCAGCGCGGCGAGCCGCGTTCGGCTGCCCGGCCGCATGACGGCCTCGGCCAGCATCAGGGCCGTCGCCGCCAGCGTGAGCAGGATTTCCGGCGAAAAGCGCAATAATTCCTGCGGAGAAGGCACAAAACTAACGGGCATGAGCAACTTCCTGGGCAGATTTCCGTGCGGCCGGCTTTTCGAGCACGATCTCCAGCGTCTGCCGGCTCTGCTGGCTGATGGGAGGCAGGAAGGACTGCGGGCCGACGCCCATCCACACCATCATCACGATGAGCGGCATCACCAGCGCCCACTCGCGCCCGTTCATGTCGGTCACATGATGGCGCACGGGCTCCGGCGCGGGCCCGTAGAAGGCCCGCTGAACCAGCCACAGCATGTAGACGGCAGAGAGGATGACGCCCGTGCCGGCCAGCACCGCGTAAAGGAACCTCGCCTGCGCCGCCCCCAGCAGCACCAGAAACTCGCCGACGAAGTTGTTCAGCATCGGCAGCCCGACGCTTGCCAGCGAGGTGATGACAAACATCGTCGACAGCCAGGGGGCCACCGCGCCGACGCCGCCATAGTCGGCAATCTCGAGCGAGTGGCGCCGCTCATACAGCAGGCCCACCAGAATGAAAAGCGCGCCGGTCGAAATTCCGTGATTCAGCATCTGATAGACGGCGCCGTCCAGCCCCGTCTGGGTGAAGGTGAAGATGCCGAGCACGACGAAGCCCAGGTGGCTCACCGAGCTGTAAGCCACCAGCCGCTTCATGTTCGGCTGCACCATCGCCACCAGCGCGCCGTAAATGATGCCGGCGATGGCCAGCGCAATGATCCAGCCGGCGTTGTCCCGCGCCGCCTGGGGAAACAGCGGCAGCGCCACGCGGACCAGACCGTAGGTGCCCAGCTTCAGCAGGACGCTGGCCAGCATCACCGAGCCGGCCGTGGGCGCCTCGCCGTGCGCGTCCGGCAGCCAGGTGTGCAGCGGGAACAGCGGCACCTTGATCGCAAAGGCGATGAAGAAGGCGAGGAACAGCCAGAGGCTTTCCTGCGGCGTGAAGCGGAGCTGCCCGGTCCGGATCATGTCCACGAGCAGCGGCAGATCAAACGTGCCCGTGCGGTTGAAGATCCAGATCATCGCCGCCAGCATCAGCGCCGAGCCCGCCATCGTGTAAAGGAAGAATTTCACCGCCGCGTAAATGCGCCGGTCATGGCCCCAGATGCCAATGAGAAAGTACATGGGCACCAGGGAGACCTCCCAGAAGACAAAGAACAGGAACAGATCCAGCGCCACGAAGACCCCGATCACGCCAAACAGCAGGAACAGCAGAAAGGCGTGGAACTCCTTCACGCGGTCCTCGATGTGGCGCCAGCTCACCAGCACGCAGATCGGCGTCAGGAAGGTTGACAGGATCACCAGCCAGAGGCTGAGCCCGTCGACGCCCACGTGATACCGGATGGCGGGCGATTCGATCCACGGGACGTTGGTCTCGAAGCTGTAGACGGCCGGATGGGCGCGCACCGGCCCGATGAGCCCGAGCGAGAACAGAAAGACAACCAGCGAAACGAACAGCGCGAATTTCCGCACCAGGCCCGGGTTGTCCGCAGGCAGCGCCAGCGTCAACAGCGCCCCTGCCGCCGGAATCACCAGAAGAATGTCGAGCAGGTTCACCGCATTCCTCCCCAGAAGGCCACCACTGCAAGGATGGCCGCCGAGCCAAGCACCACCCAGGCGGCATAGCGGCGGATATAGCCGGACTGCCATTGCCGCAGCCCGGCGCCCACGGCCCGCGCCAGCGAGCCGACGCCATTCACCGCCCCGTCAACGAGCCGCGCGTCTACAACGCCCCAGAGCAGCGCGCGCGAGCCGTCGCGGATGGGGAGCACGATCATCGCGTCATAGACTTCGTCCACGTAGTACTTGTTGTAGACCAGCCGGTAGAGGGCGCCGAGGCCATTGGCGATGCGGTCTGGCAGGCTCGGCGCGGCCACGTAGAACAGCCACGCCAGCAGGATGCCGCCCACGCCCGCGGCCACTGAAATGGCCACCAGCTTCTCGTCATGTTCCCCGTGGCCCGCGCCAAACAGCGGCGCCAGATAGTGAGGCACGTTGAAGTAGCCGCCGGCCAGGCTCAGCAGCGCCAGCACCCCGAGCGGCAGCGTCATCACCAGCGGCGACTCGTGCGGGTGCGCGTCCCCGCGGTACGTGCCGAAGAAGCACAGGAAAATGGCGCGGAAAACATAGAACGCCGTCATTGCCGCCGTCACCACGCCCACCCAATACATCCACGGCGCATGAGCGTGCGCGGCCAGCAGGATCGCGTCCTTGGAATGGAACCCGGAAAATGGCGGCACGCCCGCGATCGCCACCGCCGCCGCCAGCAGCACCGTGAACGTCACCGGAATCTTCGACCGCAGGCCGCCCATCATCCGCAGGTCCTGCTCGCCGCCGAGGGCGTGGATCACGCTGCCCGCGCCAAGAAACAGCAGCGCCTTGAAAAAGGCGTGCGTCATGATGTGGAAGACCGCCGCCGAATAGGCGCCCACGCCCAGCGCAAGGAACATGTAGCCGAGCTGGCTCACCGTGGAGTAGGCGAAGACTTTCTTGATGTCAAACTGCGTCAGGCCAATGGTGGCGGCCAGCACGGCGGTGATCAGGCCAACCACCGCCACAACCTCCATCGCCGTCGGCGAGAGGTTGTATAGCGGCGCCGAGCGGGCCACCATGTAGACGCCGGCCGTCACCATCGTGGCGGCGTGGATCAGCGCGCTCACCGGCGTCGGACCTTCCATCGCGTCCGGCAGCCAGACATAGAGCGGCACCTGCGCGCTCTTGCCGGTCGCGCCCACCAGCAGCAGCAGGCAGATCAGCGTCACCGTCTGCGGGTTCAACACCGCGGCCTCCGTCTGCGCCTGGCCGAACACGGTGGCGAAGTCGAGCGAGCCGAATGTCAGCGCCGTCAGAAACATGCCCAGCGAGAAACCGAGGTCGCCGACGCGGTTCACCACGAACGCCTTCTTGCCCGCATCCGTGGCGCTCTTCTTCAGGTAGTAGAAGCCGATCAGCAGATACGAGCAGAGGCCGACGCCCTCCCAGCCGATGAACAGCACCAGATAGTTGGCGGCCAGCACCAGCACCAGCATGAAGAACATGAACAGGTTCAGGTAGGCGAAGAAGCGGTCGTAGCCGTGCTCGTGCGCCATGTAGCCGATCGAGTAGATGTGGATCAGCAGGCCGATGCCGGTGACCACCAGCAGCATCACCGCCGTAAGCCGGTCCACCATGAAATCGAAGCCCACGGTGAAGGCGCCGCTCTGGATCCAGGTGAAGTACCGCTCGGTGTAAGTGGCCTCAAGCGGCTCGAGGCCGCTGAGGACCTTCAGCACCCAAAGGAATGACAACAGCACGCTGCCGATGGCGAACGTGTTGATGAGCGGCTTCGGCAGCCTGCGCCCGGCGATCCCGTTAATCAGGAATCCGGCGAGCGGAAATGCGGGAATGAGCCAGAGATGATGCATCGCGTCAGAGCTTCAGCGAAGAGACTTCGTCGATTTCGAGCGTCGCGCGGTTCTTGAACACCGTGAGGATGATGGCCAGTCCGACGGCGGCCTCGGCCGCGGCCACCACCATCACGAAAAAGCTGTAAATGTGGCCATCCACGTTCTTCAGCATGTGGCTGAAGGAGACGAAGGAGAGGTTCACCGCATTCAGCATCAGTTCGATGCACATGAAGACGGTGATGATGTTGCGGCGGACCAGGAAGCCCGCGGCGCCGATCACGAAAAGGATCACGCTCAGGATCAGGTACCAGCTCAGCGGCACCTCGGCAGCAAGAACCTGTGACAGGTCGGGCATGCGTCAGATCTCCTTCCGCGCCAGCACCACCGCGCCGACGATCGCAATCAGGATCAGGATCGAGGTGACTTCAAAGGGCAGCAGCCAGGTGGTGAACAGCGCCCGGCCCACCTCATACGGGCCGGCCGTGAAGCCGCCAAATCGCACCGCTTCCGTGCGCGGCACCTGCGTGGCCAGGATGTAGGCGGCCACGCCGGCCAGCGTGAACAGCAGCGGCAGCGCCACGGCCGTGCGCAGCACCTTGCGCGAGGGCCGCTTCTCGGCGCCGGCGTTCAGCAGCATGATGACGAAAACGAACAGCACCATGATGGCGCCGGCATAGACAATGAGCTGCACCGCCGCCAGAAACTCGCCGCCCAGCAGAAGGTAGAGCACGGCGAGCGAGCCCATGACGCCGATCAGCGACAGCGCACTCGAAATCGGGTGCGTCTGAAGCACCAGATTCAGCGCGCAGCCCACCGCAATCGCGGCAAAGACGAGGAAGAGCACAACGTCCATATACTTCCCTCAAACCTCATCAGCCCGCCAGCGCAACGATCAGGCCCGTAGCCAGCAGGTTCGCCAGCGCCAGCGGGAACATGAAGGTCCACGCGAAGCGCATGAGCTGGTCATAACGGAACCGCGGCAGCGTGCCGCGGACCCAGATGAAGACGAACACAAGGAAGCCCGCCTTGGCCACGAACCAGAAAAACGGGATCAGCACGGGCTTGAGCGCCGGAATCAGAAACACGGGCGACAGCGCCAACAGAAGAACGCCGAAAACCGGGAACGTGAAACGGTCCCACTTGCGCTGCCGTGCCGCCTGGGCCGCGTGATACAGCAGCATGAGCCCGGCGCCGGCGAGCAGCACCACCGGAACCAGGTCGCTGCCGTATTCCGATGGCCACAGGGGATGCCAGCCGCCGAGGAACAGCACCGTGGCCACGCAGCAGATGGTGATGATGTTTGCGTATTCGGCCATGAAAAACGAGGCGAACATCATCGAGGAATACTCGGTGTGAAAGCCCGCCACCAGCTCGCTTTCGGCCTCTGGCAGGTCGAACGGCACACGGTTGGTCTCGGCAAAGGCGGCAATCAGGAAGATCAGAAAGGCGAGAATCTGCGGCGCCGGCAGCGCAAAAATGTTCCATTTGGGCAACAATCCGGCATAGTAACCGCCCTGCAACTCCACAATCTGCCGCAGGTTCAGCGTGTTGGTTACCAGCAGCGGACTGGCGACCGCCATCGCCAGCGGCAGTTCATAACTCACCATCTGCGCCGACGAGCGCAGGCTGCCCATCAGCGAATACTTGTTGTTGGAGGCCCAGCCGCCGATGGCAATTCCATAAACCCCCAGCGAGCTCAGCGCCAGCAGGAAAAGGATCCCGATGTTGAGGTCGGTGAGGCCGATGGCCGTGCGCACTCCGAACAGTTCGAACTCCGGCGTGAATGGGATCACGACGATCGCCGACAGCGCCAGCGTGACGGCCAGCCAAGGGGCCAGCAGGTAGTAGAACGGGCTCGCGTACGAGGGGACGATGCCTTCCTTGGTGAGCAGCTTGATCAGGTCCGCCAGCGGCTGGAGCAGCCCGTGCGGCCCCACGCGGTACGGGCCCGGCCGGAGCTGGATGTGCGCCAGCACCTTGCGCTCCACCCAGACGGCGTAGGCGCAGCAGGTGAGCAGCACAAAGGCCGTCAGGGCCATCTTGATCAGCGTGAGCACGTAAAAATTCATGGCACAAGCACCTGGAACAGCCGGCCGGGCGCTTCGATCACCTCGGCGAGCTTCTTCGAGTACCTGCCGAGCGTGCCCGAGGTAAACAGCGTATCACCCGAACTCCGCACAAGTTCCGGCTGCGAGTCCACCTCGGCCGGCATGGCCGGCGGCCGGGTCTGCGCCGCGCCGCCGGTGGCGATCAGCGCCAGCGGCACATTGTAGCCCGGCACCTCGCGGCGGATCTCCTCAAACACCCTGTCCGGCAGCGGCACGCCCAGCTCGGCGCCAAGCTGCGCCGCCACCAGCGCGAGAATGTCGAGGTCAGATTTCGTGCCCATCACCTTCGGGCCCGCCTTGGTCCGCTGCAACTCGCCGCAGACGTTGGTGACCGTCCCGTTCTTCTCGTACAGGCTCATTGCCGGGAAGACGATGTCGGCCTGTTCGGCCGTCTCGGTGAGGAACAGCTCGTTGACGATGAGGAACGCGTCGCGCGCGGCAAGGCGGCGGCCGCCTTTGAGCGGATTGGCGCCAACCACCCAGATGAGATCGAGGTCCGGCGCTTCGAGCATTGCGTCCAGCGTCATGCCGGCGATTTCCACCGGGCGGTAGCCGGGCCCGAGATGCGGCAGCAGGCCCATGTCCAGTGCACCCCGCGAGTTGGCGTAGTCGACCAGGCAGGCGTATTTCACCGGGATGCCAAGCGAGTCGCCGAAGGCAACCAGCCGGTGCAGGGCGTCGCCTTTTACGGTCGGGCCGTAGAGCACCACCAGGTTCCGCCGCGCCTTCAGCTCCTCGCGGAGTTCCTCGAGCCGGCCCGTCTCTTCGCCCGCGGACGCGCGGAGGCTGCGCGCGGCGTACTGATCCTCGCGCACCGGCCCTTCGGTGATGACGCAGACGGCGGCCTGATGATGGCGCCAGTTGGCGCGCAGTTGCACGGCCAGCAGCGGATGCTGCTGCGCCAGATCGGCGCCGACGACCAGCGCGGCGTCGCAGGTATAAAGGTCGTTCACCGTCGCCAGCGCGTCCTCGCGTCCGCCAACCAGCTTGAGCAGCGTGATCAGGTCACCCGAGCGGTGATGGTCGATGTTGTTCGTCCGCAACACCTGCCGCGCAAACTTCTGAAGGTAGTAATTCTCTTCGTTGGTTGTGCGGGTGGAGCCGATGACGGCCGCCTTGCCGTTGCGTTCGATGGAGGCGCGGATGCGGTCAGCGGCCGCCTTGAGCGCTTCGCTCCAGCTTGCCGGCTCGAGCCGTCCGTTGCGCCGCACGAGCGGCGTCTGGAGCCGCTCGCCGCTGTGCACGAAGTCGAAGGCGAAGCGGCCCTTCACGCAGAGGAACTCGCCGTTGATGCCCGAGCGGTCGCGGTTGTTGGCGCGGATGATCTCGCCGTTGCGGACGCCGAGCGTCGTCTTGCACCCGTTCGAGCAGTGCGTGCAGACCGCGGGAACATGGTTCATTTCCCAGGGGCGCGATTTATAGCGATAGGTGCCCGAGGTCAGCGCGCCCACCGGGCAGACGTCGATGCACCAGCCGCACTCGTCGCATTCAAGATGGTCGCCCCGGTTGGGAATGATCTCGGCCGAGACGCCGCGGAAGCTGAGCCCGAGCGCGCCCACGCCGAGCCCTTCGTCGCAGACGCGGATGCAGCGGTAGCAGAGAATGCAGCGGGCCGGATCGTAGAAAACGAGCGGGCTCCACTGCTTTTCGACGTCGTGGTGCTTGATCTCGGTGAAGCGGCTTTCCCCGACGCCGTAGCGGAAGGTCATGTCCTGGAGCTCGCACTCGCCGCCCTTGTCGCAGACCGGGCAGTCGAGCGGGTGGTTGGTCAGCAGGAACTCGAGCATCGACTTCCTGGCCTCGACCACCTTCGGGCTCTCGGTGTGGATCACCATGCCGTCGGTGGCAGGCAGCGCGCAGGAGGGCTGCAACTTCGGCATCTTCTCCACTTCGACGAGGCACATGCGGCAGGCCGCCTGAACACTGAAGCCCTCGTAATAGCAGAAGGCCGGAATGTCGATGCCCGCCTGTTTGGCCGCTTCAATGACGGGCGTGCCCGCGGGCACGGTGACCTGCCGGCCGTCGATCGTGATCGTCACCCTGTTCGCCATCGCTTCAGGCCCTCCGCGCTAACCGAGCACCGGCAGCGGCTGCGTGCCCGGCACGGGCGCGAACGCCTCGGCCTGCCGGATGCGGTCGAGGATTTCGTCGCGGAACTTGCGCACAATCGCCATCGCCGGCATCGCCGCCGCGTCGCCCAGCGGGCAGAACGTGCGGCCGAGCATGTTGCGAGCGATGTCATCGATCAGCGCAATGTCGCGCTCGCTGCCCAGCCCGTCTTCCAGCCGCGCGGTGATCTTCTTCAGCCAGGTGGTGCCTTCGCGGCACGGGATGCACCAGCCGCAGCTTTCGTGCGCGTAGAACTTCATCAGCCGCGCCAGCACTTTCGTCATGTCGGCAGTCTCGTCGAGCACGACCGTCGCGCCGGAGCCGAGCATGGAGCCGGCCTTCGCCAGCGAATCATAATCGGCCGGGATGTCGCACTCGTCGGCTTTCAGCACCGGCGAAGAGCTGCCGCCGGGAATCACCGCCTTCAGCTTCCGGCCCTTCCAGACGCCGCCGCCGATCTCGTTGATGATCGTCAGCAGGTTCATCCCCAGCGGGACCTCGTAGACGCCCGGCCGCTCGATGTGGCCCGAAAGGCACACCAGGCGGGTGCCGCCGTTGCGCGGCGTGCCGAGCGAAGCGTACCATTCGCCGCCGTTGAGGATGATGTCCGGCACGGCGCAGAACGTCTCCACGTTGTTCAGGATGGTCGGACACTGGAAGGCGCCCGAGGTGGCCGGAAACGGCGGCTTCAGCCGCGGGTTGCCGCGCTTGCCTTCGAGCGACTCAAGCAGCGCCGTCTCCTCACCGCATTCGTAGGAGCCGGCGCCGGTGTGGGTGGACAGATGAAACTCCCAGCCCGTGCCAAGCACGTTCGCGCCCAGGAAGCCGCGCGCGTAGGCCTCTTCGATGGCGCGGTCCATGATCTCGATGTATTCGCGGTACTCGCCGCGAATGTAGATCCAGCCGCGGCAGGCGCCAATGGCGCGCGCGCCGATGAGCACGCCCTCGATGAGCCGGTGAGGGTCATAGCCCATCAGGATGCGGTCCTTGCAGGTGCCCGGCTCGCCCTCGTCGGCATTGACAACGACGTATTTCGGCCTGGGCGAGCGGCGGTCGACAAAGCTCCACTTCATCCCGGTGGGGAAGCCTGCGCCGCCGCGGCCGCGCAGGCTGGATTTCTTCACTTCCTCGACGATGGCCTCGGGCTCCATCGTCATCGCCTTGCGGATGGCCTCGTAGCCGCCGGTTTGCAGGTATTCGTCGATCCAGACGGGCTCGGTGCGCGGATACTCGAACCGGCGCGTCAGCACCCGCTTCTCGAGCGGATGCGGAGGAACCAGCAGTGTCTGCTTCATCGTCATCTCCTCGCCGTGGCGTTGCGGGACTGCACTACTGCGTCTTCCTCAGGCTTTCAATCAGCCGGTCAAACTTCTCCGGCGTCATCTGGTAATGGAACTCGTAGTTGACCTGAAGCGCCGGGCCCCACGAGCACGCCCCGAGGCATTCGACTTCCTCGAGCGAAAACTCCCCGTCCGGCGTCTTCTCCCGGTTGCGGATGCCGAGCCTGCGGCAGGCGTGTTCGAACAGCTCCTCGCCGCCGGTCAGCATGCAGCTGATGTTGGTGCAGATCTGGATGTGATGCCGGCCGCGCGGCTCGCGCGTCAGCATCGTGTAGTAGCCGAGCACTTCCTCCACTTCGACGCGCGTCAGGCGCAGCCGCTTCGCCACCTCCTCGATCACTTCTTCGGTGACGGCGCCGACCTCATCCTGCGCGTAGAGCAGCATCGGGATCAGCGCCCCTTTCTGCCGTCCCGGCGGATAATTGCCGATCATTTTCGCGAATCTGGCTTCGAGTTCCGGCGAAAACGTCATGACTGGAATCTCCCGCGGCTTAGCGGTCCACGTCTCCAAGCACGAAATCCATGCTGCCGAGCGCGGCGATCGTGTCGGCAATCAGCTTTCCTTCAAACAGCGCCGGCAGCGCCTGGAGGTTGCCAAAGCTCGGCGTGCGCATGAACACGCGCCAGGGTTGCGTGCCACCGTCGCTCACCACATAGAAGCCGATCTCGCCGCGCGGGCTTTCCACCGGCACGTAGGCCTCGCCGGCCGGCACGTGGACGCCCTCGGTGACGATCTTGAAGTGGTAGATGAGGGCCTCCATCTGCGTCTTCATCTTTTCGCGGTCCGGCAGCACGACCCGCGGCGCGTCCGCTTTCCACGGACCTTCCGGCATGCCGTCGAGGGCCTGTTCGACAATGCGCGCGCTCTGGCGCATCTCTTCCAGCCGGACGAGGAACCGCGCGTAGACGTCGCTGGACTGCTCGACGGGCACGCGGAAATCGAACTTCTCGTAGCTCGAGTAGGGTTCGGCCTTGCGGATGTCCCAGGCGAGGCCGGCGGCGCGGATCATCGGGCCGGTGACGCCGAGGTCGAGCAACTGTTCCAGCGGCGCATGGCCCACTCCCTGCGTGCGCTTCAGAAAGATCGGATTTTCCCTCAGCAGCGCTTCGTACTCGTCGACCTTTTCCGGGAATCCGCGGATAAAATTGCGCACGGCGCGGTCCCAGCCGCGCGGAGGCTCCAGCGCCAGGCCGCCAATGCGGATGTAGCTGGTCATCATCCGCTGGCCGCTGAACATCTCAAAGATCCGCAGCAGCTCCTCGCGCTCGCGGAAGCAGTAGAAGAACACCGTCATCGCGCCCAGGTCGAGCGCGTGCGTGCCCAGCCAGACGACGTGGCTGTTGATGCGCGACAGCTCCGCCAGCAGCACCCGCATCCACTGGGCTTTCGGCGGGATCTCGATGCCGAGAAGCTTCTCGACCGGAAGCACATAGGCCAGGTTGTTTGACAGGTTCGCCAGATAGTCCATCCGGTCGGTGATCGTCACCACCTGCTGCCAGCCGAGCGCCTCGGCCTGCTTCTCGATGCCCGTGTGCAGATAGCCGATGTCCGGCCGGGCGCGGGTGACGATTTCGCCGTCCAGCTCGAGGATCACCCGCAGCACGCCGTGCGTGGACGGGTGCTGCGGCCCCATGTTCAGCACCATGCGGCGCGGAGCGCCCGGCGCTGCCGGCTCCAGCTCTTCCAGCCTGTGATCCAAGGCGGTGTCGGTGGGATTCATTGCGGATCCTCTCCTGCCGGCCGGCGCATCATTCGTCCTTGTAGCTGTACTTGTGCCCGTGGACGGGGAAATCTTTCCTTAGCGGGTGGCCCTGCCAGTAGTCCGGCATCAGGATGCGGCGCAGGTCGGGGTGGCCCTCAAAGCGCACGCCGAACATGTCGAAGACCTCGCGCTCGTACCAGTCGGCGCCGGCCCACACGCCGCAGACGCTTGGCACGACGGCATCACGGGAATCCACGGCCACCTTCAGCCGCAGCCGCTCGTTGCGGGGAATGGAGTGGAGCAGGTACACGACTTCAAAGCGCGGCTCCACCGGGTAGCGATCGATGCAGGTCACCGCCACCAGCCGCTTGAACTGGCGCTGTTCTTTCAGAAAGCGGCAAAGACGGACGATCCTGTCGCGCGTGGTCCACAGGACGAGCTCTCCCCGCTCGCGACTGCCGCCGGTCAGGGCCTCCGCGTCCCACTGCGCGATGGCGGCGGGCGTTTCGAGTTGCAGGATCTCTTCAGGCAGCATGGCTCGAGTCAGCTCCGGGGCGCTTCATCCTGACGTTCGCCGTAAGCCCAGTCCAGCACGCCCCGCTTCCACACATAGAGGAAGCCGGCAAAGACCAGGGCGATGAAGACCAGCATCTCGACGAACGCAAACAGCTTCAGCTCGCGGTAGACGACCGCCCACGGATAAAGAAAAATCGCCTCTATATCAAACAGGATGAACAGCATCGCCACCAGATAGAATTTCACGCTGAAGCGTTCGCGCGCCCCGCCCACCGGCGGGATGCCGCACTCGTAGGGCGTGTCCTTCACCGGGTTCTTCACGCGCTTGCCGAGCAGCACGCCCATGGCGATCAGGGCCGCCGCCAGCGCGGCCGCCAGCAGAATCTGCGCAAGGACGGGGAAATAAGCCTCGTAGATGGATGTGGGCATGATGGCGGATGAGCGAACGCGCGCGGCCGCGTTCAAACTTCAACTATAATGAGGCGCAGAAGAACGTGTCAAACCAGCGGCAGGACGCGATTATCTCCATTACGATCAATGGAGAACGGCGGGAAGTTCCAGCGGGCCTGAATATCCGGAATCTGGTGGCGCATCTTGGCCTGGACCCGCAGCGTGTGGCGGTGGAGCTGAACCGCCGGCTGGTTCGGCGGCAGGACTGGGAAACCACCTCTGTCGAGGAGGGCGCATCGCTGGAAATTGTCACGTTTGTCGGCGGAGGGTGAGGTCCGCCCGCCAGCACCACGCCTCGGGAACCGCTTTTCTGCGAATGCCACTCTTCACGCTCTATTCCGAGGCATCTCATGATCCAGCCCATTCGCCGCCGCATCGCGCGTTCCCTCAGTGGTAATGATCCAGCGGTTTTTGGACACATCTGGCCACGGTCCCATTCAAGACCGCCTTTTGCGTCGCGCAACCAATCGAGTGGCGAAACGGCGCCAGCGGCAGGACCGTGCCGTCCCACCGGGCCTCACGGTGCGCGATGCCGCCAGCTCGCATCCGGTGCCGCGCAAACCACATGGCCATCTCACTATCGGCGGATTACGGCCAAGACCCGACCAAAAAGCGGCATTCGGGTTCGAAGGCACCTCTGGTAACATGCTGTCCAATGCCTGCCTCGCTGAATCCTGCACGAATCATCCGGATGGTCCATGGATTTTTGCCAGCCAGCATGATCAATCAGATTCGAAAGCGAATTACCCGTTGGCATCAGGACGCCCACCTTCCCGAAGCCGGCAAAGCGGAAGCTCAAAGAGATCGGCGCGGTCTGGGACCGGACCCCGGACCGGCGGCCTGCATCGACGCCAGTCTCCGCTGGCTGTGCCGTGCCCAGGACTGTTCCGCGTCACAGGACGGCGGTTTCGCCCGCCACTGGAGCTGGATCGGCGGGTGGGCTCCCTCCTATCCCGAGACAACCGGTTATATCGTGCCGACGCTGCTTGACCAGGCGCGCCGGCGCGGTGATGATCATTTGCGCCAACGGGCCCGCCGCGCCCTGGACTGGCTCGTCTCGATCCAGATGCCGGACGGAGCTTTCCCTGGCGGCGTCGTAGGCCAACAGCCGGTGGCGCCAACGACCTTCAATACGGGCCAGATCCTGCTGGGCCTCGCCGCCGGCGCGCGCGAGTTTGGCGGCGCTTATGAGGACGCCATGCACCGCGCGGCGCGCTGGCTCGTTACCGTGCAGGACCCCGATGGCGCCTGGAGCCGTTTCACCTCTCCGTTCGCGCTGCCCGGCGCGAAGGCTTACGACGCGCATATCAGCTGGGGCCTGGCGGAAGCCGCCCGCGTTTCCGGTGAGAAGTCCTATCAGGAGGCGGTGCGCCGCAACATGGAATGGACGGTGCGCCAGCAGCGCCCGAACGGCTGGTTCGAGCGATGCTGCCTGACGGACTTCTCCCGCCCGTTGACGCACACCATCGGCTATGTCCTTCGCGGCCTGCGTGAAGGCTATGAGTTGCTGCACGAGGACTGGATCCGCCAGGCGGCCCTTCGCGGGGCGGAGGCGCTGCTTGGCTGCCTCCGCAATGACGGATTTCTGCCGGGTAGGCTGGACCGCGACTGGCGCTCGTGCGCTGATTGGGCGTGTCTGACCGGAGCCGTGCAGATCGCCGCCGTTTGGTCGCTGCTTGCGCCGGTGGCGCCGCGGGCCGCTGATTTCAGGCAGGCAGCGCGGCGCGCCAATGCATTCGTCCGCCGCACCGTGCGCGTCGAGGGTCCGCCAGAGATTGCCGGCGGTGTCAAGGGAAGCTGGCCCGTCGACGGCGACTACGGCCGGTTTCAACTGCTGAACTGGGCGGCCAAGTTCGCCGTTGACGCCTGGCAGATGGAACTCGATCTTGGCGATTCCACTGAGGAAAGCCACGCCTGAAACCACCGTCCGCCACCGCGAAATTCATTCGACATCCGGACGCCGTTCCGCCGCCGGAACGGCGTCCACTGCCGGCTCCGGCACCCAGTCGCCTCGTGCCAATCCCGCAGCGATTTCCCGAATGGCACTGCACACAAACCGAACCTGGGAGTTCGTGAGTTCGGGCTGGGTGGGTACGGCCAGGCAGCGTGCCTCCATAGACTCGGCGACGGGGCAGGCACCCGGCTGCGGGTCTCCAAATCCGGGATCCAGGTGCAGAGGTGCGTAGGGGAGGTGCGTCTGGATGCCAAGCGATTTGAGCTTCTCGCGAACGGCGTAGCGCGGCAGCCGTGGATTGTTCACGTTCACGGGAAATTCCACGAAAAGCCGCGTGACACAGACGCCGGGCCGATATTGAGGGAGCCTGAGACCGGCCACGCCATCCAGCGAGGACGCATACACCGACTGGATCTCCAGCCGACGTTCGCAGAGCCGCGGCCAGCGCTGCATCTGAATCCTGGCAATGGCGGCGTCCACTGCGGTGATTGGGCGGCCCGACGCGGCCTGCGGCGCAGCAGCACGCCACCATCGAATGGGCGCGGACCGCAGCAGCACAGCGCCGGCCCAGGGCCATGCGTAGCAAAGCGCGAACCAGAGTCTGGCCAGAGCCTGCCGCCGCTCCTGCTCCGCCGGCCAGGGTGTGGGAGGAGGCACGCTCAAAGCCGTCCGCACAATCAGGGCGCCGCCCCCGCCGGCCACGGCGGTCTTGCCGGTATTGAAGCTGAAAACTGCAACATCCGCGTGTCGGCCGCAGGGCGAACCGTCCGGGTGTCGGAGCAGGAACGCCGCGGCGCAGTCCTCGATCAGAATGATCCCGGCAGACCGGCAGAAGTCAGCGAATCCGCGCAAGTCGGAGAGCCGGCCATACAGGTGGGGCACGACGGCACAGGCCGTGTCCGGCCCGGCAACGTCCCGCGCATGATCCAGGTCAGGCGTCAGATCCGGGCGGATGTCAAAGAACCGCGGTCTCAGGCCGACAGCGGCGGCGCGCTCGGCGACAGAACGGCACAGCAACGACGGCATCAGCACCGCAGTCCTGCCGCGCCTTGCCCCGGCAACCGCCTGGAAAATCGCTTCCAGCGCGGCGCGACCGCTGGCCCACAGCGACACACCGCCGCCGTAAAGTTCCGCGATTTCGCCCGCCAGCCGCTGCTTCTCGCGGCCGCACGGAGCCAGCGCACAGCGCAGCGCCGCGGCCGGCTCGCGCCAGCTCCACGAAGCGTAGGTCATCGGGACGCGGTAGTACAGCAGCGCCATCACGCTCAGACCGTTCCCGCGCGCTGTCTGGACAACAGGCGGCCGCGCCAGCCGCGCACGAATTCTGCAATGCGCTCTTTCTCTTCGCTGTCGGCGAACCCCAGCAGATGGAGCACAAGAAAAAACGACACGAACTCGGCCGTCCCCAGAAGCAGCTGTAAGGCCAGTCCCTGCGGCCGAACCAACCACCAGGAGACCGCCGCCGGGGCAGCCGCCACCAGGAGCATGGCCATCCGCCGGTATTCGAAGGGGAACCACCGAACCTGTTGCGCCTGCCACAGGCTCACGAAGAGAGTGAAGACGAAAGACGCCAGCGTGGCCAGCACGGCTCCCCAAACTCGATATCTCGGGATCAGCAGCGCATAGCCGGCCAGGCAGACGCCCGCGCCCGACCAGACGACGGCCGCATCCCGCTGGGGAGCGCCCGCCAGAAGCAGTGCGCTGCGGAAATGCGATCCGATGGTGCGCACCACATAGGCGAACCCGATCCCGGGCACCAGCCACGCGGCGGAGCGGAATTCGCGGCCCGCAAGCACTCTCAGCAACGGCACCGAGAAGGCCAGCAGAAAAACGGTGAACGCCATCAGAACCAGCGCGAGGTAGGTGCACACACGAACGTAGATCCTCTCTCCGTCAGGTCGCTTGATGATCTGAAACATCTGGGCGCGCCAGTAAGTGTCGAAAGGCGTCTGGAGATTGGTCACCAGCATGCCCAGCTTGTAGGCAAGCGCGTAGATGCCGATGTCGGCCAGCGTCGCGTACTGCCGCAGAAAGAAGCGGTCGCCGTAGTGAATGATCAGCATGCCAAGGCCGCCAATGCCAAGCGGAGCGCCATAGGCAAGCAGGCGGCGCAGCTCGCCGGGCCGGAATGCCGTCCAGCGGTAGCCCTGGATAACGATATAAAACAGCGAAGCCGCCGACAGAACCACCGCCCCAATGAGGTTGCCCCACAGCATCGCTTCATACTTCCACCGCAACGCGGCAAGAAAAAACACGTTCAGCGATGCGGTCACCAGCAGGCGGCCGGCCGACATGTAGAGGTAGTGCAGGGAACGGTCCCTGGCCCGCGCCAGCGCCAGGCCGACCTCCGCCGGCAGAGACGTGGAGAAGGCGCAGAACATGAGGATGAAGGCGCCCGCATAGATCTTCGTCCCGAAGACGAGCTGGCTCAGCAGCCCGGACAGCATCCATCCGCAGCCGAGAGAAACCAGGCCGAGCAGCACCGCCCCCCAGTAGGCGGAGGACAGCAGCACGGAGCGGTCTTCATCGCTGCTGCACGCCGCCCAGCGGTACAGCAGCGCGTCGCCAATGCGCATGCCCAGCAGCGTGCCAAAAGCGTAGAGCGTCAGATCCAGCAGTTCAAGCACGCCGTAATCGGCCGGCGAAAGAAACCGGGTGTAGACCGGAAACAGCAGGAAACTGGCCGTGCGCGTCAGCAGCAGCGAGATGCCGTACAGGCCCGTGCTCGCCAGCATTCGCCGATAAAAGCCGCCGCCCTGGGAAGATGTGAAAGCTTGAGAGCCTGATGTGGGCACGGTCTCCCGTCCGCCCGGCGCCGGGCCGTAAGGCTACTATAGCCGCCGCCGGCGCGGCGGCGCAATGCACGGGCAAGAGGATGCCTGAAGCGGCCCGCCGGTGCCATACTGAGATGTCGCGGCCTGCCTTGCGGCCGGGCCATGGCAGGCATGACTCCTCTCATCATCGGCCTCAACATCAATGGCTGGAATGTGGCGCGGGCGCTGATGCGCGGAGGCGCCGTGCCCACGGTCATCGACGACGATCCCGCAAGCATCTTCTGGCACTCGCGGCGCCTGAAGCCGGTAGCGGTCCGTGCCCTGTACGGCGAGCCGCTGCTGGAGGCGCTGGATGCGCTCCATCGCAGCGGCCAGAATTTTGTGCTGATTTCCGCACTCGAGGAATCGATCGCCTTCCTGAACCGCAACCGGGATCGGATTCCGCCCTCGGTGAGAATCTGCTTCCCTTCCCCCGATGTCCTCGAAATGCTGCTCGACAAGCGGCTTTTCCATGAGCAGGCGGTCGCCATGGGAATGCCGGTCACCGCGATGTTCTTTTTTGAACCCTCGTCCTGGCGGCTCGTCGGCGGCCAGCCGCGTTTTCCGTGCATCCTCAAGACGCGGCGCAAAATGTACGTTGCCGGGTTGAGAAAGGCTTACCTTGTGCACGACGAGGGAGAGCTGCACGCCCTGCTGAAGGAGATCGCGTCGCTCGACGGCGTCCGCGCCGAAGATTTTCTCCTTCAGGAGTGGGTTCCCGGCGGCGATGGCGACGTGTTTTTTTGCATGCAATATTACGGCCCGGACGGCGAACTCCGAGCGTCCTTCACCGGACGCAAAATCCGACAGTGGCCCCCGCTGGTGGGGGGAACCTCGTCGGCCGAACCGGCGGACGCGCCGGCCGTAGGGGAGCTGACCACGCGGTTCTTTCGCGCCGTGGGGATGCGCGGCCTCTGTTCCATGGAGTTCAAGAAGAGCGCCGCCGATGGGCGGTTTTACATGATTGAACCCACCGCCTGCCGCGCCGACTATCAGGAAGGCGTCGCCGTTGCCAACGGATGTAATCTTCCGCTGACGATGTACCAATGCGAATCGGGCGTATCCGCGCATCCTGTCTCGCCGCCGGTGCGCCGTACCGCGTGGATCAACGCAGGCGACGATTTCCAGTCCGCACGTTCCGCGGCCGGGGGGCAGCTGACGCTCGCCGGATGGTGGCGCACGCTCCCGCCGCACCGGGAATGGGCCATCTTCTGCCGGCAGGACTGGAGCCCGTTTGCCGAGCTGGTCCGGCGCAAGATCGCTGCCAGGCTCCGCCGGCTTGCCCGACGTTAGAGAGATACCGCCGCCCCGGCTGGGGCATACGAAATGTTGAGGCTATTGCCTCAAGAGCGCCATATCTTGCGAGTTGACTTCCCCATACCCTCGATTAGACTTGGACTTGGACTCTGGCTCAAACAGAAAGGCAAGATCATGTTCAAAACAAAATCGCGCAGCTCTGCAACGCCCGGCGGCGAGCCGGTCTTCTCGAGCGCCGACGTCGCCCGCCTTGCCGGCGTCAGCCTCCGCCAGTTGCAGTGGTGGGACGAGCAGAAGGTTGTCAGCCCGCGCCACGAAGGGCACCGCCGCATCTACGGCCCAGCGGAGGTAGCGGCGGTGAGCGTGATCGCTGAGCTGCGACACAAGGGGTTCAGCCTCCAGAAAATCCGCCGCGTGCTCCGGCCGCTGCACCGCGAGCTGGGCAGGCGCATTGCCGAGGTGGCCGCGGGCACGGACCTGTTCCTGCTGACCGACGGAAAGTCGGTTCATGTGCTGTCGGACCGCGACCGCATCATCGAGCTGCTTCTCAACGCCCGCCAGCCGATGTATCTCATCTCGATCTCCGATCAGTACAAGAAACTGACCGGCACGCCGCGCAAGCCCGTCCGCAGCGAGGCGCCCGCCGCCGCGGCAGCCCGCCGCAGCCGGGCGCAGTAGAATCCTCTTTCGCTCCCCGGGCCGCCGCTTCGGCTCCCGCCTGGGCAAAGGCCGGACGCCCCCGAACGGGGGCGCCCGGCTTTGTGGCCTTTTTTATGAAGCCAGGCGCGGCGGGAGCCGTCCAAAGAAGTGCTGCCTCCCCTGCGATATACTTGAGGCAGGTCTGGGGGACCTTGTTTGATATGCGCCGTTTCCGTGGGCTGTTTTTCTCCCTGCTGGTGATCGCGGCCTGCTCGCTGATCGCCGGCCGGTACGGTCCGGGCATCGCCGCCGGACGCGCGCCCGCCGCCGTTCCATCGAGCGAAGACGATCTGGCCGGCAGCCTGAAGCAGTTCACCTCGATTTACCGGATTGTCGAGGAGAACGCCGCTGATCGCGTCAATCCCGACCAGAGCATCTACAAGGGCGCCATCCCCGGGATGCTGCGCACGCTGGATCCGCACTCGAATTTCTTCGACCCGCGCGATTTCCAGGAGATGCGCGAAGAGCAGCGCGGCAAATACTATGGCGTCGGGATGACGATCCAGCCCAAGGACAACCGCATCGTCGTGGTCGCCCCGTTCACCGGCTCGCCCGCCTATAAGGCCGGCATCCGTCCGGGCGATGTGATCCTTGAAGTGGACGGAAAGCGCACCGAGGGCATGACCAGCAAGGAGGTCGCCGACCTGCTGAGAGGGCCCAAGGGGACGCCCGTGACCGTCGTCATCGGCCGTGAGGGCGTGGACAAGCCGCTCACCTTCCAGCTCATCCGCGGCGAAATCCCGCGCTACAGCGTGCAGACGGCGTTCTGGCTGAAGCCGGGCATCGCCTATATTGACATCGAGATGTTCAACGAGAACACGAGCGAAGAGCTGGAGGCCGCCTTCCGGAAGCTTGGCGAACAGAACATTCGGGGCCTGGTGCTCGACCTGCGCAGCAACCCGGGGGGACTGCTGAGCGAGGGCGTCGCCGTGGCGGGCCGGTTCCTCAAGAAAGGCCAGGTGGTGGTCAGCAGCCGCGGCCGCACATCGCCGGAACGGCCCTATGTCGCCACCAACGGCGGAACCGCCGGCAACTATCCGATCGTCGTCCTGGTGGACCGCTACTCGGCCTCGGCGGCCGAGATCGTCGCCGGCGCCTTGCAGGACCATGACCGCGCGTGGGTCTTCGGCGACAACACCTTCGGCAAGGGCCTGGTGCAGACGGTCTTCCCGCTGTCCGAGGGCACGGGCCTCGCGCTGACTACCGCGAAGTATTACACGCCCTCAGGCCGCCTCATCCAGCGCGACTACACGAGCGGCTCTTTCTACGAGTACTATTACAACCGCAAGGAAGGTCCGAAAAATACGCTGGACGTCAAGATGACCGATGCCGGCCGCCCCGTCTACGGCGGCAACGGCATTCAGCCCGATGAGAAATTCACGCTGAAATACAACCGCTTCCAGGTGGAGCTGCTCCGCAAGGGCGCCTTCCGCGACTATATCCCGAAATACTTCGCCGGACGCGACCTCAAGCTCGGCCGGGACTGGAACCCGGATCAGGAGATGCTGAACGATTTCCACCAGTTCCTGCTGAAAAACAACTACAGCTTCACGGAAGCGGAATTCGCCGAGAACAACGACTGGGTCCGGCAGCAGCTCAAGCGCGAGGCGCTCGTCACCTCGGCCGGCCTCGACGAGAGCCTGAAATACGCCGTCGAAATTGATCCGGCGGTGCAGAAGGCGATTGAGTCTTTGCCCAAAGCGCAGGCGCTGCTCGAACTTCAGAAAAAACAGCTTGTTCAGGCCGGCAAGAGGTCCCCGCGCGATTGAGCCAGCCGTCTGACACTTCCACCCGCCCGCAGATTGTCGTCCTGGACACGGGCGGGCAGTACTGCCATCTGATCGCCCGCAAGGTGCGCGAGCTGGGCGTCTATTCGGAGATCCGTCCCAGTGAGACGCCGGCCGCCGCATTGCGCGGCGTGCGCGGCATCATCATCAGCGGCGGCCCGGCCAGCGTCTACGAGCCGGGCGCGCCCCAGGTGGATCCTGAAATCTTCCGCCTCGGCATCCCCGTCCTCGGTCTCTGCTACGGACATCAGACCATCGCCTGGCATCTCGGCGGCGAGGTCCAGCGCGGCGACAAGGGCGAATACGGCCTCGCCTGGCTGGAGACGCTACGGCCGGACGCGCTGTTCGAGGGCGCCGAGGGCCGCCAGCAGATCTGGATGAGCCATCGCGACACGGTCACCCGCGTGCCGCCGGGCTTTGAGGTGCTCGGCGCCACCGAGACCTGTCCGGTGGCGGCCATGGGCGACCCCGTGCGCCGCATCTACGGGATCCAGTTTCACCCCGAGGTCGTTCACACGGTGAACGGCCGGCGCATCCTCGCGAATTTTCTTTTCCCGATCTGCGGCTGCCAGCCGGACTGGAGCCCGCGCGAGCAGTCAGCGCGCATCCAGGAGGAGATCCGCCGCGTGGCCGCCGGACGCAACGTTTTCTTCTTCGTCTCCGGCGGCGTGGACTCGACCGTCGCCTTCACGCTCTGCCTGCGCGCGCTGGGCGCGGACCGGGTGCGCGCCCTGTATGTGGACACCGGGCTGATGCGCGCCGGCGAAACAGAGTTTGTCCGAAATGTTTTTGAGTCGCTCGGCCGCGGCGTCTTCGCCGTCGAGGACGCTTCAGCGCGTTTTCTCGCCGCGCTCGAAGGCGTGCGCGATCCCGAGCAGAAACGCCGCATCATTGGCGGGCTGTTTGTCGAAGTTCAGGAGGAGATCCTCTCTTCCGGACACTACCTGGAAGGCGAGTGGATCCTCGGCCAGGGCACCATCTACCCGGACACGATTGAGAGCGGCGGCACGGCGAAGGCCGATGTCATCAAGACGCACCACAACCGCGTCTCCGGCATCCAGCGGCTGATCGCCGAAAACCGCATCGTCGAACCGCTCCACTCGCTCTACAAGGACGAGGTGCGCGAGCTCGGCCGCGAGCTCGGCCTTCCCGAAGAACTGCTCGAACGCCATCCCTTTCCGGGCCCGGGGCTCGCCATCCGCTGCCTGTGCGAGGACGCCGCAAGGCCCGTGGAACGCCTGGCAGAAGGCTGGCTGGCGCCGCTGCACTCGGTGGGCGTCCAGGGCGACTCGCGAAGCTACCGGCCGGTGCTGATCGTCGACGACCCGCCCGCAACGCCGGGGCTGCATGAGAAGGCCGCGGAGCTCATCAACCGCAACGCCGCCATCAACCGCGCGATCGTGCCGGCCGCCTCGCACGCACCCGTCTCTGCGCTGGCAACCAGCCCGGCGGCGCTGTGCCGCACCCGGCTCGAGCGCCTGCGGCGCGCCGACGCGATCGTCCGCGAGATCACTCACCGCTCGGGCTTCGACCGTGAGGTGTGGCAGTTCCCGGTGATTCTCGTGCCGCTCGGCACGCCCGAGCGGCCGGACTCGGTGGTGCTTCGTCCGGTGCACAGCGTCGACGGCATGACGGCGCGCGCCGTGCCGGTTCCGGCGCCGCTGCTTGATGAGATCTGCCGCCGGCTGCTCGCTGAAAAAGGCGTCTGCGCTGTCTTCCTCGACCTCACGCACAAGCCGCCGGGCACCATCGAATGGGAATAGGCTGCTCTGCCGTTCCGCGCTAGAGTCCGCGCACAAACACGACGACGGCCTCCACCTCCCTGCGCTTGTAGAAGCGGCCGCGGATGAGGACGTCCGTTTCGCCCAGCTCGCCCACGCGCAGGCGTTGATACACCTGCGCGGGCGTCATGCGATTGCCGATGCCGGTGAGCGGCTTCACGTCTCCGCAGATCTCCAGGGAACCGTCGTCGCCGTGGCACCGCGCGCAGGAAGTGAGAAAGACATCGCGGCCCAGGCGCCATTCGTCGACGAACGCCTCGAGCTCATTGCCGGTGAGTAACCGGCCCGCCTCCAGGCGCCGCACCACGCCGCCCGAGTCGACCAGCAACGCCGCCGGCGTTTCCACGCTGCCCTGTGAGGATTCCGGCCGCAGGACAAGCAGATCCGCCTCGCGCTCCGCCAGCCGTCGAGCTGCCTGCTCGAGTTCCGCGCGGGGAATCCGCTCTCCCTCCCGGAATGCAAGCAACACCGCCTCCCGCCGGTGCTGCCGTTGAAATTCGCGCAGGGAGGTCTTCACTCCCTCAACGGTCTCAATCCGCCAGTCCGGGGCCGGCGCCCCAAGGCGCAGCGGAAGCTGCATGGCCCCGAGCAGTGCGGCGGCTGCGCCGGCCAGAATCACGTTGCGTGCCTGCGTCATGAGTGTCTCCCTCAAGGATTATGGGTCCGAAACGCGGAAACCGAAAGGGGCTGCGTCCCGGCCGCGGCGGGGGGCGGGCGCCCATCGGCTTCCCGAGTCCATTTTCTACACTGGGGCTATGCCGGACGACGTCGAGATCCGCCGCGCCTCGCCGCAGGAGGCAGAATGGTGCGCACGGCTTATGGCCTCTTCCGAACCCTGGCTAACGCTCGGCCGAAGCCATGAGGACTGCCTCGCGCGATGCCGGCACCCCGAATACGACCTGCTGGTGGCCCGCATCGGCGGCCAGCCCTGCGGCTTCGCGCTGCTCCATCCCCGCGGGCTGGCCGGCTCGCCGTATCTGGCGGCCATCGCCGTGGATCCGCAGTGGCGCGGCCGTGGCATTGGCACGTCCCTTATTCAGGCGGCAGAGCGGCTCTACCCGGAAGCCCGTCACCTGTTCCTGCTCGTGTCTTCTTTCAACCACGGCGCACAGCGGCTGTATGAAAGGCTCGGATTTCAGAAAGTGGGCGAGATCCCGGACTACGTCATCGAAGGGGCGTCCGAGCTGATCCTGCACAAGCGTCTGAGGACCTCATGAGACGCGAATGGGCCCTGGTGGGCCTGCTGTCGCTGACGGCCACGGTCAGCTACCTTTGCCGTGTAAATGTGTCCGTGGCCGGGGCCGGCATGCGCTCCGGGCTTGGACTCACGCAGACGCAGATGGGCGCGGTGTTCAGCGCGTTTCTGGTTGGCTACGCCCTGTGTCAGGTGCCGGGCGGAATGCTGGCGGACCGCTGGGGGGCGCGGCGCGTGCTGGCCGTGGCTTCGCTCGCCTGGGCCGGAATCACGGCGTGGATTGCCGGGTTGGGTTCGTACTTTCTCGCCCTGCTGGCGGCACGCTTTTGCCTGGGCGTGGCCGAGGCGCCGATGTTTCCTTCGGCCGCGCAGGCCATCGCCGCCTGGCTTCCGCCGGACCGTCGCGGCCGTGCCAACGGGGCGGTCATCGCGGCAGTGGGCATCGGTTCGGCCATCGCGCCGCCATGGCTGACGTTCGTCATGGTCCGCGCCGGCTGGCGAGCGGCGTTGCTGGCCCCGGCATTGCCGGCGCTGCTGGTGGCCGTCCTCTGGTGGACGGTCCGCATCCCGGAGCATCGCCACGTCCCGCCGGCGCAGCCAGGCGGGGACGCACGCCTGCCGCGCTCGCGCAGCTTCGTGCTGCTCACGCTCAGCTACACGCTGCAAGGCTACACGGGCTACATTTTTGTCTTCTGGTTCTATCTGTACCTGGTCGAGGTCCGGCACTTCGACCTGCTTCGCAGCGCCGTGCTCAGCAGCCTGCCCTGGGTTCTGTCGATTGTCTCCATTCCCTTCGGCGGCTGGCTGTTCGACCGGCTGGGCCGTTTTCGCCGCGCCGTGCCCATCGTCGGCATGGCGGGGGCCGGGCTTTTCACGGCCGTTGGGGCGGGCACGGCGAATCCCTGGTGGGCGGCGGCATCTTTGGCCCTGGCGACGGCGCTCATCCTGTCCGTCGAGGGCGCCTTCTGGGCGACGATGACGTCGCTCGCCGGGCCGCGCAGCGGCGCGGCGGGAGGTCTGATGAACATGGGCAGCAACCTGGGAGGACTGATATCGCCGGCGCTTACGCCTGCGCTGGCTGCACGCTTCGGATGGGAACGCGCACTTTTCGTTTCGGCCGCCATGGCCGTCGTCGGTGCGGCATTGTGGTTCTGGATCCGCGAGGCGCCGGAGACGCAGGCCGGCCCGGGCACGGCGGCCCCGGTCCCATACCCGGAAATTCCGCCCGGAAATGCTCGTGCTTGACGCGGATCCATTTCAGACGCGATAATCGCCTTTGCGCGCGGTTGTCCGGCCTCCCGGCCGGACACGCAAGAGGGAACCCGGTGCAAGTCCGGGACTGCCCCGCAGCGGTGAGCGGGAACGAAAGCCGCACCGAAAGGCACTGGGAGCGCAGGCTCCTGGGAAGCCGCGGCCAGTAGGAACACCGGCCTGAGCCAGGTCGGCCACGCCCGCAAGTCCGAAGACCTGCCGCCGCCCCCGGGACCCGCTCCCGGCGGCAATCCAGAGAAGCTCTCGAGGGAGGAGCGAATGAAACAATTCGCCGTATTTCTGTTTTGCACGATCAGTGTCTTCGCGCAGCGCCAGCCGGAGGCCGCCATTACGGGCCGCGTCACCGACCCGTCCGGCGCCGCCGTCCCGCAGGCCGCCGTGCGCCTGTTCACGCGCGATGCCACCTTCCAGCAGACCACCACGACGGACGCTGAAGGACGGTTCCGCTTCGAGCGGCTCGTCCCGGCCGAATACCTGATTGAGGCCCGCACCGAAGGGCTTGACCAGGCCAGCCCGGTCAGCGTGCGCGCCGAGGCGGGGCGCGTGTCGGATGTGAATCTGCGGCTCGACATCCGCGGCCTCGCCACGCAGGTGCAGGTGACGGCGGCCGTGACGCCCCAGTCGACCATCGAGTCGGGCAAGGCGATGGACATCATCGACTCGGCCGAGATGGAGCGTCGCGCTGAAATTCTGCTGTCCGAGGCGGTCCGCCTGGTGCCTGGGCTGAGGGTGCAGCAGCTCGGCGGCCCGGGCTCTTTTACGCGCATCCAGACGCGCGGCCTGCGCGCGGCCGACACCGGCGTGCTTATCGACGGCATGCGGCTGCGCGACCCGGCCAGCGTGCAGGGCGACGCGACCGCGTTCCTGGGCGACATGCAGCTCATCGACACGGACCGCATCGAGATCCTGCGCGGACTCGGGTCGAGCATCTACGGGACCAACGCCACCGCCGGCGTGCTGAACCTGGTCACCGACAGCGGCGGCGGCCGCACCCGCGGCGAAATCGGCGGCGAAGGCGGCGGGCTGGGCCTTGGACGCGGCCTGGCGCGCATCGCCGGCGAGGCCGCCCGCAGCCGCGTCCAATACAGCGCGGGCGTGGCGCACCTGAACGTCAACGGCGGCGTCGACGGCGTTGAAAGCGTGCGCAATTCGAGCGCTCAGGGCCAGCTCCTGTGGCGACCGTCAGCCACGGCGTCGCTGTCAGGCCGTGTCTGGGCCACGCTCAGCACCATCGGCCTCAATTCGAGTCCATACGCCGCGCCGGCCGCAAACCTGCCCGCCACAACAGTGATCCCCGCCATTCCGCTCGATGAGGCGCAGGCGCGTCTGGGCGACCGTGGCCTTCCCTTCCAGTGGGGCAACGCCACCTTCGCGCCCAATTTCTTCGACCCCGACAGCCGCCGTGAGGGCCGCTTCGTCACCACGCTGGTGCAGTGGGCGCAGCAGATCTCGCCGCGCCTGAACTACCGCGTGAGCTACCAGAACGTGGACACGCGCCGCGACAACCGCAACGGTCCCGCCGGCCAGGGCTACCAGCCACGGTGGAACTCTTCAAGCGTGTTCGCCGGACGCATCGACACCGTGCAGGCGCGCGCCGACTACGCCGCGGCCCGCTGGAACGTCTTCAGCGCCGGGCTGGAGTGGGAGCGCGAATTCTACGAAAATCCCTCCCGCGACGAAAACCCCGACCCGGCACAGCGTGTCAACGCCCGCGCCTCAGCCAACCAGCGCAGCCTGGCGGTTTTCTTCCAGGACCAGATCCGGCTGCTCGACGAAAGGCTCCAGATCGGACTGGCCGGTCGCTATCAGACGTTCGACCTGTCGCGGCCGAAGTTCGAGGGCGGATTCCCGCTCTATCAAAACGCGCCCTTCCGCACCCCGCCCGAGGCGCTCACCGGCGACGTGGCCGTATCTTACTTCCTGCCGTCTTCGGGCACCAAGCTGCGCGCCCATGCCGGCAACGGGTTCCGCGCGCCAACGCTGTACGAGCGCATGGGCAGCTCGTTCTTCTGGGGCGCGTTCAGCCCGCTCGGCGACCCGCAGCTCCGGCCGGAGCGCACCATCTCGTTCGACGTTGGCGTCGACCAGTACTTCGCTTCCTCCCGCTACCGCGCCGGCGCGACCTACTTTTACACACGCCTGCAAGAGGTGATCGGCTACTCGGGGCTCGTCAATGACCCCTACGGCCGCTGGGGCGGTTATGTGAACATGGGCGGCGGACTGGCGCGCGGCTTGGAGCTTGTTTTCGAGGCTCGGCCGCAACGCAACCTCCTGCTGGCCAGCTCCTACACCTACACGAACGCCGATGAACGGCGCAGCTCGCTCATCGGCGGCTCGCTCCGCTCCATCCGCATCTTCCCGCACATGTTCACGCTGACGGCGACGCAGCAGTTGACGCGGCGCTGGCAGGTGACGGCGGACTTCCTCGTCGCCAGCGACTACATCTCGGGCTCGTTTTTCGTCGGCAGCGGCAGCCGGCCGTATGAGTTTCCGGGGCCGCACAAGCTGGACGTCGCCACCAGCTACACGCTGCCCCTCGCCGACACGCGCTCGATGCGCTTCTTCGTGCGCGCCGAAAACGTGCTCAACCAGCGCTACTTCGAAGACGGATTCCGCACGCCGCGGGCCTGGGCCACGGCGGGAATGAAGCTTCTCTTCTGACGTCAACGCTGCGGTGCAGTCGAGGATTTTCCCGGACCGCTTCCCGCCACGGGAGGCGGTCCGGAAGTGCAGGCGGCCGCGGTGAACGCTAGCGATATTGCAGGCGGGCCAAAGAGAGGTTGATGCTGAGCCTCCGCTCGTCACCTTCGGGCTGAAACACCGGTGAGGCGGCGATGTCGATCACATATTCGGACGCCTCCGGCAGCGGCGCCTCGATGACGAAAAGCCCGGTGCGCTCCAGTTTCCACCCGCCAAGCGAGACGCCGTTGGCTTTCAGCTCGACGCGGGCGAGATTCGGCGAGTAGCCCTGGAGCCGCAGCACGGCCTGGCCCGGACGGGTTCTTGCCAGACGGAACCGCGCCTGCGGTCCGATCCAGCGGTAGCGGTTGCCGAACTCGCCTTCCAGTCCGTAGAAGCCTTCGAGCAGGCCCTGTTCGTGGCCCGGCTTCGAAAAATCCAGGCTGTCGGGCCGGACGCCGGGATAGAGCTCGTCGCGCAACTTCGAGGGAAGCAGATTGAAGACCCCCTCCTCGCAGGGCGCGGCGAAACCGCAGGCGGTGCAGCGCAGTTCGGATGCATTCCAGGGCAGCGGAGCCAAACAGTCCGGGCAGGCCAGGCACTCATGCAGCGGCAACGACGGCGGCAGCGTCCCAGGCTTGCGGCAGAGAGCGGCGAGAGTCCCTCCAAGAAAACGCGCGGCGCGCGCTTCCGTGTAACCCGGCAGGAGCCGAAGCGCCCGGACCACCGCCCGGTTGGCCCAGCCCGCAGCGCGGGGAAACGTCAGCACGCGGCTTTCGCCAAAATGGCGGCCGATGATGGCGAGCCAGTCGCGAAGGCCATACCTGTGGTTCTGGCGGATGCCGAAGGACTCTTCCTGCCAGGCGCCGATGACATCGGCGGCGAAATAGTCCAGCAGGCCCCATCGCCACAGCGTGCGCTCCAGGGCGTTCATTCGGTCCGGATACGGCGCACGGTACAGGCGCAGCGACAGGAGGCGCCGGATGGGCTCTTCGGCAAAGAAATAGACGCCGCCAGGCGCAAGCACGCGGCGCACTTCGCGCAGCACGGCGTCGATGTCCATGAACTGAGACAGCATCTGGAAGCCCATCACAAAGGCGATCGACCCATCGCGGAATGGCAGGCGCGTGGCGTCGCCGGCGACGAGGATCGGACTGCGCCCCAGATTCCACGCCGTGCGCAGATACTGTCCGTAACGCAGCGCGTCGAAGGAGATGTCCAGGGCGTAGCCTTCCGCGTCGAAGCGGTTGGCCAGCATATAAGAGCTGTGGCCCGCGTTGGCGCCGATCTCGAGGAAAGGCGTGAGCGAGCCGACAAAATCGAGATTGCCTTCGAGAATGGCCGCCCGCCGCAGGTTTTCGTCGGCATAGGCGGCCAGCGCGCGCTCCGGCTGCCCGAGCGAAGCGAACTTGTGAAAGTCCACCTGTGCCTGCTTGACCGAGAGGTCCTGGGCCCGGGTGTCGACTGGCAGCGGCTCCGCCATGGGCGATCTTCCCTTTTACTCCGCGGGCCACGCCGCTGGCAAGCCGCACGGCGAGGTTTGCGGCCGCCGCGGTCTGCTCCGCACACTAAGAGATGTGCCGAAGACCGCCACCGGGTGGATTATCACGCCGGACGAGCTGCGCCACTGGATTGTCGAAGAGACGCCGGAGTGGCTCGCCGTGAACAAGCCCGCGGGCGTGGTCTGTCACCCGTCCAAACACGGCCTGTGGTCGAGCCTGGTCGGCGCGGCGCGGGAATACCTGGGCGAACCGGTGCTCCACATGCCCTCGCGGCTGGACCGAGAGACCAGTGGCGTGGTGGTGCTGGTCCGCCGGCGCGAACTGGCCAGCCGGATGCAGCGCGCCATCCAGACAGGGCGCGTGCGCAAGCGTTACCTGGCGGTGCTGGAAGGCGTGCTCGAGTCCGCGCGAGACGTGGATCTGCCCATCGGCCGGGCCGAGGGCTCGCACGTGTTTCTGAAGCAGGCAGTGCGTGGCGACGGCCGGCCCGCCCGGACCCGCTTCATCCCGCTGGAACACCGTGCGGGGCGGACCCTGGCGCGCATCGAGCCGGAGACAGGAAGGCTGCATCAGATCCGCGTCCACGCGGCCGCGATCGGTCATCCGGTGTGCGGAGACAAGCTCTACGGGCCCGACGAGCTGCTCTTCGTCGAGTTCATTCGCGAAGGGTTCACCGAGCGGATGTGGGGGCTGCTCGGCGCGGAGCGCCAGATGCTGCACGCCGAGCAGCTCATTTTTGATTTGGGAAGCGACAGCCTGCGCTTTTACGCGCCGATGGCCGACGACATGCGCGCCTTCTGGGAGTCGCTCAGCTGAGACGCGCGCGTCTCAGAAGCCGATCAGCACGCCTCCATCCACCGGCAGAACCACTCCGTTGACAAAACGCGCCGCCGGAGAAGACAGATAGACGGCGGCCCATGCCACGTCCTCCGTCGACCCGAGCCGGCCAAGGGGCGTGCGGCTCAGCACACGCTGCTTGCGCGCCGGGTCCGAGTCGAGCGCCTTGCGCGAGATTTCCGTCTCAATGAAGCCCGGCGCGATGGCGTTGACACGGATTCCTTTCGGGGAAAGATCCACCGCCAGCGACCGCACCATGCCCAGGTAGGCGGATTTGGCGGTGGAATAGGCGAACACGCGCGACAGGCCGAAAAACGAGGTCATCGAGGCGGTGAACAGCACGTGGCCGTGGCGGCGCTCGATCATCGGCGGGATGAAAGCACGCGTCAGCGCATAGGCGCCGGTGACGTGCGTGTCCAGCATGTGACGGAACTCCGCCTCTTCCGTCTCCTCGATCGTTTTCTTGAGATGATGGCCGGCGTTGTTGACCAGAATGGTGACATCTCCGTAGCGCGCCTTCACGTCTTCCACCAGCGCGGGCACATGCGCGGTGTCGGCTACATCATGCACGGCCCAGCCGGCCTGCGGGCCCAGCTCGCCGGCCGCTTTCTCCAGAATCTCGCGGCGCCTGCCAACCAGGATGACCCGCGCGCCCGAAAGAACGAAGGCGTGGGCAATGGCCCGACCGATGCCGGTGGCGCCGCCAGTGATCAGCGCGAGCTCGCCGGCGAGGGAAAACGCTTCGGCCGGCGTCTTGAACTGCATTTGCGTTGGTTCCATGGAAGCCCCTTAACTGATATGTTAGTACATGGCCATGGAAATTGCAGCAGGACTGGGGAAATTTTCCTTCGGCATGGGCGACCGCTTCGCCCAGCAGGGCCGCGCGCAACTGGCTGCCTGTGTCGAGGCGCTCCGCCAGGGCGTCGAAATCACGCCCGTGTGGAACAAGAGCCACCGAGAGCACGCAATCGTCGGCAGCCGCCCGGAGAGCGTGCGGCAAGAGGCCGATGATGCGGTGGCGGCACTCGCCTGGCGTGGCGCGTATTTTGTGGACGCCGATCACATCCGGATGGAAACAGTGGAGGCGTTTCTTGTTGCCTGCGACTTTTTCACCATCGACGTGGCGGAGTCAATCGGCAGGACCGCCGATGCGGCCTCCCTGGACGCATTCTGCGCTGATGCGGGCGACTGCGGCGGCGCATTTGGACTCACGCGCGAGCGGGTGCGCCGTATCGCGGAGAAGTATCTGAGCGCAGTGCAGGAAGCGGCGCGCATTTACCGCCGGATTGAGAGCGCCAGGGGCCGCGGGCAGTTCGTCACCGAAGTTTCCATGGACGAGACCGATACGCCCCAGACGCCCGAGGAGCTGCTGGTGATCCTGGCGGCGCTCGGGCGCGAAGGCGTGCCCGTGGACACGATTGCGCCGAAATTCAGCGGGCGCTTCAACAAGGGCGTTGATTACGTGGGTGACATCAGGCAGTTTGAACATGAATTCGAGGCCGACATCGAGGCGATCCGGCAGGCGGTGAGCCGCTATGGGCTGCCCGCGCGGCTGAAGCTGAGCGTGCACTCGGGCAGTGACAAGTTTTCCATCTATCCGGCGATCCGGCGCGTGCTCGCCAGGACGGGCGCGGGCGTCCATGTGAAGACCGCCGGCACGACGTGGCTTGAGGAACTGATCGGGCTGGCCGAGGCTGGCGGCGAAGGGCTGGCCCTGGCCAAGGAGGTTTACGCTGAAGCTTTCGCGCACCGTGAGGAGCTCTGCGCGCCCTACGCGGCGGTGATCGACATTGACCCGTCACGGCTCCCCGCGCCGGAAGAGGTCGCCCGGTGGGACTCCCAGCGCTTCACCGCAGCGCTTCGTCACGACCCGCAAGGTCCGGACTTCAATCCGCATTTGCGGCAGCTGCTCCACGTCGGCTACAAGGTTGCGGCGAAGATGGGAGAGCGGTACCTGTCGCTGGTTCGTGCCTGCGAGGAGACGGTTGCGCGCAACGTGACGACGAACCTGCTGGAGCGCCACATCCGGCCGCTGTTTCTCTCCTGATGCGCGCCCCGTTGCCGGCCCGCGGGCGGATCGGGTAGCATCGGCGGTTGCGGCGCGGCGGCGATGAACCCGGCAGAGTTTCAGAACCTGATTGCGGCGGAAGAGCGCATGTGGTGGTTTCGTGGCATGCGCGAGATCTTCCGCCGCTTGGTGCGGCGCGACATGGCTGGCGGCATTGCCGACGTTCTCGATGCGGGCTGCGGCACGGGCGCAAACGCCGCGTGGATGGCGCGGGAGTTCGGCTGGCGTGTGTCGTGCCTCGACTTTGCGCCCGAGGGCCTCGCCGAGGCGCGGCGGCGAAGCGGGCTGCGGCACTTCGTCCGGGGCGACATCCGCCGGCTTCCCTTCCGTGGCTCGAGCTTCGACCTGATTACCTGTTTCGACGTCATCGCGCATCTTGCGCCCGGAGAAGAGCGGCAGGCGTTTGGCGAGTTCGCCCGCTGCCTGCGGCCCGGCGGGTGGCTGTTTGTGAGGGCGTCGGCGTTTGAATGGCTGCGGAGCCGGCATTCGCGCTTCATCCGGGAACGACAGCGGGTCACGCTCGGCAGGCTTCAGCGGGAATTGCAGGAGGCGGGGTTCGAGGTGCGCCGGGCGACTTATGCAAACAGTCTGCTGCTGCCGGTGGCGTTCGTGAAGTTCCGCCTCTGGGAGCCGCTGGTGCGGGCGCCCGCCGCAAGCGGTGTCCGCCTCGGGCCGCCATGGATGGAGCGGCTGCTGTTGGCCCCGCTTGAGGCAGAGGCGTGGTGGATCGGCCATGGCGGGAGTTTTCCGCTGGGGCAGTCTGCCCTGGTGCTGGCGCAGCGCCGCTGAATACCGTCAGCGGAGCGCGCCGCGGCCGGGCAACACGCCTGCAAGGGTGAGCGCGGTCCGCGCGGCCGCCGATGCGTTGGGCGCCACGACGAGTTTCCAGTAGAGCCAGGCGAACTGTCTCGCGGTGATCAGCAGCGACCGCCAGCGGAAGAACTGGCTGCGACCATGGAGGCGCGGGTAGTGGCTCACCGGCACTTCGGCGACGCGGCAGCCGGTCATCTCGATCTTGCGCACCAGCTCGAGACAGATGGTGCCCGAGGTGGATATGAGCTCCAGGTTCTCGACGAGCGCGCGGCGGATGAGACGGAAATCGCAGTCGATGTCCCGGATGCGGATGCGGAACAGGAACCGCGCCACGCGGTTGTAGACATGGCCGATGAGGATCCGGTGCCAGGGGTCCTGACGGCAGCGCTTGTACCCGTTGACGAGGCCAACCTCGGGTGACCACTTCTCCAGCAGCAGATGGATCTCCGCCGGATCATATTGACCATCGCCGTCGGTGTAAAAGACGAGCTCTTTCGTCGCAGCGGCGAAACCGCTGCGCAGCGCCCCGCCGTAGCCGCGGTTGCGCTCGTGCGTGATGATGCGGAGCCGCGGCCCGAGCTCCTCGCGCAGGCGCTCGAGCACGGCAGCGGTGTCGTCGCGGCTGCCGTCATTGACGACGATCACCTCGAAATCGTCCGTGGCGCGCTCAAGCGCATCGAACGCCCGGCGCACCAGCCCGGGCAGGGAGGGAGCGTCGTTGTAGGCAGGGAAAAAGGCGCTGATGCCCTCACCCACTCTCATAACCCGTTACGGTGCGTGCGGGCATCGTACCACTGCCCGCCGCCGGAACGCAAGCCGCTGAACAGCGTTCAATGGCTCAGGGAGGACTGAGCCTTGCGGCGTCCGTGGGAGTGGCGTGCGCCCGCTGATGCGGCTCAAACGCAGCCGTCATTGCCCGATGTGGACGACGTCGACCACCAGGTTGGTTCCGTCCTGCAACAGCAGGGCGAAGTTGCCGCACAGCATCCGCCGGTAGCCGGGCGGCGGAGGGGGAAACTGCCGCGCCAGGGCGGGCGGGAACGGCTCGAGCATCTTTTCGAGGCCCGGCGGCAGCCCCTTGCCCCGCTCAAGCTGTTTCTGGATGCCCGGCGGAAACTCTCCCTTCCGCGCGATGCCCGGCGGCAGATGGCCGGAGCCGGGCCGGTAGAAGTCCTGAATCAGGCGAATCTCCGCGTCCCGGAACGACGGATACGGCTCGGCCTTGCGGGGCGCTTCGGCGGCACGGGCCGGCTCGGCGCCGCGCGCCGCATGGGGCCTGGCCCTGCCGGCTCCTTTACCTTGAGCGAAGCCAAGGCTGGCGCACAGAAAGGACACACATATGATCCGCCACATGGATCCCAGCATATCAGCCGTGGTTATTCGTAGCGCAGCGCCTCCACGGGGTCGAGCCGCGCCGCCTTTGTCGCCGGCCACAGGCCAAAGAAGAGCCCCACGCCGACGCTGACCGCAACGCCCATCACCGCAGCCCACAACGGCACGCTGGTCGGAAGATTCGGAAAGGCGAAGGCGGCAGCTCTGGAAACGCCCCAGCCGAGCAGCATGCCGAACAGCCCGCCGGCGAAGGTGAGCACGACGGCCTCGGTGAGGAACTGCACGATGATGTCCAGCCGGCGCGCGCCGATCGCCTTGCGGATGCCAATTTCGCGCGTGCGCTCGGTCACCGAAACCAGCATGATGTTCATCACGCCGATGCCGCCCACAAGCAGCCCGATCGACGACAACACAACCATGACAAGGGCGGTGACGCTGGTCACCTGCCGGAACTCTTCCACCATCTGCTCGGCCGTGCTCAGGGCGAAGTTGTCCGGCTCGCCCGGCTTCAGCCGCCGTTCCTGCCGAAGCACGCCGCGGACTTCCTCCATCGCCTGCGCAAGCATGCCGGGATGGGCGACGACGATGAGCATGTGCTCAGTAGCGCCCGGCTCCAGCTTGCGCATCGTGTGGTAGGGCAGCAGCACGCGGTTGTCCTGCTGGCCCGGGAAGGAGTTCGCCGGCCGTTTCATCACGCCGATGACTTCATATGTGTGCCCGTCCACCTGGATCGGCTTGCCGATGGCGTCCAGCCCGTTGTACAGGCTCTTGTAGATGTCCTCCCCGATGACGGCCACAGGCACGCGGCGGAGGTTTTCAAACTCCGTGAAAAAGCGGCCGGCCATCATCTCGGCCTGTCCGCCCTGCGCGTATTTCTCATCCGTGCCGCCCAGATCGATCTGGAGCACCTCGTTGTTCCTGTAGCGGGCGCGATGGATGACATTCCAGTTGGGGAACAGATACGGGCTCACCGCCGCCACCGAGCGGCAGCGGTCCTGGATGGCCATCGCGTTCTCAAAGGTGAGCGGCTTGCGCAGCAGTTCTTCGCGCGAGCGCCGGCCGAACTGGACGCCGATCTTGAACTTGAAGACGACGATTGTGTCCGTGCCGAGGCTGCGGATGACGCCGGTGACGGCGCTGTCGAACCCGGTGAGGATGCTGCCCACGCCAATGATGGTGCCGGTGCCGATGATGACTCCGAGCACGGTGAGGAAGCTGCGCAGCTTGTGCTCGCGGATGGCGGCCAGCGCCAGCCGGATGCCGGCGAGAATCAGGGCCAGGTTGTGCCAGCGCGTCTTCATTATTTCTCCGCCCTCAGCGCTTCAATGGGATCCAGCCGCGCCGCCTGCCGCGCCGGATAAATGCCGAAAAACAGCCCGACGGCGGCCGAAAGGCCCACGCCGAGCAGGATCGAGTACATCGGCAGGACCATGGGGATCGGCGTCAGCTGGCGCACGGCGATGGCCACCGCCCAGGCCAGCAGCACGCCGATGAGCCCGCCCGCGCCGGCCAGCACCGCGGATTCGATAAGGAACTGCCAGAGAATGTCGCTGCGGCGCGCGCCCAGCGACTTGCGGATGCCGATCTCCTGCGTGCGCTCAGTGACCACCGCCAGCATGATGTTCATGATCACCACGCCGCCGACCACCATAAAGACACTGACCACGGCCATGGCCGTGGCGGCAATGGCGCCCGTGAGCCGGTCCCAGGCGCCCATGATCGAGTCTGAAGTGAACATCATGAAGTTGTCCTCGCGCTGCGGCGGAAGGCGGCGATAGGCGCGCAGCAGCGCGCGCACTTCATCCATGGCGTCCTGGAAGCGTTCGCGGCTCACGGCCATGCAGTTGAAGCTCAGCCAGCGGCGCGAGCTGAATTCCTTGAAAAACGTGTAGAGCGGGATGTGCACAAAGCTGTCCTGGGACTGGCCGAAGACGCTTCCGAGCCGTTTGGCCACGCCGATCACCTCGTACGGCTTGCCGTTGATGCGGATCGTCTTGCCCACCGGGTCCAGGCCTTCGAAGAACTGGTCGCGCAGGTCGGCGCCGATGAAAGCGACCATGCGGCGGCCCTGCACGTCGCCCTCGCTCAGATATCGTCCGCTTTCCACCTGGACGCTGTTGATCACGTTGAAATTCGCCGTCGCGCCAATCACGCGCACGTCCTCCAGCCGCTGGTTGCCGCTGGTGACGTCGCCGCGCGTCGAAGCCGACATGCCGATTTCCTTCAGCAGTGTGGCGCGCTGGCGGATGAATTCATATTCGTCAGGGCGAAGCTCGGGGTTCCTGCGCAGCAGTTCAAGGAACTTCTTCGGGTCCCAGTCGCCGATGAAGGCGAACCGCACCACGGTGAATCCGTTGGCGCCGAGATCGGCGATCTTTTCCGCCACATAGACGTCCATGCCGTGGATGACGGCCATCACTGCAATCAGCGTGGTGGTGGAGAGGATGATGCCAAGCAGGGTGAGCGCGCTGCGGAGCTTGGCGGCGCGGAGGTTGGCAAGGGCGATGCCGAAGGCCTCCTGGATCTGGACAAAGCGGGTCATCCATCAAGTGGATACGATCAGCGGCGGCACTTTGTTCCGAACTGCCTCGAACCAGTCGCGGAGAACCGTGTCCAGCCAGAATCGCACCCCGCCCCGGGCGAGGAAGCCGAGATGGCCTCCGTGATCCACCGCCAGCAGCCGGAGGTGCGGATTGGAGCGGATCTCCGCGGCCGAGTAAAGCTCAAAGGGGATCATCGGGTCGTCCTTGGCCTGCACGAGCAGCGCCGGCACGCGGATGCGACCGAGGAAGTGGACGCAAGACTGCGTTGCGTAATAGTTGGGCGCCGTGCCGAAGCCGAAAAACGGGGCGGTGATGCGGTCGTCGAATTCGAAGATCGTGCGGATGTGTCTGAGATCCACGGCCGGGAACCGCTGCGGGTCCATCCGGTGGCGGCGCGCGTAGCGCCGGCGGAGGCTGCGCACGAATTTCTGGTGGTAGATCCAGTTGGACCGTTTCCCGATGGCCCGCACGCACGCGTGCAGGTCAATGGGCGTCGATACGGCGCATACGCCTTCCGCAAGCGCGGCGAAATCGTCTCCCATCTCCCCGGCCAGTTTCAGCACGACGTTGCCGCCCAGCGAGAAGCCGGCCAGGAAGCGCGGCCCGCGGCCCTGCCGGCGCCAGGCGTCGAGAATCGTCCGCGCGTCGTGCGTGAGTCCTGAATGGTACAGGGTGGGCGAGTGCGGCTCGCTCAGCCCGCAGCCGCGCAGGTTCATGCGGTGGACGGCAAAGCCGGCCTCCAGCAGGCATTGCGCCAGCGAGATGAGATACCCGCTGCGGCTGGACCCTTCCAGCCCGTGCAGCAACAACACCTCGCCGCGCGCCTCCCCCTCGGGGCGATTTTCCTCGATCAGGATTCCGACACCAGGTTCCGTCTGGTAGACGACGGCGCGCGTGGGGAAGCGCCGCTCATCGAGCCGCCGGCGCCAGAAGTTGCCGGCAAGCGTCGCCAGATGGGGGTTGCGGAACAGCGGATCGAACGGGCGCAAATTCCGAGTGTAGCAGGGGCGCGCTCAGTCTCCTTCGGCTTCGGTGGAGTGCGCGCCGGGCTCGGCCGCCTTGCGTGAGAGCTCTTCGGCGAGGATGATCGCTTCGGCCAGGTCGCGCATCGGCCGCCGCAGGCGCCGGCTCTCGTTGCGCAGCCGCAGATAGGCCTCTTCCTCGGTGAGATGGAACTTGTACTGGAGGATTCCCTTGGCGCGCTCCACCAGCTTGCGCGTCTCCAGCTGCCGGCGCATCTCCTCGGCCTCGGCGGCCAGCCGTGTGTTCTCCTCCTCGAGCCGCGCGCGGGCCAGTGCCCCGCCCATCTGCTCGCCGACGAAGGTCAGCAGCGCGATCTCTTCCGGAGTGTAGTCATGGCGCTCGCGGTGATGCACGTTAATGACGCCGATGACTTCGCCGCTGGAAATCAGCGGCACCGAGCAGAAGGCCTCGTAGGTGTCTTCAATCAGGCCGGGCAGGCGGATGAAGCGTTTGTCGAGGTAGGCCTTCTCCGGCAGCGCCACGACACTCTTGTGCTCGATCACCCATCCGGTGAGCCCCTGGCCGGCGGCAACCGTCAGGTTGCCGATCTCAGTGGCGTGCGGCACCTGCGAGGCGCGCAGCACGACTTCACCGGTCGACGGCTCGATCAGATAGACGAGGCAGGCGTCGCAGCCGGTCACCTGCACCGTCATGCCGATGATCTCGCCGAGCATCTCGTCGACCGAACGGTTGGAGGCGACGATGCTGCTGATGCGGTGCAGCAGGGAAACTTCGCTGGGCAATGATTCCATCAGATGTGGTGAAGCCACTGTAATTGTAGGATAAAAGCAGGCCCGCGCGGCGTCCAATTCAAACTTTCTATCCGGCCCATACCGAAGCGAGTGACAAGCCCTCTGAACCGATTAAAGATTCTCCTTCCCGCCGCAGTCCTGCTGCTGGCGGCTTCATCCCAATGGTACCGCTTTCAGGCAGGCAGGTGGGAGCTGGCCACGGATGCAGGCGAGCGCCGCGCCGCGGCCCTGCTGCGGCAGACGGCCGAGGCCGCGGCCCTGCTGGAAAACGTCGCGCCGGAGCTCAAGCCGGCGCCGGGAGCGGCGGCCGAGCCGCCCCGGATGGTGCTGTTTTCCAGCGGGCGGGACTTTGCGCCCTTCCGGCGCGGATCGGGCCACAGCGGGCTGCTCATCTGGAGCGGCGGTCAAAGCCTGATGCTGCTGGCCGATGCCGGCGTCGAAACCGTGCGCGCCGCGCGGCACGAGCTGGTGCACTGGATGCTGCGGCGCCGTCAATTCACTCCGCCGCGATGGTTGGAGGAGGGGCTGGCCGACTACTACTCGACACTTGAATTCGACGGCCGCTCGGCGCGGCTCGGCCGCTCTCCTCGGGGCCACATGGAACTGCTGCGGAGCCGCCCGTGGATGACCGCCGCCGCGCTGGCGCGCGTTGGACGCGCGGACGCGGAATCAGCCGTCGAGGTGCCGGAACTGTTTTATCCGCAGAGCTGGGCGCTCGTCCGATGGATGATGATCGAGGGCGGCGGACCGGCGCGGGTAGTGGCGCTTCTTGAGCGGATGGAACAGGGCCGCAGCCTGGAAGCGGCCTTCCAGGAAGTCTTGGGAATCTCCATGAACGAAGCTCTCGCGCGGGCTCAACGGATGGCGGATCGGATCCCCGCGGACGCCGCCCCGGATGGGCGGCCCGCACCGGCGCCTGTCCTTCCGGGGGAGGTGCTGCGCACCGCCCTGCCCGATCCGGCGCCAGCCGTCCTCCGCGCGGAGTGCCTGCTGGCGGCAGGACTCGAGGGAGAAGCAGAGCGGCTGGCGACGGAAGTTCTCCGCCGGCATCCCAAAGACGCGGACGCACACACTTTGGCCGGAATGCTGGCGTTGCGGCGGCGGGAATTCGCCCAGGCGCGGTCGCACCTCGAACAGGCCATCGCGTTGGGCGATGATTCGGCCCGCGTGCACTTTGAGTACGCGATGCTCGTGCGGGACACGGGTGGTCCGGATGCCCTGGTGGAGCAGGGCCTGCGCCGTGCCGTGGCCGGCGCGCCCGAATTCGCTGAAGCCTGGCTGGTCCTGGGCAACTGGCTGCTCGGCAAGGGCCGCCCGGCGGAGGCCGCCGAAGCGCTGGAGCGGGCTGCGGCGCTCGAGCCGCAACGCAGTGTGGCCTGGGAAGCCCTGGGACGGGCCCGGCTCGCCCTTGGCGACCGCGAACGGGCGCGGCAGGCCGCTGCACGGGCCGCACTGACGGCAGCCCGACCGCAAGACACCGAGATGGCTCAGGCACTGCTGCGGGAGATCGAGACGCGCCCGGCCGCGCCACTGAAACCCAAATCCGCTGTGGAAACGCCCGCAGGCTGGAAGCCCCGCGAGGGAGACGCACAGGTCTCCGGGCGGCTCGTCGAGATTGATTGCAGCGGCCCCACACTGCGCTTCCGCATTGAGGTGAAGCCCCGCACGGCCAGAACGCCGGCCGAATCCGTGATCCTGGAGACGGACAAGCCGAATCTGGTAATGCTGCGCGGCAAGACGGCCGGCCGGCGCGAGTTCATCTGCGGAGCTCAGCAACCGGCGCCCGAGGTGACCGCCGGCTATGTTTCCGCCCCTGGCCCGGCCACAGCAGCCCCTCAAGAGGCGCCCCCGCCGGCTCCGGCAGCTCCGGCAGCGCCAAAGAAGTCTGCTGGCTCGCGGTCCTCGAAGAGAACGCCCGCTCGACCCGCCCCGAAGACCAAGCCCGCGCCGCCGAAGCAGCAGCCCACGGCCGGCGAGCTGGTCTGGCTTGAGTTTCGATAGGCCGGGCGGTGGCAGGCTCAAGAAAAACTTAGGCCCGGCGGAGGAGGAGGCCGCCGGGCCGCGGTTTCAGGAAGGCGAATCGAAGGAGGGGGCTTCGATCGCTCCTCGGCAGTGTCCGACAAGCTGCATGGCCCGCTGCCCGGCTGCGGAGGAGAATGCGCCGGGCCTGGGAGAACCCCCCGGACCATTTCAGCCAATCAGGTCTACTTCTACTTAAACTCGATTTGATGAAAAATGCAATAGCCCAAGGCTCGGAAATGCAGAAAACCTGATTAAAGTCCCTCCATCCGGGCCCCTCGGCTCGCCCTAAGACGTGTGACAGCGGACCCTGTGTCGAGATTTCCAGCGCACTGTGGCGGGATCTTCACCGGATGGCGCCCCGCGCCCGCAACAGCTCAAGTACCCGCTCGACCGGCAAGGCCTCCACCCGCCGCCCGTTGCCTTCCGTGGCGGTGGCCCGAAACAGGGAATTGTAGATGGCCTCTTCGGTGGCCTCGATCACGGCTTCAAACAGTGGAGACATCGCCTCGTTGGAAAGCAGTTCCGCGGGCTTGCGGGCGGTAGAGAAGGCGATGGCGTAGTCGCCGCTGCCGTTGGAGCCGGCGGCCCCGGTCCGGCCTAGCCCAAGCGCGGCGCGCGCGGCCAGGCGCTTCAGGTTTCGTGCATCGGCAGGGGCGTCGGTGGCAATCACGACAATCACGCTGCCGTCTTTGGGGGGCTCCGCACCGGCCCGAAGCAGGCGGCCCACGGGCACGCCGAGGATCATGAGGTCGCCGCCGTAGTTGGTCTGCACGAGCACGCCCACCGTCCATGGCCCGGCGCGCCGGCTGGAGGTGCCGATGCCACCCTTCCAGCCGAAGGCGACCGTGCCCGTACCGGCGCCCACGCAGCCTTCCTCCACCGGGCCCTCGCGGGCGTTTCGGATGGCGGCGAAGACCTCCTCGCGGCCCACATGACGGCCGCGAATATCGTTCAGCAGCCCATCGTTGGTTTCGGCGACAACGGGGTTGATGCTGCGGACGTTCTCGTTGCCCGGCAATGCCAGCATGTAGTCGAGCAGAGCGTCCGCCACCCGGGGCACGTTGAGGGTGGAAGTGAGCAGGATGGGCGTTTCGATCTCGCCGAGCTCTTCAATCTGCGTGGCCCCCATCAGCTTCCCGAAGCCGTTGAAGACGGCCACGGCGCCTGGGACCTTGTCGCGGAACAGGTTGCCGGCGTGCGGCAACACGGCCGTGACACCAGTGCGGACGTTCGTCCCGCGGGTCAGGGTCGTGTGTCCCACCCGGACGCCCGCCACGTCAGTAATGGCGTTCCATCGCCCTGGAGGGAAGCGGCCAGGCATGATCCCCGCCTCCCTTGCGCGGGGACGTCCCTGTTCCCCGTGAACTACCATGGCAAGGCAAAGGGTAGCCGCCCATGCTCGCATGGCTTCCACCATACCGCGGGCGGCCGCCTTGGAGGCATGACCTGCGGACTACTGGACGCGGACGACGTTCTCCGCCTGGAGTCCCTTTGGCCCGGTCTTCACCTCAAACTCCACCTCCATGCCCTCTTCCAGCGTGCGGTAGCCCTGCATCTGGATGGCCGAGAAATGCACGAAGACGTCCTCGCCCGTGCTCCTCTGAATGAACCCGTAGCCCTTGGCGGCGTTGAACCACTTCACGACACCTTTTTCCTTCACGACAACTTCTCCTGCAATCTGACATCCCTGGCTGTCGACGGTCCGCCTGCCAGCTCATCGAGAGGGGGTTCCGCTCCAGGACGAACGAGGCACTGCGAAAGATCGAACAGCCGTCTACATAGAGGGACTCTTCCAGAATCGCGATCGGTGCAGGATTCTTGTATCCCGGAAAGGCTGTATGCCTGCGATGGGTCGCCGCTCAGGCTAGGCAACGGTGGGTCTGCCGATGATAGGGTTGTCATCAGGTTCCCATGAATCAATCCCAGGACATGAACCGCCCCCTGGAGCGCGGCCGCGAGGGCCGCATCGTCTGGATCCGGCTGAATTCGCCGGATACAAAAAATCTTTTGACACCCGCCACGGTCCGCGTTCTGCTGGACGCACTGACGGAAGCCGCTTCCAGCCGCGAGACCGGCGCTGTCCTCCTGCTCCAGAACGGAGACGTATTTTGCGGAGGCATCGATTATTCTTCGCTCGCCGATGCCGCCGTGCGCGACGGATTTTCAGCCGATCTTTTCCGTCTTTTCACCGTCATTTCGGGTTACGCTGTGCCTGTTGTGGCGGCCGCTCACGGCGCCTGTGCTGGCGGCGGCGTCGGCCTGGTGGCGGCCTGTCATTTGGCTCTGGCGGCGACGGGAACGAAATTCGGCATCACCGATATCCACTTCGGCCTCTGGCCGTTTCCCTTCTACGCCGCGCTCGCGGCTGCCGTTGGTCCGCGGCGCGCCCGCGAGCTGGCCCTCACTGGCCGGGCCTTTTCGGCCGCCGACGCCCAGGCCTATGGGCTGGTGCACGAAGTTGTCCCGCCATTTGAGCTCGAAGACCGGGCCTTTCAGTTAGCCGGCGTGCTGGCGGGCCTCAGCCCGGAAGCGCTGTCCGCAGGCCTTCAATTTGCCAACACTGCCGCCCTGGCAGACGCGGCCGCCGCCCTGAAGAGCGCGCTGGAGACGGCCGATTTCGCCGAAGGGGTGGCGGCCCATCTCGAGCGGCGGCGGCCCCGCTGGCCGTCTCTCGAACGGTCCCGCAAATAAAAGATGGCGCGGGAAATTCCCGCGCCTCGAGGAGAAAAAGCGGCCCGGATTCAGTTCCGATCCGGAAGCAGAATCAGGTCGAAGGGAGCGCCGCCACCTTTGTTGTCTACCGCGATGATGGTGCGAATCATGCCGCCCCAGGTCACCAGGCGATGGCTGTCGATGGCGATGGTGCGCGTTCCAGCCACCGCCACCCGGGCCTGATACATGCCGATGGGCAGCGAAAGGTAGCCGGAGGCCACCTTGAACGGCACGTTCGTCAGCACCGGCTGCTTGCCGCTGAGTGTCTCAAACGGCGTCGTTACGTAAATGTCCACCGCCGGGGCGCCAGGAGCGGTGTGGGCGATACGGACCTTGATGCGGCCATCTGCCGGCGCCGAATTGTCGTCTTCCAGAAGCATCACGTCGAAACCGGGGCTGCCGCCACCGGCATAGCCGACCGCGATGGCGGTGTAGTCCTTGCCGGCCTGTACGGGAACAGAGAGCTGCTTCACCAGGGTGTTGGTGCCGGTGACCTTGATTTCCACGGTGTAGGTGCCCGCGGGCAGGCTCAGGTATTCCGAATACTCACGAAACGGCAGGTTCTCAAGAACGATGCCTCCGTTGACATAGATATCCACCGCCGGGGCATCCGGCGAAGCGTGAACGATGCGGACGCGCGCGTTCGAACTCTGCGCGAGAACGGTTCCCGCAGCCACACATAGGGCCGCGAAGGCAAGCAAAATGCGTTTCATTTTCACTCCTTGTTCGGGAAATTCCAGTTGCAGATCCGTAAAACGATCCGCGTTCGCCTGTATAGGTGCCCACCCCTGGCGGCGTGATGCAAAAAATTCGCAACAGCGGCCAACAGGCGATTCAGAAAATCCGCCAGCGCAGCCCGGCGCGCCAGAGTCTGGGACTGGCCAGCAGCGGCGTGGGACTGTAGCCGGCGATCACGCGGCGGTTGAGAGCATTTTCGAGCGCCGCATGAATTTCCGCGCCGTCGCCAAGCCGGCGCCGGACCGTGCCCTGCCAGACGGCAAAGCCCGGCAGCAGGAACAGGTTGCGGTCGTCTTCAAACTGCGCGCCCGAAGCCCGCAGCCCGGCGGCGACCGAGGTGCCGCCCCGCTGCCAGCCGACCAGAAATGTTCCCTGGTGGCGCGGTGTCTGCGGGATCCGTTCCCCGGTGGAAAAGCGGGCGTCCGCCATCAGCCACGCCGCTTCCGCAAACAATGGCCCCTGGCGCCAGCCGGCCGAGGCTTCGGCGCCGCGAACCGTGGCTGCGCCGGCGTTGTCCCGCTGCCGGGTGATGAGCTGCGGCGTCACGCTGCGGGTGACGTTCGTGATGAGATCGCCGAGCCGGTTGTGAAACGCGGTGACGCTCAGCCGCCACCGCCCGCGCATCACGTCCCAACCGGACTCGACGCCCCGCAACGACTCGGGCCTGAGCGCCGGATTGGCCATCGTCACCGTGTTGCCGACGCGAAACTCGCGATACAGCTCGTTCAGCGTTGGTGCCCGCAGCGCCCGGTAAGCAGCCAGACGTGCGCGCCACCATCGCGCGCCGGCCGTGAGCCCAGCGCTGGGCATCCAGAAGGCGGGCGCGGCGCCGGGATCCTGGCGGCGGAGTCCGGTCGTCCACCGCAACGGACCGGTACTCAGGGCAAACTGACCGAACAGGCCGTACTGTGTCTGCGAGCCGCCCCCGATGCGGATTCCCCCGGGTACAGCGCCTCGCGCGATTCGCCCCAGGCGCGCACCGCGTCCACGCCCGCCAGCACCCCAAACCTGGAAGCGCTCCGTTGCCAGAGCAGTGCTCCGCCGGTCGAGTCCGCAGGCACGCTCTGCCGCGACGTGAGCCGTTCCGTGAGCCGCCCGGCGCCGACCGAGCTGAACGTGGAGCGGTACTCCTCCCGCGCATGCCAGAGCAGCCCGTTCCAGGCCGACGGGCCCGCCTGCTGCCAGTAGTTGACGGCAACCGCGCCCATGGAGGTGGAATTCCGCGTGAGCTGCGTCCCATTGTGGCGCTCTTCAGCAAGCGCGTCCGTGCGGAGGAAAAGGCGGCGTGCCCCCTCGTTGTACGCAACACGCAGAGCCGGCGCGAGAAACCGGACATTGGCCGGGGAATCGACCGGGCCGCGCGCCTCGGCGGCACGATGAGGAATCCGTCCGTGCGGAAGCCGCGCAGACTGCCGCCGGCGCTCCATCGCTTCCCCATGGTCGTCTCCACGCCGGCGGAGATCTGATGCGAGCCGAAATTGCCGCCTTCATAGCCGATCCACGCGGCCCGCGCTGGTTCATGGCTGAACAGTGCGATCGTGCCGCCCATGGAACGGTCGCCGAAGACGCTGGTCGGCGCGCCGCGCGTCACCTCGATTCGCTCGATCAGCTCAGGATCCAGCCGCGTCCACCAGACCCAGCCGCCGAACGGACTGTTGACGGGAACGCCGTCCCACAGCACCAGTGTGCGGCTTGCACCGGTGGAACCGAGTCCCCGCAGGCTCACGCCTTGCGTGGTGGGATTGGCTGTCAGCGAGGACGTGCGGCGGAAGAGGGTGAAACCGGGAATCATCCGGAGCCGGTCATCGAGATTCAAGCCCGGAAGCGATTCGAGGCGCCGCGCATCGAGCAGCGTGGTGTGTGCGGCGGCTTCCGCGGTCACGGCGGCCGTCACGGTGACGGTGGTGCGGATCGGCTCAGGCGCGTCCGGCGCTCGCGACTGCCCAGTGGCCAGGATCGACGAAACGAGCATCCACCCAGCCATGCTCCTGAAAGCGGGCGGGCGAAGCGGAGAACACCACCGTGACAGCCGGTTCATCGAGGGGACGCAAAGGAGCGGCGCGGCGGCGGGGCTCGACCAGCGCCAGATATTTCAGGATAGCGTAGACGTCGTTTTCCAGTGGCACCAGCGTCTCCCACTCCTGCGAGCGGAAACGGATGCGGGCGCCGCGCCCGGCGAAGCGCCAGGCCAGGTAGGCGCAGCATTCCAGCGCCCGTTCAAACCACTCCTCCTGGCCAGGAGGCGTCTCCAGGTCCAGCACCAGCGTCACCAGGTGCTCCTGCTCGCGGACGAACTCGCGCACCTGAAGCTCGCCCGTCTTGGCCGTGGCGCGCCAGTCCACGTGGCGCGCGCTTTCGAAGGGAATGTAAGGGCGGATGCGGTAGAAGTCGCTGCCGAGGCCGCGGAACAGCGCTTCGGCGTCGCCGCTGACCTCGGCCAGCAGCAGGTCAAAGCCCGGCTGCGGCTCAATGGAGGGATAGACCAGCAGGTCCTGGCGCATGGTGACGCGGGCGCGCCGCTCGGCAAAACCAAACGGGAACGTGGTGGAGAAGACGAAGCTGTCCTCGGCGTGGAGGCCGCGCCGCGGGAACCGCGCCTCGACGGTGGTTTCCACTGCGGCGCCGCCGGGGATCACGGGGAAATACAGGTCTGCGGGAAAGACCTGCGGGTCCGCGCCCGAAAGGCGGATGGAAAACGAAGGGACGCGCTTCTTCACGTTGCGAAGCACCAGGCGCGCCGGCGCCGGCTGGCGGGCGCTGACATGCTCCGGCAGCCGGACCTCCAGCTCCAGCCCGGCGATGCTCAGTCGGCTGAGAAAGCTGCTGATGACGAGCACCGACATCATCGCCGCCAGCAGCAGGAACAGCAGGTTGTTTCCGCTGGCAAAGCCTGCGGCGCCCACCAGCAGGGCCGCGGTCAGAAACAGGACGCCGCGCGGGGTGATGCGCTCGCGCATGCGGTGCTCCAGCCACCGCCGCGCGCCCGAGGCCGTCTCCCGCCACCAGTCCAGCATGCGGCTGGTCCCATTCTGTCATAATGGCCGCTTGCCTCCGATGTCCGCGCAAGCCACGGGCGAAGTCCGCCTCCTGCGTTCACTCAGCCTCTTTCAGCTCATCGTCATGGGCGTCATCATGGTGCAGCCCACCGCGCCCATGCCTCCTTTCGGAGCCATCAGCGCGGGCGCCAACGGCCATGTGGTGACCACGGTGCTCATCGCCATGGTGGCGATGATGCTCACCGCGCTCAGCTACGGCCGCATGGCGCGCGCTTATCCGGCGGCGGGCAGCGCCTATACCTATGTCGCGCGCGAACTCCACCCCGCGCTCGGCTACTTCACCGGCTGGAGCATGCTGCTTGACTACATGGTGAACCCGCTCATCTGCGTCATCTGGTGCGCTAAGGCGATGATTGGGCTGTTCCCGGGCACCCCGTACTGGCTGTGGGCCTGCGCTTTCGCCGTGCTGTTCACCGGACTGAACCTGCGCCGCATCACCGCGACGGCCCGGACCAACGAGATGCTGACGGCCGTCATGGGCGTGGTGATCCTCTGGACGCTCGGGGCCTGCGTGCGCTACCTGATGCACCTGCCCGTACTGGACGCGCAGCGCTTCCTGACGCCGTTTTATGATCCGGAGCGATTCTCCTGGCGGGCGCTGTCGAACGGCGCCTCCATCGCGGTGCTCACCTACATTGGCTACGACGGCATCGCAACGCTGTCGGAAGAGGTCAAGGATCCTCGCCGCAACGTGCTGCGCGCGATGGTCGCCACCTGCTTTGTGATTGGCATCCTGAGCGCCGTGGAGGTTTACGCGGCGCAACTGGTGTGGCCCGCCGCCGAGCCTTACCCGGACCCGGACACGGCGTATCTGGCGGTGGCGCGGCGGGCCGGCGGTGAAATTCTCTTCCAGACGCTCTCCTGGACGCTGATCGTGGCCACGGTGGGGTCCGCTTCCGGGGCGCTGCTGGCCGGCGCACGGCTTCTCTATGGAATGGGGCGGGACAATGCCATCCCCAAATCCTTCTTCGGATATCTGCACCCGAAGACGCGCGTCCCCAGCCGGAACGTCCTGCTGATGGGCGCGCTGGCGCTGGCCGGGGCGTTTGCCATCTCCTACCAGACCGGCGCGGAGCTGCTGAACTTCGGCGCGCTGATCGGCTTCATGGGCGTGAATATCTCCAGCCTCGTTCACTACTACATTCGAGAACGCGACCGGCACTGGTCCCACCTGGTGGCGCCGGCGGCGGGTTTCCTCGTCTGCCTGTATCTCTGGCTGAGCCTGAGCTGGATTGCAAAAATCGCCGGCTTCGCCTGGCTCGCCTTCGGCGTCGCCTACGGCGCCTGGAAGACGGGCGGCTTCCGGCGCGACATCATCCGCTTTGAGATTCCCGCCGACGAGTGAACGCCGGACGCATCTATGCTGGAGGAAGGTGACACCGTCCATGTTGTACGAGAAAACAAGCCAGAAATCGATGGCCGAAATCGAACTTGCGCTGCGCGACGCGGCCGGGCGCCACAGGTTCGGCGTGATCCACGTGCATGATCTTCAGAAGACGATGAAGGAAAAGGGGGTGGATTTCGACCGCGAGTGCATGATCTTCGAGGTCTGCAATCCGCAGCAGGCCCGGCGCGCGCTGGAGGCCAATCCGGCCATTTCGACGGTTTTGCCATGCCGCATTTCCGTCTACCAGCGTGGCGAGGATCGGGTGATCGCCACCTTCCTGCCGACGGCGATGATGCAGTTGTTTGAAAGCGCGGGGCTCGAGCCGGTGGCGCGGGAAGTGGCGACGGTGGTCAAGGCGATGATCGACGAAGCGGCCTGAGCCGCCCTGGCGGCGGGCTCAGCTGGCGCGCCACGAGATCAGCTTGATCTCGGTCATCTCCTCGATCGCGTAGCGCGGGCCTTCGCGTCCCATTCCGCTCAGCTTCACGCCGCCATAGGGCATCTGGTCGACCCGGAGTTGCGGGACGTCATTGATCAGAAACCCGCCCACCTCAACGCGGCGGGCGGCGCGGAAGGCCTTCCCGATGTCGCGCGTGAAGATGGACGCCTGGAGTCCATACGGGGAGGCGTTCACCGCCTCGATCGCCTCGTCAAGCGTGCGGAAGCGGTTAATGCCCGCCACGGGGCCGAAGGCCTCCTGGGCGAAGATGCGCGTCTCCGGCGAGACGTCGGCCAGCACGGTCGGCTGCACGGTGGCGCCGCGGCGGCCGCCGCCCGCCACAAGCCGCGCGCCCGCGCCGACGGCCTCGCCGATCCAGGAAACGACGCGCTGCGCCTCGGCCTCGGTGATCAGCGAGGTGACGGCGGCGTTTTCATCCAGCGGATGGCCGATGGGCAGCTCCCGGGCGGCGGCCGAGAAGCGCTCCACAAAATCGCGGTGAATTGTTTCTTCGGTGAAGATGCGCTGCACCGAAATGCAGACCTGCCCGGAATGGGCGTAGGCCCCGGGCACGCAGCGCGAGACGGCATCCTCAAGGTCCGCATCGGCGCAGACGATGACGGCAGAGTTGTTGCCGAGCTCGAGCGTCACACGCTTCATGCCGGCGCGGGCGCGGATCCGCATGCCGACGTCGGCGCTTCCGGTGAAGGTGACCATGCGGACGTCCGGATGTTCAACCAGAAAGTCGCCGATGGCGCCGCCCGGCCCGGTGACCACGTTGAGGGCGCCGGCCGGCAGCCCGGCCTCCAGCATCAACCGCGCCAGAAGAATGGCGGTGACCGGCGTGGCCGAGGCCGGCTTGTGAACCACCGTGTTGCCGGCCGCCAGCGCCGGGCCGATCTTGTGCATCGACAGATTCAGCGGGAAATTGAACGGCGTGATGGCGGCGATGACGCCGAGCGGCTCGCGGATGAACATCGCCATACGCCCGGCGCCGGCCGGCGAGGCGTCCATGGGAACCTCTTCGCCCGCCAGCCGGTGCGCCTCCTCGGCCGAGAAAAAAAGAGTCGAAAGCGCCCGCGTCACTTCCGTGCGCGCTTCCCGCAGCGGCTTCCCGCCTTCGCTGGCAATGGTGCGGGCAAAGAGTTCTCGGCGTTCCTCAAGCAGCGCATGGGCACGCAGCAGAATGGCGGCGCGTTCGCCGCGGCTCATCTCGCGCATCACCGGCGCGGCCCTTTTCGCCGCCTGCACCGCCATGCGGAGATGCTCTTCTCCGGCGGTATACACGGTGGCGAAGGGCTGGCCGTCATACGGGATGCAGACGGTCACCGGACTCTCCGAGCGGTGCTCGGCGCCGTCAATGATCATGGGATATTCGGGCAGCGGCATGGCAGCCTCCTTGCGGCAACGCGTCAGCGCTTTCTCTGTCCCATCCTGCCAAAGGCGAATTCTTCCCGCAGCACGCGCCCGTCGGCGGAAATCAGAAACGTCGCGGTGAATGCATTTCCCGCCGGCGGGCCGAAACGGAGATCGGAGATGGAGACAAGTGTCGCCCCGTCTGGCGCCGCCGCGGGCGTCACGCTCCAGCACTGCGCCTGGGAAAAATCGAGAAACACGCGGCCGGTTTCTGTTGCAGCCACGATGGGGCGGAAGCGCCCAATGTCCGGTTTATAAAAAGTCGGCCCGGCATCGGGATCCAGCGGATCGCCCGGCCGGAGCAGATCGACGGGAACGATGCGCCAGAAGGAGCGCGTCTCGACGACGCCGTTCCACCGCCAGGGATTGGCCGGCGTCGGCGTGGCGAGCACGCGCCGCGGCGGCTCGCCCGAGTAGACGCGCGCGTTCAGCTGCGCGATGGCGCGGTCGTGCTCGATCGAGCGAAAGCCGGCGATCAGCGCCAGCCCGACGAGCCCCAGCCACGCCATGCCACGCCCCGGCGCGCCACGCGCGCCAATTTCGGAATCAACAAGCCGCGCCAGCATCGGCCCGAGCACGCACACCAGCAGCAGCGCCCAGACCCAGACGTCGACGATGAACAGCAGGTCGAGATGATGCCAGCGGTTGCTGGCGGGAGTCCACAGCCGGATTCCGTAAACATTCATCAGGTCGAGCAGCGGATGCGTCAGGCCGGCGACCAGCGAAACCAGCCAGGCGCGCAGCCAGAGCATGCGCCGCACCGGGCCGCGCCGCCGCGCCAGCAGCCACCACAACGGCAGCGGCGCGGCCGCTACCAGCGGCAGCCACAGCAGCGAGTGGGTGAAGCCGCGGTGATGGTCCAGATAGCAGATCCAGCTCTTGGCCCCGGTGACGATGTCGACGTCGGCAAAGTTGGCCGCCGCAACGGCGAGCGCCGTCCCGTAGGGGACGTCCCGCTTGAGGCCTGTCCGCGCCAGCAGGATGCCGGTGAGCGAATGGGTGAGATTATCCATGGAGGTTCGCCGCGTAGACCTGCGGGCGCCCGCTGCGGTCGCTCGTGAAGATGATGAACCGCTCAGAGGGAGAGAAAGAAGGGTGCGGGTGGGTCCACTGCGGCCCGTACACGGTGTCGGCGGCGTTTTCCATCCAGCTCAGGTTTCCGCCCAGAGAGGCACGCGCGGCGGCGAAGTCCTCCGCCAGCGCATAGCGGGACCGCGTCCACTGCGACCCGCGGTTCGAACTCTGGGACAGGCACACCAGGCGCTCGTGTCCAGTGGCAGCGTCGATGAGGAAGATGCCGCGGTCGGGATGGTTCGTGTCGCACAGCACGCGCTCGCCGGCGCGGTCCGGCGCAATGTGCCAGGCGTTGAATTCGCAAATGCGGCGCCGCTCGCGCGTTGTCCAGTCCATGCGCCACAGCGCGCGCGGCCATTCGACATACACGATGTCGCCGGTGGCGCCCAGAAACGTTTCATGCACCACGAACTCGTCGTTTGTGTGTTCGTACAGGCATTCGAGCCCCGCGCCGTCGCGCCGCATGCGGTGCATGCGGGGCGCCGGATCGGCGGCGAACTCGAGCCACTCGGGATCCAGCGGATGAAACTGCGGGTGGATCACCGTCCGCGGGAAGCGGTGAAACATCCAGCCCGTGCCGTCGGCCCGGCCCACGACGAGGCCATTCCGGCCACTGATTTTCGCAGCCGCGGCGATCCATTCTCCGTCCGGGGAAAGCGAAACCTCGCCGAGCTGCGCATTGTCATGTCGTGCAACCAAGCGCTCTTCCAGCGTGTCCCGGCGGATGGCCCACACCGCGCCGCCGCGCACAAAGAAGACCTCGCCGCCGGCGGGATGGATGGCCGGCGAAAAGGGGTGAATCGGCTCGCCGTCGGTCCACTGCCGGATGCTGCCTTCGGGGAAGGGCTCGACGGAAAACAGTTGCCAGGCCCCGGTCCGGTTGCTGGCAAACAGCAGCGCCTCTTCGTCGGGCGTAAGTGAAGGGTTCAGGAAGTAGGCGTGGTGGTTGATGCACGGCGCCGCGGTGAGCTGCAAGATCTCGGCTCCGGTGGCCGGATCGCTCCCGCGCGAAAGCTCGCTCGGATATCGCGTGCCCTTCATTTGCGAAATATCAGCATATGCTGCCAGGGCAGGTCGTGCAAAACGCGCTCAAAAACGAAGCCTTCCGGCTCGACTTCCGCACGCGCCTCTGCGATGCTCATCTTATGCTCTTCCCGGATCGGCACGCGGGGGTCTTCCTTGCGGAACTCGACCAGCACCAGCCGGCCTCCCGGGCGGAGCGCTTCGCGGATGCGGCGCAACATCTGCTGCGGATGGGCGAATTCATGATAGACATCGACGAGCAGCGCCAGATCGATCGATTCGCGGGGCAGGCGCGGGTCGGTCTCGCCGGCCTGGACCGGGATGACATGGGAGAGTTTCTTGCGGCGGATCCGCTCCTCAAGCAACCGGATCATCTCGGGCTGGATGTCGGTGGCATAGACCGTTCCTGCCGGCCCGACGGCGCGCGCCAGAAGCTCCGTGTAATAGCCGGAACCGGCGCCGATGTCGGCCACCGTTTGGCCCGGCTGAAGCCCGAGCAGCTTCACCGCCAGGCTCGGACGTTCCTCGATCTCGCGCTCGGAGCGGTCCAGCCACGCCGCGCCGGCCGCACCCATCACCGGTGCAATCACGCGCCCGGTGACCGGATGGCGGCGCACGTCGGCGGCGCAGGCTGCGGCGGCGGCCAGCAGAATGCACGCGAATTGCATCAGGCGGCGGCTTGCGATATGTTGCACACTATTACTGACTCGGAGGCAAGACAAATGATGCCAGTTTTCCGCCCCGTATCGCCCGCCTTCGGGGCGCTCCTGATGGTCCTGATGGCCGCATGCGGCTGCGGCGGCCGGAAGCAGGACGTGGTGCACCCGATCGGCACGCCCGTTGTGGTTGGCGATCTCAGCTACACGGTGTACAGCACCGAGTGGCGCGATGATCTGCAAACCGACCTGGGGCCGCGCAAGCCGCAGCATCGCTTTCTGCTTGTCTCGGTGAGCATCACGAACAACGGGCCGGAAGAGCACACGGCGCCGCTGCTCGCGGTGATTGACAAGGACGGCCGGGAGACGATGGAGCTCGACAAGGGCGATGGCGTGCCGGAATGGCTCGGCCTGCTGCGCCGCGTCGGCAGCACGCAGACCGTGACGGGCACCCTGCTGTTCGATGTGCCTCCCGGCGACTACCGGCTGCGGGTGTCGAGCGGCGGAGACGTGGAAAGAGAGAAAACAGCGCTCATTTCCCTGCCCTACCGCGTGGAAGCGCCGGGCGCGCGTCCACAGGTGGAGCCGCAGCTGCCTCCGTCGCAATAACGGAGCACAATGGAAGCGTGGGCTGGATCTGGCTGCTTGCGCTTCTGTGGGCGCCGTCCTGGCAGGGCCAGCCGCAACCTTCGCGGCTGACCATTACGGGAGCGACGCTCCACTACCGGCAGGAGGACGGCCCGCCCATCCGGCCGGACTACGAATACTACGCCGGCGAGCTGCTGTATCTCAGCTTCCGCATCTCCGGCTTCCGCGTGGTGAAAGACCGCGTGGATCTGCGCTGGTCTCTTTATGCCACCGATCCCGAAGGCCGACTGCTGGAGCCGCCCGCCAACGGCGCCGTCCAGGAGGAGCTGACCTACGAAGACCGCAACTGGCTGCCGCGCGTGCAGTATACGCTGGCGCTGCCCGGGCAGCTTCCGCCAGGCGAATACCGTCTGCGGATTCGCGTGGCCGACGAGCTGGCGCAGACGAGCACCGAACAGGACGTGCCGTTCCGCGTCGGCGGCAAGCCGCTGCCGCAGGTGAAGGAGCTCACCGTGCTCAACCTCGGTTTTTATGCCGATGAGGCCCAGCGCGAGCCAATGCCGGATCCTGTTTACCGGCCCGGCCAGATGCTTGTGGCGCGCTTCCAGGTGGCCGGATTCGCGCTGGGCGAGAAGAACCGCTTCTCGGTGGGCTACGGGCTGCGGATTCTCGGCGCCTCCGGCAAGGAGCTGTTCGTACAGGAAGAGGCCGCCAGCGATGAAGGCGAACCGTTCTATCCGCGCCGGCTGTTGAACGGGCTGCTCACGCTCAGCATTACCGAAGGCGTGCAGGCCGGCGAGTACACGCTGGCCGTGACCGTGCGGGACCGCGTCGGCGGCCAGACCGCCGCGGCGCAGGCGCGCTTCCGCGTGGAAAAGTAAAGACGCAGCCGCGGCCGCTGAGTCCAAGTGAGACGAAAGGCCCCGGCCGGCCACTTCTCTTCTGGAGGCCGCCGCGCCGGATGGCCCTGTTCCGCACACTGAGCGCCGCGCTTGTCGGCATTGAAGCACGCCCCGTGGACGTCGAGGTGGACGTCTACCCTGGGGGCACGGAGCGGGACTTTATCGTCGTCGGCATGCCGGACACGGCGGTGAAAGAAAGCCGGCAGCGGATCCGCTCGGCCATTTCGAACAGCGGCTTTCCGAATCCCAGCCAGACGGTGACCGTCAATCTGGCTCCGGCGAGCGTGCGCAAGGAGGGAGCTGGCTTCGACCTGCCCATCGCAGTGGCGATCCTCGGCGCCATGGGCCGGGTGCCGGCGCGGCACGACCAGGTGATCGTGGGCGAGCTGTCGCTGGACGGCAGCGTCCGCCCGGTGCGCGGCGTGCTGCCCGTGGCCGCCTGCGCGCGCGAGCAGGGCGCCCGGGCCGTGGTCGTGCCCAGGGACAATGCCGCCGAGGCGGCCGTAGTGGAGGGGTTGCAGGTCTACGGCGTGACGCACCTGAACGAAGTCGTCGGGCTGCTGACCAACCCGGAGCGCTTCCAGCCGGACCTGCCTGCGGCGGCCGCCGAGCCCTGGCAGGCCGAAGACGATCTCGACTTTCGCGACGTGCGCGGGCAGACCACCGCCAAGCGGGCGCTGGAGGTGGCGGCCGCCGGTGGGCACAACGTGCTGTTGATCGGGCCGCCGGGTTCCGGCAAGACGATGCTGGCGCGGCGGCTGGCGGGGATCCTGCCGCCGCTGACGCTTGAGGAGGCCCTGGAGGCCACGCGCATCCACAGCGTCGCGGGCGTGCTGCCGGAAGGGCAGGGACTGCTGCGCCGCCGGCCGTTCCGCGCGCCCCATCACACGATCTCCGACGCCGCGCTGGTCGGCGGGGGCATGGGCATGCCGCGGCCGGGCGAAGTGAGCCTGGCTCACCACGGAGTGCTGTTTCTCGACGAGCTGCCGGAATTTCCGCGAAATGTTCTGGAGCTGCTGCGTCAGCCGCTGGAAGAGCGCGCTGTGGTGATCGCGCGCTCGCAGATGACGCTGCGCTTTCCGGCTTCGTTCACGCTGGTGGCGGCGATGAATCCCTGCCGCTGCGGATACTTCGGCGACCCGACACGCGAGTGCCGCTGTACGGGCGCCCAGATCCAGCAGTATCTGGGCCGGATCAGCGGGCCGCTGCTCGACCGCATCGACCTCCACATCGAAGTGCCCGCCGTGCCCTTCCAGGAGCTCCGCACGCGCAACGGCGGCACGAGTTCGGCCGAGATGCGCGAACGCGTGCTGGCGGCGCGGGCGCGGCAGCGGGCGCGCGGCTTCGTCAACGCCGAGATCCCGCCGGGCCGCCTGCGCGAGCTCTGCCCGCTGGACGCGGCCGGCGAGCGGACGCTCGAACAGGCGGTCAAGCGCATGGCGCTGTCCGCGCGGGCGCACGACCGGATTCTCAAGGTCGCGCGGACCATCGCCGACCTGGCGGGCGTCGAGCAGATCCAGGCCAAACACGTCGCCGAAGCGGTGCAATACCGGAGCCTGGACCGCAGCTACTGGAGCTGAGGCGCGGCAAGGGCCCGGCGGCTATCGGGGATCCGACGGCCGGTCCTGCTCTCTCTCTGCCTCGCCGTGATCCCGCTCGACATCCGGCGGCATGTCGCTCCACGTCTGGCCGGACTCGGCCGCCTTCAGCAGGTGATACAGGAGGCGGTTCTTCGGCAGATGCTCTTCCACCCAGTCCACGCCGGCGGCGGTGATGACAAAGTCGCTGCTGCCGTCCTGGCGCACCAGATCCTTTTCTTTCAGGTACCAGAGCGTGAACAGCAGGTGCTCGCGAGGAAAGGTCATCGTCTGCTCGAGCTCGAGCACGGAGACACCCGGCTTGTCCGGATCAGTGCGGCGGCGGTTGTACAGCAGGCAGAGGATGCCCATGCGGCGGTTGGCCTCTCCATCGATACCGACGGCAAATTCCTTCAGGCCAAAGACGCCGATCGGCTGCATGCGCCTGACGGCAAGCTCGCCATCGTACTCGGCGCGCCGTTTCGGGTCGCCCAGCACCTGGTAGGCCTTGTTCAGAAGCTGGAATTTCTCCGCGTCGCCGGTGTGGGGGTTGTCGGGGTGGAAGCGGGCGGCAAGAATGCGGTAGACGCGGGTGATGGTCTCCTGCTCGGCGTTCGGGCTGATCTGAAGCAGCTCGTAGTAATCAATAAAGTGGCCGGCCTCCATGGCAGTTTCCTCCTGGTGTGGCGGGCGCTTGCCCTTATGATGGAACAGGAGCACCCAGACCGTGGTCGAGCCGATTCCTCCGCCCCTGCATCCTCTCCTCCAGTTTCTCCTGATCGTCCTCGTTCTGCCGGCCGCCTGGTTCGATCTCCGCTCCCGGCGCATACCCAACTGGCTTTGCGCGACGGGGTTCGGCGCGGGGCTGGCCGCGAACGCGGCCCTGGGCGGATGGCCGGGGTTGAAAACCGCCCTGCTCGGCTTCGCCGTGGCGTTCGGACTCTATTTCGTGCTCTATCTTCTGCACGCGATGGGGGCCGGCGACGCGAAGCTGATGGGCGCGGTGGGCTCCATCGCGGGGCTGCACACCTGGCTGCTGATCTTCGCGGCCACGTCGATCTTCGGCATGATCGCCGCCATCATCCTCGCCCTCACCAAAGGGCGGCTCGGCTCCACGCTATGGAACGTGTTTTACCTGCTCCGCGAGCTCGCCTCCTTCCGCGCCCCGTGGATGCGCCACGAGCATCTGGACGTGAAGAATCCGCAGACACTCCGCCTGCCGCACGGGGTCTCGATTGCCGCAGGGACCGCCGCCGTCCTGCTGCTCGTGTGGTGGAAAGCGGCGGCCCGGGCCGGTTGAGGCAGGGGTTACTTCTGCTGTTTGAACTCCCGCAGTTTCCGCGCGCGGCGGCGGCGGAGATACAGAACGAGGCAGATGAGGGCGCCAATACCCGTCGCAATGGGAAGCCAGTTCTGATCCATAAGATGCTCTCCTTAAGAGGAAATCCTCCACCATTACCCGCCCGGCTGGCCACTCAATGCTGGAATGAGTTGCCGGTAAATCTGGAGAATGGCCGGCCCGCCGGCGACAATCATGATGGCTGGCAGGATGGTGAAAAAGATGACGACGGTGAGCTTCGGTCCCAGCTTGTTGGCCTTTTCCTCGGCAAGCTGGCGCCGCCGCACGCGCATGAATTCGGCGTGCGTGCGGAGCGCGTCGGCGACGCTCGTGCCGAAGCGGTCCGTCTGGACAAGTACGGCCACCAGCTTGCGCAGTTCCGGCTCCATGGTCCTCTCGGCCATGTTCCGCAGCGCGTCGGCGCGCTTGACGCCCGCGCGCGTTTCCAGGGAGACGAGCTGGAGCTCGCGGCAGAGCTCGGGATGTGTGAATTTCAGCTCCTCGCTCACCTTCATGATCGCCTGGTCCAGGCCGAGGCCCGCCTCGACGGCCACCACCATCAGATCCAGCGCGTCCGGCAGCGCCAGCCGCAACCTTTCCTGATACCGCTCGCCCAGAATGTCCAGGGCCAGGTTGGTGAGCATGTGGCCCAGCACCGCCGCCAGCAGCACGATGCCGGCCTTGAGCACCAGCGGCAGGTTGATCACCGGCGCCAGGCTCCAGGCCACGAGCGCCGCGGCCACCGTCACCAGCGTCCGGATGCCGAGAAACACCGGCAGCGCCGCGTCTGAACGGTAGCCGGCCACCATGAGCTGCCGCCGCAGCAGCGATGCCGACATCGGGTCCTGCGGCATCTTCTCGCCCACCCATTGCAGGAACTGCCGCACCCGGAACGGCTGCTCCGCCGCCCGGCGCTCGCCCGTGATGACGCCGGAAACCGGCGCCGCCAGCTGTTCATACGCCTCGCCGGGCTTCACATAGGCCCGGTAGCCGTACCAGATGATGGCCGACGCGAGCGCGAGAAAGAAGGCGGCTGAAATGGCGATCAGCATGGGTCAGAACCTGAAATTGATCATTTTCCGCATCAGAAAATATCCCGCCACCTGTCCGGTCAGGGCGCCCAGCAGCAGCCATGGGCCGGCCGGGTCTCTGGCGAGAATGCCGATATAATCCGGCGACTGGAGCTGGAGGCTGATGAAGACAAACAGCGGGATCAGCGACAGAATGATGGCGGTGACCCGCGCCGAGGCCGTCGCCGCCATCACGTGGCCTTTCAGGCGGAACCGCTCGCGCACCGTGTGCGCCAGGCGCTCCAGAATTTCGCTCAGATTTCCGCCCGCTTCCCGCTGTAAAAGCACCGCCGAAACGAAGAATTTCACGTCCACAAGCGGCACTCTTTCAGCCAGCCCGTGCAGGGAATTCTCGAGGGGCATGCCGAGGTTCTGCTCCTGAAAAACCCGGCGGAATTCCGAACTCAGCGGCTCCGGGGACTCGTTGGCCAGCATTTCCAGACTGGCCGAAAAGGCATGCCCGGCGCGCAGCGAGCGGGCGATGAAGTCCAGCGCCTCCGGGAACTGTTCCTCGAACTGCCGCATCCGCCTGGCCGCCTGCATGTTCACGTGCAAAAACGGCAGCGTGCCGAGGATCAGCGCGAATGCCGCGGCCGTCAGCCAGCGGAACAGAAGCAGCGGATAAATCCACCCGATGATGGCTCCGGCAGCGGCCAGCGCCAGCGCGCCAAGCAGGAGCCCGCCCGCGGACCAGTCCAGCCCCGCCTTCCCGATCTGCTTTTGAAGCCCGTCGAGAAAATCCATCAGCGGGTGCCGCCGCAGCCGGCGCTCCACCTCCGAGCGGGGAATGAAGATGTCCTGGCGGACAGAATCAAAGCGCTCGCCCTCCGGGCTTCCGTTGTCCAGTTGCCCCAGCAGTTCCCTCTTGCGCGCGGAAGTGAGCACCTCCCAGGCGAACCACGTCCCGCCGCCGATCACGATCAGCAGCACCAGAAAAATGATGGCGAACAGCGTGACGGACATGGGGCCTCAGAAGATCTCCGTGACGGACTGAAACAGCTCCTGCGGGAAATGGAACCCGGCCGTCTTCAGCTTCTCGTAGCACTTCGGGCGGATGCCGGTGGCCCGGAAGCGACCCAGCACCCGGCCGTCGGGCGCCACGCCGGTTTTCTCGAACAAGAAGACATCCTGCGTGGTGACGATGTCGCGCTCCATGCCGACGCACTCGGTCACGTGCGAGACATGGCGAGTGCCGTCGCTGTAACGGGCGACATGGACAAACAGGTCAATGGCCGAAGCGATCTGCTGGCGGATCGACTGGATGCTCATGTTGGCATTGGCCATGCCCATCATCACTTCCAGGCGCGAAATGGCGTCGCGCGGGCTGTTGCAGTGGATGGTGGTGAGCGAGCCGTCGTGGCCGGTGTTCATCGCCTGCATCATGTCCAGCGCCTCTTCGCCGCGGACCTCGCCGACGATGATGCGGTCCGGCCGCATGCGCAGCGCGTTGATTACCAGCTGCCGGATCTTGATGGCGCCCTTGCCCTCGATGTTCGGCGGCCGCGCCTCCATGCGTGCGACGTGCGTCTGCTGAAGCTGAAGCTCGGCCGCGTCCTCGATGGTGACGATCCGCTCGGTCTCAGGGATGAACGCCGACAGCGCGTTGAGCAGCGTCGTCTTGCCGGCGCCGGTGCCGCCGCTGACGATGATGTTGAGCCGCGCCGCAACGCAGGCCTCGAGGAACTTCGCCATCTCCGGCGTCAGCGTCAGATTGTCGATCAGGTCTTTCATCTGGAGCGGATTCCGCCCGAACCGGCGGATCGACAGGCACGGCCCGTCCACCGCCACCGGAGGAATCACCGCGTTCACGCGCGAGCCGTCCGGCAGGCGCGCGTCCACCATCGGCGAGGACTCGTCAATGCGCCGCCCCACGCCGGACACGATCTTCTCAATGATCCTGAGCAGATGCTGGTTGTCCTTGAACTCCACCGGCGTGCGGTACAGCTTGCCGTTGCGCTCGACATACACCAGCCGCGGCGTGGTGACGAGGATGTCCGATATCGTGTGATCTTCCAGCAGCGGCTCCAGCGGCCCCAGCCCAAAGACCTCGTCGAGCACCTCCGAGCAGACCCGCTCCCGGTCCGCCATGCTGAGCGGCACGTCCTGCTCGTCCACCAGCTTCTCCACCGCCTGCCGGACTTCGGCCCGCACCTGCGGCTCCGGCAGCGAGGAGAGCGCCTCCAGGTTGATGCGCTGGATCAGCTCCTTGTGGAGCTTGAACTTCAGCTCCTGCAAGTGCGGCGAGAACGACTGCCGGCTGAAGAGCCGGCTCACCCAGCCGGGATCCCGTTTGGCCGGAACATTCGGATCAAAGCGAAGCGGTGATGCCATCGTCCCCCATCCTCCTCAGAAATGGAACAGCGAAAACCTGCGCTTGCCCTCGCCCGGCGCGTCCAGTCCTGCCAGGCCGTGGATCATCCGCCCGATCGCCTGGCGGAGGTGGTTGTTCTCGGGCAGCAGCCGGCCCTCGGTGTAGGCCCGGTCCAGCGCGCCGTAGTCGTTGGGCAGCGTTGCGTAGATCTCCATGTCCAGCGCCCGCTCAATCTCCGCCGGGGCCAGTTCCACGCGGCGCGACACCCGGTTCAGCACCAGCCGGATGTGGCTGCGCCGGAAGCCGGCCACGCCCAGCCGGTGAAGCTGAAGCTTGGCCATCTGAAGCGCGGGCATCTCCGGCGTGGTCACCAGCACCAGTTCTTCCACCTCCTCAAGAGTGCGCAGCGAGGCCGCATCCAGCCCCGCGCCCAGGTCGGCCACGACGTAGGCATAGCGGCCGCGGGCGAACTCGAGCACCTGACGGACGTCTTCCGGATTCGGATATTCGCGAAACAGCTCCGGCCCCGGCCCCGCCAGCACCTCCACACCGGGAAAGCCGTTGGAGACCAGCGCGCGCCAGTAGCTTTCATCCAGGTCCGCCGTGTTGCGGGCCGCATCCAGCACCGAGTAGCGGCTATTGGCCTTCATCAGCACGCGCACCGTGCCTGCCGGCAGATCGAAGTCGCCCAGCAGCGTCGTCTTTCCGCTGACGCGCGCCAGCTCCACCGCCGCATGGCAGGCGACCGTGGTCGCCCCGCAACCCGCCTTGGCCGAAAGGAACCCGAACGCCTTGCCCTGCGGCCCGGCCGTCCTCGGCGCCACCACCGACGCGCGCTGCGCCAGCCGTTCGAGCGCTTCCTTCATGCTGGTTTCGATCGGCGGCAGCACGAACTCGTCCGCACCCGCGCGCATCGCGCGGATAATCTCGTCCGCGGTGGCGGCCTCCTGGACGATCACCACCAGCGGCGCCGCCGGCAGCGCCTTCAGCAGCGGAATCAGCTCAGCCAGCGGCAAGGGCACCGCCGCCGGGTCCAGCAGCACCGCGTCCGGCTTGAAGCGGTCGATGCGGGCGAACAGCACGTCCTCGGTGGACGTCTGTGCCGACTCAAACATCACCCGCACCGGCATCTGGCGCAACAGGGCCTGGGTCTCCTCCCAGAGCCGCGCGTTGCCAATGACAACGCCGATGCTCAGTGGCCCTTTTGCCGTCATGAAACGCTCCTGCCCAACCATCACTCTCTACTGGCCGCGAACGGAGAAGCCGCCGCCGCTGCTCATGGTGGCGCGCCGCTTCTCTTCGCGTTCTTTCTCCAGCCGCTGCTCTTCCTTCAGCACCTCGTAAGGAACGGTCTTGCGCCCGGCCGCCTTCGCCTCGCCGGTGACTTCCACGCCTGGCGTCCGCGGCATCGCCGCCGCTCCATCTTGTATGAACTTGCCGCTCATCGTGATCTCCGGCGGCTTTTGCTCGGCCGGAATCGGCCGCACGATCTCCGGCGTCACCAGCACCAGCAGCTCGCTCTTGTTCTTGCTCTGCACCTTCGAACGGAACAGCGTGCCGATGAGCGGAATGTCGCCGAGGCCGGGGATCTTGCTGATGGTCTCCTGCAACCGGTTGTCCATCAGCCCGGCGATGGCAAACGCCTGCCGGTTTTCCAGCTCGATCTCCGTGCTCACCCGCCGCACTGTCAGCGCCGGGATGTTGAAGCCCTGGAAGGTGAGACCATTGGCGAAGTCCAGCGCGCTCACCTCCGGCTCCACCCGCAGCCGAATGCTGCCGCGCGGCGTCAGGTACGGGGTGAAGTTCAGCCGGATGCCAAACTCGCGGAACTGGATGGTGACGAAAACGTTGCCGCCCACGCCGCCGCCCTGCACCACCGGATAAGGAAACTCACCGCCAGCCAGGAAGCTTGCGTCCTTGCCGTTCAGCGCCAGCACGTTCGGCTCAGCCAGAATCTCCACGAGCTTCCGCTCCTGGAAGGCGCGGATCGTCGCTCCCAGATCCAGGTCCGGGCGGAACAGGAAGATGTTGAGCGCATCGGAGAGCGTGAATGTGCCGGCGCGGATACCACCCTGCGGGCGCGGCGGGTTGAACTGGCCGGTCGAGACGCTGCCAATCGTGTTGGTGGCGCCGGTGGAAACGATGTTCGCTCCCAACTCCAGAGCCGCCGCCCGGTCGACCTCGGCAAAGCGGACCTTCAGCAGGATCTGCGGGTCGGTCTCCGGCACCGCCACCTCCAGCAGGTTCACCACCTTCGCGTCCTTGCCCGCCACGCTGGCGGCGATCGCCGCCGCGCGCTCGGCCTCGCCGAGGCTCTCCACCATGCCGTGCAGATAGATCGTGTCGCCCTCAATCCGGAACTCGATCTTGCGGTCCGGCAGGGCGGTTTCCAGCTCGCGCCCCAGCGCCGGGATGCGCGTGTCTTCCGGCGTGGGCCGCGGCCGCACGGTAACATCAAAAAACAGCCGGTTGCCGGACTTCTGCCAGAGGATCACGCTCGTCTGCCCCGGCTTCTTCCCGTTCAGCAGGACCTCGGTCGGCGAGACGCCCACCGCCTCCACCACCTCCGGGTCCGCCACCGACGCCCGGATCACCTCCACCGGGCTGTCCAGCACGATCGACTTGCCCGAAATGAGGTGCAGTTCGCGGGGTGCGCCCGCGCCGGGCTGCGCCACCAGCGGCGCCATCGTGAGGATGAATGCGGCCAACCAGCGGGCGCTCATTTCCGCACCTCCGTCACCGGGCGTTCTTCCACAATCTCACCCACCTTCACTTCCTCCCGCTTCGCGCCGGCAAAAATCTGCATCGTCACCGGAATCACCACCGTCTGCATCTTCGGTGGCGGCGGCTTGTAGCCGGCAGGCCGGGGCGGCAGGATCTGCTTGCCCGCCGGACGCCCGGAAAACAGATATGCGGTGGCCGTCCCTGGCGGCTCGGCCTTGTCCTTGTCCAGCGGGTTCCGCAGCACAAGCTGGATGCGCGTCTCGTTTCCGGCCAGGGCAAGGATTTCGGCTTCTTCCGGCGTCACCAGCAGGTTCACCACCTGCACCGGCACCGGCTTGCCTTCGCGGTCCGGCTGAAGGTTCTGGCCGGCCGAGAGCACTTCAATGTTCTGAAGAATGGTCCGCGCCTGCGTGCCCAGGGCCTTCTTCGAATCGTCCGGCGGATTGCCGCAGGCGATCACGTCCACCCGCATGCCCGGCAGGACGAATCCGGCCAGCCCCACCACCTGGTCTACCCTCACCGCCACCGCGCGCTTGCCGGGCGGAATGGTCACGGCCAGCCCGGCGCCGGCGCCCTTGGGAGCAAAATTCGACTCCAGAATCGGCGAGCCACGATAGGTGGGCACGACGGCCGCACGGCCGACGATGTCTTCGGCCTTCTGCACCGCGCCCTGGGGCAGCGGGCCGCCCCATTTCACCGCCTCCACGTCCTGGGGATTCACGACGGAGCCGACGGGAAGATCGCGGACGGCGACCAGGACCTGAGCGGTGGGCCCGCTCGGCCCGGCGCCGAGCCGCCGGATGAGGACTTGATAAAGAATAACCGTCGCCCCCAAGGCGACGAGGATTGCGAAGGCAATGACGCCAATCAAACGGGATTGCATGTTCAGTCCTTCCTAACTCCCACGGATCCACCGCGCTCTTATTTCGCTCGGCCTTGTCGCTCCAGACAGATGATGGCCGCCATCGTTCGCTGCTGGCCGCCCTCCCGGAGAGTCCGAAGCAGAACCCCGTCACCACGCCGAGGTTGCAGCTGCTGTGGGCGTTTATGAGCCCGAACCAGCGGCGCTGGCAACGGCATCGCTAGTGCGACCATACATCGTTTGGAGGTTACCGGCGATACCGCTGATAATCGATACCAACGAGAGCGTTATAAACCCCAGGAGGAGCGCGTACTGCATGAGATCCTGGCCCTCTTCGTCCTTCCAGAAATTTTTCAGCAATTGCATGTGCCTTTATGTCCTCCGACCTGGTATCCCCTGACTTCATCCCGTAATTTGACAGGCTGTTGAGCTACCCTGTGGGGTCGCAAAATGAAATTGGTAAGACGTTGGTCTCCCATGTGCCCGAAATCGATATCTGAGATATTTCAACATCCTGTCACCTGCTCGCCGGATGCCGATCTTTTCCCCTTCGGCGCCCGATCCCATGGCACGCCGACTGCTTGGTGGGGTAGCACGGGCGAGGTTGCCAGCACCACCCCACCATCGATTACTTCTTCAAGCCCTTACGAAGTTTAGGAGCCAGCGGCGCTCACGAGCACGCTGTTAGTGCTCGCATAGAGCGAATTAAGGCTCTTGCTCATCCCGGTGATGGCCGTCACCACCGCCAGGCTGATGAATCCCAGCAGCAGCGCATATTCGATCAGGTCCTGGCCTTCTTCCTCTTTCCAGAAATTCTTGAGCAGTTCCATTTGTCTTTCCTTCCTTGGCTGGATGTTCAGCGGCCGCCGCTCGGGCGGCCGGATGGGGATCCTTGCGGATCCGGGACACTCTCCTCCGCGATCCCAAGATCGCAGCCGCACCCCGGGCGGGATGCCATGACCGATTCCCGCAGAGCCGCAAGGCTCGAACGGGAAAACTGGACCTGGTGGAAACGGACCACAAGCCAGCAGGATCCGTCCACCGCTTCGGAAACGTTGGTTACCGTGCCTTCGCACCTCAGCGCCCGCTCCACCGGCGAACGCCCCGAGGGAAGCGCCACGTCGAGCTGCACCGGCGAGGCCGGCTCCACCGACTCGGCGGCGTGGCGGCGGAAGCGCAGCACCGCGCCCCAGCGGTCCAGCGAACGGATCACGCCGGGCACGCGTTCCAAGCCGCTGGCCGGGAGGCTGAGCAGGCAGTGGATCGCCTTAGGTTCGCTCTTCCTGGCTGGCTGAGGTGTCGCTCCCATTTCGCTTCCGAGTTTCACCTTAAGGCCAGGCGTCGGGGAGCAACAAGCATCCTTTTGGTTAACATAACGACGGTTAGCGTCCCCCATTACGGGATAAGTGCCTGATGGTTCTGGACCTGAGGTTTTGGTACTTGCTGGGGTAAATTTCTCTTGCGCGTGTAAAGAGATGGTCGTAGGATAAAGGCACCCAGGACGGCCGCCATTGTTCCGAGCCGGTTCGGAGGCATGCGGAGAAACAGGTGGAGGTACCAGCACGGACCGGAGGAGATGGCGATTCTGGGGAACGGAGGAAGGCAAAGATGACGCGCATTTTCTTCTCGGCGGAGCAGCCGCTGGTGGCGGAAGGGCTCAGGGCAGTGCTCGCGCGCTGTCCTGAGTGTGATGTCCGTGCCGTTGAGCCGAAGCCGGAGGGCTGGAAAGCGGCGATGGCACACTGGAAGCCGGAAATCGCCATCGTCGAATGGTCCGGCCATTTTGAATGGGACCCGCTCGCGCTGCTGCGGGAGGCGGCGCCGCAGTGCCGTGCGATCCTTCTGCTGCGTGACACTTCGCCGGAAATGGTGTTTCAGGCGCGCGAGGCGGGCGCGGCGGGCGCTCTCAGTCTGGATGTGGCGCCAGAGGAGCTGATCGACGCGGTGCGCCGTGTGCTGGCCGGAGAATTTGTTTTTGACCACGCCGCCGCGGACTGGCCCCGGGGGGGCGCACGCCGCGTCCGGCTGACCCCGCGGGAAAGCGAGCTCGTCGGCCTGCTGGTGCAGGGGCTCAAGAACAAGGAGATTGCGGCCGCGCTGGGGCTGACGGAAGGGACCGTGAAGGTCTACCTGTGCAAGCTCTTCCAGAAGGTGGGCGCCAAGGACCGCTTCGAGCTGGCCTTGTTCGGCCTCAGGAACCTGGCCTTCCCCGGCGGGGACAGCGCCGGCCTTGCGGCTCCGGCGGGCCGGAAGCCGCGGCTGCGCTCCCTGGTGGTGACGCCGCAGGAAATCAGGACGGGCGCGCGGTTGACGGCTTGACAGCAGCCGGGCCGGCCGCACGGCACGGAGGAGAAACGGCATGGAAACCGGCCTGATCGGCGGGTTCGCGGCCGGGCTGGGCATCGGGGCCGCCGCGTGTTTGCTGCTTCTCCGCCGCGCGTACCACTTGCGGCAGCTTAGGATCCGGCTGGACGTCCCCCCCGTTGACCGGCGGGACCGGCGTGGATTGGATCTTCTGGGGCTCTCCGATCCAGATGGGCCGCAAGGCGCCGGGCACGAGCCGGGGACCGTGGCGGAGGTTCCCCCACCGCAATTCTGGATTCATGAGCGGCGCGCCGCCCGGATGGCGCCCGCGCTGCTTGCCTCCGCCGGACTCCACCTTGCACTGGCGGCCTCGGCCCCGGAAGCGTTCCTTTGGCTGTCGCGGGCGCTCGACCCCCAGGCGGTGCTGGTGGTGCATGTCGAAGGCGCCATCCGCATGCCGTTGACGCTCCAGGCGCCGGTGGCTCGGAACGTGTTCATGGCGAACGCCGCCCGAAAGGCACGAGGCGGGGGCGTCGGCGCCGGGCGCGCCGGGGCCGGAGCGCCGCCCGCCCGCAGGCTCATCGAGCCGGCCATCCCCGGTTCCGGCCTCCGCACCGAGGATCTGCCCGCGCCCCCGCTGCCCTCGGCGGC
>JBMFOK010000005.1:0-212402 GCA_049969655.1 Bryobacteraceae bacterium
GTTGACGTGCGGCTTGCTGCGGTCAAATTTCTCTTTCGCCATGCGAGCGGCTCCCTGTCCTGCGTTTTGTGATTTCTCCTGGTTCGCCGTCTGGCAGGTGGGCGCGGGCGCGGAGGCCGGGCCCGCCGGAGACTGCGGGGGACCAGAACGAATCGAAGAAAATCTCTGGAGCCGATGACCAGGCTTGAACTGGTGACCTCGTCCTTACCAAGGACGCGCTCTACCACCTGAGCTACATCGGCTCTTCCACTACTTTAGCGCACCTGCATGAGGCAAGTGCAAGCCCCAGCCGCCGCTTTCGCCGGCGCGCGGCCTGAAGAAGGATCTGCGCCGGGCCAAGGGGGGTGGTGGACAGGGGAGGATTCGAACCTCCGTAGCTCGCAAGGAGCGGCAGATTTACAGTCTGCTGCCATTAACCACTCGGCCACCTGTCCACATCGCGCCAGCAGTCAGCCGAGGCGTCGATTCCAATATAGCGCAGCCGGTTCCACTTTGCATCTGTGACCCCGGCGAGCCTGGCGGGTGCAGGCCGGCAGCGCGGTTGACAAGCCCGGCGGGCTCCTGTATAGTTCTGAAGTGTCGCTCTTTCAATGATTTGTATTTCATCTGAAAGGCGGCGGCCATCACCGTTTCCCGAAAGGCAGCCACCAGGTCCGATGCCCTCCCCGCCACAGCTTCCCATTGTTGAGCGGGCCCGGCGGGCCGCTGCCCCGGCGAACACGGTGCAACACGAGGCGATTCGGGAGTCTGGGGCATGACCGGCAACCAGGAAGACCGTCCGGTGGAGTATCCCGCCAACGGCGAAGAGAACTACGAGCAGCTGCTTGACGACTACAGCCATCTGGCGCCACCCGCCGAAGGCGAGGTGATGATGGGCCACGTGCTGGCCGTCACGCCCCAGGGCCTGATTGTCGACGTTGGGCTCAAGCAGGAAGGCTTCGTCCCCATCGAGCAGGTGATGACGCCGGAGGGCACGGTCGCCTATCAGCCCGGCGACTCGCTCGAGGTGATGATCGACCGCCGCGGCGAGATGGAAGGCTACATCCTGCTGTCGCACGAGCGGGCCAGCCGCATCCGCGCCTGGGAGACGCTCGACAAGGCCTACCGCGAAGGGCTCATCGTCAGCGGCCGCGTCACCGGCCGCGTCAAGGGCGGCCTGAGCGTCGACGTGGGCCTGAGCGCCTTCATGCCTTCCACCCAGGTCGACATCCGCCCCGTGCACAACCTCGACGCCTTCATTGGCATGGACATCGCCGTCAAGGTGCTCAAGCTCAACCGGCGCCGCAACAACATCGTCGTCTCGCGCAAGGCCGTGCTGGAAGAGGAGCTCCAGGCGCGCAAGCAGGCGCTGCTTGAACATCTCAAGGAGGGCGACCTCGTCACCGGCGTGGTGAAGAATCTCACCGAATACGGCGCCTTCATCGATCTCGGCGGCATTGACGGCCTGCTGCACGTCTCCGACATCTCCTACGGCCGGGTGGCGCACCCGCAGGACGTGCTCCAGGTGGGCCAGGAGATCACCGTCAAGGTGCTCAAGTTCGACCGCGAGAAAGAGCGCATTTCGCTCGGCCTCAAGCAGGTGCTGCCAGATCCCTGGGAGACCGTCGGGGAGCGCTACCAGCCCGGCATGCGCGTCATCGGGCGCGTGGTCAGCGTCACCGACTACGGCGCGTTCGTTGAGCTCGAACCGGGCGTCGAGGGCCTCATTCACATCTCCGAGATGACCTGGAGCCGGCGCATGAAGCACCCGTCGAAGGTGGTCAAGGTCGGCGACAGCGTCGAAAGCGTCGTGCTCGACGTCCGGCCGCAGGAGCGCCGCATTTCACTCGGCATCAAGCAGCTCGAACCGGATCCCTGGACCACCGTCGATCAGCGCTACTCGGTTGGCAGCGTCGTCGAAGGCCGCGTCCGCAAGCTCACCGACTTTGGCGCGTTCGTCGAGATCGAGGAGGGCATCGACGGCCTTGTGCATGTGAGCGACCTGAGCTGGACGCGGCGCATCCAGCATCCGTCCGAGGTGCTGAAGAAGGGGCAGATGGTGCAGGCGGTCATTCTCAGCATCGACGCGCCCAACCGCCGGCTTTCGCTCGGCATCAAGCAGCTTCAGCCCGACGCCTGGGAGACGTTTTTCCACGAGCACCAGGTAGGGGACCTGGTGAAGGGGAGGCCCACGCGCGCCGCCAGCTTCGGCGTTTTCGTCGAGCTGGCGCCTGGCGTCGAGGGCCTGTGCCACAATTCGGAAATTCCGCCGGAGATGCGCCGCCAGTCGCCGCCGCTGCCCATCGGCGAGGAGATGACCTTCCGCATCATCAAGATGAACGAGGCCGAGAAACGCATCGGACTCAGCGTGGTCACCACTGAGGCCGCGCGCGAACTGGAGCGGCTCGGCGACTATCAGCGGCAGGCGGCCGAAGTCAAACAGCACATCGAGGAGGCGCTCCACGGCGGCCAGCCCGGGGCCCAGCAACAGGCGGCGTCCGGCGAGCCATCTCAAGAGGAACGGAAACAAGATGACGAAAGCTGACCTGATCGAAGAAATCTCGCGAGTCTGCGAATTCACCCGGAAAGAGTCGGAAGTGATCGTCGAAGCCATCTTCGACAGCGTCGTCCGCGCCTTGCGCGAAGGCGACAAGATCGAGATCCGCGGCTTCGGCAGCTTCCGCACCCGGCAGCGCAAGGCGCGCGTCGGCCGCAACCCGAAGACGGGCGAACGCGTCGACGTGCCCGCCAAGCGCATCCCGTATTTCAAGCCCAGCAAGGAACTCAAGGACCTGGTGAATCAGGACACGCAGCCGCCCGCGGCGCCGCAAGGCTGAACAGGGGGCCGTTGCGCCGATGGACCGGCTCTGGAGCCCCTGGCGCTATCACTACGTGAGCACTGTCTCGCCGGGCGACGAGTGCATCTTCTGTGCCAAGGCGCGCGAGGACCGCGACGAAGAGAACCTCATCCTCATTCGCGGCCGCCTGAATTATGCGCTGCTCAACCTGTTCCCGTACACCACCGGGCACCTGATGATCACGCCCTATCGCCACGTGGCCCAGCTCGAGGACCTCACCGACGAAGAGTCGTTCGAGCTGATCCAGATGACGCGCCAGGCGGTGCGCTGCCTGCGGTCGGTCTACCGGCCGCAGGGCTTCAACCTGGGAATGAACCTTGGCGAATGCGCCGGCGCCGGCATCGCCGGCCACCTCCACATGCACGTGCTGCCGCGCTGGACCGGCGACGCCAATTTCATGACCACGATCGCCGAAACCCGGGTCATGCCCGAGGACCTGCGCGAGACCTGGCGCAAGCTCTCGGCCGCCTTCCGCAGCGGCTGAACGGCGGCCGGCGCGATACTGAAATCAGGCGCCGTGTGATCGTCTCCGCCAGCTACCGCACCGATATTCCTGCCTTCTATGTCCGGTGGTTCCTGCGCCGGCTGGAGGAGGGATTTGCGCTGGTCCGCAACCCTTACTCGGGCCAGCTCTATCGGGTGGATCTGAGGCCCGCGCGCGTGACCGGGTTTGTCTTCTGGACACGCAACTTCGGTCCGCTGCTCGAGCGCCTGGACCGCCTGCGCGATTTCGGCCGGCCGTTTGTGGTGCAGTTCACCGTCACGAACTATCCACGCGCCATCGAGCCGGCCGTCATCCCGGTCGAACGGGCCGTGGAGCAGATCCACTGGCTGGCGCGCGAGGTTCATCCGCTGTGCCCGGTCTGGCGTTACGATCCGGTGCTCGTGACGTCGCTGACGCCGCCGGAATTCCACCTCGCCAATTTCGGCGAACTCGCCGCACGGCTGGAAGGCGCAACCAACGAGGCCGTCATCAGTTTCGCGCAGATCTACGCGAAGTCCCGCCGCAACCTCGACGCCGCGGCGCGGCGCCACGGTTTCACGTGGGAGGATCCGCCCGATGCGGTCAAACACGCCCTGGCCGCGGAGCTGGCGTCGATCGCGCGGCGCCACGGCATGCGGCTCACGCTCTGTTCGCAGCCGCAGTACCTGGCGGCCGAAGTGGAAGAGGCCCGGTGCGTCGATGTGCGCCGCCTGGCGCGCATCAGCGGCGAGCCGCTCGATGCGCCGCTGAAAGGGAACCGCCCGGGCTGCGCCTGTTACGAGTCGCGGGACATCGGCGACTATGACACCTGCCCGCACGGCTGCCTCTACTGCTACGCCGTCCGTCACCGGCGCGTGGCGCTGGCGCGCTACCGCGCGCATGATCCGGACTCGCCCTCGTTGCTGCCCCTGGACGGCGGGCCAACTGCGCCTCCGGCTCTGCCTCTGCTGGCGCCATGAGGCGCCGGAAAAAAAGAAAGAGCCTCCCATCGGGAGGCCCTTTCCGGCACAGAATGTCGCCGGCGGGAGGCGCGCTATGCCTTGCGGCGGCGCGCCAGCAGGCCGAGGCCGATCAGGCCAAGGCCCAGCATGGCGTAGGTGCCCGGTTCGGGAACCGGCTCATACTGCAATTGCACCAGCGTGAAGTCGGACTGGTTGTTGCAGGCGCCGTTTCCACAGACGCCGGTGAGGGCGGTGAACTGAATGCTGGTGATGTCGTTGATCGAACCGAACGGATTCATGATCCGCCAAACTGCACCACCCGCAGATGTGGAGGGCGAGAGATTGGTCACCGTGCCCGGTCCGCTCCAGATAGCCAAATCGGGGCCGGGAGGAATCGCCTGGTAGGTGTTGGTCAGGGTGTACATGAGCGGGCCCTGGCTCAGGCTGGTGATGGTGACCTTGGCCACTTCCTGCACGTCGCCGAATTCAGGACCGTCGAACAGCACGCCGATGGTGATGGACGGCACCCAGAAGGGGAGGCCGCCAGCGGGAATGGAGGCCGTCAGGAACTCGCCGATGTCGATTTCATCGCTGGTAGCTCCTCCTGAAAGACCAACACCGGTATAGCCGGCCAGCGTCTTCTTCTGGAAAGTGCGCTGCGGGCCGGAAGACTGTGTTGCCACCCAGTTGAGCCCGCCAATGGTCTGCGAATGCAGACCGTTCGTAAAGTCACTGCCGTTGATGGTAATGATGGTCGCACTCGCGGGGGCGCTGAACAGGACACCTGCAAGCAGCCCCACGAAAATCCACATTCCGAAAGTCCTCATGTCGTGGGCCTCTCCTCCGGTTCAAATCTTGTTGTCCGGGAACGGCACCGCGTTGAACGTGCACATCGACACCGCTGCGCCACACCCGAACACTCTCAGCTTGTGCAACAGAATGGCTGCGTCCAATGGAACTTTCCCGCACCTGGGTCTAGTAAGTCACCGCGCCGGTACCAGTACGCCGGAAGCAGTTCGCCTCCGGCGCCCGCGGGGCAGGCGTCCGTGCCATAAAGAAAGGGAGCATGTCTGCAACGTTTCCCCGTTCCACACGGCGCGCCTTTCTCCGCGCCGGAGCCGCTGCCGCGGTCTTCGGGCCGATGCCCTCCCCTGTCACGGCGCAGTCCGAGTCCGCCTGGGCCCGCGCCGCCCGCCTGCTTGAGCGCATCCGGCCGCCCCAGTTTCCGGCGCGTGATTTCGGCATTACGCGCTACGGCGCCCGCAGCGACGGCGAACGCGACTGCACGGAGGCCATTGCCGCGGCCATCCGCGCCTGCCAGGAGGCCGGCGGCGGGCGCGTCGTCGTCCCGAAGGGCGACTGGCTCACCGGCGCCATCCATCTGCGGACCGGCGTAAATCTGCATCTTGAGGAAGGCGCGACGCTGCGTTTCTCCACCGACCCCCGCCGCTACCTGCCCGTGGTCCCGGCTTTCTGGGAGGGCATGGAGTGCCGGAATTATTCGGCGCTGGTCTACGCACTGGACCAGCGGGACATCGCCATCACCGGGGCGGGCACGCTCGACGGGCAGGCCGACTGCGAACACTGGTGGCCGTGGAAGGGCCGCTCCGACTGCGGCTGGACCAAAGGCCAGCCGCACCAAGGGCCCGCGCGCGAGCGGCTCATCCGGATGGTGGAGTCAGGCGTTGCGCCCGCGGAGCGCTCCTTCGGCGAGGGCTCGTATCTGCGCCCCAACTTCATTCAGCTGCTGCGTTGCCGGAACGTGCTCGTCGAAGGCGTCACCATCCGCAACTCGCCGATGTGGGAGATCCACCCGGTGCTGTGCACGAACGTCACCGTGCGCGGCGTGAAGGTCATCTCGCACGGGCCGAACAACGACGGCTGCGACCCTGAATGCTCGCGCGACGTGCTGATCGAGAACTGCCTGTTCGACACCGGCGACGACTGCATCGCCATCAAGAGCGGGCGCAACGCCGACGGCCGCCGCCTGGCCACGCCCAGCGAAAACATTCTCGTCCGCAATTGTGTGATGAAGGACGGCCACGGCGGCGTCACCATCGGCAGCGAGGTCTCCGGCGGCGCCCGCCGCATCTATGCCGAGCGCTGCCGCATGGACAGCCCGAACCTCGACCGCGTGCTCCGGCTGAAAACCAACGCCATGCGCGGCGGCGTCATCGAAGACGTCTTCCTGCGCGACATCGAGGTGGGCCGCGTGGCCGACGCCCTGCTCCACATCGACTTCTTTTACGAGGAAGGCCCCAACGGGCCGCACCTGCCGGTGGTGCGCCACATCGAGATGGAAGACATCCGTTGCCGGAAGACGAAATACGGCGTCTACATTCGGGGCTTTGAGAAAAGTCCCGTGCGCGGCGTGCTGCTGAAGAACTGGCAGGTGGACGAGGCCCCCGGCGGCAACGTCATCGAACACGCCGAAGACGTCCGCGCCGAAAACGTCGTCATCGCAGGACGCGCGGTCCGGCTCTGAACGCGGGCCTCAAACGCCGCCGGACGCTTCGGGCTGCCGCTTTTTCTCGAGGTAGCGCTCGCGCGCCTCGACAATGGCCCGGCGCGCCTCGCGCGGCCCGCCCCAACCCTGCGTCGTCGCCACGCGTCCCTCAAGTTCCTTGTAGATGCTGAAAAAATGCTCCAGCTCCCGCCGCACGTGCGGGAACACCTGGTCGATCGTGTGAATCTCGTCGTAGCGCGGGTTGCGCGTGGGCACCGCGATCACCTTCTCGTCCATCTCCTCGCGGTCGACCATCCGCAACAGCCCGATGGGACGCACCTCAATCAGACAGCCGGTGAAGCTCGGCTCCGTCACCAGCACCAGCACGTCGAGCGGGTCGCCGTCCTCGGCCAGAGTCCCGGGGATGAAGCCGTAGTCGCCCGGATAGTGCATCGGCGAATAGAGCGCGCGGTCCAGCCGGAAAACACCCAGCGCCCCGTCGTACTCGATCTTGTTGGCTGAATTCTTTGGAATTTCGACGATCATCCGCACCAGCTCGGGACACTCCGGGCCGGGATCGAGGTCGTACAGTTTCGGAAACACAAACGTCAATGTAGCAGACCCGGCCGACGACTTCCAGCCCATGCGGTGGCGAAGAAAAAGAGAACAAAGAACTTACTGCATTTTCCTTTGTGAAAAACTCTTGCAATTCGGTTCGTCCGGGACTAGGATCGAATCAACGGCCCAGAAAGGGCTGAAAAGGCCGATATCGGATCGAAATGGAAATCCAGCCCTCAGCCCCGTGTTCCCGGTTGCGAGCTCCGCTCGGCTTCCACGCCTGCAAGGTGGACGCATCCGGGCGGCTGAAGTTGCCCGCGCGATACCAGGAATATCTGGAGAAGCTGCCGGACAAGTACTTATTTGTCACGGAGTTCCGGGGCCTGGCGCGGATCTTCACCAACGGAAGCTGGGAGCGCACGGTGGCGCAGATCGAGGATGCGGCCCTGAAGAAGCGGTTCACCTACCGCGCCGAAGCCATCGGCGGGGATGTGGACATCGACGCGCAGGGGCGCATTACGCTGCCCCAGCAGTTGCGAAAGCAGCTCGGGCTGGAAGACCGGCCCGTGCAGCTCCGGTTTTATGAGGACGTGATCACGATCTACCCGCAGGAGAAGTTCGAAGAGGAGCTGGCACGGGCCGAAAGCTACCTGTCGGCCGATCTGGAGCGGCTGGCCTCGATGGGGATCGACCTGTGATGCGCCATGGAACACACACCGGTCCTGTTGCGCGAATCGCTCGAATACCTGGCGATTCGCCCGGACGGCGTTTATGTGGACGTGACCACGGGCCTGGGCGGACACACGGCGGCAATTGCCGGACGGCTCACCACGGGCCGGGTGATCGCGCTCGACCGCGATGCCGACTCGCTCGAGCTGGCGCGGGCGCGGCTGGCAGCGCATGGGTCGAAGATCACGTTCGTTCGAAGTTCCTTTGCCGAGTTTTCCTCGACTCTCGACTCACTCTCCCTTCCGCGCGTGGACGGGATATTGGCCGACCTCGGCGTAAGCCGCTATCAGCTCACCTCACCGGAGCGCGGCTTTTCGCTCCAGGAGGCGGGTCCGCTCGACATGCGCATGGACCGGCGGCAGAGCCTCACCGCTGCCGCCATTGTCAACCATTATCCGGAACGGGAAATCGCCCGGATCATCGAGGAACTGGGCGAAGAAAGGAGGCGCCTAGCGGAAAAAATAGCCAGAGCCCTGGTGCGGGCGCGGCCGATTGCCGACACGGCGCATCTGGCGCGCGTGGTGGCGTCGGTCGCGCCCCGGACCGGAAGACTTCATCCCGCCACGCGGGTCTTCCAGGCGCTGCGGATGGCCGTCAACGACGAGCCGGGGCAGCTCGATGCGCTGCTCGAACAGGCGCCGTGGCGGCTGGCGCCTGGAGGTCGCATGGTGGTGATCGCCTTCCAGTCGCTGGACGACCGGAAGGTGAAACAGCGGTTTCGGGACCTGGCCCGTCAGGGCGGGTTCCGCATCCTGACCCGGCATGTGGTCAAGCCCGGGGTGGAAGAGATCCGATCCAACCCGGCAAGCCGCAGCGCTGTCCTGCGGGCACTGGAGAGAACGGCAGAGTGATGAAACCGGTGGACATTTCTGGGAGGAATTTCGCATGACCGGCCTGGGAGCGTTGCTGGACTGGTTTGCCGCCGGCAAGGAGCTGGCAGCGGCGGAAGGACGCCGCCATTTGCAGGATGCCCGCCTCCGCGCGTTGCCGCGGGAGGAGATTTTCCTTTACGTGAAACCGATCGACAACACGCGCGTGCGCTGCGTGGAGGCGCGCGGCGAGTGGCTGGCGAGCGCCGCGGCCTCTCTCTCCGTGCTGCTGGTCGCCATGAGCTTCCTCATCGCGCTGTTCCCGACGACGGTGACATGGGTGTGCCGTTACCGCCTCGAGGAAATGCGGCGGCACCAGGAGGCGCTCGTGAATGAACACCGCGCGCTGCGGGCGCAGGAAGCCGAGCTGCTGAGTCCGGAGAAGCTGAAGGAATACGCGGGTGAACGCTTTGTCGATCCCTCGCCCAGGGACATGATTTACGCCCCGCCTTCCCGGGGCGACGTGGCCCGGCTCGGCGGGCGCTGAGGCCGCGGCCGGAGAACGCGCGGACAGGCGTCCATGAAAGCATGGAAGCGGTTGGCCGGCATGGCGGCAGGCCTGCGGCACATCGGCAGGAGGGGCGCGCGCCGCACGGGGGGGGCGCGCGGTGGCGAGTTTCTGCCCAACCGGGCGATGATTGTCGTCGTGGCGGTGGTGGGCGTGGCTGCCATCGTCCTCATCAAGCTGGTGGCCGTTCAGGTGCAACAGCACGATCGTTACGCCTTCCGCGCGATGAACCAGTTTGAGAGGAAGCGGCAAGTGCCGCCGCTGCGCGGCGAGATCCTGGCGCGGGACTCCTATCCGCTCGCCATCAGCGTCCGCACGGAGACGGCCGTCGTCAATCCGCAGGAAATCCGGGATCCGGACTTCTTCGCCCAGGTGGTTGGGCAGGCGCTCGGCAAAGACCCCGGCGAAATTGCCGCCGAGCTGGTTCGCCGCAAGGCCGCCGGCGGCCCGTCCCCGCGCCACTTCGTCCTCGAGCGCCACGTGACGGAGGAGAAACGGAACCGGCTGAAACTGCTCCAGCGCACCTTTCCCATTCACTTCAAGCCGGACCAGCGCCGCGAATATCCGGCCGGCGCGCTGGCGGCGCATGTTGTCGGCGCCATCAACGGCGAGGGTAAGGCGGTCGCCGGCGTGGAGATGAGGCTCGATGAAGAACTCAGGGGCCGGGACGGCAAGGTGCTGGTGGCCGTTGGCGCGCGTTCGGAAAGGTATTCGACCACCGTCCTCGAGCCGACCGAGCCCGGCCTCAACGTGACGCTCTCCATCGACCGCGTCATCCAGCACGACGCCGAGCGCTTCCTTGCCGAAGGCATCCGGGAATCGGGCGCCGAAAGCGGCACCGTCGTCGTCATGGATCCGCGCGATGGCGCCGTCCTCGCTCTCGCCAACATCCCTACGTTCGACCCCAGGCACGAGACCCCGTCTCCGCAAGAGGCGAGAGCGCAGCATACCAACATCGCCGTGCAGATCCCCTGCGAGCCCGGCTCGGTGATGAAGATGATCACCGTCACGATGGGCATCGACACCGGGCTGTTCCGGCCGGACACGGTCATTTACTGTGAGAACGGCGTGTTTCCCCGTCCCGGCCGGCGCCCCATCCACGATGTGCACCGCTACGGCAACCTGGACCTGAGCGGCGTGCTTATCAAAAGCAGCAATATCGGCGTGGCGAAAGTCAGCCTCGCCGCCGGCCCGGCGCGTCTTTATGAATACCTGAAAAAATTCGGAATTGGCGAAAAAACAGGCATCGAATTACCGGCGGAATCCCGCGGAATTCTCCGCCCACAGGCCTGCCGCGACGCGCGCGACCGCAACTGCTGGACGCCCGCCTCGCACGAATACATCGCCTTCGGCCACGAGGTGAGCGCAACCGCGGTGCAGCTGGCGCGGGCCGTGGCGGTGATTGCCAACGGCGGGCTGCTGGTGCGGCCGCATCTCGTGATCCGCAAGAGCCGCCCCCTGCCGGACGGCCGCGAGGAGCCGGTTCCGGTGGAAATCGAACCCCCAAAACGCGTTCTTCGGGCAGAAACGGCCTTTACCATCCGCCAGATCATGGAGCGGGTGGTGCTGGAAGGCACCGGAAAATCGGCCGCCATTCCCGGCTATTCGTCGGCCGGAAAAACCGGTTCGGCCGAAATTTTCGAAAATGGCCGCTGGCTGAACCGCCATAATTCTTCGTTCATCGGGTTCGCGCCCGTGGCCAATCCGCGCATTGTCATTGTGGTCACGCTGAACCGGACGCCGAAGCTCGGCGGCGCCTCTGCGGCGCCGGTCTTCCGCAAGGTGGCCGAAACGGCGCTGCGCGTGCTCCAGGTGCCGATGGACCGGCCGGAGACGCTGCATGAACCGGAACGGCCGGAACCGGAACCGGCGCCGCCGACGCTGCTCGCCAGAGCGCAGGAGGAGCCGCTGCAGCCGGCCCCGATGGCGCCGGCGCCCGTGCTGGTGGGCCCGAGGGTGCCGGACTTCCGCGGCAAGCCACTTGCGCTGGTGCTGCGCGAAGCCGCCGCGCTGGGCCTTCCGGTGGAGACGCTGGGCCGCGGGCTGGCACGCGCGCAGTCTCCGCCGCCGGGCGCCGTCCTGCCGCCGGGCACGCCTGTTCAGGTCCGCTTCGGAGTTGGACCATGAAGCTCGCCGCGCTCATCGAAGGCGTGCCGCTGCGGCGGCCGCTCGCGCCCGGCAGCGAGGCCCTGGAAATCGCCGGCCTCGACTATGACAGCCGCCGCATTCAGCCCGGATGGCTCTTTTTCGCCTTCCCCGGCAGCCGCACCAGCGGTGCGCTGTTTGTCGCCGACGCCCTGCGGCGCGGCGCGGTTGCGGTGGTCAGCGAACTGCCGGCGCCGGCAGGCTTCCCCGCCCCGTGGATCGAGGTGGAACATGGCCGGCGGGCCCTGGCGCTGATGAGCCGCCGCTTCCATGGATGCCCGGACGAACGGCTGCGGCTGACCGGAGTCACAGGCACCAACGGCAAGACGACCACCGTGTTCGCCATCGACGCCATGCTGCGGCACGCGGGACGCACCCCAGGCATGGTTGGCACGGTTCTGTACCGCGTCGCCGGGCGGGAGTCGGAGGCCGTGAACACGACGCCCGAGTCGCTCGACCTCGTGCGGCTGATGGAGGAGACGCTTCGCGCGGGCGGCTCCGATTTCGTCTTCGAGGTCTCTTCCCATGCGCTGGCGCTGGAGCGCGTCTACGGCTTCCGATTCCACACGGCCGTTTTCACCAACTTCACCCAGGACCATCTGGACTTCCACGGCACCATGGAGGCGTACTTCGCCGCCAAGCACCGCCTGTTTGAAGGCGCCGGCGGGCCGCCTCCCCGATTTGCGATCGTGAATGCGGACGACCCCTGGTCGCAGCGCATTCAGACGGCGCCATCCACCGTGCGCTGGACCTACGGGACCGCGGTGACGGCCGACTTCCGCGTCGTCAACGTGGAGGCGGGTTTTGGCGGAGTGCGCTTCGACGTGGAGCACCCGCGCGGCCGCAGCCGCATCGAGTCTCCACTGTGCGGCCTGTTCAACGTCTCGAACCTGACAGCCGCCTTTGCGGCGGGCCTCGCGCTGGACCTGGAGCCCGAGGCGGCTGCCGCCGGCCTGTCGGCCCTGCGCGCCGTGCCGGGCCGCTTCGAACGCGTCGACCTCGGCCAGCCCTTCCTCGTCATCGTCGACTACGCCCACACCGAGGACGCGCTGCGCAATCTGATTCAGTCCGCCCGCGCCCTTGGCCCGCGCCGCATCATCACCGTGTTCGGCTGCGGCGGCGATCGCGACCGGCTCAAGCGCCCGCGCATGGGCGAGGCGGCAGCCGCCCTGAGTGATCTCGTCATTGTGACGAGCGACAATCCGCGCAGCGAGAATCCGCTGGACATCATCAACGACATTCTGGTGGGCCTGCGCCGCCACGACACGCCGCACCGGGTGGAGGCGGACCGCGAGAAGGCCATTCGTCTCGCCCTTGAGGAGGCCTCCGCGGGCGACATCGTCCTCATCGCAGGCAAGGGACACGAACCCTATCAGGTGCTCGCCGACCGCACCATCGCCTTCGACGACCGCGAGGTGGCGCGCCGGGTGCTGGAAAGCTTCGGCTACCGGCCCGCCGGGGAGCGTGTCCCATGACCATCAGCGTGGCCGGCCGCCAGTGCACGTCGACGAGCGTGGACACGCGCACGCTCCAGCCGGGCGCCGTCTTTGTCGCGCTGCGCGGGCCGAACCACGACGGGCACGACTATGTGGCGGCCGCGTTCGCCAAAGGCGCCGCGGCCGCGGTCGTCGAACGCCCCATGGAAGGCTGCGGCCCGCTCGAGATCGTCCCTTCAACGCTCGAGTGGCTTCAGCAGAAGGCCGCGGAGGTGCGGCAGTCGTGGCCCGGGCTGACCATTGGCATCACCGGCAGCGCCGGCAAGACGACGACGAAGGAGGCCGTCGCCGCCGTCCTCGCCACGCGCCTGCGGACCGGCAAGACGCAGGGCAATTACAACAACCACATCGGCGTCCCGCTCACCATCCTGAACCTGCCGGACGACGCCGAGGCCGCCGTCATCGAGATCGGCATGAACCAGGCGGGCGAGATCCGGCAACTGGCCTCCATCGCACGGCCGCAGGTCGGCGTGGTGACCAACGTGGGCACGGCGCATATCGAAAACCTTGGCTCGGTGGAGGCCATCGCGACAGCCAAACGCGAGCTGGTCGAGTCGCTCCCTGCCGACGGCATCGCCGTTCTCAATGGCGACGACGAGCGGGTCCGCGCAATGGCCGCGCACGGTCCGGGCCGCACGGTCTTTTATGGTTCTTCTTCCTTTGTTCCTTCCGAGGCACCCCACGTCCGGGCCACGAAGGTCGGCTACCTCGCCGAGGGCGTCGGCTTCGAGGTCCCGGACGTGGGCTCTTTTTTCTGCCCCCTGCCGGGCCGCGCCGGGCTGATGGCCGCGCTGGCCGCGCTGGCGGTGGCGCGGGTCCTCGGGTGGGATCTGCGAGAATTGAAGGAGACGGTTGCCCGCCTCACAACGGTTCCCATGCGGCTCGAGCGGGTGGAGCGGAACGGAATCGTCGTCTGGAATGACTGCTACAACTCGAATCCGGAAGCGGCGATGATGATGCTGGACCTGCTGGCGGAGACACCCGCGCGCCGCCGCATCGCCGTGCTTGGAGAAATGCTGGAACTTGGCGGCTGGAGCGAACGGCTTCACCGCGAAGTGGGCCGCCACGCCGCTTGCCGCGTGGACCTGCTGGTGGGCGTGCAGGGCGCGGCGCGCCACCTGGTGGACGAGGCGGTGGCCGCGGGCCTGCCGCGGGATGCGGCGGCCTATTTTGACGACCCGCGCGAGGCCGGACTTTTTGTCAAGAACCTTGCCGCTGCCGGGGACGCGGTGCTGTTCAAGGGCTCGCGCGGCGTGCACATGGAACGGGCGATGGAGGCGTTTCTCGAATAGCCATGTTTTACGCGCTCTTTTACGAACTCCTGTTCCCGCACTTCTCGCCGTTCCGCATCTTCGGCTACGTCACCTTCCGTACGTTCGCCGCCAGTCTCTGTGCGTTTCTCTTCGTGCTCGCTCTCGGCCCATGGTTTATCCGCAGGATGCGCGAACTGGAAATCGGGCAGCCGATCCGTGAGGACGGCCCCGAAAGCCACCACCGCAAGGCGGGCACGCCCAGCATGGGCGGCGTGCTGATCGTCGCCGGCGCGCTGCTGCCGACTCTGCTGTTCACGCATCTTTCCAACCCTTACGTCTGGGTGGCGATGTTCGCCCTGCTCGGCTACGGCGCCATCGGCTTTGCCGACGACTGGCTGAAGGTGCGCCGCGGCCGGAACCTCGGCCTCACCGGCCGGCAGAAGATGGGACTCCAGGTCTGCATGATGCTCGTGCTGGGAGTGTGGCTGCTGGAGCTGCACCGCCGCGGCCTGTACAGCACGGCGATGAACGTTCCCTTCTTCAAGAACCTCCGCCCGGAGCTGCTGATTGATTCGCTGCTGGGCAATCCGTGGACGTACCCGCTGGCCTTCCTGCCGTTCTTCCTGCTGCTGCTGTTCGTCATCGTCGGCTCGTCGAACGCGGTCAACCTGACCGACGGGCTCGACGGGCTGGCCGCCGGACTGATGATCATCACCGGCGGCGCGATGACGGTTCTCTGTTATGTGAGCGGGCACGCCCAGTTCGCCCGCTATCTGGAGCTGGCGCGCCTGCCGGGCGCCAGCGAGCTCACCATATTCTGCGCCTCGCTCACGGGCGCCGTGCTCGGCTTCCTCTGGTACAACGCCCATCCGGCGGAGATTTTCATGGGCGATGTGGGCTCGCTCTCGCTTGGCGGCAGCCTGGGCGTGGTGGCGGTGCTCATCAAGCAGGAGCTGCTGCTGCTGTTCATCGGCGGCATTTACGTCATCGAGGCGCTGAGCGTCATGATCCAGGTGGTGAGTTTCAGGACGCGCGGAAAACGGGTATTCCTGATGTCGCCCCTGCACCACCACTTTGAAAAGCTCGGCTGGGACGAAACCAAGGTGGTCGTGCGGTTCTGGATCGCCGGGCTGGTGATGGCGCTCTTTGCGCTGACCACGCTGAAGCTGAGGTAGCCATGGAGGTCCGCGGCAGACGCATCACCGTCTTCGGCATGGCGGAGTCCGGCGTTGCCATCGCCGATCTGCTACGCCGCCGCGGGGCGCTGGTCACCGCCTCCGACATCAAGCCGCGTGAGGCGCTGCCTGCCTTTGACCATCCGTTCCTGCCGCAGTCGCCGGCGGCGCTGGAGCAGTGCGACATCGCCGTGCTCAGCCCGGGCGTCCCGCCGGACCAGCCGATTTTCGAGCAGGCCGCCGCCCGTGGCGTGCTCGTGGTGGGCGATGTCGAGGCGGCCTCCTGGTTCCTTCAGGGGCCGATCCTCGGCATCACCGGCACCAACGGCAAGACCACCACCACCGCGCTGGCCGGACACCTCCTGCGCGAGGCCGGCATCCCCTGCCAGGTGGGAGGCAACATCGGCCGCCCCGTCGCCGCGATGGTGGAGACCTCGCGCGCGGACCAGTGGAACGTGCTCGAGCTCTCAAGCTTCCAGCTGGAGACCTCCCGTACGCTACGGGTCCGCATTGCCGCCGTGCTCAACATCACCCAGAACCACCTCGACCGCCACCATTCGCTGGAGCGCTATGCTGCGGCCAAGGCGCGCATCCTGGCCTGTCAGCAGCCGGAGGATTTCGCCGTGCTGAATGCGGAAAACGCGGCCAGTGCGGCGCTGAGCTCCCAGGCGCGCGGCCAGGTGCGGTGGTTCAGCGCCGCCGGTCCCCGCGCGCCCGGCTTCTGGATGCAGGACGGCCAGCTTTTTGCCGACGGCACGCCTTTCATGGCAGCCGCCGAAATTCCGTTGCGCGGCCGGCATAATGTCGAGAACGTGCTCGCCGCGGCCTGCTGCGCCTGGCTGGCCGGCGCGCCGCTGGAAGCGATTCGCCGCGGCGTCGCCGGCTTTGCGGGCGTCGAGCACCGCATCGAGTTCGTGCGCGAGGTCTCGGGCGTGCAGTTCTACAACGACTCGAAAGCCACCAGCGTCGACGCCACGCGCAAGGCGCTCGAGTCGTTCGATTCGCCGCTCTGGGTGATTCTCGGAGGCAAGGACAAGGGTAGCGACTACCGCGAGCTGCGCCCGCTGCTGGCCGAACGCGCCCGCGCCGTCCTGCTGATCGGCGCCGCCGCTCCGATCATCGCCTCGCACCTTGAGGGCGCAGTGCGCCTGATTCATTGCGGCGACCTGCGCACGGCCGTCGAAACCGCCTGGCGCGAGGCCCGGCCCGGCGACACCGTGCTGCTGGCCCCGGCCTGCGCCAGCTTCGACCAGTTCAGCGGATACGAAGAGCGCGGGCGTGTCTTCAAGTCCATCGTGCATTCGCTGGAGCCGCGGTCATGAACACCGTCCGGACGCAGACTGACTGGTGGCTGCTGTGGACGACCCTCGTCCTCGTCGCCTTTGGCATCGTCATGGTCTACAGCGCCTCAGCCGTGGCCGCCGAGATCTACTTTCACAAGCCCTCCTGGACGTTCGCCCTCCGGCAGCTCGCCGCCGCCGTGGTGGGCATTGCCGCCATGCTGTGGCTGAAGTATTCCGACTACCGGCGGCTGCGCCACGGCGCCGCCGTCTGGGTGCCGTTCGTTGTCGTTCTCGTTCTGCTGGCGGTCGCCGTTGCCGTCGATCACCACGCCCACCGCTGGATCCGCTTTGCCGGCCTCGGACAGTTTCAGCCCAGCGAGCTGGCCAAACCGGTCATCGTTCTCTACCTCGCCTGGTTTGTCAGCTCCCGCGGGCGCGACATCAACAGCCGCTTCTCACTGGTGCCCACCGTGTTTGTGGTCGGCCTGACGACGGCGCTCATCGCTTACGGAGACCTCGGCACCGCGCTGATCGTGCTTTCTCCGGCGCTTGCCGTGTACCTGGTGGCGGGAATCGACAAGCGGCATTTCCTCGTCGCGCTCGTCTGCGCCGGGCTGGTCTGCATCGGCTTTGTGGCGAAGAAGCCCTACCGGCTCATCCGCATCGCCGCGTGGATCGGCTTCACCGAGGAAAAGATCCAGCAGTCGCCGGATCTGCGCTGGCTGGCGGTGCGCGTGGCCGCCTCGGGCGCCGCCCGCGATGCCGACTACCAGGTGCGCCAGTCGCTCATCGCCATTGGCCGGGGCGGCCTGACCGGCGTGGGTCTGGGCGGCTCCACCCAAAAGCTTGGCTTTCTTCCTGAGGCTCACACGGATTTTATTTTCGGCGTCATCGGCGAGGAGACAGGCCTGGTGGGATGCACGCTGTTGCTGGCAGCCTACCTGATCATCTTCTGGCGGGGCTGGCGCGCCGCCATGCTTCTGGAAGAGCCCTTTGGCCGGTACCTCGCGCTGGGAGCCACCACCGTCATCGTCACCCAGGCGCTGGCCAACATGCTTGTCGCGCTGGACGCGGCGCCCACCAAGGGTCTGCCGCTGCCGCTGGTCAGCTATGGCGGCAGCGCGCTGATCTGCACGCTGATCACCATGGGGCTGTTGATGAGCGTGGCCGACCGCGCCCCTTCACGCTAGGAGGTCCCGGGTGCTGTTCATCATGGCCGGCGGGGGAACGGGAGGGCACGTGGTGCCCGCGCTCGCCGTCGCCGGCGAGCTGCGCGCGCTCGGGCACGGCTGTCTGTTCATCGGCACGCGGACGGGCCTTGAAAACCGGCTGGTGCCGCAGGCCGGCTTCCCGCTGGAGTGGATCGAGGCGGCCGGTTTCCAGCGCACCGGGCCGCGCGGCCGGATGCGGGCGCTGGCCGCGCTGCCTCCCGCTTTCTGGCGCTGCCTGCGGCTGATGCGGAAGCTGAGGCCGGCCGCATTGTTCTCCATGGGCGGATATGCCGCCGCCGCGCCCGTCCTTGCAGCCGCCGCCTGCCGCGTGCCCGTGGTGGTGATGGAGCCGAACGCCATGCCCGGCCTCGTCAACCGCCGGCTGGCGCGGCTGGCCAGCCGCGCGCTGGTCAGCTTCGAAGAGGCGCTCGGCTGGTTTCCGCCAGGCCGCGCCGAACTCTGCGGGTTGCCCGTCCGGCCTGCCTTCTTCGACATCCGCTGGCAGCCGCCCGGGAACGAGTTGCGGATTCTCGTTGTCGGCGGCAGTCGCGGCGCGCGCGCGCTGAACCGGGCCGTGCTCGAAAGTCTCCCTCATTTCCGCTCCGCTCCCTTTACGGCCGACGTGACCGTGCAGGCCGGCGAGGCCGAGGCCGCAGATCTCGACCGCGAGCTCGCCTCTTCGGGCGTCCCGGCGCGCGCGGTGGCGTTTCTCGAAGACATGCCCGCCGCCTACGCGCGCTCGCATCTCGTCATCAGCCGCGCCGGAGCCGGCGCGGTGGCTGAACTCGCTGCCGCCGGCATGCCGTCGATCCTCGTGCCGTTCCCGTACGCGGCCGACAACCACCAGTTCCATAACGCCGAGGCCATGCGCCGCGCCGGGGCCGCCGTGCTGCTCGAAGAACGCCGGCTCAGCGGGCGCTCGCTGTATGAGGCAGTAGCGCGGCTGGCGGGGCAGCCGGAAGAACTGGCGCGCATGAGCCGCGCCGCGCGCTCCCTCGCCCGCCCCGGCGCGGCGCGGCGCGCGGCGGAAATCCTCGTCGAACTCGGAGGGCGGCGCGCGGCGCCTTCATTGACAGTGGCGGCGCAGCCCTGAACAATAAAGAGGCAGAATGTTTTTTCAGCCCCAACCTCTGCATTTCACCGGCATCGGCGGCATCGGCATGAGCGGCCTGGCGCTGCTGTGCCACCGGCTTGGATGCAGGATTTCGGGGTCTGACCTGCGCCAGACGCCGCTCACCACGCGGCTGGCCTCGCTCGGCATCCGCATCGCCACGGGCCATGCCGCCGAAAACGTGCCGCCGGAGGCGCGCGCGCTCGTCGTCACCTCCGCGGTGAAAGAAGACAACCCCGAACTCGCCGAGGCCCGCCGCCGCGGCCTGCCCGTCGCCACGCGCGGCGAACTGCTTGCCGAACTGATGCGCGGTTCGCGCGGCATCGCCATCGCCGGCAGCCACGGCAAGACCACCACCACGTCGATGCTTGCCTGCGCCGCGCTTCACGCCGGGCTCGATCCGACCGTCTATGTGGGTACGCTGGCGCCCTTCCTCGACGGATGGAACGCGAGGCTTGGCGGCCCGCTCTTCATCGCCGAGAGCGACGAAAGCGATGGCAGCTTCCTCGAGCTCGCCCCCGAGTGCGCCGTCATCACCAACATCGACCGCGAGCACCTCGACTACTGGTCGGCGTTCGAAGCCGCCTGGGAGGCGTTCCTCCGCTTCGCCAACCGGGTCTCGATCTCGGGCATCCTCGCCATTTGCGCCGATGACCCGCACGCCAGTGCGCTGGCGGCGCGGGTCCGCCGCAGGCCCGTCACCTACGGCCAGTCCGCCGGGGCAAACCTGCGGACGGAAGATGTGCAGCTCGAGGCCGCCGGCAGCCGCTTCCGGCTCCGTCTGGACGGCTCGCCGCTCGGCGAATTCGAGCTGCGCGTTCCCGGCGCGCACAATGTTCTGAACGCGACGGCGTGCGCCGCCATCCTGCTCCACCTTGGCCTGAAGCCCGGCGAGATCCGCGCCGGGCTGGCGGCCTATCAGGGCGCGGGCCGCCGCATGGAGTGGAAGGGCTCGGCGGCAGGCGTCGAAGTCATCGACGATTACGGTCATCATCCGGCCGAGATCCGCGCGACGCTGGCGGCGCTGCGGCTGCGCGCCCCCCGCCGTCTCGTCGTGCTCTTCCAGCCGCACCGCTATTCGCGCACGCGGTTGCTGTGGGATGAGTTCCTCCACGCCTTTGACCAGGCCGATCTCGCCCTGATCACGGATATCTATGCCGCATCGGAGACGCCGATCGAAGGCGTCACGGGCGAGGCGCTTGCTCGTGCCATCGCCGCCGCGGGCCATCGCGGCTGCCGGTACGCGGGCGGTCTCGGCGAAGCCATCCGCGCCGCCGCCGCCGAGCTCCACGAGGGCGACCTGCTGCTGACCCTCGGCGCCGGCGACGTCACTCACGCCGGACCGGCCGTGCTCGACATGCTCCGGGAGGCCCAACATGGCCCGCAAAAGAGCGAAGGAAACATCTGAACAGCCCGAGCGGTCGCTTGCCCTGCGCCGCGCCCTGACGGCCGCCGGATGGAGCCTCGCCCTGGTCTGCGCGCTCGGCGGGACCGCGTTTTTCCTTTTCGAATGGGACCGCTTCCTCTCGCGCGACGCGCGTTTCCGTATCCCTGAAGAGGACCGCCCCGGCGCCGGCGGCATCTTCGTGGAAGGCAACCGCCATGTGCCCCGCGCGGCCATCCTGCGCGTGTTCGAGGCCGACCGCGGGCGCGGCCTCAACGAGATCGACCTCGACAGGCGCCGCGAAGAGCTCCGCCGCATGGACTGGGTTCGCGACGCCGCCATCCGCCGCATCTGGCCGGCCACGCTCGTCGTCCGCATCACCGAACGCGAGCCGGTGGCGATGATCCAGGTCCCGGCAGGCATCTCCGGCAGCTTCGGCGACCCGCTGCGCATGCGCCCGATGCTGATCGATGCCGACGGCGTCATCCTGCCGATGAACGGGGCCGCCACGCGCCCGCTGCCCCTGTTGATCGGGGTGCGCCGCGAACAGGACATCGAACACCGCCGACGGCTGGTGCGCCTGATGCAGCGCGTGCTGGAAGAGCTTGCCCCGGCCGCCGCCCACATCCCCGAGGTAGACGTGACCGACCCGGAAAACGTGCGCATCGCCTACCAGACGCCGAAGCACCTGGTCGTTCTCATCCTCGGCAACGAGAAGTATCTCGACCGGCTGAACGTTTTTCTCAGCCACCTCGACAGCCTCCAGGACCGCCTCTCGCACCGCGCCGTGCTCGATCTGACAATGGAAGGCCGGATTACACTGGTGGAAGCCCCTCCGGAGGAACAACGCTGACCCGTGGCACGCAACATTGAAATCGCCGCAGGACTGGACGTCGGCAGCCACTGGGTCCGCCTTGTCGCCGTGAGCGTCGAAGACGGCTTCGTACACTACCGCGCCCACGCCGCCGCCCTCTCGCGCGGCTGGCACCGCGGTCAGATCGCCGATCAGACGGCCCTGGCGGCCAGCATCCGCAGCGTCTTCGAGGAGTGCGCCCGGCGGCTGGGCCAGCCGGTGATCAGCGCCGTGGTCGGCGTCGGCGGCCCGAACGTCCGCTGCCGGCAGGGCCGCGGCGTTTACGACTTCGGCCCGCGCCGCCCGATTCAGAAGGAAGATCTCGAACAGTCGGTCAAGTTCGCCATGCAGTCGCCGGTGGAGGCGGGCCGGATGCTGCTCCAGGCGCTGCCCCAGGACTTCACCGTCGATGGCGGACCGCCCGTGCCTCACCCGATCGGCGTCGAGTGCGAACGGCTGGAGGCGCACGTCCTGCTGGTCACCGTGCCGCGCCAGGAACACGAGGCCCTGGTCAGCACGGTGCAGCAGGCCAACGTGCAGGTGGAAGAGACCGTCTTTGAGGCGATGGCCGCGGCCTACGCGTCCATCCTGCCCGAGGAGCGTGCCTGTGGCGTCGCACTGGCCGACATCGGCGCCCATTCCACCGGCATCGTCTTCTACGATGGCGAGTCGATGCTGTTTGCCGCCGGTCTGCCGATCTCCGGCGACCATTTCACCCGCGATCTGTGCACCGTGCACGGCGTCGCCTACGAGGAAGCCGAGCGGCTGAAGCTTGCTTACGGCTGCGTGCACACGAGTCCGGGCGGGGACAACATCATCATCCAGCTTCCGTCCGACAGTTCGCGCCCGGGGCGCGAGATCAGCCGGAGGGCGCTGATCGAGACGCTTGAGGCGCGGGCCGGCCAGCTCTTCTCGATCATCGAAGACTGCCGTGCGCGCTTCGCGCGGGACGTCCAGCTCGGCGAAGGGCTGGTGCTCTGCGGCGGCGGCTCGCAGATGGAGGGCATGGTCGAGGAAGCCGAGCGCATTCTGCATTGCCCGGCGCGGCTCGGCGTCGCGCGCGGGATTCTGGAATGGCCGGAAGAGCTCTATTCGCCCGTGTGGACCACCGCCGCTGGGCTCGCCATGTATTCGGCGCGCCTTCAGGAGAGGCGCGAACGCCGCAGTGGTGCGGGCCTGCTCGGGCTGCTTTGGGGAAAATGAGAGGACAACGCGCGCCGGCGACGGCGCGCCGCAGGGATCGAGGTTGCCATGGCAGAACTGGATTCGCTCAAGTTTGAGATTCAGGACGAGCTGGCCGGCAGCACGCGGATCAAGGTGATCGGCGTGGGCGGCGGCGGCTCGAACGCGGTCGGGCGGATGATGGACGCCGGCGTGCGGGGCGTGGAGTTCTACGTGATGAACACCGACGCCCAGGCGCTGCGCACGTCTCCGGTGCCCAACAAGATCGCCCTTGGCGCCCGGATCACGCACGGACTGGGCGCAGGCTCGGATCCGGAGATCGGCCGGCAGGCGGCGCTGGAGGACACCGACCGCATTCTCGAAGTGCTCGAAGGCGCCGACATGGTCTTCATCGCCGCCGGCCTGGGGGGCGGCACCGGCACCGGCGCCGCGCCGGTGGTGGCCGGCCTGGCCAGGCAGCTCGGCGCGCTCACCGTTGCCGTAGTGACAAAGCCGTTCGCCTTCGAGGGGCCCCGCCGCATGAAGCAGGCCGAGCGCGGACTGGCCGAACTCCACGCCACCGTCGACTGCGTGATCTCGATCCCCAACGACCGGCTGATCGAACTGGTTCCTCCGGGCACCTCGTTTTTCGAAGCCTTCCGCCTGGCCGACGACGTGCTCCGCCAGGGCGTGCAGGGCATCAGCGACATCATCACCACGCCCGGCCTGATCAACCGCGACTTCGCTGACGTGCGCGCCATCATGGTCGGCATGGGCTTCGCCATCATGGGCACCGCCTCGGCCCGCGGCCCCAACGCCGCCGTCGAGGCCGCCCGTGGCGCCATCGCCTGCCCCCTGCTCGAAGAAGGGGGACTCGAGGGCGCGCGCGCCATTCTTCTGAATATCTCCGCCTCGCCCAACCTCAGCCTGCACGACCTCCATCAGGCCTGCCAGCTCATCAAGGAGGCCACCGGCAATCCCGATGTGCAGATCAATTTCGGTCTTGTGGCCGACGCCTCGCTCGAAGACGAGGTGCGCATCACCGTCATCGCCACCGGCTTCCAGCGCGAAGGGCTCCCCGAGGTGGAACGCCCCCCCATCTCCATTCCCCGCACCGCCGGGCAACAGGCGCCGAAGGCCGCGCCCGAAGCGCCCCGCATCCCCGAGCCGCCTGTGGAAGAGCCGCGCTCCGAGCCCGCGCCGGCGCCATTGCATGCCGAAGCGCAACCGGAGCCGGAGCCTCTCGATGTGTTCGATCTCGAGCCGTTGCCCCAGGAAACGAGGCCCGTCTCCGGCCCGCCTCCGCAGGCCGCGCCGCCTCAGGCCGGTCCGCCGGATGACATCTTTTCCTTCGACGATCTGGAAACGCCGCCAGTGCTCAAACGTGAGCGAAAATTGTTCTAGCCGATGACTGCTCCTGGCGCCGCCATCCGAACTGATCCGATGGTCCTCCGCGGCGGCAAACCGCTGGTGGGCGAGGTGACGCTGCGCGGGGCCAAAAACGCCCTGCCCAAGATCATGGTGGCGGCGCTGCTCACGGACCAGAAGTGCGTCCTGCGCAACGTGGCCCGCATTGTCGACGTGGGCATCACCGCCGAGCTGATCCACGCTCTTGGCGGAGAGGTGAGCGAACCAGAGCCGGGCGTGCTCGAAATCTGCGCCGCCAATCTGAAACCGATGGAGCGCGCCGTGCTGCGCGAGTTCTCCGGCCGCAGCCGGATCCCCATCCTGACCTGCGGCCCGCTGCTGGCGCGGTTTGGCACGGCGCCCGTGCCCTCTCTCGGCGGCTGCCGTATCGGCTCCCGCCCGGTGGATTTCCACCTCCGCGCCCTTCAGGATCTCGGCGCCACCCTGCATGAGGAGACCCACGACGCCCATCTCACCGCCTCCCGGCTTCAGGGCAACAAGATCCGCCTGGACTACCCGAGCGTGGGCGCCACCGAACAGGTGATTCTCGCCGCCGTCCGCGCCGAAGGCGTGACGGAACTGTCCAATGCCGCGGTCGAGCCGGAAATCATGGACCTGATCATGGTGCTCCAGAAGATGGGCGCCATCATCAGCGTCGATGTCGACCGCGTCATCAAGATCGTAGGCGTGCGGGAGCTGCGCGGGTTCGATCACCACGCCATCCCGGACCGTCTGGAAGCCGCCTCCTGGGCCTGCGCCGCGGTCGCCACAAACGGCCGCATCTATGTGCGCAACGCCCAGCAGTTCCCGATGATGACCTTCCTGAACCGCTTCCGCCAGATCGGCGGTGAGTTCCGCGTCGATGACAATGGCATCGAATTCTGGCGCGCCGGCCAGCGCCTGCGCTCCACGGCGGTGGAAACCGACGTCTACCCCGGCTTCTCCACGGACTATCAGCAGCCTTTTGTGATCGCCCTCACCCAGGCCGAAGGCGTCTCCATCGTTCACGAGACCGTGTATGAGGACCGCTTCGGCTATGTCGAGGCCCTGAAGCGCATGGGCGCCCAGATCCAGCTCTACCGCGAGTGTCTCGGCGGCCTGCGTTGCCGCTTCGGCCAGCGCAATTACAAGCACTCGGCGGTGATCGTCGGCCCCACGCCGCTGCGCGGCGCCGACATTGAAATCCCCGATCTCCGTGCCGGCTTCAGCTATCTGATCGCCGCCCTGGCCGCCGAAGGCGAGTCCCACATCACCAACACGCGCATCATCGAGCGCGGCTACGAGAACATCACCGGAAAGCTGCTGGCTCTCGGCGCCGACCTGCGCTCCTGAGGCGCTTCGCCGCCTTCACTCGCCGTTCTGAGCCGCCACTGGACCGCGTCCGGCAAGGGCAAGCGGAACGAGCGGTCTTCGCCTGGCAATCTCGGGCGATTCGCTCCCGCGCGCTTCGTGCGCCCTTCCCCCGGGCGGCTCTGATACGCTACGCCGTGCGCCGCCTCACCCGGAGCCCGCCACCCTGATTTCGTCGCGAAAGTTCGCGCCCGCGCCCCGCTGCGCCGGGGCGGCGCCGACCTCGCCGCCCCGGCTCCCGGCGTCAGGCCACCTTCTTCACCGGGACTCGCACTCCACCGCCCGCACGAAGCGGCTTCTTCTGCTCCGCTTCATCAGCGTCCATGCTTTTCCACGGATTCTCTGTCCGCCCGTAGAAATACTCGTCCAGCGGATAGAGCGAATACGGCTGCAATTCGCGGAATACTTTGCCGAGTTTCGCCTCAATCCGGTAGACCATATGGAAGAACTGTCCGCGGTCCATCTTCAGCCTGCGGGTGCACAGCCGCGAATCCGCTCCCAGAAGGAAGTGATAGCGGAATACTTCCCACTCCTCCGGCGTCAGGTGCCGCTTGCTGACGAGGTAGAAATCCGCGATGTATTCCTCGTTCTTCATGCCCCAGGTGATCCGCCGCCCGCCGCGCGGCGAATATTCCAGAGAAACCCGGCTGTAGCGTTTCTCCTGCTCGACGCATTTTCGGAATCGCGCGTAACAGGCGCGGAAAATGCTGCGAAACACGCATGCGCAGGGAACCAGCCGGCCGCGCGCCTCCCGCAGCCCCAGGCCGCGGCAGTGCACGCATTTGACGGAAGCCAGGCCAATGGTTTCGGAACGGGTCCACTCCATGTTGTCTTTTTCCTCTTCCTCATTTCGAGCGTCCGGCCTCACCCCGAACGCCCGGATTTGCCTGTTTCCAAACTCCGGCCGCCGCCGGTTTACGTCAATGCCCGGCTCAAAAATTCTGGTACCTTTTTCGCGGCTGGACGTCTGGCATCCTGCAACGCATAGAAAAGAGTAGGGATACTGTTCTGTCTCATTCGAATTAATTCCCGTTCATCACTGAACTGCGCCTTGAGTACTATGCGTACTAGTACTATCCTATTTCAAGGAGAAATCGCTTGAGCCTGTGTCCGGGCCCCGGCTTCGAACGGCTCCTGAAAAGGCTGGTTCGCCGTCTGGTCGCCCGCCTGACCAATGGCGAATTCACCGAACGCGGCCTGGCCAGAATCCTCGGAATTTCACAGCCGCACCTGCATCACATTCTGGCCGGCAAGCGCTCATTGACCCCGCAGGTCGCAGACAGCATTCTCGCCAGCCTGGACTGGTCGCTGGGCGAGCTGTTCTCGGGCGAGGAATTGATGCAGATCGTCCTGCACCATCAGTCGCAGGCCGGAATTCATGGGCTCATTCCGGTGGCTGCGGGCCGTCTTGGGCCGGATTTTTCCTTTCCGGATTTCAGCCGGGTTCAGGAATGGCTCTCCATTTCCACGCCATGGGCGGTCCGCCTGCGCAGGCCCTTTCTGGTGGAGCTGGGGCCAGACCCGGCTTTCCCGTTCGTCTTTCCGGGAAAAAGTTTCGCCCTGGTGGCTCTCGACGAAAATCTCAGACTGAGTCTTTGTCCCCGCGGCTGGTACGTCGTCCAATGGGGCGGCGCCGGGCTCATTCGCCAGCTGCGGCGCGAAAAGGACGCGTTGATTGTGCTCGGCCAGGGGGCGCTGGCAGCGCCGGCCGGGCCGGAAGCGGTACCGCTCGCGGGCCGGTCGGTGCTGGCCGTGGTGCAGGCGCGGCTGTTGTGGGCAGGCCCCGACCCGCGGAAATTTGATCCCTTCTCCCAGACCGGCTGCACGTTTCCACCCGTGGATCCGCCATGAGACGGGCCGGCTCAAAAGCCGGCTCCGCCATCATTCCGGCAGCGGGCTGCCGGAGGCCACCGCCTCGTAGATGGCCAGCACCCGCGCCGCCGTGTCTTCCCAGCGGAATTCGCGGCACCGCCGGTAACCGCGTTCAATGAGCTCCTGCCGCCGCTGCTCATTGAGCAGGACTTCCAGAATTCCCCGCGCGATGTCGAACACGTTATCGGGGCTCACGATCTCGGCCGCATCGCCCACCGCCTCCGGCAGCGACGTCGCATTGGAGCACACCACCGGAGTGCCCGATGCCATTGCCTCCAGCGGGGGCAGCCCGAAGCCCTCATAGAGCGAGGGGAAGACGAACGCCGCCGCCGATTCGTAGAACATCCGCAACGTGTCGATGGGCACGAAGCCGAGGAACCGAACGTAAGGCTCCACGCGGGACTGGATCACCGCCTGCCGCACCGCCGGATAGCGGGAGATTTCGTCTCCGATGATGATCAGGCGCAGATCCTTCCACCTTGGGTGATCCTGGAGCTTGCCCCGCACCAGCGCGAACGCTTCCACCAGCCGCGGAATGTTCTTCTGCGGCCGGATGGTGCCCGCATAGAGCAGATACGGATAGTGCACCTGATAGCGCTCGAGTTCGCGCCTTCTTTCCAGTTCCCTCGCTGCCGCCCCGTCTCCCTGGTCCCGCTCTTCACGCGTCTGCCGGGTGAACTGCGGATCCACGGCGCCATAGATCCGCCTCACTTTTTCTCGCGGCACGCCGAGCAGCGTGATCAGATCGTTTTTCGTCCACTCACTCACGGCGATTACCGCCGCCGCACCCAGCAGCGACCTTCGCAGCAGCCACTGGTCCACGCCGCCCTGCCAGCCGGAAAAGCGCTCGAGCACGAGGCTGGATATGTCGTGGACGGTCACGATGTACGGCTGCGGCAGAAACAGCGGGATGCGCGCCAGCGGAATGTGCACGACCGACGGCCTCTGCCGCCGCGCAAACATCGAAAACCGCAGCCGGTCGCCCGGTTCGGTGTCTGCGTGCTCATAGGGAAGGAAACGGAAATTGTCCGGCAGGTCCGCCAGTTCACCGCGGTCGGCTGCGCGGATCGGCAGCAGAAATTCGTGCGGGGCGCGGATGGCGGCCATGCCGCGCAGCAGATTGCGAATGTAGGTGCCGTAGCCGAAATCCTTCACGTGCCGGGCGTCGAGCAGGATTTTCAGGGCCACGGCGGCATTCTACCCCGTTCACGCACGCACGGCCGCGCGCCGCCATGCGTAAAGCGGGAACCGCTCAGTGAGCTCCTGCACGCGCCGCCGCACCGCCGCCAGATTGTCGGCATCAGCCGGAGCTTCCAGCACGCGCGCAATCAGCTCGGCCACCGTTCTCATCTCCTGTTCGCCGAAGCCGCGGGTCGTCACCGCCGGGCTGCCCAGGCGGATGCCGCTCGGGTTGAGCGGCGGGTTCTGGTCGAAGGGGATGGAGTTCTTGTTCACGGTGATCCATGCCTCGTCGAGCGCCTTTTCCGCCTCCCTGCCCCGGAGCCCGCGCGAGAACACGTCCACCAGCATCAGGTGCGTGTCCGTGCCCCCGCTGACAATCCGGAACCCGGCCGAGGCCAGAGCGGCAGCCAGCGTTTTCGCGTTGGCCACCACGCGCTTCTGGTATTCGATGAAGCCCGGCTCCATCGCCTCGCGGAAGCAGACCGCCTTGGCGGCGATCACATGCACGAGCGGCCCTCCCTGCACACCAGGGAACACCGTCTTGTCGATCGCCTGCGCATATTCGGCGCGGCACAGGATCAGCCCGGAGCGCGGCCCGCGCAGCGTTTTGTGCGTGGTGGTGGTGACGACGTCTGCCCAGCGGCACGGGTTCGGATATAGTCCGGCGGCCACCAGGCCGCAGAAATGCGCCATATCGACGAGCAGCTTTGCGCCGATCTCGTCACAGATCTCCCGCAGACGCGCAAAGTCGATGATCCGCGAATAGGCGCTCGCCCCTGCGATGATCATCTTCGGCCGGTGTTCGCGCGCCAGTCGCGCCACCTCGTCGTAGTCGATCAGTTCGTCCTCGCGCCGCACTCCATAGGGCACCACGCGGTAGGTCCTGCCGGAAAAATTCAGCGGATGACCGTGCGTCAGGTGTCCGCCGTGCGCCAGGTTCATGCCGAGAATGGTGTCGCCCGGTTCGAGCAGCGCCGAGTAGGCCGCCTGGTTGGCCTGCGAACCCGAATGCGGCTGCACGTTGGCGTGCTCGGCGCCGAACAACTGTTTGGCGCGTTCGCGGGCGAGGTTTTCGACGATGTCGGTGTACTCGCAGCCGCCATAGTAGCGGCGCCCCGGGTAGCCTTCGGCGTACTTGTTGGTGAACACGCTGCCGGTGGCTTCGAGCACCGCCTCCGAGGTGAAGTTCTCGCTGGCGATCAGCTCCAGCCGCGAATGCTGGCGCTCCGTCTCGTCCCGGATGGCCTGCGCGATCTCCGGATCCACCGCTTCCAGCGGCCTCGACATGCGTTCCTGTTCGGTCATCCCTCTCGATTCCTTCTCTCGTCAGCAGGCGTCCATCTTGCGGACGCGCCGCTCGTGCCGTCCGCCATCAAACGGCGTTTCCAGGAAAATCCGCACCCACTCCATCGCCCGGGACTTGTTTACGTATTTCGCGCCGAGGGCGAGTATGTTGGCGTCGTTGTGCCGCCGCGTCAGCTCCACCACATCGGAGTTGTAGCCGAGCGCGGCGCGCACCCCGCGCAGCCGGTTGGCGGCGATCGACATGCCAACGCCGGTGAAGCAGATCAGAATGCCGCGCTCGCAGGCGCCTTCCTGTACCGCGCGCGCCACCCGCTGCGCGTAATCAGGATAATCGGTCGACTGCGGCGAGTCCGTGCCGAAATCGACGACTTCATGCCCGGCGGCTTCAAGCTCGCGCCGCAGCTCTTCCTTCAGCAGAAAACCCGCGTGGTCGGCGCCGATCGCGATTTTCATGGGAGGAAGCTACGAGTGTAGCACGGGGCGTCCTGCGGACTCCCCGCCCGCCTACTGCGCCCTGCGGCGGCGGTGGCTGTCATTCGCCGCCCGGCGCATGTTCGCCGCGCTCCTGAACGTAGGCCACCGGGTCAAAGGGCTTCACCGTTTTCCCGTGTATCGCATCGACCGCGTCCTGCTCGCTGGAAAACAGATGGAACACGCCGCTGAGCTTGGTCAGCAACATCAGGTCCACCACGCGGTCCGTCAGGTTGAACATGGCCAGCATGCCGCCGGCGTCCCGGGCCACCTTGTGCGCGACGACAAGAAAGCCCATGCCACTGGAGTCGATGTATTCGGTCCCGGCCAGATCCAGTGCCAGGCGCGTCTGCCCGCTCTTGATTGCCTCGTCGATCTTCCTGCGGAACTCCTCCACCGGGTCGCCGATCACCAGGCGCCCTTCCAGCCCGAACACGACCACGTCGCCGTTTCTGCGTTCTGTCACCCGGAAACTCATATGGAAAGAACCCTAAACACTTTATCCGATGCACACCCCGCCCCGCGAGGGTACGGCCGTGTTGCGGCTGTGCTGAAATCAGAGCATGCCGAACGAGCTGCCTGCACCGTCTTCCATTCTCGATTCGGGCGATCCCTCTCTGTTTGAGGTGCACACGCGCGCCGCCGGGCCGCAGGGGCGGCTGCCGTACACCGAAGAGATGCTGCGCGAGCGGCCCTCCGGCGATCTCTATGGATGGACGATGAACGCCGCCATGGGCTGGGAGCCGGCCCGCATGACCGCCGACGAAGTCCTGATTCTCTCCACTCACGGCGGCCTGCGCGCCCCGGATGGCTCGCCCATCGCGCTGGGCTACCACACCGGGCACTGGGAGGTCAGCCTCCAGGTGGAGGCCGCGGCCCGCGAACTGAAACAGCTCGGCGCCATGCCCTTTGCCGCCTACTGTTCCGACCCCTGCGACGGGCGTTCCCAGGGCACGCCCGCCATGTTCGACTCTCTCCCGTATCGCAACGATGCGGCCACGGTCTTCCGCCGCCTCATCCGCTCGCTGCCCACCCGCCGCGCCGTCATCGGCGTGGCCACCTGCGACAAGGGCCTGCCGGCGATGATGATGGCGCTGGCCGCGCAGCACCGGCTGCCGGCGATTCTCGTTCCCGGCGGCGTCACGCTGCTGCCGGAAAAGGGGGAAGATACCGCCGTTGTCCAGTCCATCGGCGCGCGCTTCGCCCACGGCGAGATCACGCTCGAATACGCCCAGGAAGTCGGCTGCCGCGCCTGCGCCTCGCCGGGGGGCGGATGCCAGTTCATGGGCACGGCCGCCACCTCCCAGGTGGTTGCCGAAGCGCTGGGGATGACGCTGCCGCACGCGGCGCTGGCCCCGTCGGGCCACCCCATCTGGCTGGACATGGCCCGCCGCTCGGCGCGCGCGGTGCTGCGGCTGCACGCAGCAGGCCTCCGCATGCGGGACATCCTCACGCCGGAAGCTCTGGAGAACGCGCTTGTCGTGCATGCCGCCGTCGGCGGCTCAATGAATCTGATCATCCACCTTGCCGCGGTCGCTTTTCACGCCGGGCTGCGCCGTCCCGCGGTGGACGACTGGGCTCGCGTTAACCGCGCCGTCCCGCGTCTGGTGGACGCGCTGCCCAACGGGCCGCGGAATTTCGCCACCGTGCAGGTGTTCCTGGCCGGCGGCGTGCCCGAGGTCATGCTGCATCTGCGCCGCGCCGGCCTGCTCCACACGCAGGTGCGCACGGCCAGCGGCCTGACGCTTGGCGAAAACCTCGACTGGTGGGAGCAGAGCGAACGCCGCGCCGCCCTGCGCCGCCGTTTGCGCGAGCTGGATGGCATTGATCCTGACGACGTCATCTTTTCGCCTGACGAGGCGCGCCGCCGAGGCATCACTTCCACCGTCTGCTTCCCCACGGGCAATCTCGCGCCGGAGGGCTCGGTGGTGAAGGCGACGGCCATCGACCCGTCCGTGGTCGGCCCTGATGGCGTCTACCGGCTGCGCGGCCCGGCGCGCATCTTCACCTCCGAGCCGGCCGCCATTGCCGCCATCAAGGAAGGCCGCATCCGCCCCGGCGACGTGTTGGTGCTGGCGGGCCGCGGCCCCTTGGGCTCGGGCATGGAAGAGACCTATCAGCTCACTTCGGCGCTGAAGTACCTGCCTTTCGGCAAGCACGTCGCGCTGATCACGGATGCGCGCTTCAGCGGCGTTTCCACCGGAGCCTGCATTGGACACATGTCGCCGGAGGCGCTTGCGGGCGGCCCCATCGGCCGCCTTCGCGACGGCGACATGATCGAGATCGTGATCGACCGCAACCGGCTGGAAGGCACGGTGAACGTCATCGGTGTCGATCTCGATGCGCGCACGCCGCATCCCGATCTCGCCCCCGACCCGCTGCTGCCGGACGACACGCGCCTGTGGGCAGCGCTCCAGCAGATCAGTGGAGGAAGCTGGGCCGGTTGCGTCTACGACGTCGACCGGATCCTCGAGGTGCTCGAAGCCGGCCGCCGCGCCCTGGAAAAATCTCAAGGAGAGAGACCGGAAGGGCTCAGTTCACCGACTCGCCCGCCTGCAACTTCCGGTCAAACGCCATGAAGCAGCGGCCCCAGTAAAGGCTGTCCGGCCGTCCGTACTTGCTGCACAGCAGGTAGAGGCGTCCGAGCAGCTCGGTGGCCTCCGGCGTCTCCAGCCCCTCGAACTCCTCCAGGCCCTTGCCCACCTGTGGCTGTTCGTCTTCATCGAGCAGCCAGTAGGTGTCCAGCAGCTCGAACACGTGCGCCTGCGCCTCCAGCGCCGGGTCGGCCTGTCCGGCCGCTTCAAGCGCGACCGCCACTTTCACCCACGTCAGGATGCACAGGAAGGCGAGCGCCCGCACGTCCTCCTCTTCCACCGGGAACTGGTCCACGATCTCGAAAACACGGCCGAAGGCGTCGTTGGCCTCGTCCGCGTTTCCCGCCGCCAGCGCTGCATCGCAACGGATCCAGCACTGGCGAATTTCCTCAGCGCAGGCCCGCATTTCAGTCGTCATCTCTCACCGCCCTCCTTCCGGGGCGTCTTCACTATATGCTGAAAAGCGCGCCGGTGTACAGCCGGGCGCCGGGGAAACAATCGATGCTGACGCTGCGAAACACCGCTGTTGCCTGTGTCGCCGCCGCCCTGCTGGCGCCTTCGGTCGCGGGCGTCGAAGGCAAATGGACGCCCCAGCAGGTGCTGGAGCTGGATCCCGCCTGGCTGCGCCAGCTCGGCTTGCAGCTTCCGCCCGAAAGGCTGTGGGATCCGCGCCGCGGCACCGGGCTGCTGGCGGCGGCCGTGAACATCGGCGGCTGCTCGGCCGGCTTTGTCTCGGATACGGGCCTCATCCTCACGAACCACCACTGCCTGTTCAGTGTCCTTCAGGAGCACAGCACGCCGCAGCGGGACCTGATGACCCATGGCTTTCTGGCGCGAACGCCAGAAGAGGAGCTGCCGGGCCGCACCACGCGCGTCACCGTGCCTCGCCGGTTCACCGACGTGACCCGGGAGATTCTGGGAGCCATTCCGGCCGGCGCGTCGGACCTCGAGCGCCGGGAGGCGATCGAGCGGAAACAGAAAGAGCTGGTGGCCGCCTGCGAGCGTTCGCCCGACACCCGTTGCCGCGTCGCCGTCTTCGATGGCGGCGTTCAGTATGTCCTGGTGGAGAGCTTCGAGCTTTCTGACGTGCGTCTCGTCTACGCTCCGCCGCGCGCGATCGGTGAATTCGGCGGCGAAATCGACAACTGGATGTGGCCCCGCCATGCGGGTGACTTCGCCCTGGCCCGCGCGTACAAGGACGGCAAACCCTACCGGCCCGAGTTCTGGTTTCCCATCTCGCGCGCCGGCGTGCGGCCGGGCGATTTTGTCATGGTGCTCGGTTATCCCGGCCGCACGCTGCGTTCGCTCACTGCCGCTGAAATGGCGCTTGAGCGCGACGGTTTTTTCGCACTCCGCGCCCGGATTTACGGCGAATGGATCCAGTTGCTCGAGCAGGCCGCCAAAGGCTCGCCGGAAGGCGAAATCGCCGTGGCCGGCACGTTGAAAAGCCTGCATAACATGGTCAAGAACGCGCAGGGCCAGCTCGCCGGCCTCGCCCGTGGCCGCATCATCGAAAAACAGGCCGAGGAAGAAAGGCGGGTGGAAGAGTGGGCCGCCCAGCGGCCGCAATGGCGGCCGGCCATTGACTCGCGCCGCGAACTCGACCACCGCGCCGCCGAACGCCGCCGCACGATGCTCCGCGACTTTCTTATCGAATCCATCCCCAACGGTCCTATCGCACTGCGGCACGCCACCCAGCTTGTCCGCCTCGCCGCCGAACGCGCCCGGCCGGACATGGAGCGCGAACCCGAATACATGGATCGCGAGTTGCCCCGCCTCCGCGCCCGCCTGGAACGGGACCAGAAGAGCTTCTACCGTCCCGCGGATGAGGCGCTTATGAAGAGCTGGCTGCGCCACGCGCTTTCGCTTCCCGACGGCGCGCGTCTCCGGGCCGTCGATGCAACTTTTGGCGGCGCATCGCTCGATGAGGCGGTTGCCCGCCTCTATGGCGGCACGAAGGTGACGCGGCTGGATGAGCGCATGAAGATGTTCGGAGAGTCGCTCGATCAACTGCGGGCGCGCCACGACCCGCTGCTTGATTTCGCCCTGGCGCTTGAGCCGGAGCTCCGCGCCTTCGACCGCGCGCGGCGCGAGCACGAGGGCGCCGTCAGCCGTCTCCGCCCCGCCTGGCGGCGGGCCGTTATCGCCCATGCCGGCAGGCCCGTCGCCCCCGACGCCAACGGGACGCTTCGCGTCTCCTTCGCGCACGTCAAGGGCTACTCGCCGCGGGAGGCGGTCGAGTACCTGCCCCAGACAACGCTGGCCGGGATGCTTGAGAAACACACCGGCGAGGAGCCCTTCGCCCTCCCGCAGGCCCTGCTCGACGCCGCCGCGAAGATCGACCCCGCCCGGGTGCCGCTCAATTTCCTGGCCGATGCCGACACCACCGGCGGCAATTCCGGCAGCCCCGTGGTCAACGGCCGCGGCGAACTGGTGGGGTTGAATTTCGACCGTGTCTGGGAAAATGTGGCCAACGATTTCGGCTACAATCCGGCCATTGCGCGCAATGTCAACGTCGATATCCGCTTCTTCCTCTGGCTGCTGGAGCATGTCGATCGCGCCGACGGCCTCCTGCGCGAACTCGGCGCGCGACATGGACTCTGAGCTGTGATAGGTTGGAGGGCATCGGGATGCATCCCATGAACCGGCGTACCCTTTTCCGCGCAGGAGCAGGGCTTGCGGTTTTCCGCTCTCTCCCGGATTGCCTGGGCGCTTCATGGCAGGAGAAGCGCGCCTCGGACGTCGTCGAGCTCGGCCCCAGAAAGATCCGTGTCAGCCGCCTCGCCGTCGGGACCGGCACGAATGGCGTCGGCGGGGCGTCCAACCAGACGCGCAAACTTGGCGTCCGCGGTCTGGCCGAACTGTTTCAGGCCGCTTACGACCAGGGCGTGTTTTTCTGGGACTCGGCCGACCAGTACGGCACCCACCCGCACGTGCGCGAGGCGTTGAAACGCGTTCCGCGCGAAAAAGTGGTCATTTTGACAAAAACCCACGCGTCCACGGAAAAAGAAATGCGCGCCGATATGGACCGGTTCCGCCGCGAATTGGGCACGGATTATATCGACATTCTCCTGCTGCACTGCATGATGGATGCGGGCTGGCCGCAGCGCAAGCGCGGCGCCATGGAAGTGATCAACGAGTTCCAGCAGAAGGGCATCGTCCGCACCAAGGGTGTGAGCTGTCACACGATGGCTGCCCTGCGCGCCGCCGCCGCCAGCCCGTGGGTCGAGGTCGACCTCGCCCGCTTCAATCCGGCCGGCGTGCAGATGGACGCCTCGCCGGCCGAAGTGCTGCCGGTGCTGAAGCAGATGAAGGCCTCCGGCAAGGGCATCATCGGCATGAAAATCTATGGCGCCGGAGCGCTGCGCCAGCGCGCCGATGAGTGCCTCCGCTTTGCGCTCGCCCACGACGTCATCGACTGCTTCACCATCGGCCATGAAAGCATCCAGGAGCTGAACGACACGATCCGCCGCATCCCGGCCGCCAGTCGGCGCGGCTGAGCGCGCACGGGCAGGCGCTCCGCGGCGGCGTGAAAAGATCCTTGTCCCGCAGACTCACGAGGAACCGCGCATGAAAGTTGGCGTTCTCAAGGAGACAGTTCCCGGTGAACGGCGGGTCGCGCTGGTCCCCCAGGCGGCCGCGCAGCTGGTCCAGAAAGGCTTCGAGGTTGCGATCGAGGCGGGCGCCGGCCTGGCGGCCGGCTTCCGCGACGAAGAATACGCGGCCAAAGGGGCGCGCCTGGCGGCTTCGCGCGCCGAAGTGGTGGAAACCAGCCAAGCCCTCCTTTGCGTCCGCGCCGCCGCGGAAGGTCTGCGCCCGGGGCAGGTGGTCATCGGCTTCTTCGATCCTCTTTCCGAGCCGGCCCGCGCCCGCGCCTTTGCTTCGGCAGGCGTCAGCGCCTTTGCCATGGAGCTGATGCCGCGCATCACCCGCGCGCAGAGCATGGACGCGCTCTCCTCCATGGCCACCATCGCCGGCTATGAGGCGGTGATCCTCGCCGCGCGCCACCTGCCGCGGCTGTTCCCCATGCTGATGACCGCCGCCGGCACCATCGCACCCGCACATGTGTATGTGGTGGGCGTCGGCGTGGCCGGCCTTCAGGCCATCGCCACGGCGCGCCGCCTCGGCGCCATTGTGTCCGCTTATGACGTCCGGCCGGCCGTCAAAGAGCAGGTGCAGAGCCTGGGCGCAAAATTCGTCGAGCTTCCGCTGGAAGCGGGCGAGGCGGAAGACAAGGGTGGCTATGCGCGCGCCATGGACGAGTCTTTTTATCGCCGCCAGCGCGAGCTGATGGCGCGGGTGGTGGCGCAAAACGACGTCGTCATCACCACCGCCGCCGTGCCCGGCCGCAAGGCGCCGGTGCTGGTCACCGAAGAGATGGTGCGAAGCATGGCGCCAGGTTCGGTCATCGTCGATGTTGCCGCCGAGCGGGGAGGCAACTGCGAGCTCACGGCGCCCGGGGAGATCATCGAGCGCCACGGCGTCACCATCATCGGACTGCTGAACCTTCCCTCGCTAGCTCCTTACCATGCGAGCCAGATGTACGCGCGCAATGTCGTCAACTTTCTGCTCCACATCGCCGGGCAGGGCGGCATCGATTTCGCCTCGGATGACGAGATCCTGCGCGAAACGCTGGTCACGCATCAGGGCGCGGTCGTGCACGCGCGCGTGAAAGAACTGCTGGGAGAAGCCTGATGGAACTCTTCGTCACAACGCTCACCATTTTTGTCCTCGCCATCTTCGTCGGCTTTGAAGTGATCACAAAAGTGCCGCCGACGCTGCACACGCCGCTGATGTCCGGCTCCAACGCCATCAGCGGGATCACGCTGGTGGGCGCCGTGCTCAGCGCCGGCACGCGCCACACGGCGCTGACCACCGTGCTCGGCTTTCTTGCCGTTGTGTTCGCCACCATCAATGTGGTCGGCGGCTTTCTGGTCACGCACCGGATGCTCGAAATGTTCAGGCGGAAATAGCCATGCCGGACGCTCTCGTCAACCTCGTCTACCTGCTCGCTTCCGCGCTGTTCATCTTCGCGCTGAAGGGGATGTCGCACCCGCGCACGGCCGTGCGCGGCAACCTGCTGGGCGCGCTGGGCATGCTGCTGGCCGTGGTGGTCACGCTGCTCGACCGCCGTATTATCAGCTACGAAATCATCCTTGCCGGCCTCGTCCTCGGCTCGGCCATCGGCGCGGTGCTGGCGCTGAAGATCCAGATGACCGCCATGCCGCAGATGGTGGCGCTGCTGAACGGCTTTGGCGGCGCCGCATCGGCGCTTGTCGCCGGCGCCGCCCTGGCCGAGGCCCTGCATCTTGGCAGCGCGATGGACATGCAGTTCCGCGTCTCCACGGCTCTCAGCGGGCTCATCGGCGGCGTCACGTTTCTTGGCAGCCTCGTGGCTTTCGGCAAGCTTCAGGAGCTGATCACCAGCGCGGCCGTCGTTTTCCCAGGCCGCCACGCCGTCAACGTCCTGGCCGCGCTGGTCAATGCGGCCCTCTGTGTGGCGGTGGTGATGCGCCCGGAGGAGCTCGTGTTTTACTGGGCCCTGCTCGGGGCCTCCTGCGTTCTCGGCGTGCTTGCGACCATCGGCATTGGCGGCGCCGACATGCCCGTCGTCATCTCCCTGCTGAACTCCTATTCGGGTCTCGCCGCCTGCGCCACCGGCTTCGTGCTTCAGAACAACATGCTGATCATCGCGGGCTCGCTCGTCGGCGCCTCCGGGATCATCCTTACCCAGATCATGTGCCGCGCCATGAACCGCTCGCTCGCCAACGTCCTGTTTGGCGGCTTCGGCGCCGAGGTTGTCTCCAGGGGCGATGATGTCTACCGGGGCCGGATCAAGGCGGCTTCGGCCGAAGAGATCGCCATGGTGCTGGCCAATGCCCGCCGCGTCGCCATCGTGCCCGGCTACGGCATGGCGGTCAGCCAGGCGCAGCACGCCGTGCGCAGGCTTCAGCAGCTTCTCGAAGAACGCGGCGCCGAAGTCTTCTTCGCCATCCATCCCGTCGCCGGCCGCATGCCCGGCCACATGAACGTCCTGCTGGCCGAAGCCGACGTCCCCTACGAGTGTCTCAAGGAGATGGACGAGGCCAACCCGCTCTTCCCGCAGACCGACGTCTCCATCGTCATCGGCGCCAACGACGTGGTCAACCCGCTGGCGCGCACCGATCCCAAATCCCCCATCGCCGGCATGCCGATCCTCGACGTGGACAAGTCGCATACCGTCGTCGTCATCAAACGCAGCCTCAGCCCGGGCTTCGCCGGCATTCCCAACCCGCTGTTCGCCGCCGACAACACGCTGATGTTCTTTTCCGACGGCCAGAAGGCCATCAACGACATCATCAACGCGCTGAAAGAAAGCTGACCTGCGGGTTCGCGTGAGCCTGCCGGCGCGTGTCCCCGCGATCCCGCCGTTGCCCAAGCCGGGGTCTCGCGCCAGCCCCCTGCCGTCTTCCCGGAGCCGTCTCCTTCGGTGCGCCGCCTGCGCCCCGTTTCAGACCCTTGACTCCGGCTTCATCTTCTGAACATATTCCCCGATGGAGGTCTTGCATGCGGCGATTGTGGCGCTGTGCTCTTCCTGTTGCTGCTCTGCTTTTCGTGTTCACCGGCGGCGGATGCTCCACTTCCAAGGGCCCTGCTCCGCCCAAGCCGGGCACCCCGCCTTTCTTTTGGGCGGCGGCCAGGACGGCCTGGCAGAAGGGCGATTTTCAGGCAACGATGAAAAACCTGATGAGCATCATCGCGACCGAGAATGAATTCACCCGGCGCGCCCAGATCTGGCAGCTCGTGCTCGACGCCGGCATGGCTCGCGGCGAAATGGAGTGGGCCGACATCCTGGATGAAGGTCGTCCAGCGGCCAAGGCGCGCGAGGTGGACTTCCGCAAGCTCGCCAACGACGCCCGCGCCCTGGCCGGCCAGAGCGCCATGCGCTTCGCCGACACGGGGCATAAGCTCATGCCGGCGCTCTCCGAGGACGAAATTCCACTTCCTTTCACGATGCCGGACGCCAACCGCAATCGTCCCGTCGAAGTGGAACGCATCATCAAGGGCATTCTTCCGATGCCCGCCGAAGTGGAGCGCCTTCATGGCCTCATGGTCCGCCGCGGCGTCGTCCTCAGCGTGGTCGCCGCCGCCGACCCCGGCGGCGACTTCGAGAAGGCCCGCGCGCTGCTGGCACAGCCCGAACCCAAGGTGCGGCGCACCGACTTCCTGATGTATCTCGCGACGCAGTTCACCGAGATCAGTCAGCTCTTCGCACCAAAGAAGCTCGACCGCGCCGCCCGCGTCAAGCTCTTCCTCGAGGAAGCCAGGGAGGCGCTGGCCGCCGTGCCGCCGTCGCCTGAACGAACGAAACTCCAGAAGAAAATCGAGGAATACGAAAAGAAATTACCGAAAACTCCGGCCTGAATTTCTGGCGAAATTTTTCCGGGAGCTTCGGCTGAACCGAACCGCGCGTTTCCGGCCGGTTGCCGGGAAATTGTAAAATGCTCCAGGGCCCGGCGCCGGCCGGGCCCTTCCTGCGCCGGGGCCTCTGCCCGGAATCTACTTCCGCTCCTCCTTCGGCAGCCTTTTGTAATAGAGGTTCCGGTAGTAGGTCGTCGACTGGGGGTCGTGTCCCTGAAGCGCCAGCCAGCCCTTCGTGTAGGTGTTCTTTTCGTCGACGTAGTCCGTGATCACCTTGTCGTTGACCTTGATCACGATGTGGTTGCCCCGCACGATGATGTGCTGGGTCCCCCATTCGCCCGGCCGGGTCGGACTGACGAAGTTCTTGTGGAAGTTGTAAAGGCTCCCGGTTTTCACCGGATCCTTATGGGTCGCGTTTACCTGCGCTTCATATCCTTTCGGCCAGCCCGGCTCGAACGCAGCCCGGAAATACATCCCCGAATTGCTGCCGTCCATCACCTTGAAATCCGCCTTGAATTCGCAGTCCTCGCACTGCTCCACCATCCAGAACAGGTGGCTGCGGTAGCCGGTGGTCTTGATGGCCGGCTGGCCGTCCTCGATCACCACCTGCCACGCCTCGGGGTTCTCGTTCGCCTTCCAGCCGTCGAGGTTCTTCCCGTTGAACATCGGCACCCACTCGCCGGTCCTGATCTGCTGTCCGGAGAGCGCGCCCGCCAGAACCAGCGCGCCCAACAGGGTGGTTCGAATTGTCAGTTTCATGCCCGCCATTTTATCCCGGCCCTTCAGCGTGCGTCTGACACCGCGGATTCTGTTCCGCCCTCTGAAAGACTTTCTGGCTTCTCCCGTTAGTACACAGAGCAAGGTGCACGGCGGCAGTGGACCCGTCTCCGGCTGGCCGCCGTTCATCGTTGCTGTCAAGAGGCGCTTGTGAGGAGCTGGAAACCCGTCGTTTTCGCTCTGACACTGGCGGTCCCTGCCGCACTGCCCGCCCAGCAGCCGGAGGGCCCGTCAGGCTACGAAATCACCGCGACGTCCCGTGGAAGCTTTATTGCCTGGCCGACGGGAACGCTGGCCCGGCCGGAGGCCATGGCTCTGGCCGAAAAGGCGGAGGCTTCCCTGGCCGAACCCGGCTCAGTCCCTGAAACGCTTGTCGCCGAAATAGCCGCCCGCACCCGGGAGGCCGGCCGGGGGCTTCCGGCCTCGCGCGCTCACAGTGCTGCGCCCGGCCAGGGCCGCGGACTCGTGGTTCGCACGGCGCTTGTGCAGGTTGGCGCCGCCTGTTCGGCCGCGCGCCGCGTCTGCACAGACTCTGCCGGCGCGCCCTGCGCGGCAGGCCAGCCAGGCTGCTACTGCGGCTGTGTCAACCCGAACGAGTCGGCGTCAACCGTGTCAGCGGCCTTGCGGAACCGGCGCCTGGGAGCGCCGCGAATCCTTTCCATCCCCGAAGGCGCCGCCCTGCCCGATGCAGCCGCCTCCGTTTCCAGAGCCATGACGTTGGGTTTTTTCTGGCTGAAACTGCACGGCAACCCCGACCGCTGAGGCCAGCAGGGCAAGAAGCCGGACGGAGCCGCCGGCCGCCCTGAGGCGGCGTTCTGCGCCCCCTCATCGGTTTACAGGTGGTGCCAGAGCGAGCGTTCCGTGTCTTCTTCCGGACGGCTGCCCCGCGAACTGAACCAGCGATACACCTCGCGGTGATTCAGCGCCAGCACCAGGCAGGCGGCAAATACAGTGCCTATGGCGAAGATCAGAAATGCCGAGAAAAACACCGTGCGCGCGAAGTTGAGCATGTCGGCGGCCACGACGACCGACACAAACACGACCCAGACGCGCACGAACGCGCAGAAGCGCCGCGCCCACGGGAAGCCTTCGTTGCTGGCCCAGACGAGCGCCCCGCGGCCCAGGTATTGGGCCAGCCAGATGCCGGCCAGAATGATCGCCCCGGCCGCGAACAGCTTCGGCAACAGGTGGACTACTCCGTCCACGATCTCGCGGGTGATGTCGGTGTCGAAGACGCTGATCGCGTTCAGCAGACCGACCAGCAGGATCGCGTAGTACAGGCCGTGCGCCACCAGCGGGCTGGCGCGCAGGCGTCCGGAGTGGTCGAGCATCGTGCCGATGCCGGTGCGCCGCAGGAAGGCGTCCACCCGCTCGCCCTTGAAGGCATGCAGAAGAAGCCAGCGCACCAGCAGCGCCACAACCCACGCCACCCCGAAGACGACAATCGCGACAAACAGCGAAGGCAGAAACGTCGTGGCCTGCGCCGACAGGCGGGCCACGCTCTGCTCGAGAACCTGGCGGAACGTCTCGATCATGAGGACACCTCCTGAGGCTCGCCCGCGCCGCGCGCGGGCTGCGGCCGGAATTCATCCACGCGGGGCCCGCCCCAGCGTTCGACCAGAAACGGCTTCAGCCGCTCAAAAACGAGGCAGAGCTGCTCGATCCGGTCTTCCACCTCGGCGGCGTTCATGTCCCGGGTCTCATTGACAAACGAGGCCACGCGTCCCAGATAGAGCGGCGTAAGCGACCGCACCAGGTGAGAGCGCGCCGTCGGCAGCTCCGCGTAAGCGGAGGCAAACTCGTAAATCACCGTCACCCACAGTTCGTCCGGCATCCGGAACTCCGACGCGGGGCCACTGCGCGCGGCCCGGGCCAGTGCGCCGAGCTGCCGCATCGTTTCGTCGGAAAGCGCCATCGACCAGACCTCGCGCAGGTCCGCCTCGCCGCGCACGAACGCCTGCACCATGCGATCCAGGTTCACCGGAATGGGGTCCAGCCCGACGTCATAGCGGAACCCGAACAGCTCCACATCGCGGCTGCCGTAGATCTTCATCCAGACGTCCCGGAACTCGATCATCAGGCTGAAGACGCTGCCCACCACCTGCTGGAGCATTGCGCTCAGGTCTGCGCCGGGATCCTTGGCGTCGTGAAGCTTGGCGCCGAGGAAACTCTGGCACACGCGGAAGCCGCGCGCCACCGCGATCGTTGTCATCCAGATGTCGATGCCGTAACGCGCGACGTCGGTTTCCCAGTCCCTGCGGGCCAGGTAGGTTTCCACCACCGGGCGCGACATGCCGAAGTCGCCGCCGATGGGCTGCCGGATCCGCTGCCCGTACAGGGCGCGGGTGAGCGGATAGATGATGCTGTTGGTGATGGTCCCATCGTACTTGTGACGGTGGTAATAGGGGGCGACGAAGTCGTAGCCGCGGTGCACCACCGGGCGCACCAGCAGGTCGATCCATTCCGGAGTGATCGAGCGCAGGTCGGAGTCCACCACCGCGCATGCCTTCGCCCCAAGGTCGCAGGCCATCTGGAAGATCATTCGGAAAGCGCTGCCCTTGCCGGGAATCCCGTGATAAGGAAAGGAAAGGCGGTGCACCGGATAGAGCGGCGTCTCCACCAGCAGCAATTGCGCCGGGTCGAGCTGCGCGTCCATCACCTGCCTGCGCGTGTCGTCCTTCGAGCCGCCGTCGGAGTTGATGATCACCCCGCGGAACTCCGGGAAATACTTGTTCAGCCCCGCCTGGGCCGCGCGCACGACATGCCCGATGGTCCGCGCGTTGTTGTAACTGGGGATGCCAATGACGATGTCGGCCTGCCCCAGCTTCTCGATCGCCTGGCGGGCTTCGGGAGGAAGGATCTCTTCGGGCATGGATTTTTCAGCGGCCGCTACCATCCACAGTTTGACCCAGCCGGGCGTCCGCGCCAATCCCGTGGATAGTGTACGCCAGCCACGGACCCCACGACTTCAGATCATGTGCTGCCGGGCATACTCCAGGCTTCGCTCCAGATCGAGCCACTGCTGCCTTTTCAGGGCTGCCCGGTATTCGGCCACATCCATGCCGGGCACGTCTTCGATCACCATCGGCTTCATCAGCGGCGAGCCGCGTTTCACCAGCGCCACGAAGCGCGCGAACTCGGCCGCGCGCGCCTTCGGGAACGCCTTCCAGAACTCCGGCTCGAAAAACGGGACCACGCGCGGCGGCCGGCCGGTGATGATTTCCAGGTGCAGCGCCGCCTGCGGACACAGCTTCTTCTGGAGCTCCGCCAGCCGCGCCAGATCGATGGAGCCGTCGCCGAGCGCCGTCCAGTGCGCCGCGCAACCGCGCGGGTGCGGAAAGATGGCCGTGTCGCGCACGTGCGTGGTCACCGCCACCGGCCCCAGCACTTCGAGCGTCACCTCCGGATGTTCGACGCACCAGATCGGATTGCCCGTGTCCAGGCATGCGCCAGCCGCGTCCGTGCCCGCTTCTTCGACAATCTGGCGGCACTCCCACGCCTGGAGGTCCCCGGAATGATTTTCGAGCGCGATCCGGACGCCCGCCTCGAGCGCCGCCCCCCGCGCCGCCCGGAGCACGCGGATCGTGTTCTCCATGTGGAATTCGATCCCGTTGGGATGCAGGCGGTCCTCGAAATCGCCCAGATAGCAGCGCAACGTGCGCGCGCCGATGGCGCCGGCCACGCGCAGGGCGCGCCGCAGGTGCTCCACCGGGTCCTCGGTCCGGTTGCGCCAGGCGCGGGCCGAAGGGCAGATGCAGCCGGTGCCTGCGTCCAGGGCAATGCCCAGCTCCTGTGCGCGGGCGCGCACGCGGCGCAGGTGTTCGCCGTCGAGCGATTCAAAATCGCCCAGCGAAGAAATCTGGAGCGCGTTACAGCCGTGGCGGGCGGCGAAGTCGAGATGCTCCATCGCCTTCATGCCCCAGGCGCGGAGCGAGTAGGTATCATAGCCGAGCCGCAGGCGCGGCGCCTGCGCCCGCACGTTTCTTGCAAGCGCGGCCAGCGGCGCCAGCAACAGGGTTCTTCGGCGGATCTCCATCGGCCGCTATCCTATCAGGCCCTCAGGCCGCTTCACGGCCGGTAGAGCGCCAGAAAGCGTTGCGCTTCCTCTTCCACCCGCTCCTTCGGCAGCGCCTTAGGGCTTGTGTAGCGCAGCGACGCCAGGCCCATTCTGGGAGCCAGCGGCGCCCACACGGTCTGCACCTTGTGGGGGCCGTACCAGACGCTTCCTTCCGCCTCCTCCGTGCGCGCGCCTTTCCACCCGCGGAGGTTCCAGACTTTCAGGTGGACCTCCGGGAAGTAGGGCTGCATCGCCCCCAGGTTCAGGTCCGCCGGACGGTCCACATAGGGCACGCCGCCCTCGACGATCTCCAGCCGTTCGAGCCCCTCGCCCGAGGCGGTCACCAGATGCGTGCGCATTTCGAAGTCCCCGCGCCAGCGGATCACGGTCTGCACCTTTGCCGTCACGCCGCCCAGCCGGATTTCGTAGGCGAGCTCCACCTTCTCGGCTTCCACCGTATAGTCTTCGATCGGCCCGCGGCAGGCACGCCGGCCGGTGGCCGGGTCGCGCAACAGCAGCGTGTTGTCGACGGTCGGCTTTCCGTCCTCGTGGTTCACCGCAAACGGAAAATGGGAATTGTACGCTAATTTGTTGTATTTGTCCCGGTAATGCAGTTCCGTTTTTGTCGATTTCGCGTTGTAAATGACCACCTGCCCGCTGACGCGCGCGCCGCGCACCAGCAGCCCTGCCTCGGGAATGGCGATCGCGTAATCGGACTTTTCCACCGGCACGGGCTCCTCGGGCGCGGTCCAGAACGGGTCTCCGTCCGGGATCATCCAGAAGGCGAACGCCTGCATGCCCCAGTAGGGATGGCCGCCGTCGATGTAGCTTTCGCAGATGTCGCGCGTCCCCTCGCGGGTGTACGTTTCCCGCAGTTTTCCGGCGTCCGCGTCCAGCGCGCCCAGGTCGGCTTGCCACAGGATGTTGCGCTCGACGATGCGGCGCAGCAGCCCGGGCGAATGCGGCCACAGCCCCTGCTGCCAGGCGAGCACCAGCGGCGTGAGCACTGCCCAGCGGTAAATCAGCGAGCGGCCGTAGAGCGCGTGGCCGCCGTGGTTGGCGAAGAAGTACGGCGCAGTCTCCAGATATTGCGCCAGTCTGGCGGAAAAACGCTTCTGCCATTCCGGGTATCTGTCGCCGCATAAGGCATTCCAGTAAAGGAAATGCGAGGCAAAAACCCAGGAATTGTAGTAATCAAAAGCCGCATCTTTCAGCCCGTCGCTGTACCAGCCGGACTCGCCCGCCGCCATCGCGTCCAGCGCCTTCAGGTCGTCAAGCATCCATTTCTCGTCGGCAGTGAATTCCGGGTGTATTTCGCCGAGCCGCATCATCGCTGCCTGCGTCACGGCGGTGAACCACGCCCAGTTGTTGTGGCGCACCGGCACGCGGCAGCAGCTGGCCAGCCATTCGGCCACGTTGCGCCGGCTGCGCGCGTCCAGCGCCGGCAGAACGATGTCGCGCGCCGTCCACAGGCTCCAGGCGACGATCGACGCCTCCACCTGCCGCTGGTTGGGACGGTCGGGCGGGCTCGGCAGCCAGTAATCCGGAGACTCAGGGTCGCAGCCGTTGCGGAATGCCCCGACCAGCCCCTCCCGCGCGCCCAGCTCCGGTTCACGCCCACTCACGGCCCACGCGGCCAGCGCCGGCAGCATCCGCGTGACTCCGGTGGCGCTCAGCCCGGAGCGGGCCAGGAAGTTCTTTGTTCTCGTCGCGCCCGGGAACTCGACCACGGCCAGCGTGGGCGAGGTCTGCCGCGCCGCGTTCAGGTAGCCGCGGACGATATCGAAAAAGAGCTGGCGCACACGCTCTCCGGGGGGCGGCGGTGGCGGCGGCTCCTGGCCCGCTTTCGCGCCTTTCGGTTCCTTCTTCCGCCCGCGCTGCGCCCAGGCGGCGGCGGGGATCAGGGTGAGGAATTCGCGCCGGATCACTCTTCGGGCATTATCGCCCGCCTGGTCAGCCAAGCTTCGGGGGCAGTTCGGTCAGCGGCCCCATCCAGCTCAGCATCCGGTCCAGGTCGGCGTGCAGCCGGTATTCGCGGCGCACGGTTTCCGGCCGCTCGCCGCGCACCTCGATGCGTTCCCGGTCCCAGACGCCGACGCCCGTCTCTCCGCACCACTTGAGGTAGCCGAGCCAGTCCGGGTTGATTCCCATCACCTCGGCGCCAATGCGGTCCGCGGCCACCATGTCGGTGGAGGCGATGGCGATGCGGTGGTCAACCGGCGTGCCCGAGTTGGGCCCGTTGCCCTCCATTCCCTCGTAGCCGTCCAGGACGCCCACGCCCCAGTTGCGGCACAGCCGCTGTGCGGTGAGCAGGATGTCGTAGTGCGTCTGACGCACGCCGCCGTGATAGATGCGCTTGTCGTTCCACCGTTGCGCCTCGCCGCGCCGGTAGTGAAGCGGCGCCCCCAGCGCCATGTTCTTGATGTTCAGGGTCGCGATCACGGTGTTGTGCGTCTTCAGGATGGCGCTCGAAATGACAAACGCATCGGGATCGCACAGCCTCCTGGCCAGCCGCACCGGCTGGATGTGCAGGTCGCCGTTCAGCACGTGCAGGATTTCGTACTGGCCCTCCTCGTTCAGGTCGATCAGCTCCACGTGCATCCCCTTGTGGTCGCGGATCGCCTCTTCGTACCGGAAGTTGCTGTAGCCTTCCGTGGTGAAACCGGCCGAGGATTCGGCGATGTAGACCGGGCCCTTCCAGCGGTCGGCCAGATAGTCGAGGATGCCCTGGAGCGCGTCCACGTGGGTCGACGCCAGTTGCCTGCCGGTGTTCACAATATTCGGCTTGATGATCACGCATTTCCGGCCGGCCAGCTTCCGGCGGATCTCGCCGTCGATCAGCTTCAGCGCCTCGTGAATGTTTTGCCTGCGGCTGGCGCCGCGCACCACGGCGACAGGAGCCTGCGAAGGAGCGCCAGGCAGGCGCCGGGCGGCCAGCAGTCCGAAGCCGGCGCCGAAGAGAGAACGGCGGGTAACCGGGTGGTTCATGGAAAACGCCTCTGGTTGTATAGTATGTTCAGACCGGAATCTCTGTAAAGGAGGCACATTTTAATGGAAGCGACACGGCGCGGATTCCTGGCCGGCGCGGCCCTGCTCGTCGGGCCGCGGTCCCTGAAGGCGGCGCCCGCGGATCTGCCGAAGCGAAAGCTCGGCCGGACGGGTCTCGAGCCCACGGTACTGGGCTTCGGCTGCATGACCACCACCGATGCGAGCGTCATCGAGCAGGCGGCCGACGCGGGGGTCAACTGGTTCGACACCGCCCGCGGCTACCAGAACGGCAACAACGAGCGGATGGTAGGCGCGGCGCTGAAGAGCCGGCGGCAGAAGGTCCACATCACCACCAAGACGCCGGCGCGCAACAAGGCTGACGCGCTGGCCCATCTCGACACGTCGCTGCGCGAGCTTCAGACCGATTACGTCGACGTTTGGTACCTCCACAACCGGTCCAATCCCTCGGACTGCCCCGATGAGCTGTTTGACGCCCAGGACGAGGCGGTGAAGGCGGGCAAGGCGCGCTTCCGCGGCGTCAGCTTCCACTCGAATCACGAGACGATGTTCCGCTTTCTCATCGACAGGAAGCGGACCGACGTCATTCTGGTCAGCTACAACTTCACCATGGGCTCGAAGATCGAGCCGCTGATGAAGGAGGCGGCCGACAAGGGCATCGGCATCGTGGCGATGAAGGTGATGGCCGGCGGGTTCCGCCGCATCCGCGAGGGCGACCCGCTGCGCGAGAAGTTCGCCCGGCCGGGCGCGATGGCCGCAGCGCTGAAATGGGCCGTGCGCCTGCCGTTTGTTCACACGTCGATCCCCGGCATCATGGACCTCGACCAGCTTGAGGAAAACTACCGCGCGGTGGTGACCGGCTACCGGCCGGAGGTCGATGAGAAGCTGCTGGCCGCGCAGCTCGACATGATCAGGCCCTATTACTGCCGCATGTGCGGGGCCTGCACGGGGGTCTGCCCAAAGGGTCTGCCCGTGAGCGATATCATCCGCTACGTCACTTACGCCGACGGCTACGGCGAGTTCGCGCTCGGGCGCGACCAGTTCCGCCTGCTGCCTGAGAAAGTTCGCGAGGTCCGCTGCTCGGACTGCGCCGTCTGCGCCGTCCGCTGCCCGAACGGCGTCCGCGTGGCCGAGCGCGTCGCCCGCGCCCAGGAGCTGTTCGCATGAGATTCCTCTGCGGCCTGCTGTTCGCCGCCACCCTGCTCGGCCAGAAACCGGACTGCTCGATCGTTCCTGGATCAAGACAGCAGGGCGAGGCGCGCGAGTTCGACACTGACACGCTTTACGAATACATGAACGGAAATTCCGAGGGATATTTCCTCTACGGATTCCGCAAAATGCACGGCGTTACCTGCCAGGCAGGCCCGGTGACGCTGATTGTGGACCTGAGCGAATTTGCCTCGCCGGAGCACGCTTTTGGCATGTTCACCGGTAACCTGGACCCGCGCCTGCCGGTGGAGAAAATCGGCGCCGGCGGCCAGGTGACGCCACGAAAAGTGATTTTCGTCAAAGGGCACTATTTCGCCGAAATTGCCGCTGAGCCGGAGGGCGACCATACGGAACTTCTCCGCCGGGCCGCGCTCAACTGGGCCGGGAAATTGAGCGGCTCCACCGAGCCGCCGGCCGCCCTCGACTGGTTCCCGAAAGAGGGCCTTCAGCCGGGCTTCCCGCGGCTGGTGCCGCAGAGCGTGCTCGGCCTGCGCATGCTGCGCCGCGGCTATCTGGCGCAATATGACTACGGCCGCGCGGTGGTCATCATCGAAGACACGCCCGAAGCGGCCCGCGGCGTCTACGAGAAGCTGAAGGAGCGATTCTCGCCGAACGAGCCGCTCGGTGGCGGGCTGGAGGGGTTCACTGCCCAGGACCGCTTCCTCGGCCGGCTCTGTTTCATTCTGAAAGGGCCCCGCATCGGTGGCTGGACGTCGGTTGCGGAAGGCCGCGACCTGGCGGCGCTGGCCGCAGCATTGGCGGCGAAGATGCCCTGATGGGACCAGCGGAGAGCCAGCGCGCCCGGCACGCGTTCAGCTCTCCGCCTCCCGCACCATCAGCACTGCGTCTTCCACCGGCCGGCGGTAGTATTGCCGTCGGCGGCCGTAGACGCGGAACCCCTGCGATTCATAAAAGCGAATCGCCGCCTGGTTGGACTCGCGCACCTCCAGCCACACTTTTCTGCCGGCGAGCAGCGCCAGCAGCGCCCGACCCAGGCCGCGCCGTCTTGCTTCCGGATGCACAGCCAGGTTCAGCAGCTCCGCCTCGCCGCCAGGCAGCTCCTGCCACACGGCAACGGCCTCGATCCGTCCGTCCTGCTCCGCCACGCAGGCCTCGAGGGAGGCATCGTTGGCGGGCGTCCACTGGGCCGCCTCAGGGCACAGGCGAAGGAGCGCGGCCACCGCCTCCGCGTCCGCCGGCGTCATCTTCCTCAGCCGGGTTCCGCTCATCAGAAATCACCCTCCGCTGCCCCGCCGTGTTTCAGCCAGCAGCTCGCGCCACAGCGCCATCTGCCGGCGAGCGATGGCATCCCAGCCGTAGCGCTCTTCCGCGATCCGGCGCGCCGCGCGCGCCAGCCGCTGCCGCAACGGCGGCTCGTCGAGCAGCCGCAGAATGCCGGCGGCGAACTCCTGCGGCTCTGAAGCGATCCACACGCTTTCGCCATGCACCAGCCCAAGGCCCGCCACGCCGGAGGGCGTCGAAACAATCGCCCGCTGCGACGCCATCGCCTCCAGCGCCTTGAGGTTGGTGCCTGCGGAGACGAGCGTCGGGATCAGCACCAGTGTCGCGCGCTCATACAGCGGCTGCACATCCGCCACATATCCGTGGAGCGTGACGCGCGGCTCCAGCGGCCGCGCCGTCCAGTACAGCTCCGGCTGCGGCCCGGCCACGACGGTGAGGCGCAGGTCGCGGTGGGCGATTCGCGGCCACACCTCTTCCAGAAGGAACAGGAACGCCCGCACGTTGGGAAAATGGCGAAACGAACCAACGAACAGCAGCTCCGGCGTCCCGCCTTGCGGTTCCGGCGTGGCGCGGAACCGGTCCAGATCCACCCCGTTGGGAATCACGACGGTCTTTTGCAGGACTCCCGCCAGCGCCGCGTCCTTTTCGCTCATCACCACCACGCGCCGCGCCGCGCCGAGCGCGCCCCGCTCGAAGCGCCGCCAGCGCCACAGGTCCCACGCGCTGGCCAGGCTCCGCTGCCGCTCATGGACCTGCGCAAACAGGTCCCAGGTGACGTCGTGCTCGACGAGGATGTCCGGCCCGTAGCGCGCCATCTGCGTGTATTCGGCCTGAAGCAGCGCCACGCCATGATCCGCCATCCGCCGGCGCAGCTCCTGGTGGAGCTCCCGCGTGTGGAACTCGCACGCTTCCGGCGGCAGCAGCGTGGACCAGCGCGGCTCGCGGTAGCGCGGTTTGGCGGCGGAATAAACGGCGGCGCACCAGCGCCCGATGCGCGCGAAGTCGTCCGGCGTCTGGCCGTCCTCGAAGCCGAACAGAACAATGTCGAAATGTTCGGAACATTTCTCTAGCAGATTCGCGATCCGCACCGCGCCGCCATGCGCCGGCGGCCATGGCAGGTAGGGCGTCAACACCGCCACGCGCGGCCGTCCCGGCCGGAAGCCGCGCCCGCCCTCGTGCCGCCATGCCCGGGGCAGCAGGCTCCGGTCGCGCTTCCACGGGACCAGCCAGCGCGGCCGCAGGAAGATCCGGTCGCGCGGCACGCCGCAAAGAAACAGCAGCGACGCGAGCGGCTCGCGCCAGTGCACGTGGTGGCGCTCCAGCCGCCGGTTGAACACAAGCACGCGGAACGGAAAGGCAGCCAGCGCCGCCCACAGCGCCGTCCGGTCTTCCAGCCGGACTGCGCACAGCGCCACGCGGCGGCCGCGTGCGGCCCGCCGCAGCGCCAGCCACATCTCCCCCGCGCCGCCGGCCGGCGCGGGGACCGCCAACACGGGCCGGGCCGTCACCAGGCGGCGCATCTCATCGACATGCGCGCCCTCGCCGGCGGCCAGCACCACGGCTTCCGGCTCCTTGCCGAGTAGCGTGAAGACCAGCCGCTTGATGCGCTCCTTCATGCGCGCCCCTCCCGCCGGCGTCCCAGCGCGAGGTGCAGCACGGCCCAGCTCGCCATCGGCAGCACGGCCGCGGTGACGCAGACCGGCGCGAAGCCGTAGCGGTCCACCACGCGGCCGGCAATCGAGGAAAACACGCCCTGAAGCGCGCCATACACTGCGGTCAGCCCGGAAACGGCAAAGGCCGCGCGATGCGCGCCGAACAGATCCAGCGGCATGGCGTAGATGTTGACACTCGATGCCACACAGGCGAAAAACGACAGGCAGATGAAAACGGTGGCCCAGGCGGCCGTGGGCATCCACGGCACGGCCGCGCCGCCCAACAGCAGCAGCGACGCGAGAAGAATGGTCCGCATCCGCGCCGGCGTGATGTCGTCTTTCCCTGCTGACTCTCGCATCGTCAGCCATCCGCCGGCCAGTCCGCCCAGCGTGGCGAAGATGGGCGGGATCCACGCGAAGCGGTAGTTCGCTTCGGCCTGCGACAGGCCACGTTCGCGCACCAGAAACACGGTCGTCCAGTTCACCCACAGCGAATAGACCGCCATCAGCAGCACATTGGCCGCCAGCAGCGCCCAGTAGCGGCGGTCGCGGAGAATCTCGCCGGCCCGCGCGGCGGGTGCGCCGGCCTGGGCTTGTGGCGCGGGCGCGCGTCGTTCCAGCAGGAGCCACAGCGGGATCCACACAAGGCCCGCCGCACCCAGCATGACGAACGCGGCCCGCCACCCGAAGCGTTGCGCGATGGCCTGCGCTGCCACCGGCGCCAGGATCGCGCCCAGCGTGAGCCCGATCTGAAACACGGCCGCCCCAAGGGCGCGCTCTCGCGGCGGCAGGTACAGCGCCGAGGCCTTGCCCGTCGAGGGCACGCCGCCCGCCTCGCCCAGCCCCAGCGCGGCGCGGCAGGCGATGAGCGCGCCGACGCTGTTCACCCACCCCGTCGCCATACCGGCCAGCGACCAGAAGCCGACCGCGAGCGAAGCGCCCCAGCGCAGCCCGATGTGGTCGATCGCCCACCCGGCCAGCGGCGCGCCCGCCGCATAGGCGACGGAGAAGGCCAGGATCACGTCGCCGTAGCCGGCCGCGCTCAGGCCAAACTCCCGCATCAGCTGCGGGGCGAGCGCGGCCAGCACCTGGCGGTCCATGAAGTTGATGGCGTTGGAAAGTGCAAAGGCGGCGATCACCACCCAGCGCAGGCGCGTGTTCATGGAAGGAATTCGAGCGAGGCCACCTCGCCCGGCGCGCCGGGCCTGGCCACATACTCGATCTTCACACGCCGCGGCGGCTTCTGCGGGCCGCAGCCAAGCCGTACCTGCTGCTGGCCGGCGCCGAAGATCACCACCTTGCCCGGATCACTGATGACCATCGTCACCGCCTTCCCGGCCGGGTCCTTCAGCATCAGCCGCGCCGTGCGGCCCTGGCACTGGACGCTTTCCAGCGTGCCCGTGAAGGTCTGGGTCGGCGGCCCTTCCCACCACGGCTCAATCTTTTTCCCTTCAAGCGCGCCCTGGCTGGCGCGCTGTTCGGCCTCGCGGATCCGCTCGAGCGCCTCCTTCCGCAGCCGCTCGAGCTCGTCCTGTTCTTCCTTACGGCGCCGGGCGCGTTCGGCCTGCTCGGCTTCCAAGCGCGCCTGCTCGAACTGCTCGCGCGCCCGCGCGATCCGCTCCCGCTCTTCCTCGCTGCGCGCCACGCGCTCGGCGGCGCGCCAGCTCTTTTCGGCCTCGGCATACTGCTTCGCCTCAGACTGCGCGCGCGCCAGCGCCTGCCACAGCTCGGGGTCGCGCGGCCGCAGCTCGGCGGCTTTTTTCAGCAGATACGCGCGGCGCACCGGCCCGGGCTCGCGCGCGGCGGCCCGGATGTAAGGCTCGGCCCAGCGCGGGTTCTTCTGCGCCGCCTCTTCATACAGGCCCAGTTCAAGCAGGCCCCGCGCACAGCGGTCGCGCTGCGGATCCATCAGTTTCTTCATCGACTCGAAGGCCGCGCGCGCCTCTTCCTTTGCGCCTTCGGCCAGCAGCGCCAGCCCCAGCCCCTCGAACGCCAGCGGCCCGGGACGCTCTTCAATGGCGCGCTGGTAGGCCCGGCGGACTTCCTCGGGCGGCGCGCCGCGCGCCATCAGCAGGTCTGCCGGCAGCACCCGCAGCCGGGAGGGCATCATCGGGACCACCGCGAAGGCGATGCGCGGATCAAGCGGACGTCCGGGAAGCGAGAGCGTGCGGAACTGCCCGGCGGCCACATACCGGTCCACCTCCGCTTCAAACTCCGCCGCGCGGCGGCCAAAGGCGTTGCGGAAGGCCGTGTTCCAGTCCGCCCCGGCGGCCAGGTTGGACAGGAGCACGCGCGTGCGCGTCGAAGTCTCCTCGCCGGTCAGGAGGTACTGGAGCAGCGCCCATTCCTTCGTCCGAAGGCCGGGTTCGGGCGGCAAACCAATGAGGGCGCGCCCGCCCTCCAGCCGAAGAGTGGAGAACAGCACCGCCACGGTCTGCTCGAGCGTGCCCGGCATCCGCTCCTGCCAGTTGTCTTCGATGAACAGCAGCGCCAGCTCCCGCCAGAAGGCGGGCGGGGGCGTCCCGCCCGCGGGCCAGACCGTCATCCAGCCGTCGCGGGAAAAGCCGAGCCGCGGCGGCGGCTCGCCCTTTTCCGGACGCCGGACCACGACCGTGACGGGCCACACGGTTTGCAGGTCGCGCCGGCCCATCGCTTCCCCGAACAGGAAGCGGAACTGCTCCAGGTGGTAGAGCGCCTGGCGCGCGCGGTCGTCGCCGGAGTCGGAATAGACAACAAAAGGCCCGCTTTTTGTTTCAATCCAGTCCGCCTGCGCCCGGGGCGCGGCGGCCAGAGCGGCAAGCAGCAGCAGCGGCGCGCGCATCGTCCGTCTCCGCCGTCAGGCCATCGGGCCCTGCCCTGCCGACAGGGCAGCCACGATCCTCTCCCTTTCTTTTTCCGCGATCTCGACCGCCGAGTCCAGCGCCACATGGTATGTGATCGCCGCAACTATGTAGCCGCTCGCGAGCACCAGCCAGTAGGCGAGATCCCGGTCGAAGGCATAGCGCGCCAGGTGCGCCAGCACGATGGGCGCCGTCAGCACGGGCAGAAGCAGCAGGATCAGCCCCTGCACCCTGCCCGCGGAGGACTGGCGCCAGCCGGAGGCCGGATCGGCCGCGCGCGGCGACTTGACGCTGGCCAGATTGCCCACCGCCATCAGCATCACCGCCAGCAGAAGCGTGCAGGCGACCGCCTCCGGAATTTTGGCGGCCGGAATACGGATGCGCAACACCGTCAGCGCCACGGCGATCATCGCCACTTCGGCCAGCAACAGCCCCACCGCGGTAAGATTCTTGGCAAGCAACACCGCGCGCAGCGGGATGGGCATCACATAGTAGACCTGCACCGCCGAGCGGTCGAATCCGAGCGTGTTCCAGAACAGCACGTCCCCCATCAGCAGCGCGGCGTACAGGCTCACCCAGAGCAGCAGATTTTCCGCCTGACGCTGCTCGCCCCAGTGGCCGCCGAACGCGAGTGGCAGCCAGATGATGATGCCGAAGGTAAAGCCCATGAAAAAGACCAGCCGGAAGCGCGAAGACCGCCCCAGGGTCTTGAGCTCCTTGGCAACCAGCGCTCCCAGAGGATCCGGGAGCATCCGCCCGGGCAGCTCGTAAAGGAGCTCGAATACGGCCACGGCAGGCCCGCGCCGCCCGCTGCGCTGTTTCGATCGCACTTCGGCCACGTCCCACCGCAGGCTGCGCCGGAACTGCGAATACCCGAACCAGGCGGCAAAGCAGAGCCAGGCTCCGCTGGCGGAAAACGCCGCCAGTGACAAGCTGCCCGTCACCAGCAGCGCCATCGCCGACCACGGCAGCCCGACGTATGGCATCAGGGCGGCATAACGATGGTAGAACGCGCGGAGCTGATCGCCCGGCACGGCCACCAGGATCAGTTGCGGCAGCGCCGCCAGCAGCACGATGCCAAGAATCACCAGCTCCCGCACCCCTCGGCGCTCCAGAAGCCGGGCCAGCAAGTCGCGGATGCCCACCGAAAGCATCAGATTGAAGGCGACGAACACCAGGAGAAAGGCGGCGGTCCAGCCAGGAGTGAGCGGGCTGCGCACCAGACCCACGGCCAAGCCTGTCAGCACGATGAGCACTTCCGTCCCGGTCGAAACCCGCAGCAGCGCCTCCACCAGAAACAGCCGGCGGAACGGGATCGGGTAGACCATCAGTTTCCTCAGGTCCAGGCTGACCCCTGTCGAGGCCATCATCACCGGCATCAGTTGCCAGAACGCGGTAGCGCCCATCAGGATCGTGGCCGTCACCGCCGCCAGGCTCTCCCGGTTGTCGAGAGCCGGCAGCGAGACCGCCGCCACCCAGGCGAGCATGGCCATCATCCCGTACCAAAAGGCAAGGGAAATCCAGTAGACGACGCGGCCCGCGCCCACCGAACCGCCGGTGACGCGGTTGTACAGCACCCGGAACTGCGCCCAGAGGATGGCCCGAATCTGGTCGTCGAAGAATGTTGTCGCCATCGGCTTACCGCAGCCAGTCGAGCGCCTCGGTCGAGCGTGCCGGCCCGCCCACGACGCGCACGAAGAGGTCTTCCAGCGTCTCCTCGCCCGAGCGCAGCTCCTCGATGGCGCCTTCCACCACCAGGCGCCCCTGGTGGATGATGGCCACCCGGTCGCAGAGCCGCTCGACGACTTCCAGCACGTGCGATGTCAGGAAGATGGTCGCCCCCTGGGTCACCTGTTCGAGCAGGATGTCTTTCATCAGCCGGGCGCCCACGGCGTCGACGCCTTCAAAGGGTTCGTCCAGCAGGAACAGCTCCGGCCGGTGGATCAGCGCCGCCGCCATCGCCACCCGCTTGCGCATGCCCTTGCTGTAGTCGGCAATCAGTTTCCGCCCGGCCGTATCCAGCTCGAACAGTTCCATCAGCTCGGCCGCGCGCCGCCGCGCCAGGTCCCGCCCCAGGCCATACATCCGCCCGGCGAATTCCACATACTCAGGACCGGTCAGATGATCAAACAGCAGACTCTCGTCGGGAACCAGTCCGATCCGCTTCTTGATCTCGAGCTGCTCCTCCGGCATCCGTCGGCCGAGGATGCGGATGACGCCCGCCGTCGGCGGGGCCAGCCCCATCAGCATGCGGATGGTCGTGGTCTTGCCGGCTCCGTTCGGGCCGAGAAACCCGAAGAAGCAGCCGCGCTCGACCGTCAGCGTAAGGCCGTCGACGGCCGCCTTGTCCCCGTACACCTTCCGCAGCCCGTTGACTTCAATGGCGGGGGATGTGTCGGTAGTCATTCGTGTTCCTTCATCCTACCTGTTTCCAGCCCGCCTCTTGCCCCGTGGGCGGGCGGCCAGGCGAATTTTGGCGGCGAAACCCTCAACTTTTCCCGGCCGACCGCCGATGTAGACGAATGTGAGTCAGAGTATTCTGCCGAAGCTCTCTCCGCGCGACCAGGCGATGAAGAGCCTGGACCAGTTGCCTCCCTTCTCGCCTGTCCTGCATCATCTGATGGCGACGCTGGCCGACGAGGACGTCAGCTTCTCGAAGCTGGCCGATCTGATCGAGCGCGACACGGTGCTCAGCGGCAACGTGCTGCGCCTGGTCAACTCGGCCCTCTACGGGCGTCGCGGCAACGTCAGCAGCGTGCGCGCGGCCGTTTCCATCCTCGGGCTGAACAAGCTGCGCAACTTTCTGCTCGGCCTCTCGGTCTCCCGGCTCTGGTCAAGGGTGCGCACCCCAAACAACTGGTCGATGGCGCGTTTCAATGGCCATGCCATCGCCGTGGCCGTGCTCGCTGACCGGCTGGTGCAGAAGACACCCATCGAATATCCGGAAGGCGCCTTTGCCGCGGGCCTGCTGCACGATCTGGGCCGGCTGATGATCGCCACCGCGTTGCCCGATGAGTTCCAGCGCATTCACACCATGCGTGTCTCCAGCAACAAGCCGCTGGTGCAGTGCGAATACGCCATCATCGACACAAGCCATGCCGAGCTCAGCGCTTCCGCGCTGGCGCGCTGGAACCTGCCGGCGCCCATCCAGAAGGCGGTTCTCTATCACCATCACCCGGACCTGGATCCAGAACGGCGTTCCGGCGGCGTGCAGCCCCTAAGCCTTGCCGTCGCCGTCGCCAACGACGTAGCCAACGCCGCCGGGCACGCCATCAGTGATGAGGACGCTAAAGAGGCCCCGCCGGCGCATGAGTCCCTGTCCCGCCTGAAGCTGGCCCACGAAACCGACTCCATCCTCGCCACGCTCGAGGAAGACCTTCAGCCGATCAAAGCCTCCATGTGAACCGGCCTCGCCTGCGGGCAACAACTCCACCCGCGAACCGGAACCACGCCGTCGGCAGCCGCATCCCGCGCCTCCGGTCTCTGCATCGGTGTCCCGGCCGCGATTACCATGGAATCAGCGCGCCTCCTCTTTCCGGGCGCGCCACGGTCCCATGATCAGCCAGCTCGGCCGCAGCCTGATGGTTCTTGGCGCCGCCCTGTTCCTCACAGGGCTCCTGCTGTATCTGTTCCCGCGGCTCCCACTCCGTCTTGGGCGGCTGCCCGGCGATATCGTCATCCGGGGCAGGCACAGCGTCTTCTACTTCCCCCTGATGACCAGCCTGCTGTTGAGTCTTGTCTTCTCCGTGCTGCTCTGGCTCTTCCGCCGCCGCTGAGGCGCCGGCTTAGAGACTGCGCCCCGTGACGGGGACTCTGAGCCGCGACTGAAGCTCGCCCGCCAGGACGAGCGAAAGCAGCGGACATCCGCGCATGGCGAGCAAACCCGGCGGCCGCCGCGGTCCGCTTCTTCCGGGGCGCTCGAGCGCCATTCACTCGCGGCTCTGTGGGGCCTCCTTTTCAAAGGAGGAGTCCGCTGCCCCTGGTGGCCGGATCAAAACGCCCAGCGCCAGACATTGGCCCCGACGGTGAAACCAGCGCCCACTGCGGCAAAGAGCACGATGTCGCCCTTTTTCAGGCGGCCCTGCTGCCAGGCTTCGGTGGTGGCGATCGGAATGGTCCCCGACGTCGTGTTCCCGTATCGCTCGATGTTGATGAGGACGTTTTCTTCGGGAATGCCCAGGCGGTTGGCGGCGGCGAGGATGATCCGCCGGTTGGCCTGGTGAGGGATCATCAGCTTCACGTCCGAGGGTGCAATGCCAACCTGTTCCAGCAGCTCCGCCGAGACGTCTCCCATCTTCTTGACGGCGTATTTGAACACCGCCTGCCCTTCCTGATGGACGAAATGAAGGCGCTTGTCCACCGTCTCATGAGAAGGGGGCATGCGGGAACCGCCCGCAGGCATGATCAGCACGTCGCCGCCGGACCCGTCAATTTCGTTGCGGAACCCGAGGAAACCCTCCTCGCCCTCCTCGGCCGGCTCGATCAGGAAGGCCCCGGCGCCGTCGCCAAACAGCACGCATGTGGTGCGATCCGTATAGTCGATGATGCGGCTCATCGTGTCCGAGCCGATCACCAGCACTTTCCTGTGCGTGCCGGCGCCCACCAGATGGGCGGCCACCGTCAGCCCGTAGACGAAGCTCGAACAGGCAGCGACCAGGTCGAATCCCCAGGCTCGCTTGACGCCAAGCTTGTGCTGCACGATGCAGGCCGTCGAAGGGAACATGTGGTCCGGAGTCACCGTGCACAGAAGGATGGCATCGACGTCCTCGGCAGTCGTGCCGCGGTTGGCGAGCGCCGCCCGCGCCGCCTCGATGGCCATGTCCGAGGTGGCGATCTCCGGGTCGGCGATGTGGCGTTCGCGGATGCCAGTTCTCTCAAGGATCCATTCGTTGGAAGTTTCCACCATCCGCGCCAGATCGTCATTGGTCAACACCCGCGGAGGCACCCAGGCGCCCACCGCGCTGATTTTCGCTTTCAGCAAGGGACCTCCCTGTCCAACTGGATCCGCAACAGGCGACCGCCCGGCCTGCGGGCCTCCGCAGCCGGCAGCTCCAGCGAATCCGCCCGCCTCTGCAACAGACGGGGAAATCTCAAATTATGCTATCCAGAGAGAGGGATGCAACTGCTGGCTTCCGAACTGCTTCCGCGCCCGGAATCGACCGAGGCCATCTTCCAGCGCGTCTATGCATCCATCGCCCGCTCCCGGCAGATGCCCGCCGTGCGCCTCCATGTGCGTCCTTACGTGGCCACGGTGGGCCGGCTCCGGCTGGTGGATGGAGTGCTTGAGCTGCGCCTGAGCGAATCCATGGCCGCCGCCCCGGCGACGGTGCGGGAGGCGCTGGCCTGGATCCTCGTCTCGCGCCTGTTCCGCACTGCGCCGCCACCGCACTGGGTGCGCCACTACCGCCAGTACATGAATCGCCGGGACGTCCGCCGCTTGCATCAGGCGGTCCGTGCGGCGCGCAGCCGGAAATACATCTCCGGCCCGCGGGGCCGGGTCTATGACCTGAGCGAGATTTTCAACTCCCTGCGCGACCGGTACTTCGGCCCGCTGCTGCCCACCCCGCAGCTCGGCTGGAGCCGCCGCCCGTCCAGGACGCTGCTGGGGCACTTCGACCACGCGCACAATGCCATCATTCTCAGTTCATGGCTCGACCGTCCCGAGGTGCCCCGCTTCGTCGTCGACTATGTCATGTACCACGAGATGCTTCACATGAAGCACCCGGTCGAGCACTGCCGCCACCGCCGCTCGGTCCATCCGCCCGCCTTTCGCGAGGACGAGAAACGCTTCGAGCTGCTGGCCGAGGCCAGGGCCTGGCTGAAAGCGGCCCGCTGAAGCGGATCGTCAGGCCGCCGGGGCGAAAACCGCCTGAACGGAGGTCGCCGAGCGCCGCATCGTTTCGAGCAGCTTCTGCGCGTCCACCCCACCCAAGCCGAGCCGCCACAAGGCCACCTGCACCCGCACTCGCCACCAGGCCCGGGTGAAGCGGACCCGATGCCGGAACAGCTCATCCTGGAATCCCGGCCTGTAGCGGCCCGCCACCATCAGCGCCTGGCCCACGGCCTGGAGGCGTTCAAAATCGGTTTTCATTTCATCGAGGTACTGGCGGGCAATCCGCGCCCGCTGGGAGCGGAAGCGCCATGCCAGGCGCCAGCCGCCATCGCATTGCGTCGTGAGAAAATCCATTTCCGAGGCATCCAGCAGATGCCCGAGCGGCGCATACTTGTCCACACTGAAGTGTTCCCACCACTCTGCATCAAACGGCTCGGGCTGGAGAGAACGGTTCAGCTTCCAGACGATCCAGGCCGCGGCCGCCAGCGTGCTCGTAACGGCCAATCCGACTGCGATGATTAATACCATGGGAAATCCCTTGAACCCGAATTGAGAATATCCTATCCCGAATCGGGCCCATTTGCCAAGAAAAAAATTACGTCCTGAGACGTCTGTCAGGGCTGGCCGCGGCAGTCGCCCGAATGGGTGAACCTCTTGCTCGGGAACGTCCGCGGTACGCCGCGGGAGGCGATTACGTCCGTGTCAGTACGTGCGGCAAGGGAGGAGACTTCGGTCTGCGCTGAAAACCGAGCGCAGCCAACAGCGAGAAGGCGCTGACGTTTGGATTCGACAACTGCTCGACTTGCTCGGACCGCAGCTTGCCGGTGAGGCGGAGAAAGTCCGCGGCCAGCCGCGCGGCAGCCTCTGAGTAGGCGGAATGTTCCGGCGCCAGGTGATTTTTGGGGATCGCCCGCTGCAACTCTCCGAAGCAGTTGGGCAGGCATGACGCCAGTTTCAGTCCGGCCAGCCTTTCCGCCTGTTCCGGCGGCATGCTGAAACGCGAGCCATTGCGGTTCAGCACCAGCCGCACGCACGGCAGGATGCCGGCGTCCTCCATCAGCGGCCTCGCCAGGTTCGCCTGGGTCAGCGAGAGGTAGTCTCCGGCCGTGACGCAGTACACGGCCGAAGAAGACTGCATGACTTCCACGGAAAAGCGCTCCCAATTTCCGGAATGATCAGCAACAACCAGCGCGTAATTCCGTCTCACCGCCTGGAGAAAGTTGCCGAAAAGGCTGGAGTCGATCCGCACGCTGCGGCAGCGCCGCAGCGCCGCAAAAATGTGGACCCGCCCGTGCTGCGGGATGTGCGGCGCCTCCGGCAGCCGCCCGGAATGGTCCACCACCGAAATGGCATCAAACAGGTTGATCCCCGTCTGCACGGCGCCGAAAAGGCTCTGCACGCCGCAGTTTAGGTCCAGGTCCACCAGTGCCACGTCCGCGCCAAGCACTTCGGCGGCGATGTTGGCAAAATGCCATGCCAGGGTGCTGGCGCCGCTGCCGGGCTTCGCCGGAAAGAAGCTCGCCATCGGCGCCAGAACCGGCGAGGGCGGCAGCGGCCCGGCCGCGCGCCGGGAGAGCCCCTCCACCAGCCGCTTCACCGCCTCCACGGTCGATGGCAGGTGCAGCGTCCGGTCGGCCAGGCCCATGCGGTGGAGTTCCAGATGGACATGGTTGTCCACCCGCCGGGTGAATACCAGCACAGGCAGCAGCGGCTCGGCCTTCCGAAGCGGTTCCAGTACTTCACCGATCTCCTGAAAAGTCTTTATTTCGACCAGCGCAACGAACGGTTTTTCCTTCCGGACCGACTGGAGAAAGGGCTCCAGCCAGTCCGCAGCGGCCGTGTCCACGATCGCAATTTCGTGAAAAGGGTGGCTGCGCGCCAGAAGATCGCGCACCTCGCTTGCGGCCTCGAGGTCTCTGGCCAGCACAACGATCCTGTCGGAGAACACCGCGCACCTCCGGCCCTTCAGGGCATGGACTTGGCTCTGTCCGCTTGCCCCGATCATCCCCGAAATGGTGCGGAAAATATATCAGGCGAATGACTGACAGAAGTGCTTAATCTTTCTGCCCGGAGGGTCGGGGAAATTCCCCATCTTTGCCCCGGCTCGACGATGGAGAACGCCGGGCCCCGGCGTCGCAGGAATCGCTCATTCAGGTCGGCACGCCCAGGCGTGGCAGCACCCACTTCATCAGGGCGATGTAGCCGCCCGCCACCAGGATCAGAAGGAGCCAGTCCGGCATGGGTCTAGCGCGGGCAGATCGTCTTGTCCGGCGGGATGGCCAGCACGGGCACTTTCGCCTGTTCGATGGTACGCGTGGTCACCGAGCCGAGCCACACGCTGCGCCACCCGGTCCGCCCGTGCGTTCCCATGACGACCCAGCCATTCGTGCGATGGGCAGTAGCGATGATCGCCTCAACCGGCGGCGCGTCGGAGACCTCGTAATATACCTCGATGCCTTCCGGCAGGTAGGGTTTCGACCATTCCTTCAGGTGCGCCTCGGCATGCCTGCGCACTTCGTTCCATTCCTCCAGGATCCGCTCCCGCCGCTCGGGAGTAATGTAGGAGGGCGTGTCCACGTGCACCGCATGGAGCAGCCGCAGTGGCTTGCCCGACGCCTGCGCCAGCCAGGCCGCCCACCGCAGGGCGTTGGCCGAGCACTCGCTGAAATCGATCGGGCACACCACGGATTCGAAGGGGGGCGGAATCATGTCCGGGATCCTCCACCTCGAAGATGCACCAAAGGCGGGTGCCGTGACAAGGGGTGTCCGCGGGCGGCCGCGCGCGGCGGCCGCGGCCGCCCGCACACCGTTAGTAGCGCAGGGACAGCGAGAACTGCCAGGAGCGCGGCGGCTCCTGCGCCGTCACGCGCCCGAAGGCGCTGTTGACCGGGCTCGTGTTGGGCGCCCAGAGCACGACCTCGTTGCGCGCGTTGAAGACGTCGCCGCGGAAAATGGCCTGAAGTTTCTCCGTCACGCGAAAAGTTTTCCGGGCCGACAGGTCGAGCCGCCGCTGCGAGTCGCTCCGGATGTTGGAGTAGCGCAGTGGCGAAGTGCGAACATTCCATGCAAGCTGCTGCGCCGGATTCCGGTTGAAGACGTCCGTGTTGAACCAGCGGTCCACGTTCCGTTTGTCGGAAGGCAGCACGATCTTGCGGGAATCATCGATGAAGAGCGCATCTCCGAAGCCGAGCGGCTCTCCGCTCTGGAACTGCCACATGCCGCTCAGCTGCCAGCCTCCGGCCAGGAACTCGAGCGGCTTCGGCATCGAGGCGCCGAACTTCCGGCCCCGGCCGAAGGGCAGTTCGTAGATGCCGCTGCCGGTGACGCGGTGCAGCCGGTCAAGGTCCGAGATCGATTCGTAAGGCAACGGGTCGAACGGATTCAGGAACGTGTTGGCGACCATCGCCTTCGACCACGTCCAGGAAAGCTGGAGCGTCCAGCCCTGGCTGAAACGCTTCTCCAGCCGGTTCTGCATCGAGTGATACCACGAATATCCGACCGAGTCCTCATAGGTGACGCTTGAAAAGTGCGGATATTGCGTCAGCAACTGCGCCCGCGTCATCGTCTTCGAGGTGAAATTCGGATACAGCCCGAAAAACGGGCTGGGGAAATTCGTGGTCATGAAATTGATGGTGGCGTTGTCCCGGTAGGGCAGCGTGCTGTAGTACTGCTTTGGCGTGAAGCTGGCCGCGCGGGACACCGGCAGGCGGTAGCTCCGGCTGCCGACGTAAGAGACCTCCACCATGATTCCGGCCGGAAGCTGGCGCTGAAATCCAAACGAGAAACGGTGCGTCGGCGGCATGCGCCGGTTCAGCGGGAAGAACGTGGTGCTCTGGCCGAGCGTCGTCTTCAGTCCTTCGGACGAGCCCAGCACCGGCAGCAATCCGCCAGGCAGCGGGTTGGCCAGGTCGGCGATCCAGGTCAATCCGTTGTCGTTGGTTGCCACGATCGGCGTGCTGCGGCTGAAGCCCGCGAGAATCGAGTTCGTCCGCAGGACGCCCGTGGGCGCGTAGAAGATCCCATACCCGCCGCGCAGCACGGTCCTGGGCGTGACCTGGTACGCCAGGCCGAACCGGGGCGCCCACTGGATGCCCTGGCTCTTCCAGTACTGCCGCGGATTGCCGCCGACACCCGCGAAGGTCACCCCGCCGAGGACGCGGAAGTTCTGGACCGGGAGCTCGGGGATCGGCGCACGGGCGTAGTTGGCGATGGCGTCCGGCTCGATCGGGTTCGGACTCGTGCCGTCAAACTGCGTCACGCTGCGGTTGAAGCGTTCGGTGATCGGCGATTCATGTTCGGCTCGCAGGCCAAGGTTCAGCGTCAGCTTTCGCGTCAGCTTCCAGTCGTCCTGAAAGTAAAGGGCAGTGTAAATGTCCTGCTCGGCATGACTGCCGCTGCGCGAAAGGCTTCCACCGGGAATGCCCGCCAGCAGCGCGACCAGTTCGGCCCCCACCGGTGGCGCCGGGCTGTTGTCGAGCGGTCCGCGAGCCCAGGTGTTTGAGAACGTCAGGTCCGGGGAGACATCTCCGGGGAAGCGGTTGCGGAACTCGCGGAACACCATCCAGTCCAGCCCCATGCGCATGCTGTGATTGCCCTGGATCCAGGTGAGGCTGGCCACCGCGTTGTGGCTGAGCGACGACGTGACGCCGTCGCCGGACTCCCATTGCGAGAGAGTCGTCAGCGACCCGACAGAGATCCTTGGAATCGTCGCGAGCCTGCGGTCGATCAGGTTCACAAGGTTCGGCGAGAAACCGAGCGAGGCCAGATCAAAGCCGCGGCTCACCCGATGTTCCGGGAACTCCTGCGCCGTGATGCCGTAGCGGAAGTTCAGCACCATCGTCGCCGACAGCATGTGAACGTCGTCGAGCGCGACGCCGCGGTTGATCCGGTTCAGGATGATGCCGTTCACCGAGTTGCCGAAACTGCGGTTCTTGTCCTCTTCCCAGAAATCCCGGTGCCAGCGGATGAACATCCGGTTTTTTTCGCTGAAGGCATGGTCGATGCGTCCTATTGTCGCCCAGTAGTCCTCCTTGGCCGGCTTCGACATCAAGAAGTTGTTGCGCCCGTCGGCCGTGCCCGGCTGATTGGGCAGCGGGTACAGCGCCAGAATTTTCTGCGCCACCGGATGGATGCGGCTCTTCGGGAAAATGTTGCCCGGAAGTGGCTGCCGGCTGAAGCGCCCGCCAGGGGCCGGCGCGATCGAGAAAGGATCATACAGCTGGTAGCTGGCGCCAAGGGCGAGAAGATCCGAGAGGTCGCCTTCACGCCAGGCCGCCCTGGGCACGGTGGAGATCATCGACCCGCCCACGTTCGGGTCGCCGAACTTGTTCGCCTCCCAGGTGAAGTGCCAGAACGTGCGGTTCTTGCCGTTGTAGATGCCGGGGAGGATGATGGGCGCGCCGCCGGCCAGCCCGTAACGGTGATCCTGGTAGACGGGGAGCTTGTAACCGGGAGGATTGGAGCGGTTCTGAAAGAGGGTCGGCGCGTCCAGCTTGGAGTGGCGCAGCCAGTACCAGGCCTGCCAGTGCAGGTCGTTGGTTCCTCCCTTGGTGCTGACGTTGACCAGCGCTCCGGCGGTGCGTCCCACGCTGGCATCGAAGGCCGAGGTCTGGACCTTGAACTCGGCGATGGCCGCCTGCGGCGGCGAGAACGCCACCCGCGGGCTGGTGCCGTCCGAGTACAGGTTGGCCACGCCGTCGATGGTGAACGCGTTGCCGTAGTTGCCGCTGCCGTCAGTGGAAAACTGCGACGGGGCGTTGTTGAACGGCGCTTTTCGCAGCCGGAGATTGGTGCCATTCACCGTGCCGGGGGCCAGATGCACCAGATCCATCGCGTTGCCGGCAAACAGCGGCAGCTCGAGGATCCGCCGTTCGTCGACCACCTGGCCGAGCGTCGCCTCCGCGGTTTGCAGCAGCGGCGTCTCGGCTGTCACCTGGACAACCTCGCTCACCTCGCCCATCGTGAGCTGGATGTTCAGCTCCACGTTCTCATGGACGCGGACCTGCACGTTGCCGCGCACGAATTTGCGGAAGCCCGGCGCCTCAACGCCGACTTCATACAGGCCGGGCGTCAGAAACGGCAGCACGTAATTGCCGCTATCGTTCGTCCTGGCGGCCACGGACACGCCCGTGGCCACGCTGCGCGCCCGGACCTCGGCGCCGGGAACCACGGCCCCTGAGGGGTCCGTGACCCGGCCCACAATGTTGCCGCGCGCATCCTGTGACTGGGCCCAGGCCGGCATGGCTGCCAGCACGGAGGCCAAGGCCAGCCCGGTCCACTTGTCCCACCAGTGAATCTTTCTCATGGCGAATCTTCCTGCCTCCTTCCCTTTGCGGCCGGCCGCCGCGGTCGCTTCGGTGGGATGAGCCTGCCAACGCCTTCCGGCGTGGCAAGTTCCAGGCGGCAACCTCCAATCCCGTGGCAAACCCCGCGGCGGGGGCAAACCCTGCCCCCCAGCGTGGAACTGCGTCTCGGGCGGCGCAAGTAAATTCACGGCGTTTTCTCGGTGAAAACCGGATGTTTCACCGGACTGTGGCGGCCCCAAAGCCTGTTTCCAGTGCTGGTATATACTTGTTAGCCGGTACATCGGCCCGTGGCACTCGGTTTCCCCGTCCAGCCCGAGGCAGGCGATGGCGCGCTCGCCCGCAAGCGGGCGTTACTCGATCACATTGCGGCCAGTGCCGGGTTCCGGAAATCGCAGCGCGCCCGGGAACTGCTCGAATATCTCGCCCGGCGGAGTCTGGACCCCCACGGCGGCCCCGTCCGCGAACAGGAGATCGGCGTCGCCGTCTTCGGCCGTCCGCCAGGCTATGACACCAGTCAGGACACGCTCGTCCGCGTTCAGGCCTCGCACCTGCGGAAGAAGCTGGAGCAGTATTTTGAAGAAGAAGGCCGGGAGGAGACGCTCCGGGTTCGGCTTCCGAAGGGGAGTTACACGCTCGAGTTCTTCGAGGCTGCGCCCCAGCCGCGGGCGGCGTCCTGCCTGTCCAGCCTTGCGTCCCGGCCCGCGGTGGCCTGGTGGGTGGCCGCGATTCTGGCGGCCACGTCCGTCCTTCTCCTTTGGCAGAACCAGCGTCTGGGTCGCCGGCTGGAAGCCGGGATCGGCCCGCACCCGGAGGTCGACCGGCTCTGGAGACAGATGTTCGACAATGGCCGTCCCACCTTCCTCCTGTTGTCCGATCTTGGGTTGCTGCCGCTTGCGAACGCAATCCAGCACGACATTCTGCTCGAGCAGTACCAGAACCGGGGCTTCACGGCGCTGGCCGAGCGTGAAATCGCCGATCCCGTCCTCCGTTCGTCCGTCCTCGACTTCTTCAACCGTTACCCCATCACCATGGCCGACGCAGCGGCCGCCAGACGCTTCGGTCTCCTTTTTTCCCTGAACTCGCTGGCCGTGGAAATGCTTTCGGCGCGGGACGCCAACATCGGGATGGTCTCCGGCGGAAACGTGATTCTGCTCGGCAGCCGCCGGGGCAACCCCTGGGTCGGCGCTTACGAAGAGCAGCTCAACTTTCAGACAGTCTTTACGGAACCGCCGCGCCGCGCCTCCTTCCGCAACACCATGCCCCTGCCCGGAGAGCAGCCGGAGTATCCGGTCGAGTGGGGCCGGATCGGCTACTGCCGGGTGGCTTATCTGCCCAGTTTGAAGCCGGGCGGAACCGCGCTGCTCATCTCCGGCACGGACGTCAACTCGTCGGATGCGGGGGTCGATTTCATCACCCGCGAGAGCTCCGTCACCGATCTGCGCCGCCGGCTCGGCGCCGCCTCCGGGCGCGTTCCGCACTTCGAGGTCCTGCTGAAGACGTACCTGGCCTGCAGCTCAGTGGCCCGCTATGAGCTGCTCTCCGTGCGGCGCAAGTAAAGTCACCTCCCCCGCTTGACACCGCTTTCGCTCTGGGATAGAGTGCCGGCCATCAGCCGGCCGCGGCTTGGCTGATAAATCGGTTCAAGGAGGCTCAAGGATGCTTCACCGGGGCTGTGGTTTCCCTGCGATCTTGTTGCTCGTTTTGCTGTTGCCGCTCCCGGCGCTGGCGCAGACGCTGGGCGGCATTTCCGGCGAGGTGCGCGATCCATCCGGAGCACTGGTGCCGGGGGTAAAAATCACTCTGACCAACGTGGCCACAAACGCGTCCCGCCAGACCGAAACCAATGAAGCGGGCTTCTACGCCTTTCCGGCGGTCCAGCCCGGCACCTATACGATCCGGGCGGAAAAGCAGGGTTTCCGCACCTTTGTGCGGTCCGGGCTGGAAGTCCAGGTCCAGTTGAGCACGCGCGTCGACATTGAACTCCAGGTGGGCGCGGTCACCGAGTCCGTCGAGGTGCGCGCCGAAGGCGCGCTGTTGCAGACCGAAAACGCGACCGTCGGCACGGTGATTGACAACAAGCGGATCGTCGAGCTGCCGCTGAACGGCCGCAATGCGCTTCAGCTTGTTGCTCTGGCGCCCAATGTCAGTTTTGGATTCCCGTCGGCCGGCCAGGCCGGTTCGCGGCAGGGCGGCATTCGCGCCGAACAGTCTGTCGCCGTGGCCGGCCAGCGCGCCCAGTTCAACCGGTTCTCGCTGGACGGCGTGGAAAATACCGACCCGAATTTCAACACGATTATCGTGATGCCGTCGGTGGACGCCCTTCAGGAATTCAAGGTTCAGACGGGCATATATCCGGCCGAATTCGGCCGGGCCGCAACGCAGATCAACATGTCTACCAAGCCCGGCGGCAACGAATACCACGGAACCCTGTTCTACTTCCTCCGCAATGACAAATTGGATGCGAAGAACTACGCCTTCACTTCCGCGCGTCCTCCCAAGGATCCTTTCAAGTGGAACCAGTTCGGCTTCACGCTCGGCGGCCCGGTGAGCGTGCCGAAGCTGTTTGACGGGCGCAACCGGCTGTTCTTCATGACCAATTACGAGTGGTTCCGCCAGCGCCGTCAGGTCCAGGCTGTCTACAGCCTTCCGTCGGTGGCGATGCGCGGCGGCAATTTCAACGACGTCATCACGACGCCGAACACGGCCATTCGGACCCAGGGCATCTATGATCCGCTTTCGCGGCAGATTGTCAATGGCGTGAACACCGCCCAGCCCTTCCCAAACAACACGATCCCGTCCGCGCGGATCCATCCGGTTTCCCAGAAGCTCCTGGAGTTTTATCCCGAACCGAACCTGCCCAACCCCGATCTCCGCAACAACCGCGTGCAGGCGCAGGGCCAGCCCATCAATCGCGATCAGTTCGTGGGCCGTTTCGACTGGGTGGAGAGCCCGAACTCGCAGTGGTTCGGCCGCTACAGCTGGGGCGATGAAAACCAGACGTCGCAGGCGCTGAAACTCAACGGCAGCAAGATCGTCACCAACTTCGAGCAGTACATGGTGACCAACACGCGCGTGCTGTCGCCGTCAATGGTGAATGAGGCGCGCGTCGCCTACAGCCGCTTCTACAACACCAACGGTCCCGAACTGGCCTTCTCGCGCGACGTTGTGGGCGAGCTGAAGATCCCGGGCCTGAACAGCGGGCCGCCGGTGCAGTGGGGCATCCCGAACATCTCCCTTCAGGGCGTTTATTCAGGCTTCGGCAATGACAGCGAAGGCCCGTATGAGGTCAACAACAACGTCCTACAGATTGTGGACAACTTCTCCATCATCCGCGGGCGCCACAGCTTCAAGTTCGGCGGCGAGGCGCGGCGCGACCGGTACAACCAGGTGGGCAATCAGTTCGCCCGCGGCCAGTTCACCTTCACCAACAACGCCACGCGCAACCTCGCCATGAGCGGGCGCACCGGCGACAACTTCGCCGACTTTCTCCTCGGCGAGGTTTACCAGGCTGAGGCGGCCGTCTCCATTGCAAAAGCGCAGTTCCGCACCTGGAGCATGGCCCTGTACTTCGATGACACCTGGCGGCTGACTTCAAAACTCACGCTGAATTTCGGACTGCGCTATGAGCTGACCCCGCCCTGGGAAGACCAGACCGGTACTCTGTTCAATGGCATCGTTCCCTACGATGCGCACCTGACGCTGGATAACCCGAACGTCACCGACCGCAACCTGTATCCCTTTTTCATGCGGCAGGCGCCGGCGCGGCAGAACTGTTATGAGGGCGTCAACATCCGCTGGCCGGAGATCGACGTCCGCTGCGACGGCAGCCTCGGCCGTCGCCTGGTGGGGATCGACCGGAACGATTTCGCGCCGCGCGTGGGCATCACCTGGGCGCCGGACACGCGCTGGGTCTTCCGCGTCGGCTTCGGCACGTTCTACTCGCAGGACACCGGCAACCCGCGGTTCGACATGGCCCGCAATCTGGCCGGCCGTCTGCGTGACAACTCGCGCACGGATTTCCCGAACCTGAACTGGGGCAATTCGCTCGCCTCCATCGCCGGCGGTGTGGCCAACGTTTTCCGGCCCTACACGTTTGCCAATCCTTACGACCGCCGTACGCCGTATTCCAACCAGTGGACCTTTAACATCCAGCGCGAACTCGGCGGCAACATGGTAGCCGAGGCCGGTTATCTGGGCAACTCCAGCCGGCGGCTCGAATCGCTGCGCGCCGTCAATGAAGCCAGGCCAGCCGACCCGGCCGTCGACTCGCGTACGATTCCGCAGCGCTCGCCCTTCCCGAACTTCGGCCGCATCCAGCTCGTCGACAACGGCGGCATGGGCACCTACCACTCGCTCGGGCTCAAGCTGACCAAGCGCTACAGCGGCGGCCTCACGTTCATGAACAGTTACACATGGGCCAAGTCGATCGACACGGCCACCGCTATCCGCAACCACGGCGGCGACACGCTGTTCCCGCAGAACAGCTACTGCCGCAACTGCGAGAAGGCGCGCTCCAGCCACGACGTGCGCCACCGCTTCGTCACCTCGGCGCTGTGGGACCTGCCCTTCGGCCGCGGCCGCAAGGTCAACATTGAAAATCCCGTGCTCGAGGCTTTCGGCGGCGGCTGGCAGATCAGCTCGATTCTGACCCTTCAGACCGGCTTCCCGGTCACGGTGACCAACGGCCAGGACGCCTCCAACACCGGCGCGTTTTTCGACCGTCCCAACTCGACCGGCCGCAACGCGGCACTGCCACGGGGCCAGCAGGACCCGCAACGCTTCTTTGATACAACCGCGTTCTTCCCGAACGCACGTGGCACGCATGGCAATGTGGGCCGCAACACGCTCACCGGCCCCGGCATCATCGGCTGGGACTTCTCGGCGATGAAGAACTTCCGGCTCGCCAGCGAGCGGCGGCAGTTCCAGTTGCGCTTCGAGTGGTTCAACTTCCCCAATCACCCGAACTGGGGCAATCCGGACACGAACATCGCCTCGGGCGGCTTCGGCCAGATCACCAGCACGCGCACCAACATGCGGCAGCTTCAGGTTGCCGGAAAGATCATTTTCTGAAGCGGCCGCAGCGGGATCTTCCTCTGGCCCGCCGTTGCCGGAGCGCAGCGGCGGGCTTTTTCCCGACACGGTGACGAACCACGTCAAGTCCGGAGTGGAGGGAGCGCCGGGCCCAGAAGCTTCCGGCGTGCAGCGCCGCGGAGGTGTGTTATCGCTCCCCGGCGGGCGCGCCCGCCGGCTTTTCCTCCGGCAGGATGATCGTCGTCTCGCCGGGCAGAGCCTTGTTCAGGTGCTGCCGCACTGCGCGCTTGCGCTCCTCGGGATCCGAGCGCAGCCGTTCGACATGCTTCCGGGTGCGCTCTACATCCTGGGAGAGTCCGTCCATGTCCTGCTGCATCCGTCTCACGTCCTGAATGGCCTGCCTTGCGGCCGCGAAGCCGGCCGGATGCGTCAGCGCCCAGACGAGCGTTCCCAGGAAGAGCGCGAAGGAAGGCACAAGCATCAGGAGGCCGACGTGTTTCTTCATCGCCAGAACAAATCGCCTATCTTTCGTTTATAATCCGGTTGGCTCCGCAAGTAAATATCCCGGAGGCGAAATGACGGACAAAATCATCGTTCTCGCGACCTGTCCCAGCGAAGAAGAGGCCGGACGCATCGCGCGGCTGCTCGTGGAGGAGCGGCTGGCCGCCTGCGTCCAGATCCTGCCCCCGATGCGCAGCATCTACCGCTGGCGCGGCGCGCTGGAGGAAAGCGAGGAGCGCCTGTTGCTCATCAAGACGCGCCGCGGGCTCTTTGAGGATCTCTGCCGGCGCCTGCGCGCCGCCCACTCTTACGAAGTCCCGGAGCTCCTTGCCGTGCCCGTGGTGGACGGCGCCGAGGACTACCTCGCCTGGATGGACGCGGAGCTGCGTCCGGAAGAGCCGTTGCGGGACCCTTCCGCCGTGTGATGGGATAGTGGCTCATGACCGCGCCGCAAGCCCCGACGCGCGCCCGCCACTGGGTGGTGGTCTTCGCCGTTACGCTGGCGATCCTGTCTTATATCGACCGGGTGGCCATCTCCCAGGCCGCTCCGCTGATCTCCAACGACCTGGGATTCACAAAACAGCAGATGGGCTACATCTTCTCGGCCTTCGCCCTGGCTTACGCGCTCTTTGAGATCCCCGGCGGCTGGATGGGCGACTGGCTGGGCCCGCGCCGCGTGCTGATGCGGATCGTGCTGTGGTGGTCGTTCTTTACCGCCGCCACCGGCTGGGCCTGGAATTTCGCTTCCATGTGGATCGTGCGCTTCCTGTTTGGCGCGGGCGAGGCGGGCTGCTTCCCAAATCTCACCAAGGCGTTCACCACCTGGCTGCCGCAGCATGAGCGCGTGCGCGCGCAGGGCATCATGTGGTCGTTCGCCCGCTGGGGCGGGGCGTTCACGCCGCCGCTGTTCGCGCTGCTGTTCCGATTCATGGGCTGGCGCGACGTCTTCCACGTTTTCGGCCTCATCGGGCTGGTCTGGGCGGTCTTCTTTTACCGCTGGTACCGTGACAACCCGAAGGACCACCCGTCCGTAAACGCAGCCGAGCTGGCTCTGCTGGAAGGCGCCGAAAAGACGGCCTCCGGCCACGGAGACGTCCCATGGGGCAGGATGGTCCGCCGCGGAACCGTGTGGCTTCTCTGGGCGCAATACTTCCTGCTGACTTACCCCTGGTACTTCTACATCACCTGGCTGCCCACCTATTTGCAGGAGGCGCGCCACATGGACATGGGGCGGAGCGCCCGCTACGCCATCCTTCCGCTGCTGTTTGGCGGCATTGGATCCATGTTTGCCGGCTTCCTTGCCAAATACGTGGCGCTCTGGCTGGGTTCGGTCAACCGGGCGCGCAAGGTCATGGGCGCCACCGGTTTTGTCGGCGCCAGCCTCTTTCTGCTCATCGCCACCGTGACGAAAGATCCGCTGCCGGCGATGCTGGCCATGGGGCTCGCTTCGTTCTGCAATGACCTGGTGATGCCGGGCGCCTGGGGCGCCTGCATGGACATCGGCGGCAAATACGCTGGTACTTTGGCCGGCTCGATGAACATGATGGGCAACCTCGCCGGCATTCTGGCGCCTTCCATCGGCGGCTTCATCCTGGCGCACAGTGGCAACGACTGGAACCTGTTCCTGTTCACCATGGCCGGCGCCTACTTCCTGGGCGCCTTCTGCTGGCCGTTCATTGATTCCACGCGTCCGCTGGAGGACTGACGCGCCGATGCGACTGCTTGCCCTCGCCCTCGTTCTTGCCGCCTCCGGCCGCGCCGAAATCGTCACGGAGCGCATCTTCGGCCCGGAAACCCGCACCGGCCCCTACAAGCACCCGGCCTCGATCTGCGCGCTCGACAACGGCGACCTGCTGCTGGTCTACTACGGTGGCGAGGGCGAGTACGCGCGGTCCACAGCCGTATTTCTCTCGCGCCTGCGCCCTGGCAGCGCGCGATGGAGCGATCCCAGACCGGTCGCGCGCGACCCCTTCCACTCCACCGGCAACGGCGTCTGCTGGCAGGATCCGCGCGGGCGCGTCTGGCTGTTCTATGTGATCCGCTTCGGGGACACGTGGTCGACGTCGCGCATCGCCGCCAAAGTCAGCGACGACCGCGGCGAGACCTGGTCCGATCCGTCCCTGCTCAGCCTGGAGGAAGGCTGGATGGTGCGCGGCAAACCGATCGTGCTCTCCAGCGGCAAATGGCTGCTGCCCATCTATCACGAGGTCGGCAGCGACCGTGAACGCGTCGAACCGGAGACGAGCTCGCTGTTCCTCCTTCACGACCCCGCCACCGGCCGGTGGACGCCCGGCGGGAAGATCCGTTCGAGGAACGGCAACCTTCAGCCGGCGCCCGTCGAGCTGGCTCCTGGTCATTTGCTCGCCTTCTGCCGGCGCGGCGGCGGTTACACGCCCGAAGAGCGCGGCTTCATCATCGCCTCGGAGAGCTTCGACGGGGGCATGAACTGGACCGAGGGCCGCGATACGGAATGGCCCAACCCGAACTCCGCCGTCGAGCTCATCCGCCTGCGCAGCGGCAGACTCCTGCTGATCTGCAATCCCGTCCACCACGGCCGAACGCCGCTGACGGCCGCACTCAGCGAAGACGGCGGCAGGACGTGGCCCTGGCGCAGGAACCTTGCCGAAGGGAAGGACTCGTTCGCCTATCCGAGCGCCGTGCAGACCGCCGATGGCAGCATCCACGTTGTCTATACGAGCGATGAGCGCAGGGTGATCCGCCGTGCAATTTTCCGCGAAGAGGATGTGATGCGCGGGGAGGCGCGGCGTTGACTCCCGCTTGCGGCCCCAGTGTATATTGGAGGGGTAGGGAGCAACGTCTGAGGCTTCCCCTCACTCGAACACCATCCTGGAACCGGGCGCGCGCAGCCAGAGTGGAGCTGTGTACGCCTTTTTTCCGTCTCAACAGCTCACAAATCCCGCAAAGGAATTCCTGCAAGAACAGACCGCATGCAGCCTAGATTTCCCCGCCCGCGAGTCAGAGTCAGAGAGAACGTGAATGAGGCCATCCGGGCCCGGGAGGTGCGCGCCGTGTTCCCGGACGGCGTGGTGGAAATCATGCCCACGCAACAGGCCATCCGGCGCGCCCGCGAGATGGGGCTCGACCTGATCCTGGTCGCCCCCACGGCCGAACCGCCCGTGGCCAAGGCGATGGACTACGGGCAGTGGCAGTACGAGCAGAAGAAGAAACAGCAGGAAGCGAAAAAGAAGCAGCATGTGATCCAGGTGAAGGAACTCAAGTTCCGGCCAAACACCGACGATCACGACTACAACTTCAAGCTCAAGCACGCCATCCGCTTCCTCGCCGAGGGCAACCGCGTGAAAGCCGTCGTGCAGTTCCGCGGCCGTGAGATCTCCCATGCCGACCTCGGCAAGAACCTGCTGCTGCGGCTGGCCAACGATCTCGCTTCCTACGCCACCATTGAAGGGCAGCCGCGCCTGGAGGGCCGCTTTGCTCACATCATCCTGACGCCCAAAAAGGAAGCGGCCCAGAAGAAGGAGAAAGCGGCGGAGGCGAAGCCTGCTCCGACCCAGCCGGCCGCTCCTGCGCCGGAGATCCCGCAGGAAGAACAAGGCTGAGCCGGCGCGCCTTTCGGTGCGCTGGAGTGACCGCTCCGCCTCCATTGCCTGTGAGGCCGCGGCCGGCTCTATTGCCGCCAGATCGGAAAGGCTCCTGAGGACATCCCTCCGGCGTCTGTCCCAGCGAAACGCCCTGCCCGCGCCGCGACGGTTCATTCCATCGCGACACGGGCGGCAGAGGGCGGCCCCAGGGGGCGCGTAAATTCAGCGCGAGCGGAAGATCAAGGCACGCGACACCGAATCCCGGTGCGCTTTCCGGTCGAACACCTCCTCCTCCATCGCCTCCAGAGCCCGCCGGTCGGCTTCGCTCATCTTCTCCTGCGAGGCGGCAAAGGCGCTCCGGATCCTGTCCATCGACTCCAGACCCGGCGCCAGGATCAGAAACCACACCGTTCCAGGCTCCATGGTGTGAACGGCCTCCACGTTCATTTGGTAGCTGTAGATCACGCCGTCCCGGACCAATTGATCGAGTACCGGCATGTCGTGGTGCCGGAACATCATCCGCGCCACCGGCATCTTGCCGGGCTTCACCTTCTCCATCTGGAAGAACGTCACCGGCAGCGCACCGGCAGGAACCTTTCCTCCGCCGGACTCGAGGCTGCGCACAATCAGGTCGCGGTGTTTGTCAAAGTCGCTGATGGCCCAGACTTCCCTCGCCTTGTCCGCATTGGCCCGAAGCGCTCCCTGAACGGCCTTGTCACCCTCGGCGAGGCCGGCAAAGTTCCTGGTTTCATACCAAAGGGCCACATTCGGTCCATCGCCGTGCACGACGTCGGTGTCGAGCCCATAGGCGTCGATTGTCCCTGCCTGCATCAGCCGGTCCAGTGCAGACGTGACGATGTGGACGTTATCGACAAAGCGCTCCAGGCGGTCGGGCTGTACGCGAAATAGCGCCACGGAGGTGATCGGCGCCGGTTGTGCAGACACGCTGCCAGCCGCAAGCAGCAGGCAGAAAACGGGGACAAGCGTGCGGAATTGCATCACCCAAAGCCTCCTTCTTCGAAAACAAGGGTGATTCAGTATGCACGCATTCATTCCCGATGAAAAGGGAAAAAGACGCGAGGGGGACAAATATTAGGTGAACAGGACCGGACAGACGCCTTTACAAGGCCATCCGCAGCAGCTCCCGCTGGACTTCGCCCGTCACTTCCGCCGCATGTTCTGAACGATAGACGTTCACCTCGCTGCGGATGCCAAACTCCGGCAGGTAGACGCCCGGTTCGACGGAGAAGCACAGTCCGGGCACGATGGGCCGCTCGTCGTGTGTCTCGAAATTGTCCATGTTGGCCCCGGTTCCGTGGACGTCCTCGCCGATCGAGTGGCCGGTGCGGTGGATGAACCAGGCGTCCAGGCCGCGGGCGCGAAGATAGAGGCGGGCGGCGTCGTCCACCTGATACCCGCACAGCGGCTCGCCGGACTGTGCCGCCAGCATCACCCGCGCCACCGCCGCGTCGCGCGCCCCGGCCACCGCCTCAAAGACCTCCATCATCCTCTGCGGCGGCGCCGTGCCGCAGTAGGCCGTCCAGGTGATGTCATAGTAGACCGCGCCCGGCTCGCGCAGCTTCGCCCACAAGTCGATGAGCAGCAGGTCGCCCCGGCGGATCTCGGCCGCCGATCCGGCCTGAGGCTCATAGTGCGGGTCCGAGGCGTGCGCGTTCACGGCCACGATGGGGCCGTGATCAGTAAACAGCCCTTCTGTTTCAAACGCATTCAGGATGAATTGTTTGACGTCAAACTCGCTCACCCGTTGCGCGCGCCCAAGCCGGTCTTCCACCAGGCGGAAAGCGGCGGCCCGGATGGCATCCACCTTCGCCTGCGCCCGGCGGTGGCTTCTGTACTGCTCCGGCGTCCACAGGGCCTCGAACTGCTGCACGAGCGCCGCCGAGCTGACCACGTCCACGCCCATGGACCGCACCAGCTCCACCGTGCCGGCGTCCACCATGGCGATGTAGGGGACGGCACAGCGGGGCGAATACTGCATGGCGATGCGCCCGCCACGGGGCAGCATCTCCGCAAGCATCCGCTCCTGCTCCTGCCAGCCCGCATAGAGGCGCTTCTCACCCGGCAGCGCATCGAGCATGGCCGGTTCGATCCGGTGCACGAGCTTCACCGGCCCGCCCTGCGCCGGCACGAGGTAATACCAGCGGCGCGTCGGCGTCCGCGGCGCGGCAAAACCGAGGATCCGGTAGGCCAGCGGGTCCCGCCCGTGGTGGTCGAAAAACAGCCACCCGTCCAGTTGCTGCGCGCGCAGCGCCTCCTGCATCGCTTCCAGCCGCATGCCCATAGTGTACGGGAAGGACGCCCTGTTAGACTGAAAGTTCACCCCATGACATTGGAGAAAGTCTACGAACCGCAGCGGTTTGAGCCGCGCTGGGCGGAAGCCTGGATCGAGGGCGGCTACTTCACGCCTCCAGACAAAAAACAGGAAGGCAAAGAAGTGTTTTCGCTCGTCATTCCGCCGCCGAACGTGACCGGGAGCCTGCACATCGGGCACATGCTCGAACACACCGAGATCGACGTCACCGTCCGCTGGCACCGCATGAAAGGCGACCAGACGCTGTGGCTCCCCGGGCAGGATCACGCCGGCATCGCAACGCAGATGGTGGTGGAGCGCGACCTCTGGGAGAAGGAAAAGCTCACCCGCCACGACCTCGGCCGCGAGGAATTCGTCCGCCGCGTCTGGGAGTGGAAGGAGCGCTACGGAGGCACGATCATCGCCCAGATGAAGCGCATCGGCGACTCCTGCGACTGGACGCGCAACCGCTTCACGCTCGATCCCGGCCTGTCGCGCGCCGTCCGTGAAACGTTTGTCCGCCTCTACGAGAAAGGCCTCATCTATCGCGGCGACTACATGGTGAACTGGTGCCCGCGCTGCCACACGGCGCTGAGCGACCTGGAAGTCGTCCATGAGGAAACACCCGGTAACCTCTGGCACATCCGCTATCCGGTCAAGGACATGCCGGGCCGCTACGTCACCGTGGCCACCACGCGGCCCGAGACCATGCTCGGCGACACCGCTGTCTGTGTCCATCCCGATGATGAACGCTACCGCGATCTGCACGGCCGCATGGTCATCCTTCCGCTGATGAACCGCGAGATTCCGGTCATCACCGATCCGCTGGCCGACCCGCAGTTCGGCACCGGCGTGGTCAAGGTGACGCCCGCCCATGACCCCAACGACTTCGAGGCCGGCCGCCGCCACAACCTGCCGCACGTCACCGTCATCGGGCTCGACGCGCGGATGACCGAAGCCGCCGGACCGTATGCCGGGCTTGACCGTTTCGAGGCCCGCAAGCGGGTGCTGGCAGACCTCGAATCCCAGGGGCTGCTGGAAAAGACCGAGCCCTATGCCCTCAGCGCCGGCAGGTGCCAGCGCTGCAAGACGGTGGTGGAGCCGCTCGTGTCCACCCAGTGGTTCTGCCGCATGAAACCGCTGGCCGAGCCGGCCATCCGCGCCGTCGAGGACGGCCGCATCCGCATCATTCCCGAAACCTACGCGAAGACGTACTTCGACTGGATGCACAACATCCGCGACTGGTGCATCTCGCGCCAGCTCTGGTGGGGCCACCGCATTCCCGCCTGGCACTGCGCCAACTGCCACGAGGCCACGGTGGCGCGCGAGGATCCGGCGCGCTGCGCGCACTGCGGCTCGGAGCGGATTGAGCAGGACCCGGACGTGCTCGACACGTGGTTTTCGAGCGGCCTGTGGCCCTTCTCGACCCTTGGCTGGCCCGAGCGCACCAACGATCTGGAGACCTATTACCCGACGACGCTGCTGATCACCGGCTTCGACATCCTCTTTTTCTGGGTGGCGCGCATGATCATGCTCGGGCTGGAGTGCACCGGCGACGTGCCCTTCCGCACGGTCTACATTCACGGCCTCGTCCGCGACGCGCACCGGCAGAAGATGTCGAAGACGAAGGGCAACACGATCGACCCGCTCGAGGTGATCGAACAGTACGGCACCGACGCCGTGCGCTTCGCCCTGCTTCGCGGCGCCGCCCCGGGCATGGACATCGCCCTCAGCGAGGAGCGGATGGCCAGCTCGCGCGCCTTCGCCAACAAGATCTGGAACGCGGCGCGGTTCCTCTTCCTTCAGATGGAGCGCGTGGAACTGGAGAGGCTCCCGCTGGAAGCGCCGCCCGCGCGCGTGGAGCGGCCGCGCGCCATTGCGGGCGCCGTGCCGCTGGAAGACCGGTGGATCCGCCACCGGCTCAACGAGGCCGCCGCGCGGATGGAACAGGCGCAGCTCAACTACCGCTATCACGAGGCGGCCGACATCGTCTGGACGTTCCTCTGGGACGACTTCTGCGACTGGTACGTCGAGATCAAGAAGCTCCGCATCCAGCAGGGCGCCGAGCCGCGCGCGCATGTGGAGACGATGGCGGAGACCTTCGAAATGGCGCTCCGCCTGCTGCATCCGCTCATGCCGTTCATCACTGAGGAGCTGTGGCAGCGGCTGGTGGACAAGGGCGCGCAGACGCCGCCTTCCATCTGCATCGCGCCGTATCCGCACGCGGGCGACGCGGCCGACGAAGACGCACTGCGGCTGTTCGGCCTGCTTCAGAAGATCGTCACCGCCGCCCGCGCGCTGCGCGCGGACAACCGGGTGGATCCGGCCGCGCGGGTCGAAGGCTGGATCGAGTCGCTGTGCGCAGACGTGCAGGAAGTGGCCGCCAGCGAGCTGGAAGTGATTGGCGCGCTTGCCCACGGCCAGTTCGAGCTGAACCCGCCCCGGCGGCCCACGGGCATCCGCCGCGCCGCCGCCGACTTTGCCGTCGGACTCAAACTGAGCGCCGCACAGGCCGACGCCATCCGGGCGCGTGTCGAAAAGCGTCTGGCCGAACTCGAAAAGGTGATCGCTTCCAGCCGAAAACAGCTCACAAGCGACAGCTTCGTCGCGAAAGCCCCGGCGCACGTCGTCGAGGGGATCCGCGAGAAACTCGCCGTGTACGAGAAAGAACTCGCTGAACAGCAGGCCCTTCTCGAGGAGCTGGCGAAGTGACAGCAGCCGACTGGCGTTTCCCGGAAGCGCTTGAGTTGATCCGCCGCGCCCTGGCCGAAGACATCGGCCCGGGCGACGTCACGACGAACTGCATTGTTGCTCCCGACGCCCGCGCCGCCGGCGCTTTCTGCGCGCGCGAGCCGCTCACTGTCGCCGGCGTCGAACTCATCCAGTGCGTCTATGACGAAGCGGGCGGCGGCGTGGAAGTGGAGGTGCTGGCGCCCAGCGGAACGGAAGTGGAAGCGGGCGCGTGTCTGGCCCGCGCGCACGGCCTGGCGCGGCGGCTGCTCACCTGCGAGCGCACCGCGTTGAACCTGCTTCAGCGGCTGAGCGGCGTCGCCACACTGGCGCGCCAGTTCGCGCGCGCCGTCGAAGGCACGCGCTGCCGCGTGCTCGATACGCGCAAGACGACGCCCGGCATGCGGCGGCTGGAGAAGATGGCGGCCGCCGCGGGCGGCGTCGTCAACCATCGCATGGGCCTCTGGGACGCGGTGCTGATCAAGAACAATCACATCGCCGCGGCCGGAGGCGTGCGCGCCGCGCTGGAAGCGGTGCGCGGCTGCGGGCTGCCCGTGGAAATCGAAGTCCGCACCCTCGAAGAGCTCGACGAGGCGCTGGCCTGCGGCGCCAGCCGGCTCCTGCTCGACAATCTGACGCCGGCTCAGGCCCGCGAATGGATTGACCGCATCGGCGGGCGCGCCACCGTCGAGCTGAGCGGCGGCATTACGCTGGCCAACGTGCGCGAGTATGCGCTTGCCGGCGCCGACTTTGTCTCGAGCGGCGCCATCACGCACTCAGCCCGCGCCGTGGACATCCATTTCCGGCTGGAACTTCATGCGCAGGATTGAATGGCACGACACGATCGACACCACCATGCGCCGCGCCGCGGAGCTGGCCCGCGCCGGCTGCGCTGCGGGCACGGTGGTCGCCGCGCGCCAGCAGACGGCCGGTGTTGGCCGCATGGGCCGGACGTGGGACTCGCGCCCTGGCGGGCTGTACTTCACCGCCGTGCTGCGGCCGCGGCTGGAGGCGGCGCTGATGCCGCTGGCGACGCTCGCGCTCGGGCTCGGCGTGGCGGACGCGCTCCAGCTTTTTGCGGGCCTGGCCGTCGATCTGCGCTGGCCGAATGACGTGCTCGTCGGGGATCGCAAGCTGGCCGGCATCCTCGCCCAGTTTCAGGAAGGCGTGCTGCTGGCGGGGGTCGGCCTGAATGTCAACCAGCGGGAATTTCCGCCGGAGCTGGCTCCGCTGGCCACATCGCTCGTGCTGGAAACCGGCCAGGAACAGGATCTGGAGTTTTTGTTGAGGCCGCTGGTCCGCTCGGTCGAGTCCCATGTGAACATTCTGGAGACCGCCGGGGCGGATCCCATCCTCCGCCTGTTCGAGAGTGCGTCGTCTTATGCCTCCGGCCGCCGCGTCCGGGTCGAGCTGCCCGGCGGCGAAATCATCGGGGTCACCGCCGGCCTGTCGGCGGAAGGATTCCTCCGGGTCCGCCGGGAGGACGGATCGCTGGTCACCATCACCGCCGGCGGCGTGCGCCCTGCGCCATAATTCCAACGGCGGACCGCGGGCGGCATCTATGATGAAGAGGAATGGGGATGAGTTCTCCCTCGCGGGCTGGCGGGCGGCGGTTTCCTCCATGGTTTGGAACCGTGGCCGTCTATCTGCTCTCGCTCGGGTGCCTGCTTTGGGTCTACCATGACTTCGACTGGCGCACCGAGCTGCCCAAACTGCGCCAGATTCACCCGGTCTGGATCGTTGCCGCCGTTGCCGCTGACGTGCTCGTCTACGTCTCGCAGGCCTGGCGGTGGAACATTCTGCTTTCTCCGGTCCGGCGGCTGCCGCTGTGGAAGAGCGTGCAGGCCATCTACATCGGGCTGTTCGCCAACGAGCTGCTGCCGCTGCGCAGCGGGGAGCTGATCCGCTGCTACCTGATGGCCGTCTGGCACCACATCCCCTTTCCGCTGGTGCTGAGCTCGGCGCTGATTGAGCGGCTGATCGACGGCATGTGGCTCATCTTCGGCTTTGCCGCCGTCTCGCTGTTCGTCGAGCTTCCGGCCGATCTGGTGGCCGGCGTTTGGGGGCTGGCGGCGGTAGTGGGCGCCATCGGAACCCTGGTCGTCTTTGCCGTGTTCAACCGGCGGTTCTCCCATCACGTCACCACCCGTCACCGGTGGTCCGAGGTGCTTCGCACTGCGGTCGAGGGGCTGCACGCCATGGGGCGTTCCCGTTCCTTCCCCGCGGCCGTGGGCGCCAGCATCGTGTATCTGGCTCTTCAGGTGATCCCGATTCACGCAATGCTGGAAGGCTACGGGCTGGATCTGCCCTGGGGTGCGGCGGCCGTGGTGCTGGTGGTTCTGCGCCTGGGCACGGTGCTGCCCTCGGCGCCGGGCAACGTCGGACTCTTCCACCTGTTTGCGTATCTTGCCCTGCACCGCGTGCTGGGCGTCGATGCACAGACGGCGAAGTCCGTGGCCGGGGTCATGTTCTTCATCGTTACCGTGCCGCTGCTGGCCGCGGGCGCCGTCGCTCTGGCTTTCACCGGCAGCGAGCTCCGCGAGATCTATCACCGCGCGCATCACCACCACCGCCTGCACCGGCGCAAAGCCGCCCCGAAGACCGAAGTCCTGGGATAGAATTGGGCGGCAGGACGTCCTATGCTGCCCCAGAATCAACGCGAAGTTTCCCGCCGGGCGCTGTTGTCTGCCGCCGGCGCCTTTACGATCGTTTCTCCGCAGGCGGTCCGCGGCACGCAGGCCAACTCGAAGGTCTCCATCGGCCTGATCGGCTGCGGCGGCCGCGGCACCTATGACGCGCGCATCGCCCACAACGATCCGCGCGGCCGCGTCACCGCCCTCTGCGACCTGTTTGACGACCGCGTCGAACAGGCAAAAACGGCGCTTCAGCTCGACCGGGTGGATGAGTACAAGGACTATCAGAAGCTGCTCGCGAACCCGTCCGTGGATGCCGTCATCATCGCCACGCCGCCCTATCTGCATCCCGAGCAATTGGAGGCGGCGGTGGATGCGAAGAAGCACATCTACTGCGAAAAACCAGCCGGAGTGGACACGGCCGGCTGCCAGCGCGTGATCCGCGCCGGCCGGCGCGCCGACCCGAAAAAGGTCATCAGCTTCGGCTTCCAGCAGCGCTACGGTCCCGTGTATCTGGAAGCCTGGAAGCGCGTCAAGGAGGGCGCCATCGGCCCGCTGGCCGCCGCGCGCGCCTACTGGATCAGCGGCGATCCGTTCACCCGCCGCGAGTACCCGGGCCTCGATCCAAAGCTCGCCGAGATCCGCAACTGGTTCTGCTACGCGAAATATTCGGGCGACATCATCGTCGAGCAGGACTGCCACAACTTCGACGTGCTCCACTGGTTCCTGGAGGGCCTGCCCATCCGCGCCGTCGGCTACTCCACGCGCAAGGTTCGCCTGACGATGGACATCGTCGACAACCTCACGCTGTCGTTCGAATGGCCCAACAACATGCTGGTCAACTACGAGGCCAACCAGCTCACGCCGCGCGGCTTCTCCAAAGTGGGAGAGGAGTTCACGGGCACAAAAGGCACCATCACCACCTCGCGCGCCGCGATGACCCACTACAAGGGGCCGAAAGAGATCGAGCGCATCGATTCAAAACGCGATATCACCAACGACGCGCTCGAACAGTTCCTCGACCGCATTCTCACCGGAAATGTGGAAAACGTGGCCGAGCGCTCGGCGCTCTCCACCATGATTGCGCTGCTGGGCCGCGAGGCCATGTACACGCGCCGGGAGCAGACCTGGAAAGGACTCTTCGGGAACATCGCATGAAGCACGCTGCCTCCGTTCTCATCGCCGCCTGCGCGGCCGCCCTGCTTGCCGGGCCGGGCGCCGCGCAGCAGCCCCAGCGGAAGCTCCGGGTGCTCGCCATCGGCGCGCACCCGGACGATTGCGACATCAAGTTCGGCGGCACTGCGGCCAAGCTGGCGCGCGCCGGCCACGCGGTCAAATTCCTCTCCGTCACCAACGGCGATGCGGGGCACCAGACGATGGGCGGCGCCGCGCTCGCCAAACGGCGCTACCTGGAGACGCAGGAGTCGGCCCGCCGCCTCGGCATCGCCGAATACGAAGTGCTCGACAATCACGACGGCGAGCTGATGCCCACGCTCGAGGTGCGCCGCCAGATCATCCGCGCCATCCGCCGCTGGCAGGCCGACATCGTCATCGGCCCGCGGACCAACGACTATCACCCGGATCACCGCTACACGGGCGTGCTCATCCAGGACGCCGCCTACATGGTGATCGTGCCCAACATCGTCGCCGACACGCCGCCGCTGGAGCGCAACCCGGTGTTCCTTTACTACCAGGACAACTTCCAGAAGCCGGCGCCCTTCCGCCCGGACGTCGTCGTGCCCATCGACGATGTTTTCGACATCAAGATCAGCGCCCTGGACGCGCATGTCTCGCAGTTCTATGAGTGGCTTCCCTGGACCGACCGCCGGCTCGACCAGGTGCCCAGGGACCCGAAGCAGCGCCGCGCAATGCTGGCGAAGATGCGCGAGCAGCCGATCACGGACGAGGTCCGCCGCGTGCTGGTTGAAGAGCTCGGCGCCGAGGCCGCGGCGAAGGTCCGCCAGGTGGAGTCGTTCGAGCTGTGCGAATACGGCCGCCGTCCGAAGCTCGACGAGCTGCGCGCCATGTTCCCCATCAAGTGAACGGCTGGCGCCGGGCGGTTTCGATCAGGGTTGCCGGACACCGGCGCGGACAGGGGCAGACCGCATCCTCCCCGGGGCTGCCGGCGACGTCGCCGCGGGATGAACCGCAGCCAGGTGCCGGGACGGCGGCACGCCAAAATAGCGCTTGTACTCTCGGCTGAACTGGCTTGGGCTCTGGTAGCCGACCGCGTACGCGGCGCTCGCGGCGTCCATCCCCCCGCCCAGGATGAGCTCGCGCGCCGCCTGAAGCCGGACCTGCTTGACATACTGCAACGGGCTCATCGCCGTCAGCGCGCGGAAATGGTGGTGGAAGGTGGAGAGGCCCATCGCCGCCATGCGTGCCAGGTCGTCCACACGCACAGGCCTCGAGTAGTTCTCACGGATCCAGTCGATGACGCGCGCCATCCGGTGGCCGTAGCTGCCGATCGTGGCAATGTCGCGCAGCCGCGCGCCGGCGGGGCTCTGGAGAATGCGATAGATGATTTCGCGCTGGAGCAGCGGGCTGAGGAAGGGGATGTCTTGCGGCCGTTCGAGCAATCGCACCAGGCGGCAGCAGGCGTCGAGAAGCTCTGGCGTCGTCTCGCCCACCGCCATCGCGTCAGCCTCATCCTCCGGCCGCGCCGGCGCGATCTCGCCCTGCGCCAGCAGCTCCCGCACCACCTGCATGTCGAGCCGCAGCAGCATGCACAGATACGGACGTTCCGGGCTGGCCTCGACCACACGGCTCAACACGGGAAGGTCCAGAGAAGTGATCAGGAACCGCGACGCATCGTAGGAAAGCGTGCGGACGGGCAGTTCCAGCTCCTTCCGCCCCTGAGCCACCAGCGCGAGGCCCGGTTCGTAGCAGACGGGCATCGGCGCCGTCGGGCGCGCGCGCCGGACGAGCATGAGCCCGGGCACCGCCGTCCCCCGTCTACCCTCATCGGGGACGGCAGCGGCGATCAGGCGAGCCAGTTCCCGGCGAAGTGAATTCAGCCGGGCGTCGCCGACGTCCAGCATCTGAATCATCGCGGCCTCCTCCCTTCACCATACAGCCGAATGGCGGCCGCTAGCGCCATTTCTGCCGCCTGCGGCAGGATCAGGCAAGAATTCGGCAGGATCCCGCTACCGCAGGGCGGCGCAGCGGGTTCAATATGGACATCTGAGCCCCGCAGAATGCCGCGGACAGTGAGGACCTGATGGACAGGCGAACATTGCTGAACAGCGTGGCCAGCGCGGCGCTGCTGGAACAATCCCTCAGACCCGGTGCAGCGGAGGGCATTCCCACGGTGCCGTTCGGCAGGACGGGAATCCGCGTGCAGATGATTGCGCAGGGCGGCGCGCGCATGGATCTGCACCCCGACATTCCCTCCGCGGCGGCGCACGTCCGGCGCATGTACGAGCTGGGCATACGTTACTTTGACTGTGCGCGGTCCTACTGGGGCGGGCGCGCGGAGGAGGCTTACGGCATCGGCCTGGCGGGCGTTCGTAAAGAAGTCTTCCTCACCAGCAAGACGCTGGCGCGCACGGCCGGGGAGGCACGCCAGGACCTGGAGACGTCGCTGCGGCTGCTGAAGACGGACTATCTCGACCTGTGGCAGATCCACGACGTCCGCACCCAGGCGGACATCGACCGGATCCTGGCCCCGGGCGGGGCCCTGGAGGCGCTCGAGGCGGCCAGGCGCGAGGGCAAGTGCCGCCTGATCGGCTTCACCGGCCATTTCGATCCCGCCGCGCACGCGGCGCTGCTCAAGGCATACGACCGGTGGGACTCGGTGATGATGCCGCTGCACGCGGCCGACCACGCCTACCTGAGCTTCGAGCAGATCGCGCTGCCGGTGGCCGTGGAAAAGGGCGTGGCGGTGCAGGCGATCAAGGTCTTCGCCAAGGCGAACCTGCTGCGTTCGCTGAGCCCGGTGGAGTGCCTGCGGTACGTGTTGAGCCTGCCGGGAGTCCATGTGGCCATCTGCGGCGCAGGCACGCAGGGGCAGATGGAGGACAACATCCGCACCGTGCGCAGCTTCAGGCGGCTCACCAGCGAGGAACTGGCCTCCGTTCGGCAGCGGGCCACTCGCGGGCCGGGCGTGGTGACGGGCCCGCCGCTCGAGTACTGGAAAAAGACGGCCTGAAAACCCGCGCCGGTGCGCCGTAGCGGACAGGTTCTGGATGGAAATCGAAAATTGAAAACGAGGAATTCTGGAGGATCATTCAGAATGCGATCTGCTATTCTTGCAATCCTTTTTTCCGCGCTGGCGGCACAGGCCGGCCAGGCGCAGGCAGAGAGACAATAGCTCCCCGCAAGGAACCACAGCGAAGCGGAACAGGAAATCCTGAAGCTTTCCCGCGAAAAGTGGCAGTGGATGGCGGAACGAAAGATGGAACAGCTCGAAGCGCTGTTCCACGAGGAGGCGTTTTTCGTCCACATGGGCGCCACCATGACCCGGGACCAGGAGCTGGGCGTCATCCGCGGCGGCAACATCCAGTACAGGCAGGCGGACATCCAGGAAGCGACGGCGCGCATTCTGGGTGACACAGCCATCGTGCTGAACCGCATCCGGCTGCTGGCGGTGGTCGGCGGCAACGAGGTGACCCATCCCTTCATGGTCACCGAAGTGTATGTCCGCCGGGAGGGGAGGTGGAAACTGGCGGCACTCGCCTTCACCCGGCTGATGGGCCAGTGAAGCGGACGGACACAACAGGCGCCGTCGCCATTGGAACCGTAGCGCGGTTTCGGTCCGGCACTGGCGCCAGTCCAGGCGGAAGAGGATCCCGTTCCGGCAATCCGGTCAGACGAAACGCCCGCCTGCCGCACCTGCCTCAGCCGGGCATTCGCGGCAACGGCCCCGTACTCTTGCAGGGTCGCGCCCCCCTGCAAATCGCCGACAGGATGCTTGCCTGGATCTGCCAGGAATTGAGCGGCGGCGCCAGCCGCGGCAGGGGACGCCCGGACGGTGAGCCTGAACTCCACTCCGCGAGCCCGCCGGTGCAGCGCCAGAGGCCGGGCCACTGCTGGATTGCCGTTCCGTGCTCGCATAGAATGGCGGCGGAGGCCAAGGGGCTCATGGCAACAATCAACCGGAGAGATCTGTTTTCCGCGGGGGCGGCACTGGCGGTCTCACGCACCGCTGCCGCGGCTCAGAACCACAGCAACGGAATTCCGACGCGTCCGCTGGGCAGGACGGGCGTGGAAGTGAGCGTACTCGGGCTGGGCGGCCACCACCAGGCGCGGCCCAAAGACGAAAACGAATCCATCCGGCTGGTGCATGCGGCCATCGATGCCGGCATCACTTTCATGGACAACGCGTGGGATTACCACAACGGCCGCGCCGAAGAGGTGATGGGCAAGGCGCTGGCCATGGATGGCTACCGAAAGCGCGTGTTCCTGATGACGAAAGTCTGCGCGCGGGATTACGACGGGGCGATGAAACATCTGGAGGACAGCCTGCGCCGCCTGCGCACGGACGTCATCGACCTGTGGCAATTCCATGAATGCAACTATCACAACGACCCGGAATTTCTGGTGGAAAAGGGCGGCCTGAGGGCCGCAATGGAGGCAAAAAAGCAGGGGAAAGTGCGCTTTCTCGGATTTACCGGCCACAAACATCCGCGCATCCACCGGAAAATGCTGGCGCTGGATTTTCCCTGGGACGCCTGCCAGATGCCCATCAACGTCATGGACCACGGCTTCGAAAGCTTCCGCCACGAGGTGGTCCCGGAGTGCCAGCGCCGCGGCATCGGCGTGATCGGGATGAAGGGCTGTGGGGGCGACGGCCGGATGATCGCCGACGGAGTGGTGACGGTGGAAGAGTGCTACCGGTACTTTCTCTCGCAACCGGTGAGCGTGCAGGTGGTTGGGTTGGCTTCAATGGAGGATCTCGAACGCGCCGTGTCGATTGCGCGGAATTTCCAGCCGCTGACGATGGCGGAAATGAACGCACTCCTCAGCCGCGTGCGCGAAGTGAGCGGCGATGGGCGCTACGAGCTGTTCAAGACGACCCAGCGGTTCGACGCCGGCCTTCACCGCCAGCAGCATGGATTCAGCTGATCGGCGAGCTGATGCGGCTCGCCGTGGGCCGGGGTCCGCTGGAGGCAGCACAAAGCGAGCCGTTCCGCCGGCACGCTGAACATCCAAAAGGTACCCGGCCTGCGAAGCGCCGGGGGTCGTCGGACCGGCGTTGCCGGCAGCGCCCCGCCTGCGCAGACCGCCGCGACATCTGGCGTTCCGGAGGTTTTTCGCGTACATTATCGAGTGCGGGAAGGAGCGAGTCATGGCGAAGAAAATCCTGATGCTCGTCGGCGACTATGTGGAAGACTACGAGGCGATGGTTCCCTTCCAGGCCCTGCAAATGCTGGGTTTCACCGTCCATGCGGTGTGTCCGGGCAAGAAGCTGGGCGAGAAGGTCCGCACGGCAATTCACGATTTCGAGGGCGACCAGACGTATTCAGAAAAACGGGGCCATGATTTTGCCCTGAACCAGGCCTTTGACGTGATCCTGCCCTCGGAGTATGACGCGCTGGTGGTTCCCGGCGGGCGTGCGCCGGAATATCTGCGGCTGAATGCCCGCGTGCTCGACATCGTGCGGCACTTCTTTGACGCGAACAAGCCGGTGGCGGCGATCTGCCACGGGGCGCAATTGCTGGCCGCGGCTGGCGTGCTGAAGGGCCGCAGACTCACGGCCTACCCGGCAGTGGGGCCGGAGGTGACAGCCAGCGGCGGCACTTACGTCGAAGTGTCCATGACGGAGGCAGTGGCCGATGGCAATCTGGTGACCGCACCAGCCTGGCCGGCGCATCCGGCATGGCTGGCGAAATTTGTGGAACTGCTGCGCCAGAGTGGGTGAACCGTCACCGACGCACGGCCGTGATGCAATAGTGGCCCCGGATTTCGTATTTCCAGTCAGAGAGCTGAGGCATGGCTCTCGTTGGCGCGCTGGTTTTCGTGACGGACTCCAACGAGCGGCCGATTGTACACCGCGCGGCATTGGTATAGTCTGTTAGCTACTTGTGTCCCTGTTAGAGGGGTCATGGGAGAAAACAATGAAGAAACCCATCGTCATTTCCATTGGCGTGCTGGCGCTGCTCATCGCCGGCGCCGCACAGCAGCCGGAAAACGTGCCTGCCAGCAATGCCGAGGCGGTCCCTGGCGAGCTCCTGGTCCAGTTCAGGGCGGGCGCCTCCCCCGCGGAGATGGCGCGGGCGCTCGGGCGAATCCGCGCCGAGGTTCTGGAGACGGTCGTCGAAAGGGGCCGCCGCCAGGACGGCAAGGGTGATCTCGTGCTGGTGCGCTTCCAGCCGGACTTTGTTCCCGACGCGGCGCGGCGCCTGGTGGCCTCGGACCCTGCCGTGGAGTTCGCCGAGCCGAACTGGGTATACACGCATCAGGCCGTTTCCAACGACCCGTATTACGTCAACGGCCTGCTCTGGGGGATGTATGGGCCCTCGACAACGCCCTCGAATCCCTACGGGAGTCAGGCGGGCCAGGCGTGGGCGGCAGGGCGCACGGGCAGCAGCACGGTCTATATCGGCATCATTGACGAAGGCGTGCAATGGTCGCATGAGGATCTGGCGGCCAACATCTGGGTGAACCCGTACGATCCCGTGGACGGCGTGGACAACGACGGCAACGGCTATGTGGACGATATCCGCGGCTGGGACTTCGACGGGAACAACAATACCACTTACGACGGAACGCAGGACGATCACGGCACGCATGTGGCGGGAACGATCGGCGCGGTGGGCGGCAACGGCAAGGGCGTTGCCGGCGTCGTCTGGAACGTGAAGCTGATCACGGCAAAGTTTCTCGGCCGGCGTGGAGGAACCACCGCGAACGCGGTGAAGGCCGTGGATTACATCACCGACCTGAAGCTTCGCCACGGGCTGAACATCGTGGCGACGAACAACTCCTGGGGCGGAGGCGGCTATTCGCAGGCGCTCTACGACGCCATCGAACGCGCCAACCAGGCGGGCATCCTGTTTATCGCCGCCGCGGGAAACGGCGGCCCCGATGGGGTGGGCGACAACAATGACACGACGCCCTCCTATCCGGCCAGCTATCCGAACGCCAACATCATCGCCGTGGCGGCCATCACGAGCACTGGCGCGCTGGCCAGTTTTTCCAACTACGGCCCGACGAGCGTGGACATTGGCGCGCCGGGCTCGGGCATCTATTCGACGCTGCCCAATAAGACGAACAACGGCTACGGCTCCTACAGCGGGACGTCCATGGCGACGCCACACGTGACGGGGGCCGCGGCGCTGTACGCCTCGCTGCATCCCGGAGCGGCGGCAGCCGAGATCAAGAACGCGATTCTTTCGGGCGCCGTACCGACGAGTTCCCTCGCGGGCAAGTGCGTCACCGGCGGAAGGCTGAATGTCAGCGGGTTCTAGGTCTCTTTTGAATGCAGCGCTGGCGCTCGCGGCGGCGGTATGCTTGACTGGCTTCACCATGGAAGACGTACCGTTTGAAGTGCTCAAGCGCCGCCCGCCGCGGCGTTCGGAAACGGCGCGCTATGAGGTGGAGCGCACCCCGGAGGCGGTGATCGTAACCATTCACGCCGGACGCAAGCCGACCGGCGGTTACTCGGTCAAGGTGCGGCGGGTGACGAAAGATGGCTCGCGATGCGTGGTGCATTACGCCGTGGCCGGTCCGCCGCCGGACGCGATGGTTCCGCAGGTCATCACCTATCCGGCCGTGATGGTGCGGATCCCCACCGCCTGCGCCGACGTGGCAGTGTCGCCGCCGCTTGAGCGCGGCGGAGCAGAACAATAGGCGGGACCACGGCCCGCTTCCCTTCCCGGGCCGTTTCCGCGTATCATGGTCAACAGGAGCGCCCGTAGCTCAGCTGGATAGAGCGTTTGCCTCCGGAGCAAAAGGTCGCAGGTTCGAATCCTGCCGGGCGTACCACCTGAAATCAATAACTTGCGGCGGGGCTGAAATCGTTCGGGGGATATGCCAAGGGGAAACAGTCTGGGCGGTTCCCTTGCCGCTCCGCACGCAATCCCTTGAGCGCCAGGCGGCACACAAGATTCAGCCATCCTCTGGAATCCATCCAAGGGCGCAATCCGGCGCCTGGCTCTGATCGCGGCATCGAAAGGCCCAGTCCCGCGATAAGTCACATCAGCTTCAGCCACTCAGCTCAGGGTTTAGATCTCACAAAAGGCCGCTGCATCGGTTACACTCCGCCGCTCCATGCTCTCAGGCATCGTGGCCTTCGATCCGCCGCAGCAGCAATGCCATCCCCCGCCCTATGATTGTCAACACTCCCTCAGCGCCTGACCCGGCGCTTTCAGAATGCCGTTGGCAGTCCAGCCGCGCACTCAGGCCGCCAGTTGCCGGTTCTTCCTCTGAAGCCGGATCCGGCTTCATTAGAGGAGGTCGCATGCATCGTTTTGCGTTGTTTTTCCTGTGCAAGCCGGGCAGCCGAGTGACCCGACGCGGTCAGCGGCCCGCCGTATGGAAACAGGAGCGAGTCGTTTGGCAAGTCCCGCTGCGCGGAAATGCCGACTCCGTCGGCTGTCATCGCCGGGGCTCCAGCGCCGGGAATTCCGGCTCGAGTGGAGTGAATGGTGCCAGGCCGGGGTGGCCGGACTGAGGGCTGGAAGCGGGAATCCGGGTGGAACACTCAAACGGCATTATGGCCGAGATGGTCAGCCGGGCGCAGCCAGGGAGCGGGGCGGGCGATCGGCACGATTTGGGCTGGCTGGCAGGCGGTTGGACAGGCAGTTGTCGGGCAGCGGATTGGCATACATGAGCAATACGGTAGCGATCCGTCAACTGGCATGGCGCGGAGCGCCCTCCGGTCCGGATCACGGGCCGGGCGGCTTGCAGCAGTCGAGAAATGTACGCGGTCGAGGAATGGCGACGGACCCGCATCCCCGGTCGGCTACAGCACGGGATAACGCCGGCGCGCCCGGCGAACGCGTCGGCGGGCCATCAGCGCCGGTGCGGGCGCCAGCTGTGAGGTCACTGGCACCCGGCAGCAGCTGGAGCACGGCACAAGGTCCTTCCCCGCGTGCCGTGGCAGCTTGTGCCGGCCGGCAGGTCCGTAAGCTCTGGCCGGGCCGTCCGTACCGCGAGCCGGACACAGCTCACGGCCTGACCCGAAGCAGGCAGATCGAATAAAACAATCACAGTGTCAATTGTTTCTGTGAAACGGTGAAACCGGCATCGGACTTTTGCCCGACCTGAAAGGCCTGGAACCCCGTACGGAGAGTCTGACCGGGAGGAGTCCCGCGCGCTGATGAACGGAGCGCAGCCGCGTTCATGGGAGACATGGGTGACGGGCGTGCCCGCCGCGCACGTGCTGACGGTGTACCGTACACGATTCTTGGACAGTCTTTTGTATTGTCATGCGGCAGACTCAGGAGCAAGCAGCGCCCGATCCGCGTGCCGCGGGGATCGTAGGGGACGCCGCTTAACCGCCTGTGCCCGGTGTCGCGCTGGCGAAATTCCTCGAGCGGTTCCACCAGCGCTTCGAGCGTTTCGAAATGCCGCACCCGGAGAAGCTGCTCCCTGAGGGCGCGGAGAGAGCGTGCGATGGAGCCGTTGCCTTCGGGTTCGCGCCCGAAAGCGGGTGAAGACACGGGGCCGAGAAAGCGGATCTCCCGCTGGAAGTTGTCGCTCATGATTGGTGAGCCATGGTCACGGCGCAGCTGGACAGCCACGGCGATCCTTTCGCCGAAGCCGCCGAACTGTTCGCGCACGGCCTGGCGCACCAGCTCCAGGGACTGGAACCGCGTGCGGCGTTTGGCCACATGGATGCCCAGGCAGAAGGCCGAGCAGTGGTCGATCATGGCGAAGATAGCGACCTGCCCATCTCGCAGAGTGAAGCCGGCCGTGGCATCGATGCCCCACATCTGGTTGGGCCGTTCGGCGAGGATGGTTCCCTCGTGGCGTTTGGGCTCGGCGGGCTGCGGCTTCGGCTGCGGCGCCAGCGGTTCGTGTTAACGCAGCAGGCGTGACACGCGCCACGAGGGGGGGACGTCACCTGCGGGCAGCCGCGCCAAACCACGGGGTGACCTTTGCCAGGACTGCTTATTGGCAGCATGGTTCTCGGGGACAGATCCTTTCGATCTACGCGGAGCGGTCCGGGCCGTTTCCCTCCCTACGGCAATCGTCACGCAGGCGGACGGACTGCGCGCGTTTGGCCTCCACCAGCAGACTCGCCGGCCGCAGGCAGGCGACGGGATCGCCAGCCACTCTTTATTGCGCCCGGCGCAAGCCGGCCACGCAGGCGCCCCGGGGGGTCGGGAAAGGAGCGCAAGGGGCACGGCGTGCCCGAGCACCAGGTATGGGGCCGGCGAGGTGAGATGGACCTGGCCGGACAGAACCACGGTGGCAAGTTCGCACGGCGGGGCTTCCCCAAGGACTCGCCCCTGTTTCCGCACGGCAAGCCTGTAGCCGTGTTGGGTCACGCGGCTGCGCGGCCCGTGGAGGAAGAGATCAGCCGTTGCATCGAACCGCCCTCTCGAAGCCGAGTGCAGTTCCGAGGGAAGAATCGGCAACCAGAGGCGCGAGTGTGCGACGAGAGCTCGGGAGGCCTGTTGTCGACGGAACGTCAGGCGCTGAACGATAGATTGACGATCCGTGGTATTGGTGAGGGCCGCTTACGGTGGGGCGGTCGAACTGAGACCAGGCTGAGCGGAAGCATGGGGCCGAAGAGCTGATCGAATCCTGGAGGCGGGGTCAAAAGTACCAACGGGAGAGTGGCCCGCGGGATGACGCGGCACAGTTTCACCACGGTGCCGATGATGGTAAGCGATTGAAAAGACGTGGTGAGCGCGGGAGGAATCGAACCTCCAACCTACTGATTAAGAGTCAGTTGCTCTGCCAGTTGAGCTACGCGCCCACTCGAAGCGGGTCGCTTTCAGTATAGCGGAACTGCTCCGCCGGCCGCAATTGCCGGCGTGCTGTTCAACGCACCGCGTAAGGCGCGTCCTCAATCGCCGGCAGGCGGAAGCGATGCGGCCGCGATCTCTGCCAGGTCGACGAGCCTCGGCGCTCCGGCGCCGCCAAGGGCACCCACCGCGTCCTCGAGCATGGTCCGGCAGAAGGGACAGGCGACAGCGATCTGTTCCGCCCCAGTGGCCATGAGCTCCCGGGCGCGGGCATGGCTGACGCGCTCGCCCTTTTCTTCGCCCAGGAACACCAGGCCGCCGCCAGCCCCGCAGCAGAAGGAGCGGTCCCGACGCCGTGGCGCTTCTACCAGCGGCCCCGCAGCAGCCGCCACCCGCCGCGGCTCGTCATACCTCCCACGGTACCGGCCCAGGTAACAGGGGTCGTGGTAGACCACCCGGGCCGCGCCCGCGGCGCCTTCCGGAACCTGGCGGGCCAGCCACTCCGAATGATGAATGACGTCAAAATCCGCGCCAAATTCTTTCCAGTCCTCGCCAATAGTCCGTACACAATGCGGGCACATGGACAGAATTTTCTTCACGCCAGCCGCCTGAAGTTGCGATAGATTAAATTCCGCCAGTTGCTGAAATAAGAGGTCATTTCCCAGGCGGCGCGCTGCATCGCCAGTGCATTTTTCTTTCCGCAGGACGCCGAAAGAAACCCCGCGGGCGCGCAGGACGCGGACCAGGGCAAGCACCGATTCTCTGCCCCGCGGGTCGTAGGCGCCCATGCAGCCGAGCCACAGGCAAAACTCCTGGGACCCGTCAAACCACGGCAGCCCGTTCTTCTGGATGAACCGGTCGCGCTCATACGCGCCCATGCCCAGCGGATTGCCCTGGCGCTCCAGCCTGACGAAAAGCTGCGCGCCGTAGTCGTCTTCCCAAAGGCCCGTGTTCACCGCGCCGCGCCGCAGCCCGATGATCAGCGGCAGGTGCTGGACGCCCACCGGGCACTGCGCCTCGCAGGCGCCGCAGGTGGTGCACTGAAAGATGGCCTCCTCGCTCAGATGCACGCCAAGCAGCGGCTGGCCGGCGCCGGGGCCGTGCTCCCTGAGGTAGGCGCGGAACCCGAGCGCGATCTGCTTTGGGTTGAGCTCCTTGCCCGTATTGTGGGCCGGGCAGTGTTCCTGACAGCGGCCGCACTCAACGCAGGTGAACGCCTGCAATGCCACCAGCCGGGTGACGTCCCTGCCGGAAACCAGCCCGTAATCGTCTTCCCCGGCCAGCGGCGGGATCTCCGCAAATCGTTGCCGGCGCAGAAAAACCGCCGCGGGCGCCAGCACCAGATGCACATGTTTGGTGTGCGGAATCAGCGGAAGAAAAACCAGCAGCGCGCCCGTATGCGTCCACCATAAAGAGCGGCCCAGCCACGTTTCCGGCGCCGGCTCGAGGAAAAAATCCGCCAGATATGTGGCCATCAGCAGGAAAATCAGCAGGGCAATGACTCCGGATTCGAGAGAAATCTTTTCGCCAAGCCACCTTGGACGGACAACAAACCGGCGCACCGCCAGGCCCAAAATGCTCACGCCCACGGCCACGGCAAAGACGGCGGCCACGCATGCGTAGGCGCGCCCGAAGATGCCGCGGCGGATGTCAAACAGCTCCGTCCCGATCCCCTGTGCCAGGTGGTTCATCGTCACCAGCGCGAACGCGCAGAAGCCCCAGAAGACAAACGCATGGGCCAGGCCCGGCAGCGGCCGGTGCCGGATCACTTTCGTCTGCGCCATCACCTCGGTCAGCAGCGCGCGGACCCGCGGCGCCAGGGGGCGCAGCCGGAAATCCGGGTCCGGCCTTGATTCCAGCACCGTCCGCAGAATCTGGCGGAACCGCATCCAGAACAGCGCGGCCGAGACAAGGCAGCAGGCAAGAAAGACGGCGGTCTCCATGGCATCAGGGGGCGCCGGCGGGCGCCGTTCTCACACTGTAGCCGATCCTTCCCCTACAATGGAGCCTCAGGAGGAACGCTTGAGAATTCTTGTGGCCGGCGCGGCCGGTTTCATCGGGTCCCATCTGTGCGACGCGCTTCTGGCCCGGGGCGATGAAGTAATCGGCGTGGACAATTTTCTCACCGGCACTCCACGCAATCTCCGCCATCTGACGGGACACCCGCGGTTCCGCTTCCAGGAGCACGACGTCATCCATCCGCTTGAGGTGGAAGGCCCGGTCGATGCGGTCTTCAACCTCGCCTCGCCCGCCAGCCCGCGGGACTATCTCGCCCATCCGATCGAGACGCTACGCACCGGCGCCGAGGGGTCGCGGAACCTGCTGGAGCTGGCTCGAACAAAAGGCGCGCGTTATGTTCTGGCCTCGACCAGCGAGTGCTACGGCGATCCGCTCGAGCACCCGCAGCGGGAGACCTACTGGGGCAACGTGAACCCGGTGGGACCGCGATCCTGCTACGACGAAAGCAAGCGCTTCGCCGAGGCGCTCACGATGGCCTACCACCGCCAGTTCGGCCTGTCCACGCACATCGCCCGCATCTTCAACACCTATGGTCCGCGCATGCAGCACGACGACGGCCGCATCGTGCCGAACTTCATCCTCCAGGCGCTGCGCAACCAGCCTCTCACGGTCTACGGCGACGGCAGCCAGACCCGTTCTTTCTGTTATGTGGAGGATCTCGTGGAAGGGCTGATCCTGCTGGGCGCGTCGGACGAGCACCTGCCGGTCAACCTCGGCAATCCCGAAGAAATGACCGTGCTCGACTTTGCCCGCCTCGTCCGCCGTCTCACCGGAAGCCAATCCGACATCATCTTCGAGCCCCTGCCCGAAGACGACCCGCAACGCCGACAGCCGGACATCGCCAAGGCCCGCAGCGTGCTAGGCTGGAGCCCCCGCGTGCCCCTCGAAGAAGGCCTGCGGCGGACCATTGAGGCATGCCGGCGGGAACTGTCAGAAGTCAGCGACCAGTGAGCCCGCCCGCGTCCAGGAGCGCCTCAAAAACACGACACGGACCCGGCGAGGGGTCCGTGCCGATGCCGAAAGGAGAAGAGAGAGCCGACCGAAAACTTACAGGCTCAGGCCATTGCGGCCCATGGTGCGGAATTCGTATTGCTGAATCTCAACCGCCGCCTGATCGCCCTCGGTGCGCACCACGCGGCCGCGCGCCATCAGCTTCAGGCTGCACCGGTTGTCCAGCTGCGCCGGCCACCGGATGGCCATCTCCACGCGCTTTCCCGGCACGAGCGGCCGTTCAGTGCGGAAACGCACACCGCCGCTGCTCATGTCCACGGTGACGCCGGTGCCCTGTTCGTGAGCGAGCCTCTTGCCGGACATCCGGTAGACGAGCTCGCACTGGATCGGAAAACGGTCCGTCCTTCTGCGGTCGGTCCGCAGCACGTCATTGATCATTGGATCCATCTCCCGGGGGTTCATCATGCTGGCCACAGTTGCAGCATGAGGCAGGAAGCGGCTCAGTGCAATAGCTCAGAAGTTCCGACTCGCAGTAGTACGGAAGTACCAGCAGTTGGATCGCACCGCGGGATGGAGTTGCAGTCCGTGGCGAGCGCCTGCGACGGGGTCTCCCGCCCCGCCGTCCGTCATCACGGCGGCGAGGCCAGGCGCGGCGATTCCAGCCCGGGCGAGGGAGCTGAGCCAGTCCGTTTCCTATTCCCTGGGGGCCGCCGTTGCGGCGGGAGGCGGGGCCGCGATGGAATTCCTGAAAAAGGTGATCTCCCAGTTGGAAATGCCGCTCACATAGAGCCGCGCCCGCTGGCCGGCCAGCGTGTCGGTTTCTCCGTATTGGAGGCCGATCACCTGGGGATAATAGCCGGGCAGAAAGCCGATTTCGTCACGGTCCATCAGCTTCACCGGCTCGCTCCAGCGGGGAGGATCCAGTGCCAGACCGCTGAAAGAAATGTAGATCCCTTCCTGGGGCCACCCTGGAGAGCAGCAGGAGCGGTTCAGGAGCATGACGTACTTTTTCAGGTACGTGTTGTAGTGGACGGCCGGTCCCCAGAATGAGTCCGTGTCGGCGCGCTGCCATTCGGCGCGAGCCGGAAAGACCGGCGTGCAGCGCCCGCCCAGGCCAGGCTCATCCCAGCGGCCCTGGAAATATTTCCAGACGTTCCCCACGGGCGAGAACCGGTCCTGCCAGGCCAGCCGGGCGACGCAGATGCCCTGCTGTTCCCGAGGGCCGGAATAATTCGTGAAAAAGAAATAGATGAATTTCCGCTCCCGGTCGGAAATGGCGGAAAAATCTCCGTGGCCTCCGGCAAAAAATCCGTTTTTCGCCGAGCAGTCGGCCGGATATCCGCTCTCCAGAATGACGCCCAGATCGGTCAGGCTCAGACCGTAATCGCGCGATATGGCCGCTCCGATCTTCGGCGCAGTCAGGCCGCCCTGCGGGCACACTCCGCCCGGCTCATGGTGATACCAGGCCAGCAGCAGGTTCCGGTCCCGCTGGACGGCTTCCACCCAGAGCGGCATATGATGGAGGCCCGCGTCCTCCACGCGCTCACTCTGCCACTCGGTGAACTGGTTGCCGGCGAAGCTGATCATCAGCGGCTGGCCCGTGGATGTGAAGACGCGGAAGGTTCCGGCCGCCCAGAACGTTGCGCTGTTGCCGTCGGAACGCACCGGCAATTCGAGCCGCGGGCCGGGGTGAATCACCCAGGACTGGCCCTGGATGGGCAGCCCCGCGGCCAGCGCCAAGGCGGTCCACCCGGCCGCCGCCCGAACCCGGAAAACTTGAAACAGACAGAGCATGCGCACGGCTTCCATTCTCTCTTATAGAAGGAAAAACATGATTCATGATTACACGCGGCTCAAGGGAAATTTCCGGTGGCGCATGCGTCTCCACAAGGCCGGCGCAGTGTGCAGTCATCAGAACCCGGCGCCGGGCCGGCAAACAAAGCGGCGGCATTCCTTGCGGAATGCCGCCGTCTTGAACGGTCCCGATTTGCTGCGCCTCGGAATGCGTGGCGCGGTCCTGAAAGTGTCAGAAATCAGCCCGGATGCCGAACTGGATCTGCCGCCGGTCATCGCTGACGCCGGAGATCTGTCCGAACAGCGGGCTGGCCGGGTTCGTGTTGATCCCGGTGAAGCGGTGCCGGTTGAAGAGATTCAGGAACTCGGCGCGGAACTGCACGCGCGTGCCCTCGCGCGGCACCCAGTTCTTTTGCAGGCTGGTGTCCTCGTTGTAGAAGGCGAAGCCGCGCACCTGGTCCACCAGGCGCGAGGCATTGCCGCGGGCGTAGCGGTTGATCTTCACCGGATCCACCACCATTGACGTGTTGATATACGTCTTGTCGGGCCGCGGCGTATTGATGTCGGTCATGTCGAACTTGCCGGCGCTGAAGTTCGGGTTGTACATCGACTGGCCGTTGGTGATCAGGAACGGCCGGTTGGTGGCGAAGTTCGAGTTCGGCGTGCCGGTCGCGCCGAAGCCCATCGGCATGCCGGAAGAGTAGTTGCCGATGTACTGGAGCGTCCAGCCGCCGGCGATGAAGTCCAGCCACGTCGGGATCCCGCGGCCGCGGGCCCGGTTGCGGCCGAAGGGCAGGTCATAGGAGGCGCCGATCTTGACCACGTGACGCTGGTCGTACTCCATCACGCTCTTTTCGAGCTTCAGGTTGTAATAGTCAAGCGGGCGGCCCGAGTTCATGCCCCAGGTGTCGCCGAAGGTGGAGCTGACGTTGCCCATCGTCTTCGAGAACGTGTAGTTCGACGTGAACTGAAGGCCGTGCGAGTAGCGCTTGTTCCACTGGAGCTGCAACGCCTGGTAGTTGGAGAATCCCAGCGGGACGTTCCAGCTATACAGCGCGCTCCAGTAGATCACCGTCGGGTAGGGCGACAGCGTCTGCCACAGCGGAATCCAATCGCCATCGTTGCCATACGGATAGCGCGCGCCCATCGCCCTGGCGGCGGCGGGAATCGAGGCGTCATTGTTCACCCAGCTTCCCAGCGTGTCGCCCAGGCTCAGCACCGAGTAGGGCAACTGGAACGGGCGGCGGATCTCATTGGCCAGCAGGCCGACGCTCTGCGTGCCCACGTAGCCGACGTCGATGACCATCTGCCCGGGGAGCTCGCGCTGGATGTTGAAGTTCCACTGCATGGTGTAGCCGACGCGGCCGCCGTTGGGGTCCCAGCTTACCGGCCCCCAGATGTATTTGGCCAGCGACGGATCCAGTTGCGCCTTGGTGACGACCCCGTTGTAGCCGTCATCCCAGTTGAAGGCGGGCAGGTTTGGCGCCGGCCGCTGCACCTGGCTGGTCATCGTGAAACCGGCCTTGTTGCCCCAGGGGACGCCGGACCAGCCGTTCGGGATCCGCGGCGAATAGAAGATGCCGAAGCCCGAGCGGATGGTCATCTTCGTCGCCTCGGGCAACTGGTAGGCGAAGCCGAGGCGCGGCCCCCACGTCGTCCACAGGTTGTTGTCGTAGAACATGCGCCGGCCGATGCGGCCAGGTCCGAAGCCGGCGAACTCCACCGCGCCCTTGATGCCATACTTCGGATCCATCAGGTCCAGGTTGAAGTTGTGCAGCCGGTCGTACTTCTCCGTGCCCTGCGGTTGATAGTCCCAGCGCAGGCCGATGTTCACCGTCAGGCGCCGGCTCACCTTCCAGTCGTCCTGAACGAACCAGCTGTACATCGGGAACTGGCTGCCGACGGGCACGTCGATGTTGACGCTGGCGCTGGTCACCTGGCCCAGCAGCATCGACGCGAAGCCGTGGCCGGTCTGGTTGAAGCCCGGCAGGCCAGTGACGTCGGCCGAGAAGTTGAACTGACCCGGGCCGGCGTTGTTGCGCCAGTTCAGCCCGTTCCAGCGGTAGTCGAAGCCGAACTTGAGCGCGTGCTTGCCGCGCAGCCAGCTCAGCGTATTGACAAACTGATAGGCCGTGCCCGCGCCCATGTCATTGGCCTGGTAGCCGAGCGTCGGGAAGCTGACGCGGTCGCCCGACAGGCCGGTGATCTCGGGATAGTTCATGTCCTGACGGATGCCCTTGATCCCCAGAATCTGCGCGCCCGGCTCCTTCACATGCTTCGAAGTCGACGGGTTGATCTGGCGGTTGTAGGCGAGCGTGACGTGGTTCAGGATCGTCGGCGTGATCGTCCAGTCATGGGCCAGGCGCACATAGTGTGAGGCCACCCACTGGAGACGGGCGCGGCTCAGCGGGCCGCCGTTCGGGTCATTGAAGTCCCACACACCGCCCTGGTCGAGCAGCGTGCGCGGACGGTCGACGAAGACGAACGAACCCGACAGCCGCTGGTTGGAGTTGATCTGGAAATCGCTCTTGGTGGAGAACTGCGTCTGCTCGAAGCCCGCCTGGTTGGACACGGGGAAGAAGCTGTTGTTCAGCAGCGTCGGCAGCGCCGGCTTGTAGTGCTTGAGCATGATGTCGCGCAGGTTCATGGAGACCTTCGAGAAGCGCGAAGCCGGGATGCGGTTGCCCGGGAACAGGTCGCGCACCACCACGCCGTTCACCAGGCGGTAGCTGGCCGGGTCATAGATGCCGCCGCGCGGCACGTCGCGGCCGAGAGCGTCCTTGCCGAGGATCTCCCCGGTGAGATAGTTGCTGAAGTCGCCGTTCCACCAGGCCTCGGTCGGCACCGTCACCGTCGGGGAGCCGCCGCCGGCGAACTGCTCCTTGTACTTCTCATAGGCGGAGTAGAAGAACCACTTGTCCTTGCCGCGAATCACCTTCGGGATCCACACCGGGCCGCCCAGCGAGGCCGCCCAGTTGTGCCGCCGGTCGAAGCGGCGCGGACGCCCGTAGAAGTTATTGGCAAACGTGTTGGCGTCGAAGCTCTCATTGTGCAGCTGAAACATGCCGCTGCCATGGTACTGGTTGGTGCCCGACTTCATCACGAAGTTGAACACTCCGCCCGCCGTGCGCGTGAATTCGGCGCTCATGCCGCTGGTCTGGATCTTGAACTCTTCCAGCGCCTCCATCGACGGGCTCGACTCACCCATGTGCCCGCTGATGTAAATCGTCGCCGAAGCGCCATCCAGCACCACTTCTTTGGAAAACGACGGCGCCCCATTGATGTGGCTGGTCCAGTTGTTCCCGCTAACGCCCGGCGTCAGCCGGAAGGCGAAGTTTTCCGCGTATCGGCCGCCGCTGAATCCAAGCGGCAGGTCGATCACCTGCCGCGTGCCCAGCACCTGGCCGACTTCCGGCGTCTCGGTTTGCAACAGCGGCGCCTCGGCCGTCACCGTCACCGATTCGCTGGTCGCGCCCACTTCCAGCCGCACGTCCACGCGAACGACGTCCTGGATGCTCAGCCGGATGCCCTCGCGAACCACCTTCCGGAAGCCCGGAGCCTCGAACTCCAGCCGGTATTCGCCAATCGGCAGGTTCGGGGCACGATACTGTCCCTGTTCGTTGGTGCGCGTTTCGACCGTCAGATTCGTGGTGGTTTGAACAATGGTGACCTTGACCTGTGGAACCACGGCGCCGGTGGGATCGGTCACCGTGCCGACCAGAGTGGCGCGGTCCTGCTGCGCCCACGCGAAGGCTGACAGCAGCACCGCGGCCCAGAAGACGCTGCGTTTGGGTTCTTTCATCGGGCTACCTCGCTGGACTGTCTTGATTGAACAACTCCCACGTTACTTTCGCCCGGCCCGTCAGACCGGACCGGGCACCCTGCGACAGACGGGCAAACCGGACATGCACCGTAAGCCGCAATCGCTTTCAGAATGTTGCGGCGCGATGCGCTTGTCAAGGGGGAATCAGGCCCTTTTCGCTTAAGACGGATTCATGCGGACGCCTGCGGTGAAGATCCCGTTCCAGCGAGCCCAGATGCTGCCCAGACATGCCTGTGCGGGCCTTGGGAGGGTGGCGCGAAGTGGACAGCGACAGAACGCGCTTGCAACCGGTGGTGCGATCCCCATCCCACCGATGGGCGCCCGAAGCCTGGCGATGGCCGCAGGGATCGAAAGGGTACTGCCGCCGTTTGAGCGGGACCGCCCCCTCAGAAACCCGGCTTCGGCCGAACCCGTATAATCAAGGCAGGGATTCCCATGAGGCGACGTGATCTGCTGAGGCTCGCCGCCTGCGGCGCGGCAGTCTGCGTGGCGCCCGCCCCCGGAAGCGGACAGCAGGCTGTGCAAACGCAGAAGCCGCCGCTGCGCCCGGAAGAGGCTTTCAGGTCCTCCGTCACCGAGGTCGTCGTCCCCGTCACCGTTACGGACGAGAAAGGGCGCTTCGTTTCCAACCTCGAGGAGAAGGACTTTCTGCTGCTCGACGAGGGCGTCCCCCAGAAGATCACCTACTTCACGCGGGAGCGCAACCAGCCGGTCGTCATCGGCTACCTCATCGACCTGTCCAACCGCACGCGGCTGCACTGGGACAAGTTCCAGGAGGCGATCATCGAGCTCGTCGACGCCACCATGGAGCCGGACGGCAAACCCGACAAGCGCTTCTCCGGCTACCTGATCGGCTATTCGACGGAAGCCGAACTGCTGGTCAATACGACCGACGACCCCGAGAAGATCATCGACCGGATCCGGAAGCTCAAGCCCGGCGGCAGCTCGGCCCTGTTTGACGCGGTGTGGATGGCCTGCACCAGCCGGACGCTTGTCCAGGGAGAACCGATCGAGCCGCGGCGCGTCATCGTGATTGTAGGCGACGGAACCGACACGAGCAGTTCGCGGACGCTCGAAGAGGTCGTCGAAATCGCCCAGCGCAACCTGGTCACCATTTACGGCGTCTCCACCGTCGCTTTCGGCTTCCACAGCGCGGGCGATGCCAACCTGCGGCGCCTGTGCGAGGCCACCGGCGGCCGCGTCGTCTACCCGCTCGAAAACGTCTATTCCGACGTGAGCGGCTATCTGTCGACCCCCTCCGACGAGGGCAACTACGCGCTCAAGGTCGGCACCGGCGGCTACGCCGCCGCCATCATGCGCGGCATCGTCAACGCCATCGCCGCCACCGCCGGCGAGATCACCACGCAGTACATTCTGCGTTACGTGCCCAGCGATCTGGACGTCCGCAAGCCGTTCCGGCGCATTGAAGTGCGCGTCAACCTGCCGAACGTGAAGGTCCGCGCGCGCGAAGGATACTATGCATTCAACCCGTGATCCTCACGGCCGATAAGACGAGCAGGCGATGGCCGCAGTCCTCACCCGGATGGTCGAATACAGGGTCCTGGAGGCCCTGGGTGAGAACTGCGGCGTGATCGTCGCCGATCCCGAATTGGGCCAGTGCGCCTTCCGCTTCCGCGAGGACCTTCACGAATTTGCCGGCGGGGAGGCGGAAGTGCTTTCGGCCCTCTTCGACCAGCTCCCGGCGCTCGAACGCGAGATGGGCACGCGCGCCTTCCTCGCCTGGCTGGACGACACGCTCTCCAACACGCTCCGCATCTCCGTCCAGGCCCGCACGATGGCCATTGATCTCGAGCGAACCGCCCAGGCGCTCTACCGCCGCCATGTGCGCACGCCCGTGCGGCCTTATGAGACACACCTGCCGCTGATCCCCATCGAGCTCGCCGCCGGCGGCTTCGGTCGCGACAAGGCGAAACTCGCCGAGGAATGGGTCGAGGCGCGCGTGCCCGGCCGCCGCCGCCTCACCGACGATCTCTTCCTCGTCCGCGTCCATGGCCGCTCGATGGAGCCGGACATCCCCGACGGCGCCATCTGCGTCTTCCGCTCCTACTATGGCGGCTCGCGCAGGAATGGCATCTTCATCGTCCAGCGCATCGCCACGCTCGATGAAGGCGGCGAGTTCACCCTCAAGCGCTACCAGAGCAGCAAGGAGGTCCGCGGCGAGCAGTGGCGCCATACGCGGATCACCATGCAGCCGGAAAACCCCGACTACCAGGACTGGGACCTGCGCGAGGACGAACGCTACATCACCATCGCCGAGTTCGTCTGCGTGCTCGAGGATCCGCTCGAAGAGTAAGCCGGCCGTCTGATATATCATCAGAGGCATGATCCCCGAGACCAGCCGCAGAGGCTTCCTGCAATCGATTCCCGCCGCCGCGGCCGTTGCCGCCAGCGGCACGGCCTCCTCTGGCGCCGCCGCGCCGGACGCTCCGGTCCGCCTCGGCATCGCCAGCTACTCGTTCCGCGAATTCAGCCGCCGTCTCTGTATCAAATACACGAAAGAACTCGGCGTCTCGCTGCTCACGGTAAAGGAATTTCACGCGCTCTACCGCTCCACGCCGGAAGAGCTCGACCGGGCGCGCCGCGAATTCCAGGCCGCCGGCATCACCCTCACCGCCGGCGGCACCGTCTACATGCAGAAGGAAGACCCCGACGACGTGAAATTCTACTTCGAGTATGCGAAGCGGCTCGGCCTTCCGATGATGAACATCGGCCCGACGGCCAAAACGCTTCCAATCATTGAGCGCTTCGTCAGGGAGTACGACATCAAGGTGGCCGTGCACAATCACGGCCCGGAAGACAAACACTTCCCTGCCCCGTCGGATGCCTTGAAGGTCATCCGCGACATGGATCCGCGCGTCGGCGTCTGCGTCGACGTGGGACACACCACTCGCACTGGCAGGGACGTGCTTGAGGAGATCGAGAAGTCCGGCCCGCGCCTCCTCGACATGCACATCAAGGATCTGAGGGATCTGAAGGACGCGCGCAGCCAGTGCGACGTCGGCGATGGCCAAATGCCCATCCCGCAGATCTTCCGGCTGCTGATGAAGATGAATTACGCGGGCGTGGTGCACCTGGAATACGAGATCAACGCCGACAACCCGCTGCCCGGCATGCACCGCAGCTTCGCCTACATGCGCGGCGTGCTCGCGGGTCTCGGAGCGGCAGGGACTGCCTGAGCCGTTCTCACCTTCCTTTTCATAATCACGCGCTTTTGAACCGCCAGAGTCGCTTCTGCGACCCCGCCGGGTCCTCCGGGGTCATAGAGAGCCGTTCAAGCAACGATGTGCACCGTTCGCCGCGCCTCTCTGAAGCGCGAACGGAGCCGAGGCCGGAGCTTGCTCCTCAGGGCGAGAGGAAGGAGCCACGATGGCCCTGCGGAGCATCCGGAACAAGGAACATCACCGCGCGAGGCGCGGTCGCGCCGTGGCCGAATCTGTGCCGCGGCCGACACTGCCGGATGTTGGCGGCCTTGTATGCTCCCTGGAGGAGCCGGACCAGCCGTCAGCCCCGGTCCGGAACCGCTGGCTGTGGTCGTGCCCGCCGTTTCTGCCGCATTCTTGCTCCCTGTGACACTCGTACCCCTTACCACCGCGCCGCCGCCAGATCCGTGCAAAGCTCCCTGCCGACCGGGTCTCAGGCCGTCCCTTTCGCCGCGCCCGACAGGATCTCCCGCACGCGGCGCGCCACGACTTCGGCATCGCCCTTCTGCATCATCCAGACGGTGAGGACGAGCGCATCGCGGTTGGTCATCGGGCAGGCTTCGATCGAGGGGCGTCCCTCGCGCAACTGTTTCATCACTTCGGGCGGGGTGATCTTCACCACGCTCTGGTCCCAGCGGATGTGGAGGTGCGGCGTGTGGTTGGCGATCGGCGGCACCACGACGTCGGTGGTCACTGACTTCACCTTCTTCGCCTCGCGCGCGATGACCTCCACGCGGCGGTCCCACTCGCGCGCCTCGGCGGCATGGTCCTTTTTCAGGTACAGCTCCAGCGCCACCAGCATCCCCACCATCTCTTCCTTGTTCACCTTCATGCCGCGCGCGATCGAGTCGCTGTAGGGGGACGTGTTCAGCCGCGCCGCTTCGATGAGATCCTTCCTGCCCAGCAGCAGGCCGGCGCTCTGCGGTCCGCGGATGCCCTTGCCGCCGCTGAAGGTGACCAGGTCAAAGCCCATCTTCGTGTACTTCGACAGGTTCTCCACCGGCGGCACGTCGGCGGCAGCGTCGTTGAAGCTCGGGATCCCGTGTTTGCGGCAGAGACGGACGAATTCTTCGATCCGGATGCGGCCGCGCGGGTCGGCATCGTTGAAAAACAGCGCCATCGCCGTCTTCTCATTCACGGCGCGCTCGAAGTCGTCCGCTGTTTCCACCTCCACCATGCGAATGCCGACGGCGCGCACGGCGTGGTCGTAGCCGTAGCGGTGCGACTTCTGGATGATCACCTCGCTCTTCATCCCCGTCAGGTCGGGGATGCGGCGGATTTTCTCCGGATCCTTGCCGGTGATGCACGCCGCTGTGCCGACGGTCAGCGCTCCGGCCGCGCCCGAGGTGACCATTGCCGCCTCGCACCCGAGCAGCTCGGCAATGCGGCGGCCGACGGCATCCTGAAGCTCGTTCAGGTTGACGTAGTGCTTCGACGCCTCGCGCATCGCATCCAGCACTTCGTCCGGCATGAGCGATGCGGTCAGCATCGTGTACGTGCCGGCGGCGTTGATGAAGGTGCGGACGCCCAGCTCGCTGATGACATCACGGCGGCGGGGCGCGGCCAGGCCGACCCTGCCGAGCAGCGGCAGGCTGCCCAGGGCGCCGAGGAACGGTCTTCTCCCAAAGATCATGGCGGTCTCCTTCCACATTTATCCTGTCACCCAAGGCCGCGCCGCGCCACGGCGTCAGAGAGGCAGCCCGAAGTAGCGCTCGGCGTTCGAGTAGCAGATCCGCCGCACGAGGCCGCCGACAAAGTCAAAGTCCGCCGGCAGCAGCCCCTTCTCCATGTCCTCGCCCAGCAGGTTGCAGAGGGTCCGCCGGAAATATTCATGCCGCGGGTAGGACATGAAGCTGCGCGAATCGGTAAGCATGCCGACGAAATGCGCCAGCAGCCCGCAGTTGGACAGCGCATTGATCTGCCACTCCATGCCCTCTTTCTGGTCCAGAAACCACCAGCCGCTGCCGAACTGGATCTTGCCCGGAATCGAGCCATCCTGGAAATTGCCGATCATGGTGGCGAAGGCGTAATTCCAGGCCGGGTTCAGATTGTAGAGGATCATTTTCGGCAGCGCGCCTTCGCTTTCCAGCATGTCCATGTATGCGCCGAGCGCGTCCATCTGCGGCCAGTCTCCGATCGAGTCAAAGCCGGTGTCCGGCCCCAGCTCGCGGAAGCGGCGCGTATTGTTGTTGCGCCGCGCCATCAGATGGAGCTGTTTTGTCCAGCCCTTTTCCGCGTCCAGACGGCCGAAGAACAGCATCAGAAAAGCGGCAAACTGGTCCCTGTCCTCGGGTGAAACCGGAATGAAAGCACGCGCTTTTTCGAAAATTTCCGATGCCTTTTCCTGCGAGCATGGCGTGGGGAAGCAGACGTTCAGTCCGTGGTCGCTGAGCCGGCAGCCCATCTCGTGGAACGCGTCGTGACGTTTCTTCAGGGCATCGAGGAAGCTCTGGAAGTCGGCGATGTCAATGTTGGCCGCCGCCGCCAGCCGCCCGAGCCAGGCGTTGAACTGCTCCGGGCGGTCCACCAGAAAGGCGCGGTCCGGGCGGTACGTGGGGAAGACTTTCGTCTTCAGCCCGGAAGCGGCGATCTGGCGGTGCCAGCGCAAATCGTCGGCCGGATCATCGGTGGTGCAAACAGCCCGTACCCTGAACTTCTCGAGGATGCCCCACGCGCGCAGGCTCTCGCCGGCAAGCAGCGCATTGGCCTGGTCCCAGATGCGTTCGGCATTCTTTTCGTCCAGTAGTTCGTCGATGCCGAAATAGCGCTTCAGCTCGAGGTGCGTCCAGTGGTAGAGGGGATTGCGCAGCGTGTTCGGAACGGTGCGCGCCCAGGCCAGATATTTCTCCTTTGGCGAAGCGTCCCCGGTGATGTATTTTTCCGGGATGCCGTTGGCGCGCATGGCGCGCCACTTGTAATGGTCTCCCTCCAGCCAGATCTCAAACAGGTTGGCAAAGCGGCGATTTTCGGCCACGTCCTTGGGCGGCAGGTGGCAGTGATAGTCGAGGATCGGCTCGTCCCGGGCGTAGTCGTGATAGAGCCGCCGCGCCGCCGGCGTCGCCAGCAGGAAGTCTTCGTGGATGAATGCCATGGTGTCAGCCTCGTCTGAAATGCCAGTATATCGCCCCCACTGTGATCATAATGGAGGGTGATGTCCGCCATGTCTTCCTCGCTTCTCTCCATTCAGCCCCGATTCATCCCCGAGCTCGACCCGAAGTTCCTGCCCGCTTCGCTGTGGAACCGCGCCTTCCGCGAGCTGGCCCGCCAGCGTGGCGCCGCGCCCTATGTGCTGGCTCTCGAGCGCAGCGATGGCAGCATCTCCCGTTTTGAAACCATGGTGCTGCCGGAAGAGGCGCCCGAGTTCGAGCTGAACTACCGCTACGTCGAACGGATCCTGAAATTCCTCCTCTGGCAGCGCGGAGGATGGAAGGTATACGCCGGTGGTTCGCCGCGCATCGGCGAATATCTCCGCGCGGTGTATTCGCCCGGCGGCGCGCGCGCCTTTGATCATGAGTTCATGAGCGGCGTCTACGAGCGGCCGTTCACGATCGAGATCCTGCCGGCCGATCAGGTCCCGCCGGCGCGGGAAACCTCCAGCCCGCTGGGGCGCCACCTCGACGGTTGCCGTGTGGGCTTCGACCTCGGCGCCAGCGACCGCAAGGCCAGCGCCGTGATCGACGGGCAGGTGGTCTACAGCGAGGAGGTCCCGTGGGACCCGCGCCCACAGAGCGACCCGCAATACCACTACGACGGCATCATGGACTCGATCCGCCGCGCCGCTGCGCATCTGCCGCGGCTGGACGCGGTGGGCGGCTCGGCTGCCGGCGTCTACATCAACAACCGCGTACGCGTGGCATCGCTGTTCCGCGGGGTGCCGAAGGACGTCTTTGATGCGAAGGTCGCCGATCTGTTCCTGCGGATCCGCGACGAGCTTGGCGTGCCGCTGGAAGTGGTGAACGACGGCGAAGTGACCGCGCTGGCCGGATCCATGTCGCTGAATGACAACCCGGTGCTGGGCATCGCCATGGGGTCGAGCCTGGCGGCCGGATACGCCGATGCTCACGGCAACATCACCGGGTGGCTGAACGAGCTCGCCTTCGCCCCCATCGACTACCGCGAGGACGCGCCCGTCGACGAGTGGAGCGGCGACGCCGGCTGTGGGGTGCAATACTTCTCGCAGGTGGGCGCCAACCGCATTGCCACGCAGGCCGGCATTGAATTCGACGCCGCCATGCCGCTGCCCGAGCGGCTGGTCGAACTCCAGCAGCGCATGAAGGACGGCGACCCGCTGGTGCGGAAAGTTTACGAGACCATCGGCACGGAGCTCGGCTACGCGGTCGGCCATTATGCGGACTTTTACGAGCTGAAGCACATTCTTGTGCTCGGCCGCGTCACCACCGGTCCCGGAGGCGACGTCATGATCGAGCAGGCCCGCCGCGTGCTCGCCGCCGAGTTCCCCGAGCTGGCGGCCAGGGTGCAGATCGCGCTGCCGGACGAAAAGAGCCGCCGCGTGGGCCAGTCGATCGCCGCGGCCAGCCTGCCGGTGATCCCGAAGAAAGGATGAGGTGATTTTCCATGCAGTTTCATAAATCAACTTCCGAAATTTATGTTCCCGATGGCGCGCCGCTGCCTGGCGCGCTGGCCCGCACCACGCGGCTCGGCGTCAGCGCCCATCAGGACGACATCGAGATCATGGCAATGGACGGCATCCTCGCCTGTTTCCAGAAGCCGGACCAGTGGTTCTCCTGTGTCATCGTCACCGATGGCGCAGGCAGCGCGCGCGAGGGCGACTACGCCCACTACACGGACGAGGACATGGTGCGCGTCCGCCACATCGAGCAGAAAAAGGCGGCCATGATCGGCGAATATGGCGCGTGCGTCTTCCTCGACTACCCGAGCCGCGAGATCAAGGACGGCTCCAACCGCAATCCGGTGGAGGACCTGAAGCAGGCACTCTCGGTAGCGCGCCCGGAGATCGTCTACACGCACAACCTCTGCGACAAGCACGACACGCACGTCGCCGTGGCGCTGCGGCTGATCGAGGCCATCCGCAGCCTGCCCGCCGAACAGCGGCCCGCGCGGCTGCTCGGCTGCGAAGTGTGGCGCGATCTCGACTGGCTGCCCGATGCGAAGAAGGTCGTCTTCGACGTCAGCGCCCACGAGAACCTCTCGGCCGCGCTGCTGGGCGTGTTCGATTCCCAGATCGCCGGCGGCAAGCGCTATGACCTGGCCACGCTGGGCCGGCGCCGCGCCAACGCAACTTACTTCCAGAGCCACGCCGTGGACCAGGCGCAGGCGATCATCTTCGGCATGGACCTGACGCCGCTGATCGTGGACACGACGATCGATCCGCTGGAGTTCGCCGTCTCCCATATTCGTGAATTCGAGCAGGAAGTCCGGAACCGCTTTGCGAAGCTGCGGTGAGCGCGTCCTTGCCCGCCGCGCTGGATGGCGAAACGCGATTTGAGTCCAGGCTGTGATCCGCGCCATTTTGCTCGCGCATCGGAGGCGCGGCCCGAGCGCCTCCGATAAGGGCGAGCGGTGGGGGCGGACAACGGCCAGCCGGGCGCGCGTTCGGGCCGCGCCGGCAGCCGCTTCTGGAGTGCGTTATCATCAACGCCATGCCGAAGCTGAAGTTCTATGCCAAACCCACCTGAACCACCTGCCGGAAGGCCAGGAGTTTCCTGGCTGAAGCGGGAAAAGAGTTCGAAATGGTCGACCTGTCGAGGGGCCTCACGGTGGAAGAGCTCGACCGCCTCATCGGCAGACGGGACTACCGCGAATTCCTGAATCCGAAGAATGAACTCTACAGGCAGCTCGACATGAAAAACAATCCGCCGCCGCGCCAGGAGGCGCTGCGGCTGATGAGCGAAAACCCAAACCTGATCCGGCGTCCGATTCTGGTGAAGGGCTCGAAGGTGCTGGTGGGTTTTGACGCCGAAGCGTGGGCCGGGGCTTAGCGCCCTTTGTGCCGCGTCCATCACGGGAGCGTTCCGGCGGGGTCGCGGCCGTGATATTCCTGTGGCTGTGATCACACGCAGGGATCTTGCCACGGCTGCCGCCGCGGCCGCCGCCATGAAACGGGCAAAAGCGCAGCAGAGGCCCGCCTATGCGGGCCCGCTCCAGCAGTTCGATGGCCGGTACAGGCCGGAGGAGTTCGACTCGCTCGCCTGGACGCGGAAACGGTACGAGGAGATGCCGCGCCGCCTTGCCTTCCGCGCCCGCAACCAGCGCGAAGCGCTCTCCTGGCAGCGGCGGCTGCGGGCGAAGCTCGTGGAACTGCTCGGCGGCTTTCCAGCGCGCACCCCGCTAAACACCCAGGTCCTCGAGACGCGGGATTTTCCTGGCTGGACGCGGGAAACCGTGATCTTCGAGTCGCGCCCCGGGCTGGGCGTGTTCGGCTATTTCTTCCTGCCCAGGGACCGGCCCCGGCCGCGGCCGGCGCTGATCTGCATCCCCGGCCATGGCCGCGGCGTCGATGACATCTCGGGGGTTGACGAGAAGGGGCAGGACCGCACGGTGAAGGGCCCCTACCAGTACGACTTTGCGGTGCAGGCCGTCGAGCGCGGCTTCGCCGCCTTCGCCATCGAGCCGCTCGGATTCGGCTGCCGGCGCGATCCGGCCAGCCGCCGCCGCGGACCCGGGCAGTCCTCCTGCCAGCCGGCCGCGGGTGCGGCCCTGCTGTTTGGGGAGACCATGATCGGATGGCGGGTCTACGATGTGATGCGCGCGGTGGACTATCTGGAAACGCGGCCGGAGGTGGATTCGCGGCGCATCGGGCTGATGGGCATCAGCGGCGGCGGCACCATCACCACGTTCGGCGCCGCACTGGAGCCGCGCATCGCGGCGGCTCTCATCAGCGGGTATCTCAACACGTTTCGCGACTCAATCCTGAGCATCTCCCACTGCATGGACAACTATGTGCCGGGCATCCTCCAGTGGTGCGAGATGCATGATGTGGCCGGCCTCATCGCACCGCGGCCGCTTTTCTGCGAATCCGGGGAGAAAGACGATATTTTTCCGGTCGATGCATTTCGCCGTTCGTTCGCGGAAGTCCAGAAAATCTACAGGATTTTCGGCGCAGAGGACAGAATTGAGAGCGAGATTTTTCCCCGAGGCCACGAGTTTTCCGGCAGGCTGGGCTTTCCATTTCTCGAAAAACATCTGGGAGCGTGAGTCCCGTGGCGGAGTTTGAACTGCTGGAACATACGGCGGACACGGGCTTCCGGGTCCGCGCCGGCACGCTCGAAGAACTCTTTGTCCGGGCCGCCGAAGCGCTGACGGCTGTCGCGCTCGACCCGTCGCAGGCGCGGCCACTGGAGAACCGCGCACTGAAAATAACCGGCGAGACCCTGGAAGAGCGGCTCGTCAACTGGCTGAACGAGGTTCTCTGGCTGCTCGACGGCGAGCGTTGGGTGCCGGCGGCGTTTGAGGACCTCCGCTTCGACGGCGACACGGTCAGCGCGCTGGCAAGGGGCGAGCCGCGTGACGACGCGCGCCACCGGCCGCGGACCGTCGTCAAGGCGGTCACCTTCCATCAGCTCGCCATCCGGAAGCAAAATGGCATGTGGGAGGCCGAGGTTTTCCTCGACATCTGACATGCAGATCGAACGGATCGACGAAGTCCGGTTCAGGATTCCCAAAGGCGTGCGCCACGGCATGCGCACCGATGTGCTGTTCTATGCCAGCGACGCGATCCTCGAACAGGTGCAGAAGGACCGTTCGCTCGAGCAGGCGATGAACGTCGCCTGCCTGCCCGGCATCGTCGGCCCCTCGCTGGCGATGCCGGACATCCACCAGGGGTACGGGTTCCCCATCGGGGGCGTGGCCGCGATGGACTGGGAGAGCGGCGTGGTCAGCCCGGGCGGCGTGGGCTATGACATCAACTGCGGCGTGCGGCTGATCCGCACGAATCTGGAGAAGGACGAGGTCCGCGCGCGCCTGAAGGAGCTGGTGGACCAGGTGTTCCGCGACGTGCCCTGCGGCGTGGGCGGCAAGGGCCACCTCGACATCAGCGAGAAGCAGCTCAACCAGATCCTCGAACAGGGCGCGGAGTGGATGGTGGAGCACGGCTATGGCGAGCCCTCCGACATTGAGCATTGCGAGGAGCGCGGCCGCCTGGCCGGCGCCGATGCCGGCGAAGTGAGCGCGCGCGCCAAAGAGCGCGGCCGCCCGCAGATCGGCACGCTCGGCAGCGGCAACCACTTCCTGGAAATCCAGTTCGTCCAGCGCGTGCATGACGGGGAAGCGGCCCGCTGCTATGGGCTGGAGGAAGGGCAGGTGGTGGTGCTGATTCACAGCGGATCGCGCGGGCTGGGCCACCAGGTCTGCACGGACTTCCTCGCACAGATGGGCGCGGCGATGAAGAAGTACGGCATCACGCTGCCGGACCGGCAACTGGCCTGCGTGCCCATCCAGAGCCCGGAGGGACAGGCGTATCTGAAGGCGATGCGCGCCGCGGCGAACTTCGCCTGGGCCAACCGCCAGGCGATGTTGCATTTTGTCCGCGGGTCCTTCCAGAAGGTGTTTGGCAAACACGTCCGGCTGGGTCTCGTCTATGACGTCTGCCACAACATCGCCAAGCGTGAGAAGTACGAATACCATGGCCGCACCGTGAACGTGCTGGTCCACCGCAAAGGCGCCACGCGCGCCTTCCCGCCGGGCCATCCGGAAATTCCTGCCGATTACCGCGGCGTGGGCCAGCCGGTACTGATTCCCGGCAGCATGGGCACTGCCTCGTGGGTGCTGGCCGGCTGCGAGGGGGCGATGCGGGAGAGCTTTGGCAGCGTCTGCCACGGGGCCGGGCGCGTGCTCAGCCGGCATGCGGCCAAGCACGGCCGCGACGCGCGCGCGGTGCAGCGGGAACTGGAAGAGCGCGGCATTCTGGTTCGCAGCGAGACGCGCGACGGCATCATCGAAGAGGTGCCCGAGGCGTACAAGGACGTCGATGAGGTCATCGAGACGGTGCACCGCGCGGGGCTGGCCCGCAAGGTGGCGCGGCTGCGCCCGATGGGTGTCATCAAGGGCTGAACGGCGGCGCGGGCCGCGCTGCGGCTACACTGGATGTCGGCATGATCGAAGTGCGCCGCGCGCGCCCGGAAGAGGCGCCGGTCCTCATTGAACTGATCCTTGGGCTTGCCGAGTACGAGAAGCTGACGCCCCCTGATGCCGATGCCCAGCAGAGGCTGGTGCGCGACATCTTCGGCCCGCAGCCGCGGCTCGAAGCGTGGCTGGCGTTCGTCGATGGCACGCCGGCCGGGTACGCGCTGACGCTCGAGACGTATTCGAGCTTTCTCGCCCTGCCGACGCTGTACCTGGAGGACATCTTCGTCCGGCCGGAGCTCCGGGGCCGCGGCGCGGGCGCAGCCATGTTCCGCCGGCTGGTGGAGGAAGCCCGGCGCCGTGGCTGCGGCCGCATGGAGTGGGCGGTGCTCGACTGGAACCGCCCGGCGCTCGAATTCTATGAACGCTTCGGGGCGCAGCGGCTCAGCGAGTGGATCACGATGCGCCTTACGCAGGCCGACTTCGATCGCATCCTGAAGGAATAACCTCATGCTGCGCCGATCCGCGGTTCTCTGGATTCTTGCTTTCCTGCTCACCGCCGCCTCGGCCGTTTATCAGCGGATGACCGGCCCTTCGCATCCGAAGACCGGCCGCGTGCGGATTGCCGGCAAGGAGATCCGCTACCGCCTTCCGCGGAGCAGCAGCGGGGGTGATGCCGTGATCCGCGTGCCCGCCATCAGCAGCGAAACCAGAGGCACGCTGGCCTGGAAACGGTACAAGACGCGCGACCCGTGGACCTACGTCGAAATGACGCGCGATGGCGAGGAGCTCGCCGGCCGGCTCCCGCAGCAGCCGCCCGCGGGAAAGCTCGCTTATCGCGTGATCCTCCAGGACGGGACCGAACGCGTGACCCTGGGCGGCGAGCCGGTCGTCATCCGTTTCCGCGGCGAAGTTCCGCTGCCGATTCTGGTGCTGCATGTGGCGGCGATGTTCGGGTCGATGCTGGTGGGCACGCGCGCCGGGCTCGAGTTCTTCCGCCCCCAGCCGCAATACCGCACGCTGCTCCTGTGGACTCTCGGACTGCTGACCGTAGGCGGACTCGTGCTCGGCCCCATCGTGCAGAAATACGCTTTTGGCGCTTACTGGACGGGATGGCCTTTTGGCACGGACCTCACGGACAACAAGACCGCAGCAGCCTGGCTCGCGTGGGTGATCGCCTGGCTGAAGCTGCGCCGCGGACCGGAACGGGGCGGCCCGTGGGTGCTCGGCGCGGCGGTCGTGATGATGGCGGTCTTCGCCATTCCGCACAGCGTGCTGGGCAGCGAGCTCAAATACGAGTGAGACGGGCTGCCGGTGCGAGCCGCTGCCTCACGGCTTCTTCACCGTCGGATACGCGACGCCAAGCTGCTCCAGATAGGTGGCATAGCGCGCCGGGTTGTAATACAGCTTCTGAAGCTGCGGCCGGAACCGCTCCATCTTGTCCCGGTTCATCTCCACCGGAGGCTTCTGATCTGGCGGGATCAGCGGTTGCCATTTGCGCTCCTTCGTCTGCTCGGCGAAATACTGCTTTGCCGCCGCCACCAGATCCGGGTTCAGCAGCAGGTCGAGCGCGGTCATCGCGTGCGCCTTCGCGCCGGCGGTGGCGCCCTTGTGCGCGATCGGCGTCGCCATCGAGATGCCGCTGGACCAGTGATGGCCGATCATGCCGGGAATGTTGCCCGGGAATCGCAACACGACCGTTGGGACATTCCAGCCCACCTCGGCGATGTCGTCCGACCCGTAGCTGCGGCGCGAAGGATCGGGCGGGCGCAGCTCGGCAACCTCGGTTTTCAGGCCCTCTTCCTTTACCTGAAGTTCGCGCTGGGCCGCGCGGGCCAGCGTCTGATCGGCCTCTGACCACTGCGGCATCCCTACGCGCCGGATGTTGGCGTACAGCGCCTCGGCCAGTGGTTTGTTGAAATGCCCTGGCCACGCCGCGCCGAGGGTGCGCTCGCTGACCTCGGTGTCGGTCATCATGGCTGCGGCGCGCGCGATCCTTGAGCCGATTTCGTGCAGCTCCTGGATGCGCTCATACTCCCATTCGCGGAAGTAGTACCAGACTTTGGCTACCGGCGGCACAACGTTGGGCTGATCGCCGCCCTGCGTGATCACGTAATGCGACCGGTGCTCCGGCCGCAGGTGCTCGCGCCGGTAATTCCAGCCGACGTTCATCAGCTCCACGGCATCCAGCGCGCTGCGGCCCGCCCAGGGCGAGCCGGCCGAATGCGCGCTGCGGCCGCGGAAGGTATATTCCACACTGACCAGGCCCGTGCCCACCGGCCCATGGTTCGTCCCAAATTCAGCCGCGATGTGCGAGCTCAACATCACGTCGAGATCGCGGAACAGCCCCGCGTTCACCATGTAGGTGCGGCTGCCGACGAGCTCTTCGGCGACGCCCGGATACACGCGCAGCGTGCCGCGGAGGCCGTGCCGCCTCATCAGCTCCTGCACCACCAGCGCGGCGGTGACGTTCACCGCCTGGCCGGCGTTGTGCCCCTCGCCATGGCCGGGCCCTCCTTCAATAAGGGGCTTGTGGTAGGCGACACCCGGCGTCTGCGAGGTCTCCGGCAGCCCGTCGATGTCGGCCATGAAGCCGATCACCGGAGTTCCCTGGCCCCACTCCGCCACCCACGCCGTGGGCATTCCGGCCACCCCGCGCGTGACGCGGAAGCCGTGCTTTTCCAGAATGCCAGTGACGTAGTTGGAGGTCTCAAATTCCTGATAACCGAGTTCACTGAACGAGTAGATGGAGTCAACCATCTCTTGGGTCAGCTTGCGGCGCCCCTCCACCATCTCCGCCGCCGCCTGCTTCAGCTCTGCGGTCCGCCCCTCTTTCGAGCCCCAGGCCGCCGCGGCGCCTGCGCATCCCAGAAACGTCCGTCTCAGCATGACGTTCATCATACGCGAGGCCGGCCCGCCTGTGATGCGGGGCGCAGGGAACTTTTCCGTCCGCCATGCGTATCCGGGAATGGAACGGAGTTTTTTACCTATGGCGAACAATGGCAGGCGCGGGAAGGGGAAGATCTGGATCTGGTCGTGCTTGGTGCTGGCTGTTCTTATTGGCGCTGGCGCGGCGCTGCGGGCCGCCCTGAAGCCGAACCACCAGGTGGATCCCTCGAAACTCGCGCGGGTGGAGCGTGGCGATATCGCCCGCGTGGTCGTGGCCACCGGCAAGATCGAGCCGCGCGCCATCGTCGAGGTGAAGTCCAAGGCGAGCGGAATCGTGAAGAACATTTACGTCAACTACGGCGACACGGTGCGCGCCGGCCAGGTGCTGGCCGAACTGGACAAGGAGGAACTGGCAGCGCGGGTGCGCGAGGCGAGGGCCAACCTCCAATCGGCCCAGGCCATGGAAGAGAGCGCCCTGGCCACATACGAACGCAACAGGGTGGAGGCCGAAGGGCCGGAGCTGCCCTTCCTGAAATCGGCCATGGAGCGGGCGCACCAGATGCTGCGCGACGGCCTGATCGCGAAGAACGTGGCCGAGGATGCCGACAAGGCTTATCAGCTTGCGCTTAACAGGCAGAGCGCGGCCATCCGGGCGCTGGCGGTCAGCCGCGCTGAAATTGCCCGCGCCCGAGCCCAGGTGGCGCAGGCGAAGGCGGTGCTTGAACGCGCCGAAGAGGATCTGCGGAATGCGACCATCATCAGCCCGATCGACGGACTGGTGCTGGCTCGCAACGTGGAAGTGGGCAATGCCGTCAGTTCGATCCTCGTGTTGGGATCGCAGGCCACGGCGCTGTTCACGCTGGGCGACATGAGCGACGTCTTCGTCCGCGGCAGGGTGGACCAGGCCGACATCGGCAAGGTCTTTCTGGGGCAGCCGGCGCGAATTGTGCTGGAAAGTTTCCGTGACCGCAAGTTTGAAGGCAGGGTGTACCGCATTTCGCCATATGGCGTTGAGAAGGACAACGTGACGACATTCGAGGTGCAGGTTTCCATCCACAACCCCGGGCGCGAGCTGAAGGCCAACATGAGCGCGAACGCTGAGATCATTCTCGAAGAGAAAAAGAACGTGCTTCTGGTTCCCGAAGCCGCGGTCGTCTATGACAGGGACCGCAAGCCGAGCGTCGAAGTGCCGGACCCGTCTCAGGAGAAGGGCCGCCGCCGCGTGGCGGTCAAGCTGGGCATTTCGAACGGCATCAAGACCGAGGTGCTGGCCGGGCTTGAAGATGGACAGCAGGTGATTCTTCAATAGCGCGAGCGGTCGCCGGATTGAATCGCCATCGGATGACCGGCGCTGTTGCCAGGTTTCCCGCGCTGGCGGCGGGGTCTGCGGGGGCCGACGCCGGACCAGATTTCGGCGCGGCTCAAATCTTGAGAAAAAGCTTCCGGCGGTACATCCAGAACAGGATCAGCCAGTAGCAGAGCAGGATGGCCGCGCCCTCCAGCAGGGGTTGCAGGCCGTCTCCGAACACCCGGAAGAAATTCGGTCCGAGGTGGATGCGGAAGGTGGAACGGAAGAAGTCTTCGAACAGATGAGCGATCATGTAGGCGGCGATCGAGTTCATCCCGACGACGACAAAGGGGAGCGTCCACCAGCGGCTCTTCTTCACGTCGATCAGCCAGGTGAGCGCCGCCAGGATGGCGAAGCAGGCGCCGCCGCTGAACAGCGTCCAGGCCGGCGTCCAGATGCGTTTCACCACCGGACAGATGCCCAGCCAGTGCAGCGCGAGCCCGGAGGCCACGCCCGCGCCGGCGGCGATCCACATCCTTGTGAGCGACGCCTGCGGCCCAAGCTGCCGCAGCCAACGCCCGGCGACCAGGCCCAGGATCATCGTCCCAAGCGTGGGGACGAAGTTCAGGGTGAGATAGCCGCCGCGGTTGGCCACGAACGGCGTGGGGCGCGGGAAAAGATTCAGGAACCACTGATCGAAGGCCGCACCGAGATTGCTGTTCTTGTTCCAGTGGGCCATGAACCCGTGGAAGTGGTGCGGCCAGTTGGGCGGCACGCCGACGCGCGCCCAGTCGAAGTCCGGGCCAGGAAGCGGATACAGCGCCCAAGCCAGCCAGTAGCCGAACAGGATCAGCCCGAACCATGTCCATACCGTCTTCGGGCGGGCGAATCCGAGGAGGAACAGGAACGGATACCCGAGCCCGATCTGTGTGAGCGTGTCTTCGAAGGTAAAATTCGTCTGCGGGCTATGGAGCGAGCGCAGGAAGATGCCAAGCACGACGAGCACGAAAGACCGCCAGATGGCATGGGCGAACAGCTTGCCGAAGGTGGCTCCCCGCGCCATCCGGCTGGCAATCGAGTATGGCAGCGCCACGCCCACCAGGAAGGAGAAGCCCGGCTGGATCAGGTCGTGGAGCGAGCAGCCCGCCCATTCGACGTGCGTTTGGTTGTAAGCGAGGAAAGCCCAGAAGCGGCTACCCGGATAAGCGCGGGCCACCTCGGCCAGGCGGAGCACCTCCGCCATCATGAGGATCATCACAAGGCCGCGGAAAACATCGACGGCGACGTTGCGCTGCGGTAACTCGGCTTTTGGCGGCGCGGAAAGAGAAGACGGCGTGGGTTCCATGGCGATACAAAGGGTGTCCGCAAGTGAGTCTATCACCGGCAGAGAGAACCCTCGTCCATGGGAGCATGTCGCCGGACTGGGAGCTCAAAGGACAGGCCGCGCCGGGCACGGAAAAGGAAGCTCTGACCGAGGCGGGACTGGAACGGGAACAGGGAGCGAGCAGAAGGGGCATCCATGACCCGGCAGGATATCAGCGGGTCATGGACGCTCGTTCTCGCGGCTCAGACGCACGAAGCGCGCCGGGGCACATCGGCTGCAATCGCCATGAAAAAGCCGGCCCCTGTGGGGCCGGCTTTCGCACCAAACCGAGGCTCGCGGTTGGGACGCTCTTTTATTTCTTTACGGCTTTCGCGGGAGCCTTCTTCACCGCAGGGGCCTTCTTCGGCGCAGGCAGGCCGATGACATCCTTCGGCTCGACCTCGAAGGTCACGTTGAAGGGCTCGAGCGAGTATTCCGTGACAACGCCTGCGAACTCAAGCTCCGTGCCAGGCTCAGGGGCCGCCGGCAGCGGGTTCTCGAACACCAGCGTCACTTCGCTCATATTGGGCGAGCTGAGGCCGAGCACGACCTTCTTCGGCCGTTTCGGCGGATCGACGCTGACGACGGTGCCCTTCAGCCGCGTCACCTTTGTGCCGCCCACGTCGATGCCATCCGGGCCGGGGATATGCGCGTTCTTGAGCGAGTTCTCAAAATACGCCTGGCCATTGGGGCCAGTGAGCTCGCGCTTGATGCCCACCCAGAGGGCCAGCACGGGGTTGGTCTTCTTCAGCTCCTCCTCCTGCTTGGCCATGATCTCGTCCTGCGACTCGATCTTGAAACCCTCCGGAGGGATGGCCGTCGTCTGGGCGAGCTTGATGACCTCATCCATGCCGTCCTTGCTGCCGTGGAAGTTGACGTAGTTTTTCTCGAAGGTGGACAGCAACTGCTGGCGCACGTTTTCGGGGAAGGAGCCTGGACCGGAATAGACGGCCGAGCGGGCGAAGTGAAACAGCGCAATGCCCTGCCGTTCCAGTTGGCGCGTGCGCACGTTGGCGCGGCCCGCCCAGGCGGATACCTGGGCGTCATTCGGGTTGCGCTTCAGCGCCTCAATGAAGTACTTGTCGGCATCGAGGTACTGGTTACGCTCCATCGCGACCCAGCCCAGCGTGCGGTAGGCGACATACTCCGTGGTAGCCTTCTGCTGTTTCCACTGCTCCTCGGTCACCTGCGGCGGCTTCTTGGCCGGACTGAAGTAGTCCTCGCAGAGCTCCAGCAGGGCTTTGGCCGCCTTTTCGCCCTGCTCGAGCGCCGGCGCGGACGTGTCGTTCATGCTCACCGTCAGCAGGTTGATCCAGTACCAGCCGGTGAGCGCCTTCGGATTGAAGGCGACCCAGGCCTTTGCCGTGTCCAGCATCTCTTTCGCCTTGCCAAGCTGCTGGTAGGTCTGCACGAGCAGCTCGTAACGGCCGTCGCGGAAGTCCGACGTAGGGTACTTCTGTTCCCACTGCTGGAGAAGCTGGAGCCGGGCCTGGGGATTCTGCTCCTTCTTGATCAGTTCAACGAGATCGTATTCGGCGCGATCCTTCCATTGCGGCTGCCTGGCCTCCTGGCCCCACAGCGCCAGGCTGCCAAGGCTGAGCAGCGCGATTCCTGCAATTGTTGCCTGGATGGTCTTGAGCACCACGAGCCTCCTGGATATTTGTATCATCAATGCCTGCCCTCCCTCACCCGGGGACGGCCGGTGGAACCTCGGGGGTTCCCGCAACCAAACACTTGCGGAGTATATCGGAAGCCGTTTCCACCCTGCAAGCAGGCGGCTCCCCGATCCGTCTGGATGGATGCCGCCGCCGTGCGGGGCGTTTCTTCCGGCCGCGCCGAAGCCCGCGCGGGGCTGGTGGTAGAATCTGAAATTCTCATGCGCTATTTCGATCTGGGCGTCATCCTGCTCTACCTGATCGGCATTACCTGGTTCGGAGCGCACTTTCGCAAGAGCCAGAAGAGTCTCAAGGACTACTTCCTGGGCGGTCGCACGACGCCATGGTGGGCCATCGGCTTCTCCATCGTCTCGGCAGAAACTTCCACGCTGACCGTCATCGGTACTCCGGCGCTCAGTTTTCACGGCAACTTCGGTTTCCTCCAGGTCGTTTTCGGCTACCTGCTGGCACGAATCGTCATCTCGCTGCTGTTCATGCCGCATTATTTCCGGGGCGAGCTGTTCACCGCCTATGAGTTGATGCAGCGGCGCTTCGGCCCGCGGCTGCGCCGCGTCACCGCCGGCACGTTCCTGCTGCTGCGCGCGCTGGCCGAAGGCGTCCGCGTGTTTGCCATTTCGATCGTCGTCAGCATTGTTCTCGGCACCGGCGAGATCGCCTCCATCGTCGTCATCGTCTGCCTGACACTGTTCTACACCTTCGAGGGAGGCATGACCGCGGTCATCTGGACCGACGTCGTGCAGATGTTCCTTTACGTCGGCGGCGCCATCATCAGCCTTTTTGTGATGCTCGACCAGATCCACGGCGGCTGGCACGAAGTCCTTCGCGCGGCCGCGGCGGCGGGAAAGCTTCAGGTTTTCGATTTCCGCTTCGAGCCCACGCTCGAGTTCCTCTCGCGACAGTATTCCTTCTGGGCGGGCGTCCTCGGCGGCTGTTTCCTCACCACCGCCAGCCATGGCACTGAGCAGCTCATGGTGCAGCGGCTGCTGTCGGCGAAGAACATTTCCGATGCGCGCAAGGCCCTGTTTGGAAGCTGGGTGGTGATCTTTTTTCAGTTCACCCTTTTTCTGGTGATCGGGCTCATCCTTTGGAAGCATTACCAGGACACCGGCGCTGCTCCACCGCAGCCGGCTGACCGGATTTATCCCGAATTCATCTGGAATTCGCTGCCCCCGGGCGTCAGCGGCCTGGTCATCGCCGCCATCCTCGCCGCGGCCATGTCGAATCTGAGCGCGGCGCTCAATTCGCTGGCCTCGACCACCGTCATGGATTTCTACAGGCAGAAATATCGCCACCATGGCGAATCGCACTACCTCCGCCTGGCGCGGCTGACCACGCTTGTCTGGGGAGCGGTGCTGCTCGGCATCGGAGTGCTGTCGCGCCACGTGAAAAGCGTCCTGGAGGCCGGCCTGGGGATTGCCTCGATCCTCTATGGGGCGCTGCTGGGCGTCTTTTTGCTCGGCGTGCTTACGACGCGCGTCAGCGAACGCTCGGCAATCGCCGGCATGCTGGCCGGGCTGGGTGTAAACCTCTATCTCCGGTTCGCCACGCCGGTGGCCTGGACCTGGTATGTACTGATCGGCACCGTCACCACCGTGGCCGTTTCGCTGGCTGCGTCGCCCATGTTGGACCGGGAGGAGGCCCGTTGACGGGACTGCGCAGGGAGCTTGGTGTCTGGGGCGCGGCTTCCATTGTCGTCGGCACGGTCATCGGAAGCGGCATTTTCCTGGTGCCGCGCAAGATGGTGCTCGAAACAGGTAGCGCCGAACTTGTTTTTGCCGTCTGGGTCTTTGGCGGGCTGCTTTCGCTGGCCGGGGCCCTGACCTATGCTGAGCTGGCGTCCATGATGCCCGAGGCCGGCGGCGAATACAACTACCTCAAGGCCGCCTACGGGCCTTTCTGGGGCTTCCTGTACGGGTGGACGCAGATGTGGGTGGCCAAGAGCGGATCCATCGCCACGCTTGCCACGGGGTTTTTCTATTACCTGGCCAATTTCCGCCCCGAACTGGAGCGGACGGCCTTCGTGATTCCTCTCCCGCTGGGCGCCGGCGGGGCGCCGCTGGATGTCAGCGCCGGGCAACTGTTGGCCATCGGCGTCATCCTTGCGCTCGGCTGGCTGAACTGGTTCGGCATCCGCGTGGGCGGCGGCGTGCAGGTAACGGTGACGGTGCTGAAAGTGCTGCTCATCGGCTGGATCATCGGCGTCGGGCTTGCATCTCCTTCCGCGCCGCATGCCGGCGCGGCCCTGACGGGTGCGCGCGGCGGCGTGGCCGGATTTTTCGCGGCCCTTGTGGCCGCGCTGTGGGCGTATGACGGCTGGAACAACCTCAGCATGGTGGCCAGCGAGGTGAAATCGCCGCAGCGGAATCTGCCCCGGGCGCTGATTTTCGGAACCGGAGCGGTGATGGCGATTTATTTATTGACAAATGTGGCCTATTTCCGCGTACTCAGCCCGGAGGAAGTGGCCGGCTCAGACCGCGTGGCCGCGGTCATGATGCAGCGAGCCATCGGCCCCTGGGGCGCCAGCCTGGTCAGCATTGCGGCCATGATCTCGATTTTCGCCGCATTGAACGGCTCCATTCTCAGCGGGTCCCGCGTGCCGTATGCCATGGCCCGGGATGGATACTTTTTCCGGCGTTTCAGCGCCGTTCACGAGCGCCATGCCGCTCCCGGCTTTTCGATTCTCGCCCTGAGCGCCTGGTCGGCCGTCCTTGTCCTGAGCGGCCGCTACGATCAACTGGTAACGCTCGTCATATTCCCAAGCTGGATCCTTTATGGAATGGCCGGCGCGGCGGTGCTGGTTCTGCGCAGAAAATTGCCGGAGCTTCCCCGGCCGTACCGCACGCTTGGTTATCCGGCGATTCCTGTTCTTTTTGTTGGAGTTGCGGGATTTCTGACGGTCGAGACACTGCTCCATTCTGCCCGGGAATCCCTGCTTGGACTGGGCCTCATTCTCTGTGGCCTGCCGTTCTATCTTTTCTGGAATCGGCAGCGCCGCGCCGCTTCCGGGGGCCGTCCATAGGCACCCGTGCCCCCTTGCTTGTTACGTTTTTGGAACAGGACTCTTGTAATCCCATCAATTTTGGGGTAAGAATATGGTGAGGCTCGGCATATAGCCGGCCGCTCTGTTCCGAAAGCGGAACAGCGGCCCGCAAAGTCGAACAGGCCGGGCCAACAGGGAGCATCGGAAAAGCGATATGGATATTCTCAAGATGATCGCCGAATTGCGCCAGGAGCGGGAGAGGATCGAAGAGGTGCTCGTGGCGCTGGAAAAACTCGCGCGCGGGCAGGGCAAGCGCCGCGGGCGCCCGCCTGCATGGATGCTGGCCTTGCAGCAGAAAAAGGCCGTCAAGAAAGCCGCAGCGCCGTCGCCCACCGGCCGGCGCCGTGGCCGTCCGCCGAAGAACCCTCAAGCGGCATAAATCCGGAGCAGCCACCCGCCAAATGCCATCAGGGCCGCCTCCCCGCCGCAGGGGCGGCCCTGATTTTCTTTTTGGACACGCTTCAGGGGTACAGCAGATACCGGGATCTCTTCTCGAGAAATTCCCGCAACTCTACCTGAAGGCGCGGCTCCAGCGACCGCGGATCCTCCCCGCGCTGAAGCGCCTCGATGACGGCCCGGCTGCCAATCAGGCGGTAATTGGCCTGCAAATCAATCTTGCCGGGGTACAGTTTCTGCAGGGCGGCAGCCAGCTCCAGCCCCAGCCGAAGCGATGAAAAGCCCTCCCGGTCCACGATCACGAACCGGACGCCCTGAACGGAAACGCCCTTGAATTTCGAGTCTGACGGGGTGAATCGCACCGGATAAAAGCGCACTCCCGGCACCATGCGCCGGTTCAGGTAGAAGGCCAGTTGCGGGCCGTCAATCCAGTCCGCGCCAATCTGTTCAAAGGGCGCCGGCGTGCCCCGTCCCACCGAATAATTCGGCGAGGATTCCAGCATCGCCACGCCCGGATAGAGCAGCGCGGCCGTCAGCGAGCGCATGTTTGGGGACGGGTCGACCCAGGTCAGATTTGTCGAGTCAAACCAGTCCCGCCGCCGCCAGTTCTTCACCGGCACGACCTCCAGTTGCGCGCCGATTTTTTCTTCCGCGTTGATCATCCGCGCCAGCTCGCCGAGCGTCATTCCGTGCCGGAGCGGAAGGACGGAACACCCGACAAAGGAAACGGCCTCGGGGTCGAGCATTGGCCCTTCCACATGGGCGCCCGTGATCGGGTTCGGACGGTCGAGGACGTAGAAGGGCAATTTTGCCTCGGCCGCTGCCTGCATGGCGTATTTCATGGTCGTCAGATACGTGTAAAAGCGGGCGCCGATGTCCTGGATGTCGAACACCAGCACATCCACATCCCGCAGCATGGCGGCCGTGGGCTTTCGATCCTTGCCGTGGTACAGGCTCCAGACGGGGATGCCTGTCGCGGGGTCTTTGCCGTGGCTGATGTCCTCGCGGTCTTCGGCCCCCTGCAACCCGTGCTCCGGCGAGAAAAGCGCGGTGACGCGGATGCCGGCGGCCAGCATCGCATCGACATTGCGGCGGCCGTCGCGGGTCAGTCCGGTGTGGTTCGTGATGAGTCCCACGCGCCTGCCGGCCAGCGGCCGGAAACCGTCCTGCGCGAGCACGTCCAGTCCGGTGAGCACTTCGACGTTGCGCCCCAGGGCGCGCAGCGGCTGAAGTTCGTTGAAACCGGTCAGCGAGACCCCAGGCACATCGATGCCGAGGGCGGCGGCCACGATGGTGGCCACCTTCGACCGCAGCGGCGTAATGGCCGGGCGCCGGTGCGGATGCACGCTGTTGGCCAGCAGGATGACGAAGCTGCGCGTCTCGGGGTCAATCCAGAGCGAAGTCCCGGTGAAACCGGTATGGCCGAACGAGCCAAGCGGGTACAGTTCGCCGCGGTTACCGGAATACGGCGAGTCGATGTCCCACCCCAGACCCCGCAGCGTCGGCTGGATCGGCGGCGTCTGCGGCTCGGCGAACTTGCGCACCGTGAGCGGGCTCACCCATTGCCGCCCATCGGGCAGCCGGCCCAGATTCAGAATCACGGTGGCGAAGCGCGCCAGGTCTTCCGCCGTCGTGAACATGCCGGCGTGGCCGGCCACTCCGCCCATGTAGCGTGTGGTGGGGTCATGCACGGTTCCGCGCAGCAGTTTTCCATTCACGATTTCCGTGGGCGCAATGCGCGGAATCCATTCCGCCGGCGGGTTGAAAGTCGTCTCTTTCATGCCGAGCGGCTCGAAGACTTCCTCGCGCGCAAACTGGTCCAGCGGACGGCCGGATACGACGCGGACAATCTCGCCGAGCAGGATGAAATTGATGTCGGAATAGATGAACCGCTGCCCGGGTTCGGCGATGGGGGGATCGACGAGCGCCTTTTCGACGCCGGTCTCATAGCCCGACCAGGCGGGCTCGAGGTCAAGGTCTTCTCGAAGCCCGGAGAAATGAGTCAGCAGGTGGCGCACGGTGATGTCGCTCTTGCCGCCCTGGAAACGCGGCAGATACTCGGTGACGCGATCGTTGAGCCGCACCTTGCCCTGTTCGAACAGCTTCATCAGCGAGGCCGAGGTCGCCACCACCTTGGTCAGCGACGCAGCATCAAAGATCGTGTCCGTCGTCATCGCCTCCCGCTGCGGCGCCAGCGCGCGGTTCCCATACGCGCGGAAATGCAGCACCGTGAGGCGTCCATCGCGCTCCACCTTCCCGGCCAGGCACACGGCGCCGGGGATCTGGTCCCTGGCGATGGCCTCTTCAATGGCGGCATCGAGGTGGGGCGAGCCCGGAAATGTCGGCTGCGCGCACAGAGGCAGCGCGAGAGCAATGACCAGTGCGAGATTTTTCTTCATAGGAGTCTTGCTGCCAGATCTTCCAGGCGCCGGCCCAGCTCGATGTCCAGCCGCGTGATGCCTCCGGCGTCATGCGTCCAAAGGCGCACCTCCACCCGGTTGTAGACGTTGGTCCATTCCGGATGGTGGTCCATCTTTTCGATGACCGTGGCCGCAGCCGCCATGAAGCCGAAGGCATGCGCAAACGACGGGAAGACGTACCGGCGGCACAACCTGCCGTCTTCCACGCTCCACTCCGGCAGCGACGCCAGCGCCTCGCCGATCTGTCGATCATCCAGCCTTTCCCTCATGCCCGGCTCCTGGTGCAATGGAAGTAGTGAGCAACGCCCCGCCGTGGGGCGGGGGTACTTCACATTATGATGGAGTGATGTCGAAACCACTACCCCGCCTGCGGATGGACCTCGATTTTCTGCCCTCGCCGCTCGAGGACCGTCCGGGCCTGATGATGCGCGATCCGTTCGGCTATTCCGACGTCACGCTCATCGTTCCGCCGCCGCTGGTGCCGTTGCTGGCCATGTTTGACGGCGAGCAGAGCGAGGACGACCTGCGCGCCGCCATCTATCGGATGACGAACGACCTCCGCAGCGGGGAGATCATGACGCACCTGAAGGACGCACTCGAACGCGCCGGCTTCCTCGAAGGCCCGGTCTTCGAAGAGATGAGAGAGGCCCGGCAGCGCGCCTTCGCCGAGTCCCCGGTGCGCCAACCCGCCCACGCCGGCAGCGCCTACCCGGAAGAAGCCGGCATGCTGCGTGAGTGGCTCAGCCAGAAGGGGCTTGAGGCGGGGGCGGACGCCGAAGACCTCATCGGCATTGCCGCCCCGCACGTCAGCCCCGAGGGCGGCTGGGCCAGCTACCGCGAGGCGTATCGAGCGCTGGCGCCCGGCCTGGCCGACCGGGTCTTCGTGGTCCTCGGAACCTCCCATTACGGCGAGCCGGAAAAATTCGGCCTGACACGGAAGGATTTCATCACGCCCTTTGGCGCCGCCCGCACGGAGCGCCCGCTTGTGGAGCAGCTCGCTTCAAAGGCCCCGCGCGCTTCAAAGATGGAGGACTACTGCCACGCCGTCGAGCACTCCATCGAATTTCAGGTCGTGTTCCTTCAGGCTCTGTTCGGCCCCGAGGTGCGCATTCTGCCCATCCTCGTCGGTCCGTTCGCCCGCAGCCTGTACCGCGGCGGCAGGCCGGAGGACGATGAGGGAGTCCGCGAATTCTTCGAGGCCCTCGGCGAGCTCCAGGCCACCGAGGGCAACCGGCTCTGCTGGGTGCTTGGCGTCGACATGGCCCACATGGGGCGGCGCTACGGCGATCCCATCCAGGCCGAGGCGCAACGGGGTGAAATGCTCGAAGTGGCCGAGCGCGACCGGGCGCGGATCGCAAGGCTGGAGCAGGGCGACGCCGAAGGCTTCTGGGAGCTGGTCCAGCCCAACCACGACGATCTCAAGTGGTGCGGCAGCGCTCCCTTTTACACGTTCCTGAAGGCCGTTCCGCAGGCCCGCGGCCGCATGCGGCTCTACGAGCAGTGGAACATCGACCCTCACAGCGTCGTCAGCTTCGGCGCTCTCGAGTTCCGCCGCGCGGCCTGAGCCGCGCCCCCTCCTACTCAGGCACTGCGGCCATCCAGTAGCCGGGCCGCGTCCGCACGCGCAGGCGCGGACGGTTCACTTCCACGCGGATCCGGTGGAAGCCGCCCTCCAGCTTGTTGTTCGGCGAGTAGCTGAGAATGTACTGGTTGCGGATCTCCGAGCCGATGGCGGCAATCGCCCGCTCGAGCCCGTCCTGCGTGGTGAAGCCGAATTCGCGGCCGCCGGTGAATTTCGTGTAGACTTCCGCCGGGTTTTTCACGAAAATCGCCTTGGCGGCGCGGAAAATCTCCTCAATCACCGGCACGAATTCCGCCGCATAACCGGGCATACCGGACATCTGCGCCTGCGTGGTCGGGTCGCTTGGCGCGATGCCCGGCCGCGGCCGCGCTCCCGGCGGGAACGGATCCGGCCGCGGAAGCTGCGGCTTTTCCGTCAGCCGGGTCACCAGCCGGTTGATGTTCAGGGTATAGACGTCCACGTTGTGCAGTTGCAGCTCGGTGGCTACTTCCTTCACGCTCGCCTCCGAGCCGCGGTCAAGCGTCTCGGCAATCAGCAGGATGACCTTCCGCCGGTCTCTCTTGTAGCGCAGCATGCGAATCGCTGCCTGCATCGCGTCATTCAGCCGCGACGTCATGCTCCCGGGACGGATCTGCTGGACGGCCTCATTAATCTTGTCCGGGTCCTGCGTGAAATCCGTCAACAGTTCAATCCGGTGATCGAAGGCGATGATGGCGGCCTCGCCGTCCTGGCCGATCAGCAGGTCGTTCATGACGTTGCCGATCCGGCGGATTTTCGGCAGCATCACGTCAATGTTGTTGCTGCGCTGGATGCAGACGACCAGCGAGAGAGGCAGCGCGGCAATGTCGCGGTTGATGGTTTGCAGCTTGTCGTTGTCGTAGAGGAGAAAGTCCTGCGGCTCCAGCCCCTGGACGAAGCGCCCCTTTTCGTCGGTCACCGTCGTGGGCACCAGAACCACGTTCACTGTGGCGCGGATCGTCGGGCCCTCGGCCAGGTCCGGGGGCAGTTGCGGCGCTGGCTGGCCCGGCATCTGAGGGGCCTTCTTGACGGCCTGCGGCGGCTTCGGCGCCGGCGTGCCAGGCAACGTCAATTGGGCCATCGCCACCGCGGGCAGCCACGCGAGCAGCATTACGCGCAGCATTCTCATCATCGTTTGGGATGCGGCCAACATCGGCTTCGTTACGCCCCTTCCCCGTGCGCCGTCTGCCCATTGAGCAGCTCGGCGATGTGGGGCACGAGATCCAAGATAGCATTCAGCGACTCGACGGCCCCTTTGGGCGATCCCGGCAGGTTCACAATCAGGCACCGCCCCCGCACGCCGGCCACCGCCCGGGACAGCACCGCGCGCCGCGTCCGCCTCAGTCCCTCGGCCCGCATCAGCTCGCCGAGGCCCGGCAGCTCCTTCTCGATCACGGCCCGCGTCGCCTCCGGCGTCGTGTCCCTGGCTGCGATGCCCGTTCCGCCGGTGGTCAGGATCACATTGGCCGCCCCGGCGTCGGCCAGCCCCCGCAGACGCGCCTGGATCTGGCCGTGCTCATCGGGCAGCACATCCCGGTGCACCACGGCCCAGCCCTGGCTCTCACAGATGTGAGCCACCGCCGGGCCCGAAGCGTCCTCGCGCACGCCTGCCGCGCACGAGTCGGAGATCGTCAGAACGGCCACGCGAATCATGGGCCTTTTCTGCGGTAATGGCCGCTTTTGCCGCCGGTCTTTTCCAGCAGCCGGATGCGCTCGATGGTGATCGACTTGTCCAGCGCCTTGGTCATGTCATAGACCGTGAGGGCGGCCACCGCGGCGGCCGTCAGCGCCTCCATCTCGACGCCCGTCTGCGCCGCCGTGGACACGCTAGCCTCAATCCGCACGCCCCGCGCCTCCACGCGCACCTGCACATCGGCGTGCGTGATCGCCAGCGGGTGGCACATGGGAATGAGTTCCGGCGTGCGCTTGGCCGCCAGGATCCCCGCCACGCGGGCCACCTCCAGCGGGTTGCCCTTCGGGTTGTCCGGCAGCGCATCAAGCACGGCCGCCTTCATCCTCACAAACGCCTCAGCGCGCGCCGTGCGCACGGTGACGGGTTTGTCGCTCACGTCAACCATGCGCGCCTGGCCCGCCTCATCAAAGTGGGAAAGTCTGCTCATGACGCCATCAGCACCCGGATCAGCTCGCCGGCCTCATACGCGGGCCGGTCCGGCTCGGCCACCAGAAAACAGTCCGCCAGTGACAGCGCCCGGATGTCGCCGGAGCCGCCCCACGGGATGGGCCGGATCCGCGCCCCGTCCTCCATTTGCGCCGGCAGGAATCGCGTCAGGCCCGGCCTGTGGCGGAAAGACTCGGCCAGCACCGCCAGCGCCAACGGCAGCCGGGGCTCGCGCATACCGCCCAGCAGATCCAGCGCCGCCCGCGCGAAGATCTCAAAGCAGACGAAGGTGGACGCCGGATTGCCCGGCAGCCCGAAGAAAAATGTCCGCCCGGCGCGCCCGAACACGCAGGGCTGGCCCGGCTGGATCAGCACGCGGTCGAAATAGACCTCCGCCCCGAATTGCGCCAGCGCCTGCTCGACGACATCGTACTTGCCTGCCGAGACGCCACCCGACAAAAGCACCAGATCCTGTTTCAGCGCTTCGGCCAGCGCCACCACGGTGTCCTCCAGCCGGTCGCGCACCGGCTCAAGAATCACCGCCTCCCCGCCAGCCCGCCGCACCTGCGCCGCCAGCGCGTGGGAGTTCGAATTGCGGATCTGCCACGGCCGCGGCGCCTCGTCCACCCCCACAAGCTCGTCTCCGGTGGCGACGATCGCCACTCGCGGGTGTGCGTAAACCGCCACTTCGGCCGCGCCCACGCTGGCCAGCATCGCCACCGCGGCGGGCGTCAGCCGGCGGCCTGCTTCCACCGCCGCCGCCCCCTGCGGAATCGACGACCCGCGCGGGCTGATGTTGGCCCCCGCTTCCACCGGCTGTGGCACCCGCAGCCGCGCGCCTTCGGCGTGCACGTGCTCGATCATCACCACCGCGTCCGCTCCTGCGGGCACGGTGGCACCGGTCATGATTTCCACGGCCTGGCCCGGCCCCACCGTGAACCGGCAGGGCTCGCCCGCCCGGACTTCGCCCACAACTTCAAAATCCCCGGGCGTCTCCGCGGCGCGGATCGCGTAGCCATCCCGCATCGAGCGGGGTTCGGGCGGATAATCGCGGTCGGCGCAGACCGTCTCCGCCAGCACCCGTCCGGCCGCCTCGCCGAGCGGCACGCGCTCTACCGCCGGCGCTTCCGCCTGCGACGCCACGCGCTTCAGCACCTCGCTGCGCGCCTGCTCAAACGTCAGTGCCGCCACATGCGCCATTGTAGCCCGCGCCCGGATTGCTAGGCTGAAATCATGTGGAACCGCGTGCCGCTCTGGCGCATGCGCGAGGCTCTCGAGCGGGGCGAAGTCTCCGCCGAAGAGCTCGTCCGCGCGCACCTGGAAGAGATCGAGCGCACGAACCCGAAGGTCAATGCCTTCGTCGAGGTCTACGCCGACGAGGCGCTGAAGCGCGCCCGCCAGCCTCTTGAGGGGCCGCTGGCCGGCATCCCCGTCACCGTCAAAGACAGCTTCGACCTCGCCGGCCGCGTCACCTTCTGCGGCAGCCGGCTTCGCCGCGGCGAGCGCGCCGCCACGGACTCCACCGCCGCCGCGCGGCTCCGCGCCGCCGGGGCCATCATCCTCGGCAAGACCTCGACACCGGAGTTCCTCTATTACTACGAAACAGACAACCGCATCGTCGGCCGCACCTGCCACCCCTGGGACCCGTCGCGGACGCCCGGCGGTTCGAGCGGCGGCGAGGCGGCCGCCATCGCCGCCTTCATGAGCGCCGGCGGCATCGGCAGCGATGGCGGCGGCTCCATCCGCGAACCGGCCCATTTCTGCGGAATCTGCGGACTCAAGCCCACGCCCGGCCGCGTGGGCGCCGGCGGCCACTGGCCCGTCATCGGACATCCCACCGGATTCATGGGGGTCGGCGGCCCGATGGCACGGACCGCGCGAGATGTTCACATTTTGTTTGAAACATTGACAGGCTGGGATGTTCGCGATCCCTTCAGCGCCCCCGTCCCCCTGCGCTGGAACCGTCCCAGCGCGCGGCTTGTCGCGTGGCGCATGGATGCCGTCCAGCCCGAGTGTGCGGCCGCGGTCGAGCGCGCTGCCGCGCTGCTCGCCTCCGCAGGCTTCGAGGTGGCGGAGTTCCCGCCGCAACTGTTCGAACGCGGCCACGAGCTCTGGCGCGTGTTATTCGTGGATCTCATCACCCAGAACCTCCGCCCGCTGATTGCCGGTCATGAGGACGAACTCTCCTGGACCGGCACTGAGCTCATGCAGCAGGCCCGCGAGGGTGTCGACACCGCCCGCCTGTTTGGCGTGCTCGCCGAACGCGACGCACTGCGCGCGGAGCTGCTCGAGCGGCTCGGGGAGGAAACGGTGGTCATCGCACCAGCCTTTGGAACGGCGGCGTTCCCGCACCGCCAGCCCCCCATGCCCATTCTGGATGCTGCCCGCCCGCTGACGCCTGCCAACCTGTTCGGGCTGCCTGCCATGGTCGTTCCCATTGGGACGGATCGCAACGGCATGCCCGTGGGGATCCAGATGATCGGCGCCCCGTACGAGGACGAGCGGCTGATCGAACTGGCTGAACGGCTGGAAGATCTGCGCGGCCCGGCGTGGCAGGACGAAAGACTGTAGCGGCCCGACCAGGCTCCGTCTTTCAGGGAGCGCCCCATCCGCGCCGAAGGGCGCTGTGAAGACCCCAGCCAGGCTCTCTGCTTGCCTGTCCCTTAACCGCGGCGCGGGCGGAACTTCACCGTGTAGAAGATGCCCAGCAGGAGGAGGAACGCGCCCCACCAGAGGCCCACGCGCAGCTCCTTCAGCACCACGTCGTGAACGCCTGGATGTCCGTGGTAATAAATATCGGCGCCAACGATCAGGACACCGTAAATCACCAGCAGCGTGCCGATGAAAAACCAGATCGAGATGCCCGTGTCTTTTCCGGTCAAGGCGTCTGCTCCTTCCCCATTACAATATCGCGGCCGCTCTCCGGCTGGCCAGCGTCAGCCGATCAGCGCAAAGGCCTTCCGCATCGCGGCGGCGGTGGCGGCCAGGGCCTGCTCCGCAGGCATCGCGCGCAGGGCGGCGTTGAACGGCTCGCAGCGCGCCGGGGCGTCGCAACCGAGGCTGTTGAGCGTGTTCAGAAACTCAGCCAGCGGTATGACGCCCGTGGCCAGCGGCAGCTCGCGCTCCAGATCTCTCTGCTCGTCGCGGGCGCGCCCCGCCGGCGCGTCGTTGAGGTCGATGGAAATGATGTCGGAGGCCCGCAGCGTGCGCAGGTCCGCTGCTGTTTCTCCCGCCGTGTACCAGTGCCAGCTGTCGAGCACGAAGCCCACATTCGGCCGGCCGATTTCCGCTATCAGTTCGCGCGCCTCGCGCAGCGTGTGGATGAACGGAAAACGCCGCGCCGTCCAGCTCGTCTTCGGACCCACGTATTCCAGCCCGAGACGGCAACCGTGATCGGCCAGAATCGTCGCCACCTGCCGCAGGCGCCGGGCGTGGAGACGGAAGTTTTCGAGATACGTCAGCTCGTCGCTGGCGGGACTCAGCCAGGTCGTCACGCGGGACGCCCCGGCCGACTGAAGCGCCCGGGCCCGCTCTGGCAGTTCGCGCAGGCCTTTCTGAAACTCCTCCTCGCCGCGGCGGAATTCCACCGGCAGCCCGGCATGGCCCCAGACGAGATTCGCCTCGCGCATCCGCGCAATCAGCGACTCCCGCTCCGGCCCCGTCGCGCGGGCCAGCCAGCCTGCATCGGCACTCACGGCTTCAAAGCCGTAGCGTGCGGCATGGGCCACCGCTTCCGGCAGCGCGGCTTTCACGCCAATTGAGCCGCAATCGAGCTCCATCTTCATGGCCGTACGCGGCGCCGCCGCCAAGGCGACCGCGCTGGCCAACAACTCTCTCCTCGTCATACAATTCCTTTCAACCGGCTGCCGCACGGCGACCGTCCGGTTTTTCTCATGAGCTTATCACCCGAGCAGATCCTGGCACGGCTCGAAGACCCGGGCACCCCCGTGGTGTGGCTGGACCCCTCGCTGCCTCAGGAGCTGTGGGACGAGCTGCCGGCGCTGGCAGGGCAGCTCGGCTACCACGTCATCGACCTCGGCCGCAGCGGGCCCATCTTTGATCTCAGCTCGCTGCTCCAGGCCTTCGGCCGCCTGCTCCGCTCGAGCCCGTTCTTCGATCACAGCCTGCCCTCGCTCAGGGACTGCCTGCTGGCGGTCGAGCCGGACGCTGCCCGGGGGCTGCTCATCCTGTTTCCGGAGCCGGATCCGCTGCGGCAAAGCGACGAGGCGGCCTTTGAAGAGTTCATCGAAGTGCTGGAAACGGTGGATGAGATCCGGCGCCGCGAGGGCCGGCCGGGCCTGAAGGCCATCGTCCGGGACTGATTCGCGAATGCGGAGCGAGGCGTGATCCACCTTCCTGCGCTGTCCGGCAACGGCCCGCAGACATCAGCCACCCAGCGCAGAAATTTTCTCCAGGCGCCAGAAAGAGGGCGTTCGCAGGAACCTGAGCCGAATCGGATGATTCACCGAGGAGACGCTGACCCCTCCTTCGCTGCGCGAATCATGATGCGCCTGGCAGTCGCCTTGCTGATTGCGGCGGCTGTCAGGGCCGGCGATCCTTTGCTGTTCGTTTCATTCCGGGACAACGGCGAGACGGGCGTCTTCCTCGCGCTCTCCGACGACGGATACCGCTGGGCTGCGGCCGCCGGCGGCCGGCCGGTCGTGCGGCCGGAGCGGCCCGGCATGCTGATGCGCGATCCCTTCCTCGTGCGTGGCCCCGGCGGGCGCTGGCACATGCTCTGGACCACCGGGTGGACACGGTCGAAGGAGGACGACTCGCTCACCATCGGCCATGCCTCCTCTTCCGACCTTGTCCACTGGTCCTCTCAGCGGCTGATCCCCATTCCGCTGGAAGGCGCCCGCAACGCCTGGGCCCCGGAGGCCGTCTGGCACCCGAAACAGAAACAGTGGATCGTGTATTGGGCAAGCACCGTTCCGGGGCGCCTCCCGGAAAGCGAGGCCGGCGGCGAACGGGGCTACAACCACCGCATCTGGGCGATGCGCACGCCGGACTTTGAAAGATTCACCGCGCCGGAGCTCTTTTTCGATCCCGGCTTCAACGTGATCGACGCAACCATCGTCCACGCCGGCAGGCGCTGGCTGATGGTCTTCAAGGACGAGCGGCGCGAACCGCTCGCAAAGAACCTTCGGCTGGCCTGGGCCGGCGATCCTGCCGGCCCCTGGCGCGCTGAGCCCGCCTCGTTTACGAAATCGTGGGTCGAAGGTCCTTCGGTGATCCGCCTGGGCCGGGACTGGGTCATCTACTTCGACCACTACGGGAAGCCCCAGCATTATGGAGCCTACCGCACGCGCGACTGGAAACGGTTTGAGGACATCACCGCGCGGATGAGCTTCCCACCCGGCCAGCGCCACGGCACGGTCGTGCACATCACTCAGGCCGAAGCCACCCGTCTCCGTGCGCTTCAATGAGACAGCGCCGCCTGCGTCACGCGCCCCTAGCCTGCGCCGTCTCCCGCACCCGCGGATAGACCTTGCGGATCGCCGTGATGATGTCCTGTATGTCGCGCTCGCTGAATTTCGGGTCAAGCAGCACGCCGCCGAAGCGGTCGAGAATCGCGATCGTGCGCGGGCAGGATGCGGCGCCGTAGCGGATTTCCGGACCGCGGCCCACGCGGAAACTCGGCCATTCGGGATGCAGGGTGAGTTTCTTTTCGGCGTAGTTCTGCACCGGCAGGATCACCGAGCCCGACGGCGGCGAAGCGGGCACGTTTTCGGCGCGCATCGCCTTCAGGAACAGATCGCGCGCCTGCTTCGACCCCAGGTCCAGATAGACGCCCACGCCGAGCTCGCCTGCCGGGTCGGGCAGCAGCCGTGTCTTCAGGCCGGGCAGGTCCCCAATGCCGTCATAGACGCGCCGCGCCACGGCGCGGATGTCGCTCACGATGCGGTCCAGCTTGCGGACCTGCGCGAGCAGTACCGCGCCGGTGAACTCGGTCATGCGGAAGTTCGATCCCGGCACGGGCTCAAGCTTCGCCTGCCCGAGCCATTCCTGATGGACGTTGCGGAGCGTGCCGACGTCGTGGAAGCGCACCGCCCGCTCGAACAGGACCGGGTCGTTCGTGTAAACCATGCCGCCCTCGCCGGCGCTGATCGTCTTGTTCACCTGGAGACTGGCCGCCGCGATGTCGCCCATCGAGCCTAGCCTCCTGCCCTTGTAGGACGCCCCCACAGCCTGCGAGACATCCTCCAGGACCTTGAGGCCGTACCGGCGTGCGATCGGCAGCAGCCGGTCCATGTCGGCCGGGTTGCCCTGAAGGTGCACGATCATCATCACCCGGGTGCGCGGGCTGATGGCCTGTTCCACGCGCGCCGGATCGAGGTTGAAGCTTTCGTCAATTTCCGCGCACACGGGCAGTGCGCCATGCCGCACCACCGCGTGAAAGCAGGAATGCCACGTCCAGGCAGGGAGGACGACCTCGTCCCCCGGGCCCACCTCGAGCGCGGCCAGCGCAGCCTCCAGCGCCGTCGTGCCCGAATTCACCGCGAGCGCGTATTTCACCCCCATTTTCGAGGCAAATTCGCGCTCCAATGTGGCGACTTTGTCGGGTAATTTGTTCTCAAAATTCCAGAACCGGAACGGGCTGCGGGTCTGCCAGACTTCGCGAAGGAAGCCCCATTCGGACTCGTCGTAATAGAGCGGCCCGAAATGCCGCGCCCGCAGCGGCGTGGAACGCACAGGCGAGCCTCCTTCGAGCGCCAGCGCCGCCGGCGCCGCCAGAAACGATCTTCGCGTCCACAACATGGCCAGCCTCCTCATCTCATGCGGGCAGCGTCCCCGCCCACCGCCGCAGCGCACGGTGCGCCCGGTGAATCCAGCCCGCGCCGCGCAGCCACATCAGCGGGCATTCTCCGTCCACCACCGCCACGCCCTCCAGGTCCGGCCCCTTCTGCCGAAACCACACGGCGGCCGCACCAGCCTGTTTCGCCTCCTCGCCGAGCCTGCCGTAGAGTTTCGGGCTGGTCAGGATCAGCGCCGCCTCCGGAGGCGGATCCACATCCGCCAGCTTCTTTGCGCAGGGGATCCCTTCAATCTGCTCCGCCACCGGATGCACTGGCACGAGGTCGTAGCCCCGGCTGCGGAGCTCGCGGAACACCAAGCGGCTGTAACTGGCAGCGTGACGCGACACGCCGACGACGGCGATCCGCTTCAGTGCGAGAAATGCCTCGATGTCACGGCGCGTGGTCACGGGCGTTCACGCCTACCCTACCACTCGGGCGGGCCGGAGGGAAGCCGCCGAAGTACACGGCCATTGGCTTCAGCTGCACCGGGCCGAGGCTGGCCTCGATCCGCACCCGCAGCGCCGCCGCTTCCAGCGGCTCGAAGATCAGAATCCGCTTGTGTCCGATGGTCGTTCCGCGGGCCACTTCCCGCCATTGCCCTCCGGTCTGCGCCTCCACGCGGAAGCGCCGCACCATCTGGCCGTGGGCGAGATCCTCCTGCAAGACGACGCGGTCGACGCGCCGAGGTTCCGTAAACCAGACGACGGACGGCTCCGTTCCGTCCGGCACGCCCACGGGCCTGCCGTAAATCCGGCGGATTTCCGCGCCGAATTCCTCCAGCCTTTTTACGTCCGGCTCGGGCAGCAGACCCCGATTATCCGGAGCGATTCCCAGGACAAGCTGCGCTCCCCGCCCCACGGTCTTGTGGTAAATCTCCATCAGCTCGTCCAGCGATTTCAGCCGCTTTTCCGAGTCCGGGTGCCAGAACCAGTGGCCGTGGCGCAGCGGCGTGTCGGCTTCGGCCGGGCGCCACCGCACGATGCCGTAATTGTCCACCGCGTTCCAGTTTTCTTCGTGCGCAAAGCCGCTTTCGTTGCCCACCCAGCGGATGTCGCCGTAGGGCATGAAGTCGAGGCTCGCAAACAGCAGCGCGTTGGGCTGATAGGTCCGCATCGTGCGAACGTAACGGACGAAATCGTAGACGTGCCCTCCGCTGCCGGCGCCGTCCAGCCAGAATTCCACCAGCGGTCCATATTGCGTGGCCAATTCGGTCATTTGTGCCACATAATAGTCGTCGTATTTTTTGTTGTCCGCGTAGCGCGGATCGTGCCGGTCCCAGGGGGAAAGATAGATGCCAAAGGCAAGTCCATGCCGGCGGCAGGCCTGCTCGACTTCGCGCACGACATCGCCCTGGCCGTTCTTCCAGGGGCTGCGCCGGACGCTGTAATCGGTGTGGCGCGAGGGCCAGAGGCAGAAGCCGTCATGGTGCTTGGCCACCAGGATGAGGTACCTGGCCCCGGCGGCCCTGGCCGCGCGCACCCACTGGTCGGCGTCCAGTTGGGTGGGGTTGAACACCGCGGGATCGGCGGTCCCATCGCCCCATTCCCGGTCCATGAAGGTGTTTGGCCCGAAGTGGACGAGCACGCCGATCTCCAGCTCCTGCCAGGACAACTGCTGCGGGCTCGGGCGGATGTCGGCGAAATTCTGCCCAATGGCCTCGACACATAGCAGAAATGCCCACGCCCACGCTTTCATGGCTGGAGCATATCACGCACGTCCCGTGCCAGCTCGCTCCTGCGGAGCGCGCCGCACCGGGGGTCCAGGAGGGCGGCGCGCTCCGGGCCTGACAGGCATCACCACAGCAGCTTGGCGCCGATCTGTAGATAGCGCGGCGCACCTGTTCCTGACACCTGCCCAAAGGCGCGGTTGCCGAGCTGCGTGTTGATGCTCTCCAGGTTCATGTGATTCATCGCGTTGAAGGCTTCCAGCCTCAACTGCACGCGCATCCTCTCCAGAATCCGCACGTCCTTGAGCGCGAATGCGCTGAGATCGTAGGAGCCCGGCCCGCGGATAATCCACTTGCCGGCGTTGCCGTAAGTCCAGTCAGGAGGCCGTGCGAACGCCTCCGTGCGGAAATAGCGGAACAGCGTCCGCTCTTCTGGAGGCAGATACCAGTCGCCGACGACGTTCGGCCGCGTCGCCACGCCGCGCGCCACTGAGGTCACCGTCGGCCCGAACAGCCGCCCGGTGGCAATCGTCCAGACGCCCGATACACTCCACCCGCCGGCGACCCGGCCCAGCCAGCCGCGCTGGTTCCTGTACCACGGCAGCTCCCAGGTATGGGTGATGACCAGCCAGTGGCGGCGGCTCTCCTCCAGTTCGGACCGTTCGGCCCTCAGGTTGAGCGGGTCTTGCATCCCGCTGGCGATGCCTTCGTTCCCATACCCGATGATCTTTCCCAGCGTGTAGGAAACCGAGTACGTCAGCTGGCCGGTGCGGCGGCGGGCAGCCAGCTGCAACGAGTTGTAACTGGATGTCACCGAAGGCTCGACGATCGTGAGGCTCCCGAGTCCGCGGTAAGGATAGAAGCGGCGGAGATCCGTGCCCTGGTTGGCCGCCTGCTGCTCCGGCGTGAGGAAGTTCAGCGGCCGGGCAAAGGAGAGGTGCCGCCCGGAATTGCCCACATAGCTGATATCAAGCTGCGTGTTGAATGGCACCACCGTCTGGATGCCGAAGCTGTAGTTGTACATCGTCGGGATCTCATATTCGCCCGGCAGAGCGCCGGCATTGATCGGGAAGCGCGTTGTGTTGGGGATCCCGCTGCCCGGATTGTCAGCATGCCCGTTGGTCACAGTCGCCTCCAGCGTCAGCGGCGCCCGCGCGCCCAGATACCATCCGGAGTAGGCAATGCCCGTCACCGAATGGAAAATGCCCGCACCCGCGCGGACAGCCAGCCTGCCGTTGCCCAGAACGTCCCAGGCGAAGCTGAACCGGGGTTGCAGGTTGTTCTTTCGGATCGGATGGAACTTCGAGGGATGCCGCGGAACAGCGCCCGCACCGCGGGGTCGTCGTAGACAGCCACGCGGCCCCTGGCTGAGTCAGGAAAACCGCTGCCTGGCAGCACAAGCCCGTTGTACGGATCCCCCGTGCCGGGAATGATGGCCCCGTTAGTGGCCACCTGCGGCGCTTTCGCCGGATCCCAGTAATGGGCCATGAACGCCACCACGTTGTTCCACTTCGCTCCCCACGGCGAGATGAACGCCCAGCGCAGTCCGTACTCCATGGAAAAGCGCCGGTGGAGGCGCCAGCTATCCTGCACGTAGAACTCGCGGTCATAGGCCTGATAAACCGTCTGCGCCGGCGGGCCCGTCTCCGCGTATGCGTCGAAGTTGCCCAGCAGCGCATTGGCCCACGGGTTGCCCGAGTTGCGCGGGTTGGCCGCCGAAAGTCCGAAGACGAACGTCCCGTTGTCGTTCGGGTTGTTCACCTCGTTCATGTTCATCGACTCCCAGTACAGCCCCGCCTTGAACGTATGCGAGCCGATGATCTTGCTGAAGTTCTCCCTCAGGATGAACGTCGGCGTGCGCACCTTGCTGATGTTTCCGGATCCAATGCCCGTGTAGCCGGTGATGTTTACGTTCGGGATCCTCGTCGGATTGTTCACGGCGAACAGCGGCGGGAAGTTGATGCCATAGGTGGAGCGCTTCACGCCTTCATCCAGGATGCGGAAGCCCTCGCGGTAGGCCGAATAGCCGAAACTGAGCTCGTTCACCGTGGTCGGATTCAGGGTCGTGTTCAGCGTGAGCACGTAGTTGTCGCCATATCGCTTCCGGTTGACCCGGAAAAGCGGGATGTTGTTGCCGGTGTTGTCAAACCAGGAGGTGAAGTCCTGGATGCCCGGCATCGCCCGGAACGTGAGTTGCCAGTTGGGCCTGATGTTGTAGTCGACCCGGTAGATCTGGTCCCAGCTCTCGGTCGGCTGGCTGCGGAAAGCGTAATAGTTGCCTCCAGGCCCGGAGTAATTCGGATCCGGATAGATCTTTTGCAGCGCCTTGCCGAGCGTGCTGAGCCTCGATGCCGGAATGATATGGCCCGGGATGGGCGCCTTCGTATCCGGATCCAGTGGCTTCAGCGCGCTCGCGCTGAAGTCGCCATTGCGCTCCTGCGTCGTCGGAACGATGGAAAGCTTCTGGTTCGAGCCCGAATTGTAGCGCCCCTCCAGCCCCACAAAGAAGAAGAGCTTCGTCCTGTCCGTATTGAAACGGCCGGGCAGGAAAATCGGGCCGCCGACCGTGTAACCGTAGTTGTGGTAACGGATGCGCGGCTTGGCGGCGCAGCCGACCACATAGGGACAGGCTGCCAGCGTGTCGCTGAAGTAAAACTCGTACGCGGAAAGGTGGAAGTCCTGCGTGCCCCTGCGCGTGACGAAGTGAATCTGCGCCCCGGTGTTGCGGCCGAACTCCGGTGCAAAGTGGGTTGTGTGGATCTTCACCTCCTCGATGAAGTCCACGCCGAGGATGTTGTTCTGCTGGACGCCATCCCGTGTCCTGCCGTTGTTGATGCCGTCCACGCTGATGAAGTTCGTGTCCTTCCGCTGCCCGTTGATCTGCAATCCGCCCATCGAATACGAGCCGCCGCGGAAATCGGTCATGAAGTTTCCATACCGGCTCACCACGCCCGGCATGATGCCAAGCATGTAGAACGGATTGCGCCCTGGCAGGGCGAAATTCTGAAGCTGCTGCTGGGTCACCATCCGCGAGATTTCGCCATGCGATGTTTCCACCATCGGCGCCTCGCCGGTCACCTCCACCCGTTCGGTCACCTGGCCGATTTCCAGTGTCAGCGTCAGACTGAGCACCGCGTCGGCGTCCAGCCGGAGGCCCGAGCGCAGCAGGGACTTGAAGCCAGGCGCCTCCACGGTGACGTCATACTGCCCTGCGGGCAACGATGGCACGGTGAAATATCCGCTCTCGTTTGTGGCTGTCTCGCGGGCAAGCCCGATCGACGGAGCAGCCACCCTCACCCTGGCGTTGGGGATGCTGGCCCCCGCCGGATCAATCACAACCCCTGAGATCGCTCCCCGGGTCTGCCCGAATGCTGTCATTCCGAAATAGCCCAGAAGGAGCGTGAACAGGATGGTCCAAGCGAAGACACTGCGTTTCATGGTTCTGGACCTCCATTCCAGTTTTTACAATCTAGCACCACATCCTGCCAGTTACAAGGCATTTCTCCGACCGGTCGCCCCGGCGGCTGCGAGTCCCGTTTCCTGTCACGCAGCGCGGCAATCTTGCGTCTTTTGTAGTGGCAGGCCCGACACCAGCCGGGTAAGATGAGAGAGGTTATTCAACGCATGAAGCGGCTCGTCCTGCTGTGGGCAGCGCTCCTGACAGTCGGCGCCCTCGCATGGGCTTCCGATCTGGACAGGGCGCGTGTGCTCTATGAGCGTGCCGAATACCGCCAGGCGCTCGAGCTGCTGAAGAACTCTCCCGAGGGGCGCAGCCCGGAGGGTCTCTGGCTGGTTGGCCGTGCCTGGTATCAGCTCGGCGCCTACAAGAAGGCGGTGGAAGCGCTGGAGAAGCTGGTGCAGGCCCGTCCGCAGGACTCGAATGCCTGGCTGTGGCTGGGCCGGGCCTGGGGCCGGCGCGCGGAGACGTCCAACATGCTGGTCGCCCCTTCCTACGCCTCCAGGTCGCGCCAGTGCTTCGAGAAGGCCGTCGCCCTCAACCCCGGTAACGCCGAGGCCCTGAATGACCTGTTCACCTACTACCTGGAAGCGCCGGGCTTTCTGGGGGGCGGCGTGGACAAGGCCGAGGCGCTGGTCGGCAAGATCCGCGCCATCGATCCGGCGGAGGCCGAATATGCGCTGGCGCAGATCGCCGAGAAGCGCCGGCAGTATGAAAGCGCCGAGGCGCACCTGCGCCGCGCCGTGGAGTTGGCCCCGCGGCAGGTGGGCCGCCTCATTGACCTGGCGCGCTTCCTCGTCCGGCGCGGACGTCTCCAGGAAGCGGAGAAGACGTTCGACGAGGCCCAGGCGGTGGCTCCAGACTCACCCAAGGTGCTGTTTGCGCGCGCCGAGTCATACCTGAAAGCCGGCCGCAAGGTCGAGGCGCGCAAACTGTTGGAGCAGTATCTGAAGGCGGAGCTCACCCCCGAAGATCCTCCCCGGGAAGAGGCGCTGCGGCTGCTGGCAAAGCTCGGCGGCTGACCCGACACCCATGCCGCCCCTGTTCCTCCTGAAAGAGTGCCTCCGGTTCGCATTCCACGCGCTTCAGGCCAATCGGATCCGCACCGCCCTCACCGCGCTCGGACTCGTGATCGGCAACGCCAGCGTCATTCTCGTCGTCACGATTTCTCTCACGAGCCGGGATGTCATCCTCGACCGGATTCGCGGCATCGGATCCAACCTGATCATGGCGTATTACGACGCCGGCGGGCAGGAGATGACGCGCGCCGCGGCCGACTACGTCAAGCTCGCCGATGTCGAGGCGGTGCGCCGTCTGCTCGGGTCGCGCATCGTTGCCGCCTCGGCGGTGCTCAATTCCACCGACACGATCATCATCGACGGCCAGCAGCGCGACGTCCGCATCATCGGCACGGACGAGTACTACGCGCAGGTGCGCAACCTGCTTCTTCTGGCCGGGCGCTTCCTGGACCCCTCGGACATCGCCCTGCGGCAGAAGGTGGCGCTCGTGGACGACAAGCTGGCGAGGGCGCTGTTTGGCGGCCCGGCGCCCGCCATCGGCCGTATCCTCAAGATCCGCTCGTTGGAATTCACCGTCGTCGGCGTCTTCCGCGAGCGCACCTCCACCTTCGGCCAGTCCGAACTGGGCGATCACGGCGCCGCGCTGATCCCCTATTCCGTCCAACGTTACTTCACCGAAATCGAGCGTGTCGATCCGATGTACGTGCAGGTCCGCCTGGCCGAGGACGTTCCCGCAGCCACGCAGGAGATTGCCGCCATTCTGGCCTCCCGCCACCGGCCGGGCGCGCGCTACACGGTGCAGAACCTGACGGCGATTCTCGAGGCCGCCAGCGCCATCGCCACCGTCCTCACCATCGTGCTGATCCTGATCTCGACCATCGCGCTCGTCATCAGCGGCATCGGCATCATGAACATCATGCTGGTGACGGTGACCGAGCGCACGCGGGAGATCGGCATCCGCATGTCGCTGGGGGCGTCGCGGAAGGTGATTCTGCTTCAGTTCCTCTTCGAGGCGCTGCTGATCAGCATTGGCGGCGGCTTTGTCGGCATCATTGCCGGCGTCAGCGTCCCGGTGGCGGCCAACATGCTGCAAAACGAGATCTACATTCCGGTATCCAGGCTCTCGATCGTGGTGGCGTTCATCGTGTCGGTGGTGGTCGGCGTCGCCTTCGGGCTGCTGCCCGCCAACCGGGCCGCCCGGCTCAACCCGACGGAAGCCCTGCGATACGAGTAACTCCCGCCTGGGGGGCGCCGCCGGCGGCCTGCCTCCGTCAGCCGTCTTCGCGCCTGAGTTTCAGGAAATGCGTGGCGCACGAGATGCAGGGGTCGTAGTTGCGTACCGCCATCTCGGCGCGCCAGGCGATCTGCGCGCTGTCGAGCCCCAGCAGGCCGGGCACGTAGCTCCACAGGTCCTCTTCCATGCGCCGCATGTTCTGCGCCGTCGGCGGGACGATGCGCGCCTCGGTGATCAGTCCGTTTTCGTCCACCCCGTAGCGGTGGTAGAGCAGGCCACGCGGCGCCTCGGTGGCGGCGGCGCCCGTGGCGGGCCGCGGCCGCACTTCCACGCGCGGCACCGTAGGAGGCTCGTAGGCGGCAATCAGCCGCAGCGCCTCCTCGCAGGCGAACACCGTCTCCACGGCGCGTGCGACGATGCTGCGGAAAGGATTCCGTACCGGCGGCTTCAGCCCGGCCTGCTCGGCCGCGCGCCGCGCCTTTTCGGTGAGCTGCGCGTAGTTCAGATTGAACCGCGCCAGCGGGCCCACCATGTAGGAGCCACGCTCGCGCATGACGGAATGCAGGGCGTTGGAGTGCCTGACGTGCTGTTCGACGATGTGCTCCTCAAATTCGGCCGCGTCCACGTTCAGCCCGCGGTTGGAGACGATGCGCCCTTCGTTCAGCGCATACTCGTCCGGGTGAGAGAGCGCGACGAACTCGTAGTCCTGTTCAAAGCCCGGAAACTCGAGCGAGGCGGTCAGCGAGACGGCCTCGAGGGACGCCGCCAGCGCCCACTCGAGCTCCGGAACCAGCGCCTCCAGCTCTTCCCTGCGCGGCACGCGGTAGAAGCCGCCGACGCAGGCGCTCACCGGGTGGATTTCGCGCCCGCCCATCACGCGCACGATCTCGTTGCCGAGCTTCTTCAGCCGCAACGCCATCCGCACGGCGTCCGCGTTTTTCGCCGCCACTTCGAACGCATCCTGGCAGCCAAGAAAATCCGGCAGGTGCAGGAAGAAGATGTGCAGCACATGCGACTCGATCCATTCGCCGCAGTAGAACAGGCGCCGCAGCAGGCGTATGGAGGGATGCACCTCCACGCCCAGGGCGCGCTCCAGCGCATGAATCGAGCTCATCTGGTAGGCGATGGGACAGATGCCGCAGATGCGCGCGGTAATGTCGGGGACCTCCATGAAGTGGCGCCCGCGCAGAAAGCCCTCAAACAGCCGCGGCGGCTCGGGAATGCTCAGCTTCAGATCCACGATCCTGCCGCCCCGGGTGCGGATGTGCAGCTCGCCCTCGCCTTCCACGCGGGCCAGCACGGGCACGTCGATCCGGCTCACGCCGGGCGTCACTGCGGGTGCGCTGTCAGCAGGGGTCATGGTTTCGGCGCCTCCTCAAAGACCTTGCGGAACGGCCATGCCCAGCCGTTGTAGCTGCGGAACGCCCGCTCCACTTCGTCGCGGCTCGAGCCCAGCACGCGGAACTGCGAGGCCAGGCTCGGCGCATTGGCGTTCTCCATCGGTCCGAAGCATCCATAGCAGCCGCGCCGCATCGACGGGCACAGGGCGCCGCAGCCGGCCTGCGTCACCGGCCCCAGGCACGGCGTCCCGCCAGCCACCATCACGCAGGTGTTGCCGCGGCGCTTGCACTCGATGCAAAGGCTATAGGTCGGAATGTTCGGCCTGCGCCCGGCAAGCGTTGCCGAGATCAGTTCAAGCAGCTGGTGCTTGTTGATCGGGCAGCCACGCAGCTCGAAATCCACGGGCACGTGCTCGGCCACCGGCGTCGAGGTCTTCAGCGTGGAGATGAAATCCGGCTTGGCATAGACAAGCCGCACCCATTCCGCGGTGTCGTGCCAGTTGCGCAGCGCCTGGATGCCGCCGGCGGTGGCGCAGGCGCCAATGGTGACCAGCGTCTTCGCCTGCCGACGGATCCGCTGGATCGCTTCGGCATCGTGATGCGTCGTGATGGAGCCCTCCACCAGCGCGATGTCGTACGGGCCCTTTTCCATCCGCCGCGACGCCTCCGGAAAATAGGCGATCTCCACCGCGCCGGCAACGGCAAGCAGCTCGTCTTCGGCGTCGAGAAGACTCAACTGGCAGCCGTCGCAGCTGGCGAACTTGAATACGGCAATCCGGGGTTTGCGTCCGTCAGAGCTCATGGAAGTCAAGATACGGGCGGATGTCCCGATAGCAGAATACCGGGCCGTGCTTGCAGACAAAGTACGGCCCCATCTGGCAGTGGCCGCAGAAGCCGGCCCCGCACTTCATGTTGCGTTCCATCGAGAGATAGATCTGCGATGGCGGCAGGCCGCGCGCCTCCAGCTCCCGCGCCGCATAGCGCATCATGATCTCCGGCCCGCAGATCATCGCCACCGTCTCCAGCGGCTGCATGCGCACGTGACGGAACAGCGTGGTGACGACGCCCACATGTCCCCGCCAGCTCACGCCGCCATAGTCGACCGTGCACAGCGCCTGCGTGTCGGGCAGCAGGCCCCAGGCATCGAATTCCTTCCGGTAGAGAAGGTCGCGCGGACTGCGGCTGCCGTAGAGGATCACCAGCCGGTTGTAGTCGCCCCGGTGGCGAAGAATCGAGTAGATGGCCGGCCGCAACGGCGCCAGCCCGATGCCGCCGGCCACAATCAGCACGCTCTTGCCGCGCGCTTCCTTCAGCGGCCAGCTCGTGCCAAAGGGCCCGCGCACGCCGATGAAATCCCCGGGGCGGCGCGTGACCAGCCTGTAGGTGACCGGGCCGACCGAACGGATCGTGTAGGTGAGCGTCTCCCGTACGGCCGGATCGCCGGAGATCGAGATCGGCAGCTCGCCGACGCCGAACACATACAGCATCGAAAACTGCCCCGGTTCAAAGGCACAGACGGGATCGCCGGGCGGAGGCGCCACCGTCAGCGTGAACGTGTCGTGCGTCTCTTTGACCACAGACCGGATCTGGACCGGCAGCGGTTCCATCACCGGGCGCGCCAGAGAGACCGTGTCCTGCGGCGCCGCGCTCATTGCCCGCGCACCCCCTTCGGCGAATAGACGTCCAGCACCTGGATGCGCGTGGCGCGCAGCCGCTCGGCGACGAGTTCCAGCGCGCGCCGCATGATGTGATAGCCGAACTCGTGGTCCTCCTCGCAGAGCGCGACGACGCGGGCGCCATCAAAGGCGAGCGCGCGCACCGGCTCCAGGCACCGCGCCCGGAACTGCTTGCTCGTGTTCTCAAGCAGCGAGGACCAGCCGAGCTCGTCGCCGGCCTCCAGCGTCTGGATGATGACATGACGGCCCGGCGAGGCGATCTCCAGCGCGATCTTACCGCTCAGGATCAGATAAAAGAGGCTGGACGGGTCGCCTTCGCGGAAGATGATTTCGTCCTGGCCGAAACTCACCTCGAAGGCCAGCTTCGCCAGCACGTCAAGATACTTCTCCGGCAGCCCTTCCAGGAATGGGTGCGTCGCAAGAGCATTTCTGATTTCAGCGGGTGCCATGGCTCACTCCCTTGGTGAAACCGCAGCCGCCGCGGCGGCTTGCAGCTCCTGAAACTCCTGGGTGATGTCGATGCCCACCGGGCACCAGACAATGCAGCGGCCGCAGCCGGTACAGCCCGGCGTGCCGAACTGCGCCTGCCACCGCGCCAGCTTATGACTCAGCCATTGCCGGTAGCGGGACTTCACGCTCGTGCGCACGCTGCCGCCGTGAATGTAGGTAAAACTCTGCGTGAAACACGTATCCCACAGCCGCCACCGCTCGGCCTCGCTGCCGTCCAGCGAACTCCGGTCCTCGTAGTTGACACAGAAGCAGGTGGGACACACCATCGTGCAGTTGCCGCAGGCCAGGCACCGGCGCGCCACGCTGTCCCAGTGTGGACTGTCAAAGACGGCGTCGATGAGAGCCGGCGCGGCATGAGCGTTGACGCTTCTCTTCTGCGATCCGGCCGCGCGCGCACAGCCCTGTTCCACCATCCGCGCCATCTCCGGCGGCGCCGGCTGCGCGCCGCAGGCCTCCAGCAGATCCAGGCCCGCCGCGCTGCCCGCCTCGGCGAAATATTCCGGCTCGCCTCCGTCGCTGAATTCCGCCAACGCGATGTCAAAACCGGACTTCGCCCGCGGTCCCGTGCCGAGGGAGGCACAGAAGCAGGTGGGAGCCGACTCGAGACAGTGCACGGCCACCAGAAACAGGTTCTCGCGCCGTGACCGGTAAATGTCGTCGGCGTAGCGGTCGCCGAGCAGCACGCGGTCGAGAATCGCCAGCGCCGCCAGGTCGCAGGGACGCACGCCGACAAAGGCGAATTTCCCGGCCGGAGACGGGTTGTCAAGGATCCGGAAGGCGCCGTTGTCGCGCCGCGCCGCCATCACCCGCACCATGGGCAGGTGAAGCACTGCTTTCAGGCCTTCGGCGCACATCCAGTGGTGAAACCGTCCGCCAGTGCCGTCTGGCACAAGCCGCGCCCGGCCTGGCGCGAGCTCCTGCGTCCAGCCACACGGCAGATCGTCGGCCGAACGGATGCGCCGCCAGTGCAGCGCATCGTCTTCCACCCGCGGACCGTAAACCTCGTGTCCCTGATCCAGTAATCTGCCGATAATCGCCGAAAGGCCGCCCGAGTCCAGACGGTAGGACTTTCTCCGCATGCCGGCGGAACGCCTCCCTGAGATACATTGTATAGCAGATTTTCAGATCTGATGCTATCTTTTTCTCCCGCAGGACTCCCCGCGCCGCATGCGGCTGCGGCCGCTCAGCTTCGCCGCGTGGATGTGGCGAAGTAGGTCCGTGTGATCTGGTCGGCCCAGGAAAAGCGTTCTTCGGTGACCGCCGCCCACGCGGTTCCCAGCAGACATGCCGGAGGGATCAGGTAGAAGAGGACTCGGGCCACGCGGTGGGTGGGTTCGCCGGGGCGCCCTTCCAGGGTCACCAGCCGCAGCCGCGCCAGCTGCTGTCCCAACGTGGGCCGGCCGCTGACGGCGAAAAGCAGATGATATAGGGCGAGGATTACCCAGCAGCATGCTCCGAGCGCCAGCCCCATGGAACGATCCGCCGGCCAGGATGCGGCCAGAACCCCCCGCACGGCGATCAGGAACGGCAGCACGCCGACGGCCGCCGCCACGGCCAGGTCGGCCATGCAGGCCACTGCGCGCCGCCCGAGTGGCGCCACCCGGAGCCGTCCCCGCCGCTCCTCGAGATCCCTTGGAGTGAGCGGGGCCGCGTCAAAATCGAACGCAATCTGCCAGCAGGCCTCGCCCGCCGCAGCCGGGCGCGGACGCCTCGAGGCGCCACTCCGCCGCCGGGGTGTTCCAGCGGGACGGTAATCTTCGAGTCCCACGATGTTCGATTCGCTGGGAAACAGCGGCGGCTGCACCGCTGGGCGGCGGCGTGCGCCCGCGCCTCCCTCGGCCACGACAAAGCGGCGAGATGAGGCCGGTGTCGGCTCTTGGGCCGTCTCAGGCGCCAGCGCTCCGTGGACGTAGGACGGAGCTTCCCGCGGCTCCTGCACGGAATCTGACAGGCGGCGCTGACACCTCACGCACCGCGCCTGTCTCGGATGAATCTCCGCTCCACAGTATCTGCAACGCATGCCATGCCTCCGCAACGCCGACCCCCTCTTCGCGGGGCCGTTTGTCGTCCTGCGCCGTAGCTCCCCCAGTCTTTTTCTCCCGTCTTGCGGGCTTCTTTGAGCTCGTGCTAGGTTTGAGCCTTGAGCGCTTCCTTGTTCCTTCGACGGCGTTCCGAGGCACGTCTGCGCCGTGCGTATCACTATGTAAGTAACATAATCAGAGGAATTTGTCACGTCTTTTTTTCGCCGGTGGGTTCATTTCGCGCCGCCGTCCCCCTCCTGGTTTCGTTCACGGCCATGATGCCGGCCGGCACGCTGGCCGTTCAGGTTCCCCATTACGAGCGGGCCGCGGCCATCGAACGGCGCGACGTCCCCCCCGCGGGCATCGTTGTGGTTCGCGCCTTGCAGCAGGAGCGCGAAGGTTCCAGGTACAGGCTCCGGGGCAAGGCGGAGATCGAAACCGCCGACATGCTCCTTCGCGCCGACGAGATCGACTATGACCAGGAAACCGGCATCGCCGAGGCCCGCGGACACGTTCACTTCATCCAGTTCACCACCGGTGAACAGCTTTGGGCGGAACGGATCGACTACAACACGAAGGACTCCAGCGGTACCTTTTACACCGTCCGCGGCGCCGCCTACGGGAAAATCGATTACCGCCCCGGCATCCTGAGAACGGAAAATCCATTTTTCTTTCAGGGAGATTGGGCAGAAAAGATCCGGCAAAAATATATCCTTCACAGGGCCTCCATCACAAATTGCAGCGGCATCAATCCATGGTGGCGCCTGGATGCGCCAGTCATCGACCTGGTGCCCGGGCAGCGCGCCATCGCGCGGCATACCTGGTTCCGTCTCCGGGGCGTGCCCATCCTGTACGCGCCGGCTTTTTACAAGGACCTGCGCGAAGGCGCGCGACGCAGCGGCTTCCTCACGCCGAGCATCGGCAACAGCAACCGCCGCGGACTGATGTACGGCATCGGCTATTTCTGGGCCATCAACCGCAGTTACGACCTCACTTACCGCCCGCAGTACTTCACCCAGCGCGGTCTGGCGCACACGGTCGATTTCCGGGCGCGCCCCACGCAGGGCTCCGAGCTGAGCGCCTTCGTCTACGGAATCCGGGACCGTGGCCGCCAGATCGGCGGCCAGCTCGTCAAGGAAGGCGGTTACTTGGTCACCGTGCAGGGGCGCGCCACGCTGCCGGCCGGCTTTTACGCCCGTGGCGCCGTCAATTACCTGAGCAATTTCGCCTTCCGCCAGGCCTTCACGGAAAGCTTTAACGAAGCGGTGTTCAGCGAAGTCAACTCCGCCGTCAACTTGAGCCGCGACTGGTCCACTTACAGCTTCAACGCCGTCTTCACGCGACAGGAGAACTTCCAGAGTGCGGCAGCGGGCGATACCATCATGATCCGCAAGCTGCCGCAGTTTGAATTCGAAAGCCGCGACCGCGAACTGGCGCGCGGCCCGCTGCCCGTCTGGGTAAGCTGGTCGGCCAGCGCCGGCCTGTTGCAGCGCACGCAGCCGCTATTTCAGACCCGCCAGTTTGTCGAGCGCTTTGATCTGGCGCCCCGCCTGATGACCGCCCTGCGCTGGAAGGAATTCCATCTGATCCCTTACGTCTCCCTGCGGGAAACGCATTGGGGCTCCTCGTTCCGCACCGTGGCGGAAAAGGAGCAGGGCCTTCTTGTCACCGGCCAGGGCCTCAACCGGTTCACGCGCGAGGTGGGCGCCGACCTGGCGATCCCTCCGCTCGTGCGCATCTTTGACGCCCCATCCTGGATGGGTGACAAACTGAAGCACAGCATCGAGCCGCGCATCTCCTTCCGCACGGTGGCCGGCGCCACCGCGTTCGACCGCCTGGTGCGCTTCGACGAGTTTGAGCTTCTTTCCGACACCACCGAAGTCGAGTGGTCGCTCACCCAGCGGCTGTGGAGCAAGGGCCGCGACAACATCGTCCGCGACCGTCTCACCTGGGAGGTCCGCCAGAAGCGGTTCTTCGACCCCGATTTCGGCGGCGCCGTCATCGCCGGCCAGCGGAATGTCATCGCCAGCGCCGCCGAACTGACCGGCTACGCCTTCCTCGACCGCCCCCGCCATTCTTCGCCCGTCGTCAGCACGCTGCGCGCCCAGCCCTATGGTTCGCTCGGCTTCGAATGGCGGGCCGACTACGATCCGCTGCGTGGCCGCTTCACCAATTCCAGCTTCACTCTCGACACCCGTTCGCCCGGTTACTTTCTCTCCTTCGGGCACACCCGTGTCTCCTGTGTGCCGCTGACCCCTGTGGAGGCACTCGAACGCGAAACCTTCTGCCGCACGGCGCCTTCGGGGCAGATCCTGTCGCCGCCTTCGAACCAGTTCCGCGGCACTCTCGGGCTGGGCAACGAGAATCGGCGCGGCTGGAACGCCGGCGTCTACGGCGTCTATGACTATTCGATCGGCGTGCTCCAGTACATGAACACGCAGGTAACCTACAACACCGAATGCTGCGCCTTCAGCGGCCAGTTCCGGCGTTTCAATTTCGGCGCACGCCGCGGGGAAAACCAGTTTCGTCTGGCGCTGGTCATCGCCAATATTGGCAGTTTTGGGACGTTGAAGCGGCAGGAACGCCTCTTCTGAGCCCGGCGCTGCGCCTACTCGCCCGCCCGGGCGCCGTCGCCGGCAATCTCGGCCAGGCGGCGATCCAGGGCGGCCATGCGCTCCTTCAGGCGCGCCAGTCCACGCTCGAGCTGTCGGACCTGATCGGCCAGGTGCAGGCAGGCCAGCACCGCCACGCGTGCGGCATCGGCCCCGGAGGTGCGCATGGCGATCTGGTTCATGAGCGTATCCACGGCCTGCGCCAGGGCCTCCGTCTCGGCCGGGTCGCCGGAGGTGCGCAGCGCATAGGGCTGCTGGAAGATGGTGACCCGCACCACCTTCTTTTCACCGCCGCTCGAGTCCACGCGTTCCTCCCTGCTCAGGCCTCGGGCAGCTCCATCTGCTCCACCTGGGCGAGCAGCGCCTTGATCCGCGCAAAGGCCTCTTTCTGCCGGGTGCGGAGCTGTTCGTTCTCCTCGCGCAGGCGGGCAGCCTCTTCCTGCGCCGCCCGGGCCTCTTCGACGGCGTTGTCGCGTTCGGCTTCGAGCGCGCGCAGGCGCGCGTCAAACTCCGCCTTTTCCCTCGTTAGAGAAGAGACCAGCCGGGCGACCGCCTCGATGCGCGCTTCCAGCCGGGCCAATACGTCGTCATCGTCTTCCCGGATGGCGTTCATGCGGACATCCTCCCGCCCCTCAGGCCAGTACGGCCTTCGCTTTCTGCACCAGTTCGGCAAATGCGGCCGGCTGGTTCACGGCCAGGTCAGCCAGCATCTTGCGGTTCAGCTCCACGCCGCACTTCTTCAGCGCGCCGATGAACCTCGAGTAGGAGATGCCATGCGTGCGGCAGGCGGCATTGATGCGCAGGATCCACAACGCACGGAAGTCCCGCTTCTTGCGGCGGCGCCCCACGTAGGCGTAGCGCAGCGCCTTCTCCACGGCCTCCTGCGCGGCCCGGTAGAGCTTGCTCTTGGTGAGGAAATAGCCCTTGGCGAGCTTGAGGGTCTTGCGCCGGGAGTCCCGGCGGTTGGTCGATCGTTTGACTCTTGGCACGTTTCTTTCTCCTTAACAGTCACTGCTTGCCAGCGCCGGCGCCACGTCGGGGCGGCAGCGCTGCGGGCGGCGGCTCGGGCACATGCCAACGCGCCGGCTCGCACGCCACAACGCGGATCTCAGTAGGGAATCATTTCCAGCACACGGGCCTTGTCAGCCGGATCCACCAGCGTCGCCTGATGCAGGCGGCGCTTGCGCGCTGGGCTCTTCGTGGTGAAGATGTGCCGCGCGAAGGCGCGGTTACGCTTGATCTTGCCCGTCGCTGTCTTCTTGAAGCGCTTGGCGGCGCCTTTGTGCGTTTTCAGTTTCAGCTTGGCCATGAATTTGTCCTGCGAAGGGCCCCCTCGGCGGGTGGAGGGGCCAAGGTCACTTTTCGCAGTATAGCATGCCCGGAAAAAACGCAGCCAGTAGAAGCCGGCTGCCGTCGCGTTAGACGGGGGCCGCGCCGCCGGCAGCCTGTTGTGAACGCCAGCCGCTTCCGGTGGATGTTAGAGAGGATTCCTGCCTTCGACTCAGACGTTTCACCGAGGGATATTTGCCTTTTCTTTGCTTTTGAAAGAGGGCGAAAAGATGGCAGAATTAGCAGTGAATGAGTTTCACACCCAGAGCATGCGCCTCTGGCAACTATGGGTGGCTCCTCCTGGTTGGCATCGGCCTGACGACTCCAGCCGGTGCGTACACGATCAACGTGTACGCTGCGGCCCCGGCAGTCGTCAGCAGTCCCGCATCGGGTGGAACGGCGTTCACGGAAAACTTCAATAATTCAGGCAGTGCCTGGCCAGTGGGACTTCGCACCCAGCCGGTCACGCGCCCCATTGGCACATTTCAGCTTTCCACTTCCAGTGCGCTCCGGATTCAGAACGCGGACCCGTACGGCGGGGCCAGCAACAGCCGCTACGCCGCTTTTGGCGCTCAATCCAATACCGCTGGAGCCATCACTCTGAACCTGAGCAACCCGACCACCTATTTCGGCCTTTGGTGGTCCGCCATCGACGCCAACAACGGAATCAGTCTCTACAACAACAACGACCTTCTGGTGCGCTTCTCCGGCGCCGATCTGATTTCCATCTTTTCCGCAACGCCGACGCTGACGGCCCAGAACGGGTCCGTGTACAACACCTCTGCCTACCTGGGCAAACCCGGCACGAATCCCCGCCAGAATGCCGGTGAGTACTACGTGTATACGATGTTCCGCTTGAGCGGCCTCACGTTCAACCGCGTGGTGTTCGACAATTCGGGTACAACCGCCACCGGCTTCGAGATGGACAACCTCCAGATACGCACCGGGAATTTCACGATCCCCACTTCCACTGTCCTGCTGAGAACTTACGACATCCAGCCCGTCCCCGAGCCGTCATTCTGGATTCCCGCCGGTGCCGGACTGATCGTTGCCGCCTGGTGGCGCCGCCGCGCGCGTTCGCGCCAGGCCACGCGGCAATAGGTTCCATCCGCTGTCTCCCCCTGTATCACACGAGGAGCCGGTGATTCTCACTCTTCCTCGGCAGAGATTTTGCCGGGAACGAGGACCTTTCCATTTGCGCGGTCGGGGGAAAACGGCCACCGCAAACCGGAATTCAATGGGGCCGGCCGCCGGCGATCGGTTTGTCAGCCGTGGAAACGGCGCCACTGGCCGATTCGATTGGTTCCTGATGTCTTCTTGGGACTCAGGCTGCGAGGGTCTTGCGCCCTTCGGAGGAAAAACGCATCGGGTCTCTGCCCCGAGTGTGCTTCCGCCGCCGGCCCCTTCCTCTCAGGTCGGTACCGGCTTGCCCGTCCGGGACCGGAAGTGAAACGATAATACTCGCATGGCTGCGCGGCTCCAGGGCATCTTCACGCCGTTGCTCGTCCCGCTTGACGAGCGGGACCGCATCGACGAGGCCGAGCTGCGCCGGTTCATCCGCTGGCTGGTGGAGAAGGGCGTCCACGGGCTGTATCCGAACGGTTCCACGGGCGAGTTCACGCGCCTCACCGTCGAGGAACGGCGCCTGATCGTCAGGATCACCTGTGAAGAAGCTGCCGGCCGCGTGCCCGTGCTGGCCGGAGCGGCGGAGGCCAACGTGCGGGAAACGATCGCCGCCTGCGAGCTCTACCACTCCTATGGCGCGCGCGCCGTGGCGATCGTCTCGCCCATCTATTACCGGCTGAGCCCGGAGTCCGTCTACACTTACTTCCGTGAAATCGCACTGCACTCGCCGATCGACGTCACGCTGTACAACATCCCGCTGTTTGCCAGCCCGATTGACCTGACGACCATCCGGCGCCTGAGCGAACTCGAACGCATCATCGGCATCAAGGACTCCTCCGGCGATGTCGCCTTCATGATGCGGATGATCGCCGCCATTCGCCCCCACCGGCCGGATTTTACCTTCCTGACCGGCTGGGACTGCGTGCTCGTGCCGATGATGCTCGCCGGCGCTGACGGCGGCACCAACGCCGCCTCCAACGTCGTGCCCGAGCTGCTGAGGAAGCTCTACGACCTGGTGCGCGAGGGTCGGCTCAACGAGGCAATGCAGTTGCAGTTCCGCATCCTCGAGCTGTTCGACCTGATGCTGAACCATTTCGAGTTTCCCGACGGATTTCGCGCCGGCGCCGAGATGCGCGGCTTCCGTTTTGGTCGCGGCCGCCAGCCGCAGAGCGCCTCGCAGCGCGCCGATCGCGCCGCGCTCAAGCGCGTGCTTCAGTGCCTGCTGGCCGACTCGGGCATCGTCGAGCCGCCTGAATCGGGCTGTGCCGTCCGCACGGGCGAGCCATCGCGCGACCGCATTGAACAGATTGTCCTCGAAGTCATGGATACGCTGCGCCGCAGGGGTCTGGTGGAATGAACGCGCTCGGCCTCATCGAAATCGCCGGCTGGAGCCCTTCGATGGTCGTGCTCGACGCGATGGAGAAGACCGCCGGCGTCGAGCTGTTCCAGATCGAGCTGAACGACCTGGCCGGCGCGATGATGAAGATTACCGGACCGCTGGGAGCGGTGCGCGCGGCCATCGAGGCGGGCAGGCGGCTGGCGGAGGAGATGCGCGTCGCCTGCGTCACCGACATCATCGCCAGCCCGGAGCCGCGGGGCCGCCACGGCTGGGAAGGCGGCCGGGAATACAATCCGCTGATCGAACAGGACGTCGTGCACACGCCGGATGCTCGTTACAGGGAGGCCAACGTGAAGGGACAGGCGCCATTCGCCGTGGGACTGATCGAAACGCAGGGCTTCACCGCCGTCTTTGAGGCCATCGACACTGCCTGCAAGACGGCCGACGTCGAGGTGCTCGCGAAAGAAAAACTCGGCGGCGGCTACATCACCGTCGTCATCAAGGGCGACGTGGCTGCGGTGCGTGCCGCCATCGAGGCCGGCAAGGCGAAGGTGGACGGACTCGGCAAACTCATCGCCGCGCACGTCATCCCCAGCCCCACCGAGGCGGTGCTGTCGCTGTTGCCGCGGCAGGGCTGAGCGCCAGCGGCGCTGCCGTTCAGATCGACTCGAGCTCTTCCTCGAGAAGCTGCTTCTGGTACAGATCCGCGTAATAGCCGTTGAGGGCCAGCAGCTCCTCGTGGCTGCCCTGTTCGACGATGCGGCCCTGATCAAGCACGTAGATCGTGTCGGCTTCGCGCACGGTGGAGACGCGGTGGGAGATCAGGATCGTCGTCCGGCCGTGCATGAACTGGCGCAGGCCGGAGAGGATGCGATCTTCGGTCAGCGTGTCCACGGCCGACAGCGCGTCGTCAAGAATCAGGATCTCCGGATTGCGCACGAGCGCCCGCGCAATTGCCACCCGCTGCTTCTGTCCGCCGGAAAGCGTGAGGCCGCGCTCGCCCACCTCGGTGTCCAGGCCCTGGGGGAACGACTGGAGGTCCTGCTCGAGGCCCGCCATGTGCGCCGCCCGCAGGATCTCCTCGCGCGGCGCGCCGGGCGCGCCGAAGGCGATGTTTTCGGCCAGCGTGGCGCTGAACAGGAACGTCTCCTGCGGCACGAAGCCAATGCGGCGGCGCACCTGCTGCGGGTCGAGTTCGCGGAGGTCGGCCCCGCCCAGGAGAACGGCTCCGCCGGCGGGGTCCAGCAGGCGCGGAATCAGATGGACCAGGGTGCTCTTGCCGCTTCCGGTCCGGCCGACAATGGCCACCGTGCTGTCGGCGGGGATGCGGAGCGAGATGTCGGAAAGCACCGTGCGTCCGTCGAAGGCGACCCGCACGTCCTCAAACCGGATCTCACATGGGCCCGCCGGGACCGGCCGCGGCGCCGGTGGCGCAGCGATGCGCGGCTGCTCGGCCATCAGCTCGCGGATGCGCCCCAGCGAGGCGCGGCCGCGCTGCACGAGGTTGGTCACCCAGCCGAAGGCGATCATCGGCCACACGAGCATCGCCATGTAGCTGTTGAACATGACGAAGCTGCCCAGCGTGATGCGGCCTTCCAGCAACTGGAGCCCGCCCACCCAGAGCACGATCAGAAAGGTCAGTCCGACGAAGAAAAACAGCAGCGGCAAAAACAGCCCGCTGAGCTTTGCCAGCCGCAGATTTTCGCCGATGAAGCGTTGGTTCAGCTCCTGGAAGCGGCGCATTTCGGCCTCTTCCTGCACATAAGCGCGGATGACGCGGATGCCTGCCAGAGACTCCTGCACGCGGCTGCTGATATCAGAAAACAGCCGCTGGATCGCCTCGAAGCGCTCATGAATTCTTCGGCCAAAAAAGACGACCGCCAGGCTGATGAGCGGCGCCGGCGCCAGCGCCCACAGCGTCAGCCGCCAGTCCACGGCCAGCATCACCGACAGCGCCAGCACCAGCGTGAGCGACGTCTCGGCCAGATACATCACCGCCGGGCCCATCATCATGCGGACCGCATTCAGATCATTGGTGGCGCGCGCCATCAGATCGCCCGTGCGGAAACGCGCGTAAAAACTGCCGTCGAGCCGCACCAGGCACGCGAACAGATCGTTGCGCATGTCGTATTCGACATCGCGCGACACGCCCACCAAAATCACGCGCATCCAGTACATGAAGACGCCCTTGAGCAGCGACAGCGCGGTGACCGCGGCGGCCAGCCACGCCACGCGCCCGAGCTCCGCTCCGGCCGTCAGCGCATCCACGCCCCACTTGATCAGCAGCGGGACGCCCGCCCCGGCGACGTCCTTCACCACCAACGCCGCCGTGCCGAGCGCGATCCTGCGGCGATACTTCCGCAGATACGGCAGGCAGAATTCGAGGTCGGCGTTCATGATCAGCGATCCACCGGAAGCGCGAGGATCTTGATCCATTCCAGCACAACCGCCTTTCGGCCCTCGCGGTTTTTCCACCATTCCTCCAGCCGGAAGGCCGGATCCTCGGCGCCGATATAGAGAATTTCCATGCCGGCAGGCCGCTCGGCTTCAAAGAAGCGGCGCGCCCGCCGCAGATGCGTGCGCACGCTCACCAGCAGCAGCCGGCGGACGCCACGGCGAGCCAGCTCCGGCAGCAGCGCGTGCGCTTCCTCGCGCGTGGAACTGGCGTTGTTGGGCAGACACTCGAACCACGCGGCCGGAAATCCGTTCTCGAGGGCAAAGGAGATTTCTGCTTCGCACTCGCTGCGTCCATAAAAGCTCTTCGGGCCACTCAGGTACGCCCTCGCCGCATAGCCCTGCCGGATGAGCTCGCCTGCCTTGAGCACGCGCTCTCCCCGCCAGCCGCCCGCGAGCACCAGAACCGCGTCGGCCCGCTGCGGCGCCTGGCCGACGTCCAGAAACAGCGCCGGGGCGCGCAGCAGTGGCTCGCGGAATACGTAAAGCGCAAGGGCGGCGGCCATCAGGGCCAGAAGGGGGGCCAGCGCAGCACCGCGCCGTCCTGCATACCTCGAAGGGGCCGGCATGCTCCGGTGGCTACTTCTCGGGATCCAGCCGCCCGGCGCTGCGCAGTTTCTGATAGAGCCTTTCGACTTCCGCCTCGTCCTCTTCGCGCAGCAGCCGCGGCCGCTGAGGCGCCGGCTGCACACGCTGCGCCTCGACCACGTCGCCGAAGATCTGCCGCCAGGGGATGCCATTGATGAGTGCCTGTGTGGAGTTCTGCTGGATCAGCCGGAGCAGGCGGTTGGCGCTGGCGGTTTCGCCTGGGTAAATGATGCGGATGCGGCGCTTGCCGACAAGCGTGAGATCGGCCACCAGCGGTGCGATCCAGCCGGTCTGGTCCACGCGACGGACGTCCCGCCAGGCGATGAAATCGTCTCCAATTCGCAAGCCTTCTTCGCTGACCTCGATGACCGGGCGCAACGCCAGCCACAGGGCCAGCCCGCCGGTGGCCAGGAACAGCGCCGCCGGAATGGCCGCCGGCAGCCAGAACCGGGTCCACCAGCCGGAAAAGACGGCAAGCCCTAAGGCGACCGCTGCCAGCGTCAGATAGGCGCGGGCGGGATGGAAACGGATCGCACCTGGCGTCACAATTCAAGCCTACTCTCCGCGGCCCGCTCCGTCAATCCGCCGTTTGCCGCAAGCGGCGGAAGGCAGTCCACCCATAATGCAGCCCGCTCCACGCCGTAGCCGCCGCCACGACGGGGATCAGGATGCGCACCACCGCATTCAGCCACACGGCCGGCGCCGCCATCTCCAGAACGCAACCGACACCGAGGGAAAACTGAAGGATCGTGCTCAGCTTGCCCCACACGGAGGGCGGAAAGCGGCGCAGCCGCGTAAATCGCAGCGCCCACCAGGCAAACAGCAGGATGAGCAGATCGCGCCCCAATACGAGCGCGGCCAGCCAGACGGGAAGACGACCGGCAGCGGCGAGTCCGACAAACACGGTGGCAGCCAGGAGCTTGTCGGCGATGGGATCCAGGTAGGCGCCGGCGCTGCTGGTAGCGCCCAGCCGCCGCGCCAGCCACCCGTCGGCGGCGTCACTCAGGGCCGCCACGGCCAGCAGGGGCAGGGCCGTGCGCGCGTCGTTGCGGGCCAGCGAATAACCCACCGCCGGTGTCAGCGCCACGCGCAGCAGCGTCAGCGCGTTCGGCAGCCAGCGCCTCATCGCGACGGCGCCGCCACGGCGCGCTCGGCCAGCTCCGCCGCAGTGACAATCTCATACAGGGACGGATCCGACATGATCTTTGCCACCAGCGCCACGTGCATGGCATGGCCGGCGCGCTCGGCCACCACTTCGCCGATCAGCGGCCTGCCGATCAGCGCCAGATCGCCGATCAGGTCAAGCGCCTTGTGACGGCAGGGCTCGTCGGGAAAGCGCAGCCCGCCCTCATTCTGGACGCCGCCGGCGGCGGTGAAACAGACGCCGCTTTCCAGGCTCGCGCCGCGGATCAGCCCCATGTTGCGCATCTGGTCCAGCTCATTTTCGAACCCGAACGTGCGCGCCGGGGCAATTTCGGCAGCGAAATTCTCCGCAGTTGCCTCGAGCGAGAGCGACTGCCGGCCAACCATGGGGTGCGGAAAATAGACGTGGCAATTCAGCCGGAATGAGTCGGCCGGCCGGATGGAAATCGACTTTCCCGGCACTTCATGCCTCACCGGGCGGACAATGCGCAGATAGCGGCGCCGCCGCTTCGTCGGCCGGATGCCCGCCTCCCGCAGCATTTCGACAAACGGCGCCGCGCTGCCGTCCAGAATCGGCACCTCCAGGTTGTCCAGCTCGACGTACACGTTATCCAACCCCATGCTGTAGAACGTGCTCAGCAGATGCTCGGTAGTCGAAATCAGCACGCCCTGCCGCATCAGCGACGTCGCATAACTCACCCGCTCCACGTAGCGCCAACTGGCCGGAATCTCGAAACCGTCCAGGTCCGTCCGCCGGAACACAATACCCGTCGCCGCCGGCGCCGGCACCAGCCGCAGCCGTACCGGAACGCCGCTGTGCAGCCCCACACCGCGGCACTCCACCGGCCGGCAGATGGTGGTTTCGTAGACGGGCAATGGCATCACCGCGGCTCCCCAGCCAATATGCTAACAGAGCCTTTTCTGGAATGTAAGTCCTTCCTCGATAAATATTTGCAGAGATTTTCTCCGTGGTATTCATGACACAATTTGACCTGCTTGTGTGTTTTTGCCGACACGGTGACCGCCACCGCCCGTATGTCTGCCCTGGAGGGTCCGCCCGCGGGCATTCCATGCGCCCCTGCTAGACTCGGAAAGCATGCGCATCGGTCTGCATTGTTCCACCTCGGGCCGGCTGGTCAACGCGGCCCGGCGCGCGGTCGAGGTGGGCGCCAACTGTTTCCAGATCTTCTCCGCCAGCCCGCGCATGTGGCGCGCCGGCCCGCCGCCGCCCGAGCAGGTCGAGGAACTGAAGCGCTTCCGGGCCGAGCACGACCTGCGGCCGCTGGTCATCCACGACAGTTACCTCATCAATCTCGCTGCGCCCGACGAGTCGATCCGATGGAAGAGCATTCAGGCCATGCGCGGCGAGCTGGAGCGCGCCTTCGAGATCGGGGCCGAGTATCTGGTGATTCATCCGGGCAGCGCGCGCCAGACCAGCGTGGAAGAAGGCATGGAGCGCATCGTGGAGTCACTGCGGCAGGCCACGCGCGGGCTGCGCGCGCCAGACGGCTTCGTGTTCCTGCTCGAAAACACGGCCGGGGCGGGAGCGACCATTGGACGGACGTTCGAAGAGCTGCGGGAACTCCGCCGCCGGCTGGAGCCCGTGTTGCCGTTTCCCGTCGGCTACTGCCTGGACACGTGCCATCTGTTCGTGTCGGGTTATGACGTGTCTACGCCCGAGGGGTTGCGCGAGACGCTCCGCCGCGCCGGAGAGGTGCTGGGGCTCGACAGGGTCCCGGTGATCCACGCCAACGACAGCCGCGGCGCGCTTGGCTCGCGGCTGGACCGTCATGCGAACATAGGAGAAGGGCAGATCGGGCTCGATGGTTTCCGCCGCATCCTGAACCATCCCGCTCTGCACCAGAAGGCCTTCGTGCTGGAGACGCCCGTCGACGAGCCGGGCGATGATCAGCGCAACGTCGAGACACTGAAGTCGCTATGCCGGAAATCCCGTACCGCCACGAAGAAATCGAGCTGAAATGGTGCTCCCGCTGGACGGAGGACCGCACCCTGTACAAGGCGCTCGACGATGGTTCGAAGCCGCGCTATTACGTCCTCGAAATGTTCCCCTATCCGAGCGGGCGGCTGCACATGGGCCATGTGCGCAACTATTCCATCGGGGACACGCTGGCCCGCTACATGTGGATGCGCGGCTATGACGTGATGCACCCGATCGGCTGGGACGCCTTCGGTCTGCCGGCCGAAAACGCCGCCATCAAGCACGGCCGGCACCCGGCCGAGTGGACCCGCTCCAACGTGTCCTACATGAAGAAGCAGCTCCAGCGGCTCGGCTTCGCCTACGACTGGGACCGCGAGGTCAACACCTGCCTGCCGGAGTATTACCGCTGGAACCAGTGGATGTTCCTGCGCATGTTCGAGCGCGGTCTCGCCTACCGCAAGACGTCGCTGGTCAACTGGTGCCCTGAATGCCAGACGGTGCTTGCCAATGAGCAGGTCGTCGACGGCTGCTGCTGGCGCCATGAGACCACGCCGGTCGAGATGCGCGAGCTCGACCAGTGGTTCCTGCGCATCACCGCCTACGCCGACCAGCTTCTGGAGGACATGAAGCAGATCGAGGCGGGCTGGCCGCCGCAGGTGCTCGCCATGCAGCGCAACTGGATCGGCCGCAGCGAGGGCGCCGAAATCGACTTCCGCCTGAAGGGCTCCGGCCAGCCGATCCGCATCTTCACGACGCGGCTGGACACGATCTACGGCGCCACCTGCGTGATCCTTTCGCCAGAACATCCGCTGGCCAAAGAGCTCTGCTCGGGCGAGCTGGCCGCGCGGCGCAAGGAGATGATCGACGAGCAGGCGCGCAAGCGGCCCGAGGACATGGAAAAGGAGGGCTTTTTCACCGGCCATTTCGCCATCAATCCGTTCAACGGCGCCGAGATCCCTGTCTGGGTGGGCAACTTCGTCCTGGCGACCTATGGCACGGGCGCCATCATGGCCGTCCCGGCGCATGACGAGCGCGACTTCGAATTCTGCCGCAAGTACGGCATCCCGGTGGTGAGCGTGATCCGCCCGATGGACGGGGCGCTCGAGCCCGATCCGCAGCAGGCCTTTACCGACGACGGCATCATGGAAAACTCGGGCGAATGGTCCGGCCTGCCCAGCGCCGAGGGCCGCCGGCGGATGGCGGAGAAAGCGGAACGGGAAGGCTTCGGACGCGCGGCCGTCACCTACCGCCTGAAAGACTGGGGCATCTCGCGCCAGCGCTACTGGGGCACGCCCATCCCGATCATCCACTGCAAGGCCTGTGGCGCGGTGCCCGTGCCCGACGACCAGCTTCCGGTCCTGTTGCCGGAGGATGTCGAGTTCACCGGCCGCGGCCGCTCCCCGCTGGCCAACCTGAAGAGCTTCGTCGAGACGACGTGCCCGCGCTGCGGCGCGCCCGCCGAGCGCGAGACCGACACGATGGACACCTTCGTCGACAGCTCCTGGTACTTTTTCCGGTACATTGACCCGCACAACGACCGGCTCCCGTTCGATCCGGCGCGCGTCAGGCCCTGGTTTCCGGTCGACCAGTACATCGGCGGCATCACCCACGCCATCCTGCACCTGCTGTATTCCCGCTTCTGGTGCAAGGTGCTGCGCGACATCGGCCTGGTGGAGATCGACGAGCCTTTCCGCAACCTCTTCACGCAGGGCATGGTGCAACTGCACGGGCAGACGATGTCGAAGTCGAAGGGCAACATCGTCGACCCCGACGAGATGGTGGCCAGATACGGCGCCGATACCTGCCGGCTGTTCACGCTGTTTGCGGCCCCCCCGGAAAAGAACATGGACTGGAACGAGAGCGGCGTCGAGGGCCAGTACCGCTTCCTCAGCCGGCTGTTCCGCTGGGTGTCGCGCAACGCCGACGCGGCCGGCGGCTCCGGCGAGACGGACGCGCGCGCACTGCGCAAGCTCCACCAGACCATCCGCAGGATCACCCAGGACTTCGAAAACCGCTGGCACTTCAACACCTCCATCGCCGCGCTGATGGAGCTGATGAATGAATTGCACGCCTGCGAGCCGGCCATGTCGGCCTCCGCCCGGCGCGAATGCGCCGAAAAGGTGACATTATTGCTGGCGCCTTTTGCGCCCTTCGCCGCCCAGGAATTGTGGGAAATTCTGGGCCATTCAACTCCTGTTTTTAGGGAAAAATGGCCGGAATTCGACGAAAATCTGGCCCGCGAAGAAGAGCTCGAGGTGCCGGTGCAGGTCAACGGCAGACTCCGCAGCCGCATCAGCGTGCCTCATGGCACGCCGGTGGAAGAACAGCAGCGGATCGCCCTGGCCGATCCCCGCGTCCGCGCCCACACCGACGGCAGGCAGATCGTCAGGGTGATTCACACGGGCCGGCTGATCAATATCGTCGTCAAGGGCTGATCAACGCCGCTGGATCCAGGCGCAGAGATCCGCGATCACTTCCGCCGCCACGTGCCCGGGACGGTTGTATTCGTCCGGCGTGCTGCGGCCCTCGCCCGGCTGGAAGAGATGATTCAGCGCCGGATAGCGCTTGAGAGCCGCGTGGGGGCGCCCTTCCAGAGCGCGCTGCCACCGCCGGAAGTCCTCGTCGGTCACCTGATAGTCCCGGCCGCCGTGCAGCAGGAGCAGCGGCGTGGAAATCCGCGCCGCAGCCGCCAGCGGGTCCCTGCCGCGGAAACTCAGCCAGTAGGAGCGCGGCGCGCCCAGCGCCCGCTCCGGCCCTTGGCCGGTCTCGCGGATCTGCCGCGCGGCGGCCGCTTCGCGCGCGGCCTGTTCCAGTTTTTCGCGCTCCGCTGCGGGAGGCTCTCCATGAAGCGAAGCCAGGTACCGCATCTGTTCCAGGTAGAGCTCTTCAAGCGGACGCGCCGGAGCCGCCATCAGGATGGCCCCGGCCAGGCGGCCGTCGGCGGCGGCGACGAGCGGCGCCGCCCACGCGCCCAGGCTGTGGCCGAGCACGAAAATGCGCTTCGGGTCGATGCCCGGCATGCGCCGCAGAAACGCGACCGCGGCCAGCGCGTCGTCCAGCACCTCCTGCTCCAGGGTAATGTCGGCCGTGGCCAGCTTCTGGGCGTGCTGGCGCGTGCGTTTCTCATACCGCAGAACCGCCACGCCGCAACTGGAAAGACCCTCCGCCAGGTCCCGGAACGGTTTGGCGGCCAGCACCGTCTCATCGCGGTCGTTCGGGCCCGAGCCGTGCACCAGCACCACAGCCGGAAAAGGGCCCGCGCCGCGTGGCAGGGTCAGAGTGGCAGGCAGCGGCCAACCCTCGGCGCCCGTGGTCACTTCGCGCTCTTCAAACGCTTCCGGGCGGCTGTAGGGCGGACGCTGCCAGGCGGGTGGCAGCGTGAAGCCCGGGGGCCGGAGGAACAGGCCGGCGATGGCGCCCGCTGAGTCGAACGTGACCTGGATCTGAAGCGAGCCTCTTTCGAATTCCACTGGCACCAGCGCCGTATCCATCCCGCTGAGCCGGCCCACCTGCGGCTCTCCGATCCGCTTCACCGCGCCGAGGGGCTTCAGCGCGGGCTCCACGGCCGGCCGGAGCTTTTCGGGCGGCGCGGCCTGCTTCATCGCCGGGCTGTAGCGCGCCGCCAGCTCCTCGTAGCGCCCCTCAACAAGGAGGCCGGCCGCCTCCGCCGCCCGCTGGCGCAGTTGCTCCGGGGGCACAGCCGCCAACGCTGCGGCCAACGCCAGAAGCCAGGCCGCCTTTGGCCTATTCATCTTCCACCACCACGGCCGTGCCGTAGGCGAGCAGCTCAGCCATGCCCTGCGACACCATCGACGTGGCAAAGCGCACGCCGACGATCGCGTTGGCGCCCAGAAGCCGGGCTTCCTCCACCATCCGGTCCAGCGCCTGTTCGCGGCTTTCGGCCAGCAGCTTCGTGTACTCGGTCACCTCGCCGCCGACGATGTTGCGCAATTGCGCCAGAATGTCTCTTCCAATATGACGCGCGCGGACCGAGTTGCCCCTTACCAGGCCGAGCGTTCTCACGATTCGTTTGCCCGCGATTTCGGGCACCGTCGCGATGATCATTTCTGGACCCTCCGGTACCTGTCATGCCGCAGCTGTCGCAGCCGTTCGACAAGCACGCTCGCCAGCAGCATCACAAATCCGATGACCACGGCGCCGGCGATCAGCTCCTCCACCGTCGGCGGACGCCAGTGCCGGGCCGCCGTCACCGCCGCATAGACCAGCCACGCCGCCAGCCCTCCGACAAGGAACAGCCATCCGAGCCGCCGCGGCGCCTGCACCATCAGGCTTCTCTCGATCTCTTTCATCCGTTCCTCCCCGGGCCCGACGAAGCGCAGCGAGCGGGTCATCTCCTGAAGCCGGGCCATGTCCTGGTAAGTCCGGCGGCACTCAGCGCAATCTTCCAAATGGACCCGGACCCGCTGCTCTTCGGCCTGCGTCAGTTCTCCATCCAGCCAGGCGGACAGCATCCGCCGGATCTCCTCGTGCCGTTCCGCCGTCATCGCAGATAATCCTCCATCGCTTCGCGGATCTTGTCCCGGGCATGGTGGATCCGCGAGGAAACCGTTCCGAGACTCAGCCCCAGCACCTCCGCGATCTCGGAGTAGTTCAACCCGTGCCAGTCCCGCAGCAGCAGAATCTCGCGCTGCTCGGCCGGCAGTTTTCGGATCGCGTCCCACAACCGCCGGGATAGTTCTTCACGCGCCGCGGCCCGCTCCGGCCCGTCCGCCGGCGAGCTGAGGATGCCCTCCTGGATCTCCGCTTCCGCGCGACGCGCCCGCCGCCGCTGATGATCCACGGCCAGGTTGCGGACAATCGTATAGAGCCATGCGACGGCCTTGGCCTCGCCCTCGCACTCGCTCCAACGGCGATGCATCCTCAGGTAGGCTTCCTGGAGGATGTCCATCGCGTCTTCGCGATTCCCGGTCAAATGCAGGGCAAAGACGTAGGCTCTCCGGTTTGTCCGGTGAAAGAAATCGTTGAGCGAGCCGGCCTGGCCCGCTTCGCTCACGCTCATGGGAATGGTTCCTGCCACCGTCATTCGCGTCCACTCGTACGTCACGAACGTGAGGGCGCTTTTCTTCTCCACTATGGCACCCGCACGTCGAGGCCGTTGCGGGCAACCAGGCAGGAGAAGCGGACAGCGGTTATCGGCGAACCCCAGTTGTGCTTTATGGTTGCGGCTCGCCGAATAGATTCATAAGAAACATTTATCGTGATTACCTATTGCATTTCTCTGACTTCTTCGCTAAGCTATGGTCGTGACGCCTTCCGGCACGACAGTCTGTGACCCGCAGCTCCTGACGTCCGGTGGTGTCTCCATTCTCGTCATTGTAGGGATCATTCGGATTGGAGTCGCTGTACCGGCGCCCGCCTGAGTGACCCTGCAACCGGAACAAATCGAAGGGCCACCAGGCGGGCGAACCTCCCGCAGGTGGCCCTTTTGGTTTTCCAGTCCTCCGGCGGCGAGGGATCCCGAACCCGCCCCTGCGGTGGTTGCGAGACGAAGGAGAGGTATACAGTCGCTATGGCGCAGACAATGAGCGGCGCGCGCATCCTGCTGGAGTGCCTGCAACGCGAAGGCGTGGAAGTGATCTTCGGCTATCCGGGCGGTGTGACGCTGCCGCTGTATGATGCGATCTACGAAGGGGCGATCCGCCACATCCTGGTCCGGCACGAAGAAAACGCCTGTTTCATGGCCTCCGGCTACGCACGCTCCACTGGCAAGGTCGGCGTGGCGTGCGCCACTTCGGGGCCGGGCGCAACGAATCTGGTGACCGGGCTGGTGGACTGCATGATGGACTCGATCCCGGTGGTGGCGCTGACCGGACAGGTGTCGTCGAAGCTGATTGGCTCGGACGCCTTCCAGGAAGCCGACACCTTCGGCATCACGCGTTCGGCCACGAAGCACAACTATCTGGTGAAGGACATCAAGGACCTGGCGTCGGTGATTCACGAGGCCTTCTACATCGCCTCGACGGGACGGCCCGGCCCGGTGTTGGTGGACATCACCAAGGACGTGCTTCAGGGCCAGGCCCATTACACGCCGGTGCACGCCATCCACCTGCCCGGCTACAAGGTGGTGACGGAGGGCCACGCCGGGCAGATCCGGCGCGCGGCGCAGATGATGTGGGAGGCGTCGCGGCCGTATGTTTACGCGGGCGGCGGCATCATTTCAAGCGGCGCGCATGAAGAGCTGCGCGAGCTGGTGGAGACGCTGGACGCGCCCACGGTGCTGACGCTGATGGGCCTGGGCGCGCTGCCCGGCAACCACCCGAACTTCATCTCGATGCCCGGCATGCACGGCTCCTATGCGGCCAACATGGGCATGTATGAATGCGACCTGCTGATCGCGCTCGGCGTCCGCTTCGACGACCGCGTCACCGGACGGCTGGCCTCCTTTGCGCCCCACGCCAGGGTGATCCATGTCGACATCGACCCGGCCGAAATCGGCAAGAACCGCGCCGCGGATCTGCCCATTGTCGGCGACGCAAGGAAGGTGCTTTCGAAGCTCGTCCGCGTGCTCCGGGAAATGGCGCCGGAGATGAAGCCGCTGCGCGAGAAGGAGCGTCGCGAATGGTGGCGGCAGATTCGCGCCTGGCAGGAGGAGCACCCGCTGAAGCCTGTCTTCAGCGCCGATGAGATCAAGCCGCAGCACCTGATGGTGGAGATCGACCGCATCTCGAACGGCCAGGCCATTGTCAGCGTGGACGTCGGCCAGCATCAGATGTGGGCGGCGCAGTTCATCCGATTCGACCGGCCGCGCACCTGGCTGAGCTCGTCGGGGCTCGGCTCGATGGGCTTCGGCCTGCCGGCGGCGATCGGAGCGCAGGTGGCGCATCCGGAGGCGCTGGTCATCGCCATCGTCGGCGACGGCGGCTTCCAGATGTCGATCCCGGAGGTCTCCACCATCGCCAATCAGGGCCTGCCGGTGAAGGTGATCATCATGAACAACGGCTACCTGGGCATGGTGCGTCAGTGGCAGGATCTGTTTTACCAGAGCCGCCTCAGCGCCGTGCAGATCGAGGCCTTCCCGAACATCGAAAAGCTGGCCGATGCTTACGGCATCGAGGGCCGCATCGTGGAGAAGCCCTCAGAGCTGCGCCCTGCGCTCGAAGACGCCATCCGCCATCCGGGCCCGGTGCTGCTCGACGTGCGCGTTTCGCCGTTCGAAAATGTGTATCCGATGGTGCCCGCCGGAGCAGCGATCAACGAAATGGTTCTCGGCCCGCCGAAGCCGGTCGAAGTGCCCGCCTGAAGCCGCCTGCAAAGGAGTTGCCGACCATGCTGATGACCATTAGCCTGCTGATGGAGAACAAACCGGGCGCGCTGATGCGCGTCACCGGGCTGCTGTCGCAGCGCGGCTACAACATCGAATCGCTCACCGTGGCGCGAACGCTCGACCCGTCGCTGTCGCGGATGACCATCTGCGTCGATGTGGAGCCGCGCCTGCGACCGCTGCTGATCAAGCAGATGAACCGGCTGGTGAACGTCCTCCAGGCCGTGGATCTGACCGAGGCGCCGGCGGTGATCCGCGAAATGGTGCTCGTCCGCATCCGCACGAGCCTCGACAACCGCACGGCGATCCTCAAGGAGGCCGAGATCTTCGGCGCCCGCGTCGTCGACAGTTCGGTGGAGGGGTTCGCGCTGGAGGCCAGCGGCGACCCGGAAAAGCTGGAAGAGTTCATCGCCGTCATGGAAACCTATGGAGAAATCGAGGTGACGCGCTCGGGCCTCGTGGCCGTTTCGCTCGAGCCCAAGCGGCTGAAGCTGGCGCCGCCGATCCCGAAGTCGCAGTCTCAATCCGAACCCGCACACACCCGATAGAAAGAAGGAAGTCTCTGAAATCATGGCCAAGCGTTACTACGAACAGGACGGCTCGCTCGAGCCTTTGCAAGGAAAGACGGTTGCCATCATTGGCTACGGCTCGCAGGGCCACGCTCATGCGCTGAACCTGCGCGATTCCGGCGTCCAGGTGGTCGTCGGGCTGCCCTCCGGCTCACGCTCGCGCGCGAAGGCGGAAAATGCCGGCCTGACCGTGCTGGCACCCGCCGAGGCGGCCGCCCGCGCCGACTTCATCATGATCCTCGTGCCGGATCACATCCAGGCCGATCTCTACAGCTCCGAGATCGCCCCGTCGATGCGGCCCGGCAAGACGCTGATGTTCGCGCACGGGTTCAACGTTCACTTCGGCTTCATTCGTCCGCCCGAGGGCGTGGACGTCTCAATGGTGGCGCCCAAGGCGCCGGGCCACCGTGTCCGCGAGGTCTTCCTCGAAGGGCAGGGCGTGCCCGCGCTGGTCGCCGTGGCGCAGGACGCTTCGGGACGCGCGCTTCAGAATGCGCTCGCCTATGCGCTGGCGCTCGGCTCGCTGAAGGCGGGCGTCATTGAGACCACTTTCCGCGAGGAGACCGAAAGCGACCTGTTCGGCGAGCAGACGGTGCTGTGCGGCGGTGTCAGCGAGCTGATCAAGGCCGGCTTTGAAACGCTCGTCGAGGCGGGTTACGCGCCGGAGATCGCCTATTTCGAGTGCCTCCACGAACTGAAGCTGATCGTCGACCTCATCTACGAGGGCGGGCTCAGCTACATGCGCTATTCCGTCTCCGACACGGCCGAATACGGCGACTACACCCGCGGCCCGCGCATCATCAACGAGCAGACCCGCGCCGAAATGCGCAGGATCCTCGCCGAAATCCAGTCCGGCGCGTTCGCCCGCGAATGGATGGAGGAAAACCGCAGCGGCAGAAAGAATTTTCTTGCCATGCGCGAAGCCGCGCGCAACCACCCGATTGAAGTGGTCGGCGCCGAGCTGCGCGAAATGATGACCTTCCTGAAAAAGAAGAAGGTCGAACAGTAGGACACGGGCGGAGTCCGGCCCGGCGGGCCAGGGCGCCGCCCACGCAGACCGCGCGCCGGCCCGAGGCTGGCGGCGAAGGCCCCGCAGGGGCGCAGGAGTTTTTGATGCGCATCTGGACATTCGACACGACCCTCCGCGACGGCACGCAGGGCGAGTCCGTCTCTTTCTCGGTGGACGACAAGATCCTCATCGCCCAGAAGCTGGACGAGCTGGGCATCGATTACATCGAGGGCGGCTGGCCCATGTCCAACCCGAAGGACAAGGAGTTCTTCGAGCGCATGAAGAGCATCCCGCTCAAGCACGCGCGCCTCACCGCCTTCGGCTCGACGCGTTTCGCCCGCAACCCGGTGGAAAAGGATCCCAACGTGGCCGCGCTGATCGAGGCGCAAACGCCCGCCATCAGCATCTTCGGCAAGAGCTGGGACATCCATGCCACGCGCGTGCTCGGCATCTCGCTGGAGGACAACCTGGCTCTGATCAGCGACACCGTGCGTTATCTGAAGGAACACGGCCGCGAGGTCATCTACGACGCCGAGCACTTCTTCGACGGTTTCAACGCAAACCCGTCCTACGCCCTGCGGACGCTGGAGGCCGCCAAAGAGGCCGGCGCCGACGTGCTGGTGCTGTGCGACACCAATGGCGGCACGCTCACGGACCGCCTGGCCGAGATCGTCGCCGAAGTCCGCCGCCGCTTTGACGGCGTGCTTGGCATCCACTGCCACAATGACAGCGACCTGGCAGTCGCCAACACGCTGGCCGCCGTCCGCGAGGGCGTCACGCACGTCCAGGGCTGCATGAACGGTTACGGGGAACGCTGCGGCAACGCGAACCTGGCCTCGGTGATCGCCAACCTGGAGGCCAAGATGGGCCACACGACCGTCGGCCCGGAGAAGCTGACGTCGCTCACTTCGGTCTGCCACTACATCGCCGAGCTCGCCAACCTCCCGCTGCCGCCCAACCAGCCCTTCGTCGGGCGGGCGGCCTTCGCCCACAAGGGCGGCGTGCATGTGTCGGCCGTGCTGAAGGACTCGATCACCTACGAGCACATCAAGCCCAGCGTCGTCGGCAACCGCCAGCGCGTGCTGCTCAGCGACATGAGCGGGCGCGGCAACGTGCTCTACAAACTCGAGCAGTACGGCCTGAAGGACCGGCTGACCGAAGAGGCCAAGCGCGAGCTGCTTGACCGGATCAAGACGATGGAGTACCTCGGCTACGAGCTGGAGGCCGCCGAAGGCACATTCGAACTGCTGGTCCGCGAGGCGCTTCAGCCGGGCCTGCACTTCTTTGAGGTCGTCTCGCTCGAAGTGGAAACACGCAAGATCGGCAACCGCGACTCGGTGACCACGGCCACCGTCATCCTGCGCGTCAATGACGCGATCCATTCGGCCACCGCCACCGGCGAAGGCCCGATGAACGCGCTCGACCTGTGCCTGCGGCAGTGCCTGTCCACCGTGTATCCGGCCATCGCCAACGTGCGGCTCACCGATTACAAGGTGCGCGTCATCTCCACCGAGCGCGGGACCGCTTCCAAGGTGCGCGTGCTGGTGGAATGGAGCGACCATCGCCGCTCCTGGTGTACGGTGGGCGTGAGCGAAAACATCATCGAGGCGAGCTGGAACGCGCTTGTGGACGCGATCCGGCTGGAGCTGATGCGGCTGGCCGACAAGGACGAGAGCATCGAAAAGGCGGTGGAAGACTACTGCTGGGGCGTGTGAGAGCGCCGGAGTCGCCCGGGCCGGAAGGCGCATCGCAACCACAGGGGAACAGCGCCCGAGCGCAACAGGAACGAGCGGCCACTGGCTCCACCGTGCCGCCCGCGGCGATTTTCGTCCCTGTTGATGCGCCGCCGCTTCGTGGCAACCCCTTGTGGCCGCTCCAGGCGCCTTGCCGCGTGAGGATTGAGCGCTTCGGCCTCATCGAGGGCGCCGGCATCGATACAGACGCGAACTACCTCGTTGGGCGCTTCGCCGATGGCAATGGGGTTGCTGCGCCTCAGCCAGTAGTCGATGAACGCGGACCCGCAACGGATGCCACGCGCGCCTGCCGGTCCTGTTCGCCCGGTCCAGACGCGCCGCGGACGTCCCGCCCGCGCTCGCCGCCGCGGGCAGGGGCTGTCCGGCTGGCGTCCGGAAGTTCGACCAGCCCCAGACTCGCAGAAATCGATGCATCATGCCTGGCTGTTTTGGCCGGGTTTCACCTTTGCGCCGGAGCCCGGAGGTGAAGCGGTGAGCCGAACAAAGACCAGGCCAGGCGCTCCGCGGGCAGCCCTGTCGCACCGCAGGGCACAATGGAATTATGCGCGCTTTCGTTGTTTTCGCCGCCTTGTGTGTTCCCGCCGTGGCCCTGGATCGACTGGAGGCGGGAGCCTCGGCGCGGAAGATCACGCCGAAGCTCGACCGGCCCGTTTATCTGGCGGGCTTTGGCAACAACCGCGTCGCCACGGGCGTGCATGATGAGCTCTGGGCGCGCTGTCTGGCGCTTCGCGCCGGCCATGAGCCGGTGGTGCTGTGCGCGGTAGACCTCATCGGCCTGTTCCATGACGATGTGCGGATGGTGCGCGATGCCGTGCCGGGGGCGCGGGTCATTGTCGCCGCGACCCACGTCCATCAGGGCCCCGACACGATGGGGCAGTGGGGCCCCAAGCCGGGCGTGAGCGGCCTGGATGAAACCTACAACGCCTTCGTCGTCAGCGAAACAGCCGCTGCCGCGCGCGAGGCGATTTCCCGCCTCACGCCGGTCCGGATGTTTCCCGCGGCGGTGACACCGCCCGACGTTGCCGGCTACTATGACGACACGCGCCCGCCCGTGGTGCACGACCCGGAGATCCTTTCGCTCGTGTTCCGCGACCGCCGCGGCCGCGCCGTGGGCACGCTGGTCAACTGGAACAACCACCCGGAGGCGCTGGGGAGCCGCAATACGCTGATCACTTCGGATTACGTCCACTCCCTGCGGCAGATGCTTGAGCAGGAGGGCTTCGGCACCGTGGTATTCATCAACGGAGCCCTCGGCGGCATGCAGTCCCCGCTGGGCGCAAACATCATCGATCCGTCAACGGGCCAGCCGGCGCCGAAAGACAGCTTCCGCTTTGCGGAAATCGTCGGCCGTTACGTTGCCCGGCACGTCATCGAGTCGCAGAAGAAAGCGAAGTCCGCGGCCGTGGACACGGTGCTCTATCGGGAGGCGATGGCGCAGGTCCCGGTCACCAACCAGGCCTTTCTGATGGCGGCGAAGCTGGGCGTGTTTGGCGGCCGCAAGGCCCTTCAGAGCGATGGCACGGCCGTGCCGGTCGGCTATTTGAGGATCGCCCACGGCACGGCGCTGGTGGTCGAGGCGGCGCTGGTGCCTGGCGAGCTGTACCCGGAGCTGAGCGTTGGCGGCGCGGTCTGCGATCCCAACGCCGATTTCCCCCAGGCCCCGGTCGAGCGGCCGCTCAAGCCCATGCTGGCGGCGCCGTTCCGCATGCTGTTCGGGCTGGCCAACGACGAGATCGGCTACATCCTGCCGAAATGCCAGTGGGACGAAAAGCCGCCCTACACGTTTGGCGCGAGCCAGCGCTGGTATGGGGAAGTGAACTCGGCAGGCCCGGACACGGCGGCGCGCATCGCCGCCGCGTTTGAATCGTTGCTAAAACCGTGACCGGCGCGGCGCGGCCGATATCAGACCGGATATACTGATTTTGACTGACCCCCGTCATTATCCTTCAGGATCAGGAGACAAGATGCCCAAACGAATTGCTATCCTCACCGGCGGCGGCGACGTTCCCGGACTGAATGCCGTCATCAAGCAGGTGACCTATCGCGGCTGCGCGATGGGTTGCGAGGTCATCGGCATCCGGCGCGGATGGGAAGGACTCACCCACCTGAACATGGACGATCCGGCCAGCGTCCAGCGCTACACGCTGCAACTGACGCCGCTCAACACCCGGACCATCGACCGCACCGGCGGCACCTTCCTTCACTCCTCTCGCACGAACCCGGCCAGGATGAAGAGCCTGCCCGAGCATCTCAAGGGCCAGTCCTTCCCGACGCGGGAGAGCGAGAAGGACGGGCAGAAGATCGTCACTTACGATGTCACTCCGGCCGTGCTGAAGAACCTGGAGCGGCTCGGAGCTGACACGGTGATCGCCATTGGCGGCGACGACACGCTCAGCTACGCGCGGCGGTTGCACGACGAGGGCGTCAGAATCATGGCCATCCCGAAGACGATGGACAACGACGTCCGCAATACCGAGTACTGCATCGGCTTCTCGACGGCCATCACCCGCGCCGACTCCGCCATCCAGCGCCAGCGCACCACCGTGGGCTCGCATGAGCGCATTGGCATCTTCCGCGTCTTCGGCCGCGACGCCGGCTTCACCGCGCTCTACACCGCCTATGTCACCAACATCCGCTGCGTGATCCCCGAATACAAGGTCAACCTCGAAAAGCTCATTCAGCTCCTTATTGAGGACAAGCGCAACAACCCCTCCAACTACTCGCTGGTGATCCTGTCGGAAGGCGCCGAGTGGGAAGGCTACCAGGTGAAGCACTACGGCGAGGCGGACGCTTACGGCCACCGCAAGAAGGCCAATGTCGGCGAAGACCTGGCCGCGGAAATCAAGGCGCGCACCGGTGAAGAAACCATCGTCAGCGACCTGACCTACGACCTGCGCTCGGGCGAGCCGGACTTCATGGACAAGATGGTGGCCTGCACCTTCGGCAACATGGCCATGGACGCGCTCGAAGAGGGCAAGAGCGGCCTGATGACGGGCATCGTCAACGGCTGCTATGAACTGGTGGAGATCCCCGACCCGAAGCTCGGGCCGCGCAAGGTGGACGTCGAGACGATGTACAACACCGAGCGGTACCGGCCCCGCTACGACCACAAGCGCGGCCTGCCCGTGTTCCTCTGCAAGCTTTGATGCCTCTTTTCGAGCGGTTTTTTCAGAAACGGAAACCCAGGCTGACGCCGGATCTCGCCCGGGAGATCCGGCGTTCGTTTGAGGAGGCCGCCGGCGACGAGGAGCACTTCCCTTCCGTCATTGATCCGCGCATTCTCCACGTACGCGCGGTGCTGGAAGGCGTGGCCCCGCTTGGGCCCGGGTCGCGCGTGCTGGATGCCGGCTGCGGCAAGGGCCGCTTCGCCGTGCATGTGCGGAACGCCTATCCGCAGGCGCTTGTCGCCGCGCTGGACCTGGCCTGCGCAATGCTCGCCCATGCGCCGGCGGATCTCGGACGCGTGGCCGGCTCAATGCTGGAACTCCCGTTTCCGGACGCCTGCTTCGACGCCGCCTATGCAACCGAGTCGTTCGAGCACGCGGTGGACATCGAGAGAGCGGTGGACGAGCTGTGCCGCGTGCTGAAGCCCGGCGGGCGGCTCGTCATCATCGACAAGAACGCCCGCCATTGGGGGCGGCTCGAAACGCCGCCCTGGGAAAAATGGTTCCGCGAGGAGGAACTGCTCGGGCTGCTGCGCCGCCATTGCAGGACGGCCTCCTGCCGCCCCATCTCCTACTGGGAAGACGTCCTCCCGGACGGGCTCTTCCTCTGCTGGACCGCCGTGAAATGAGCATGAAAAAGCAGACTCCGCAGAAATTCGAGGAAGTGGTCGAGGCCGAGGGCCACCTGATCGACTCCCACATCATGGAGCAGATCTTCGACACCGTGATCGAATATCGCGGCCGCTTCGAGGTCGAGCACTTCCACATTGGGCGGACCAACGCCGAGCCGTCGCGGCTCAGGCTGCGCGTCGAAGCGCCGGACCGGGCGTCGTTTGAAAAGATGCTCGGCCAGCTCCACGCGCTTGGATGCGCGCCGGTGGAAGAGCAGGACGCCGTCTTCGCCCGCGTCGAACGCGACCGCTGCGCTCCCGAGGATTTCTACTCGACCACCAACCACCGCACGCTGGTCCGCCGGGACGGCGAGTGGCACGAGGTGCAGAACCAGCGCATGGACGCCGTAATCGTCTGGGAGGACGGGCGGCCCTGGGCGCGCCGCCTGCGCGACCTGAAAGTGGGCGATGAGATCGTCGTCGGCATGCGCGGCATCCGCGTGATTCCTGAATCGAAGGAGCGCGACCGGCTGGCGTTCGCCTTCATGTCGAACGGCATTTCCAGCGAGCGGCAGGTGGAGACGGCCGTGCGGCAGACGGCCGCGCTCATCCGCCAGACGCTCGATGCCGGCCAGCGCGTCGTCGTCGTCGCCGGCCCGGTGGTCGTCCATACGGGCGGCGGCCGCTGGCTGGCTTCGCTGATCCGCAAAGGCTATGTGAGTGCGCTTCTGGCCGGCAATGCGCTCGGCGTGCATGACATTGAGTCGGCGCTTTTCGGCACTTCGCTGGGCGTGCGCCTCAGCGACGGCCGTCAGGAAGAGCACGGCCACCGGAACCACATGCGCGCCATCAACCGCATTTATCATGCGGGCTCGGTGCGCGAGGCGGTGGCCCGGGGCGTGCTGAAGAAGGGCGTGCTTTACGAGTGCATCATGCACAACGTCCCCTTCGTCCTCGCCGGCAGCCTGCGCGACGACGGCCCCCTGCCGGAAACGATCACCGACATGAACGCCGCCCAGGACGCCTACGCGGAACGGTTGCGCGGCGCCGGCCTGGTCCTTTGCCTCGGATCGATGCTGCATTCCATCGCCACCGGCAACATGCTGCCTGGGTGGGTGAAGACGGTCTGCGTGGACATCAACCCGGCGGTGGTGACCAAACTCGGCGACCGCGGCACGGGACAGGCCGTCGGCGTGGTCACCGACGTGGGGATCTTCCTCGAGCAGCTCGACCGCCACCTTCCGGAAAACCGCCGCGGGGAGAAAGCCTGATGCGAAAACAGAAACAGCAGAAATTGTACACGGACGAACACGCCGCCTCCGGCGTCTCGGCCCCGCTGCCGGACATCGAGTGCTGGCCCAACCAGTTTCCGCAACGCGATTACTGGATCGAGATCACCTCGCCGGAGTTCACCAGCGTCTGCCCGCGCACGGGGCTGCCTGATCATGGCACCATCACCATCCGCTACGTGCCGGACCGGCTCTGCCTGGAGCTGAAATCGCTGAAGATGTACCTGCTCGCCTACCGCAACATGGGCATCTTCCAGGAAAACGCCGTCAACCGGATTCTGGACGACTGCGTGAAAGCGTGCCGGCCGCGGGAAATGGTTGTCACCGGCGAATTCACGCCCCGCGGCGGCATTTATACGACGATCACTGCGGACTACACGCGGGGCAAGGGGAAACGCCGCTGACGGCCACGCGGGCTGGCGGGCCGGGCCACAACAGCGAGCGGTAGAGCTCCGTCTGCCGCTGCGCGATCCGGTCCCAATCATAAACCCCTTCGGCCTTGCGCCGGGCCGCGCGGCCCATCGCGCGGCGGGCGTCTGGATCGCGCAGCAGCGCGAGGACCGCGTCCGCCATTTCGCGGATCGAGGCGGCCACCATCACCTCCCGGCCGGGTTCGATCTCCAGTCCGTGGAGGGCGGCGGGCATGGCCACAATCGCCTTTCCCATTGCCATTGCTTCCAGGATCTTGATGTTCGTGCCAGCGGAGGCCAGCAGCGGCGCCACCACGACCTCGGCACGCCGGTAAGCGGGGCGCACATCCCCCACATAGGCCTCCCACTCAATCTGCGGGTGCCGCAAATCCACGTCGACTCGGTCCTTGTAGAGATCCAGGTAATGCTCGGGATCCGCGCCTGAAATCACATGCAGCACGGCGCCGGCCTCGCGCAGCCGCGGCCAGGCCTCGCGCAGGAACGCCTCCAGGCCCAGCAGGTTGGGCAGATGGGCGAACGAGCCGATGAAGAGCAGGCGCCGGGGTTCGGGCTCTTCGGCCGCGGGCGTGAACCGGGCCGTGTCGACTCCGTTCGGGATCACTTCGACGCGGCGCGCGCCCTCCACCATCGCCGCGTCGCGGGACGACATCGTCACGACGCAGTCCACGCGCGGCCATAGCGTGCGTTCGAACCGCTCCCAGCGCCTCCACTGTTGGCGGGTTTCCCAGTCGTCGCGCTCCCGCAAAAGCTGCCGGTACAGATCCAGCGTGATGTCGTGCTCCACCAGCACCGTGGGCACGCCGCGGCAGTCCTCCGCATAGAGCCCCATGTGCGTGAACTCCATCTGGACAAGGTCCGGCCGGTGACGCTCGAGCGCCAGCCGCAGCGCCGCATGGAAGGCCGGCTGGTCGTGCTCTTCCACCATTTCGGGCCGTTCCGTCATCGGGCGGAGGTGGGACCCTTCGCGCTCGACCAGGATCACCTCGGCGCAGACGTCCAGCAACTGGGGCGCGGGCGGCGCCAGCTTCGGGCAGAAGGCAATGAGAACCTGATCAAAGTTCTGCGCGGCGCGCCGCATCAGGTTCTCCATGCGCACCGCGCCCCCATGCGTCAGGGGCCAGGGCGGATAGGCGCTTAAAACAAAAATGAGCGGTTTTGTCCGGTCGCGCCGCCGTCCGGGAAACACTGCAATGGCGCCCGAGCCCGCCGCCAGAATCGCGCGCTCCGGCGTTTCGGGGCGCGGCACGGCGCGCAGCCAGCGGTAGGCGCGGCAGGCGGCGCGCAGCGCGAACATCGCCGACGGCGGCGGCGGCTCCTGGGCCGCGTGCCAGTTAAGCCGGTCCGTGGTCTCGCGCCAGAGCTCGAGAAAAAGACGCGGATCAGAAATGGTTCTGACCAGAAACCGCAGAAAGTTGATTTCGACGAATGTCTGCAGTTCTTCAGGCCTGTAGAAGCGGGAAGTGGTGGCGCGGTGATGGTGCACCGCACGCGCGCCGGAGACGAATACGCTCGGCCAGCCTCGCTGCCATGCGCGGAAACCGAGATCCAGGTCTTCCACGTAAGCCGGGGCCAGCCCCTCGTCGAGTCCCCCGAGGGCGCGCAGCTTTGCCGTGTCAAACAGCGAACAGCCGCCGCTGCCGTAGAGCACCGGCGTCAGGTTCTCGCCCGCGAGCGGCTCGATGCAGTGGACGAAAAACTCCCCGCGGGCACGCTTCCAGCGCCAAACGGCCTTGCCCGTTTCCTCGCGCCGCTTGCCGGGTGGAAAGAAGATCTGAGCGGCGGCGCAGAACAGATGAGGCACCTCGCCGAATGCGGCCCGGAGGGGAGCGACAAAGCCGGGCGCCGGTTCCATGTCGTTGTTCAGAAGCAGTGTGTGGCGGAAGCGCGCCTTCTCGATTCCGCGATTGACCGCTGCGGCGAAGCTGAGCGGCTCGGCAGATTCGATGACGGTCACCTCCGGATGGGCCTGCCGGAGCCACGCGGCGCTGCCGTCCGTGCTGCCGTTGTCGACCACAAGGATCTCGCTGAGAATCCCTCGCAGTTGCCGGCTGAGCCCCGGCAGCAGGCGTTCCAGCAGGGCGCGGCCATCTCGGGATGGGATGATGACCGAAATGCCATCTTCAAACACGCTACCCGGCGCCGCCCGCGCCTGCGCCGGCTGGTAAAGGCGTTTTCCGAGGGCAAGAATCCTGCCCATCCAGCCCGCCATGATCGCCACAAGCGGCCGCACGTAAGCCTTCGGGTGGCGGAGGCGCCAGAGCTGGGTGTAGAACCAGCCGCCGGGGTGCGTCTGATCATGGATCCAGTCGCGGAGACGCCACCGCAGCCAGCGCAAGGCCTGAGGCGCGTCGCCCGGGCGCAGCGCGAAATGGTTGAGCTCCTCGTTGAACAGGAGCAACCTTCCGCGCGACACCCACAGCGCGGCGGCGCGCATCTGCCAGTAAGGGATCTTCCGGTCGAGGACGAGCGTGGTCCACAGGGGCCTCCGGCCGCGCAGCGCACCCCGGATGCGGGCGATGTTTTGACCCAGAGTACGACGCGGAAACCAGGGTATCCACTGCACACGGGCAAAGCCGCGTGGCGGCGGGAGCTCAGAGACGTACAGGATTTCGGCGCCGGCGGTCACGGCTTGCAGCCGCTCCAGATAGGCCGTGGCCAGCTCGCCCCAGGTGGAGGCGAAAGCCAGCAGAGCTTGAGGCCGCTCAGCCACGTCAGATCAGGCTGTCCCAGCCGGTCCGCAGGCCCCCGTGCCGGTGCTCTTCCCACATGGCCAGCGCCTGAAGACAGAAGGCCGTCGAGACCGGGTTGGCAAAGTTGGAAAGCTCGCCGTGGTGGCGGGCAAAGTTGAAACAGCCGTTCAGGCGGGCCTCCGCGCTGCTCATCTGGAAGCTCGCCACGCGCTGAGCCTCCTCTGCCGCTGCCTCTTCATCCAGCGCCACCAGGCCGAGCCGATCCGCCCAGAGGCGAACGCGCAGGAGCTGGGCGTTCACGTCGGAGCGCTCGAACCCGGCGCGGATCCGCCGCAACTCCGCGCCTGTCCTGGCGATGCCCGCAGCCAGAGCGTCACGTGCACGGTCGTCGTCCGGGCGGCCCAGCAGCGCTTCCAGAAAGTAGCAGTAGGCGTGCAGGCGATCCATGCGGGCGCTGTCGCCGGGCGCGGCATCGAGAAACGAATCATGATCCGCAAGAGCGAGCGAAAAGGCGCGGTCGAAAGCATCCTGATAGCGCGCTTCTCCCAGGAGGGCATCCAGCTCGCGCCACGCGAGCGCGGACTTGAGCTGGTAGCAGCCGCCGCAACGCGACCAGCGGCCTGCGTCGCGTTCCAGCGGCTCTTTGGACGGCAGGCGGAGAACCGGGTGAATGTCGCGCCCGTTGAGGAAATCGCGGGCCATCGAGTCCGCGCACCGGCGGGCGGTCTCCAGATATGCGTGGATGCCGGTCGCCCGCCACAACCGCAGCAGACCGCGGGCAATGATGCCGTTGTCGAAGAAATAGCTAAGACGCTCGCCTGGGGCCTGCCCGTCGCTCCATTCGAAAGGCATCGCTTCGCAGGCCGGGTCCCAGGCTCGGCAGAGAAAATCTCCGGCGCGGCGCGCGGCGGCCAGGTAGCGGCCGTCGCCGGTGCGTTCATGGAGTTCCAGCAGGGCGGCGACGGCGTAGCCGGTGATTTCGGTAGAGACGGGCGCATTGCGCCTCTCGGCAATCCAGTGGTAGCGGGCGACGCCGCCACAGGCGTGCTGGATGCCTGAATCAACAAACCAGTCGCCCGCGCGCAGCCACGCGGGACGAACCGGTGGGATGGAAGTCCCCGTTACCGTTGTCACTCGTCTCACCCCGGCAGGAAAGTCAAATGCTCAGGATAATGCATTCCGGTTGCATGTGCTACCGGAGACGAGTTACGGCAGCATGAAGCGCGGGCCTGACGGAAAGGGGGCACCGCACCTCAGCTTCAGGCCTGGCGCCCGCTCTTCCACTTGATGTTGCAGCCCGCGCTTGGCCGCTGGTCAGCGGGAACGGGCCGGCCTTCGAGCACGGCGTCGATGGCGGCGCGGAGGTCGCGCCCGGTGACCGGCTTTCCGTTGCCGGGCCGGCTGTCGTCAAGCTGGCCGCGGTAAACCAGTTTCCGGTCCGCGTCGTAGAGGAAGAAATCCGGCGTGCAGGCGGCCTGAAAGGCGCGGGCGACCTCCTGCGATTCGTCGTAGCAGTACGGAAAAACGAAGCCAAGCTTCAGCGCCTGTTCTTTCAGGCTTTCGGGCGCGTCCTCTGGGTAACTGTCGGCATCGTTGGAAGAGATGGCAATGATGCCGACCGATTTTCCCTGATAATCGCGGCCAATTTTCGCCAGTTCCTGCTCCACATGCTTCACATAAGGGCAGTGGCGGCAGATGAACATGACGAGCAGCGCCTTGCGGTCGGCGTAATCGGCGGGCGAGACCAGCCGCCCGGTGACCACATCCGGTAGCGAGAATGCGGGCAGCGGCGTGCCCAGCTCCTTCATCACAGACTCCGTCAGCGCCATGCGCAGACCTCCCTCCTGACGTGAAGATATGAGCCGCCACCCGCGGGGCTGGCCGGCGCCAGGCGTCACCCGGCGGCGCAGCCGCACGGGTCAACTTTCAGTGTAACCTGACGGTCCAATCAGTCGCGGCGCTGTTCGAGCAGGGACTTTACGCCGGAGATGATGTCAATCGGCAGCGGAAAGACGACGGTCGTATTCTTTTCCGAACCGATTTCGATGAGAGTTTGCAGATAGCGGAGCTGGATGGCGGCCGGCTCTTTCTGGATGACCGCCGCCGCCATGGCGAGCTTCTCCGCAGCCGCGAACTCGCCCTCGGCGTGGATGATCTTGGCGCGGCGTTCGCGCTCGGCCTCGGCCTGGCGCGCGATGGCGCGCACCATCGTGTCCGGCAGATCCACCTGCTTGACTTCCACCTTGACGACCTTGACGCCCCACGGATCAGTGTCCTTGTCGAGCACCTCCTGGAGACGCATGTTCAGCTTCTCGCGCTGGCTGAGGAGTTCGTCGAGCTCCACCTCGCCGAGGATGCTGCGCAGCGTCGTCTGGGCCAGTTGCGACGTGGCGTAGAGGTAGTTGGAAACCTCAAGAACTGCTTTCTGCGGATCGACCACGCGGAAGAAGACGACCGCGTTGACCTTCACCGTGACGTTGTCGCGGGTGACGACGTCCTGAGACGGCACGTCGAGCGTCTCGATGCGGAGCGAGACGCGGACCATGCGGTCAATCGGCTGAAAGACCAGGATGAAGCCGGGCCCTTTCGGCCGGGGCAGGACGCGGCCGAGCCGGAAGATGACGCCGCGCTCGTACTCGTTGAGGATCTTGATGGCGGACAGAAGATACAGGATCAGGATGAACAGCACGATCATCGGTACGGGAAGCATGGCAAAGTCCCTTTCTGTGCTTATTCTGCGCGCCTGACCTTCAGGCGCAGTCCTTCGACAGCCTCGACGCGGACGCGCTCGCCCGCTTCGATGGGCTCATCCGAGTGCGCCGTCCAGTATTCGCCCCGCACAAACACGGTGCCGGCAGGCCGGAGCGGGGTCTGGGCGACGCCAATCTCGCCCACCATGGCTTCCACGCCCGTGGCGGGCGGCCGGAGCCGGGCGCGGATCACCAGAGACAGCAGAAAAACCGTGATGATGCCAAACGGAATGCTCACCGCGAGGGCCGTGCCCCAGCGGATTCGCAGCTCCGGCGGCCCCTCCACGAGCAGAACCGCCCCAAGCACCATCGCCACCACGCCGCCGGTGGCCAGAATTCCGTGCGACACGATCTTCGCCTCCAGCACGAACAGCACGATGGACAGCACCAGCAGGCCCACCGCCGCCAGATTGATGGGTAGCACCGAGAGGGCAAGCAGTCCCAGCAGCAGCAGGATCGCGCCGGACACGCCCGGCAGGATCATGCCCGGCTGCGTGAACTCCCAATACAGCAGCAGCCCGCCGGCCACCAGGATCAGAAACGCGAGATTGGGGTCAGCCAGCGCCTGCACGACCCGCTCCCGCAAGGTCAGCTCATATGGCTTCACTGTGACGCCGGAGGTGCGGAGCGTGACCGTGGTTCCATCAGGCCGCTTCACCTGCCACCCGTCGAGCCGGCTCCACAGCTCCTTCTCATCGCGGACGACGAGGTCGATGAGCTTCTCCTTCAGCGCCTCCTCGCTGGTAAAGGATTTTGCCTGAAGGACGGCCGCCTCAGCCGCCTGCCAGTTGCGTCCGTGCCGGCCGGCGAGGCTGCGCAGGGCGGCGGCGGCATCGCTTTCCACCTTCTTGCGCATGACCGGATCCATGGGCTCGCCCAGCGTCACCGGCGAGGCTGCGCCCGTGCGCGTTCCCTCGGCCATCGCGGCGACGTCGCCGCTCAACAGGATGAAAAAGCCGGCCGAGGCCGCACGGCCTCCCGAAGGAGTGACAAAGGTGATCACCGGAACCGGCGAGGCGCTAATCGTCTCAATGATTTCCCGCGTCGCTTCCAACAGCCCGCCCGGCGTGTTCAGCCGCACGAGCACGAAAGGCGCCTGTTCGCGCTTCGCCTGATCCAGGGCGTGCCGGAGGATCTCCACCGAGACGGGATGGATCACCGACTGGTAGTCCACGCTGATTGCCGCGGACGCGCCTGTCGGGTTCGCCTGGCAGGACGCCAGCCCGATGGCCAAGGCAAGCCGCACCAACCGCATGGCCGCTCCCTCCGCACTCCACAATATGACCTTCGCCGCCCGTTGTAAACGGGAACGGGGAAAGAAAAATCCCTCCGGCGTCGGGGGACGCCGGAGGGTTCTGAAGTAGGAAGAATCTGTCGGCGGCTTCCAGGACCTCAGGCCCTGCGCAGCTTCATGAAGCCCAGAGAGGCAAGCCCGAGCCCGCAGAGGACGAAGGCTGCCGGCTCGGGGATCACCGGGCCCTCTCCTCCGCCGCCCCCCTCCTGGGGCTGGAATACGATGAACGAGTCGAGAACTTCGAAGCGAAGGCCTCCAGGGTTCCAGGTGGACATGTCCTGAGGGTTGGTGCCGCCGGGGATCCCCGTGTTGTAAACGACCACCACCAGGTTGTTGACACCGCTGACGAGTCCGGATCCCGGCCCGGCGGTCACCGTTATCGGAGAGGTCCAGTAATTGTGGTTCAGAACGCCGGGGCCTTCGTAGCCGGTCACGATCTGGGTTGAATTCAGCCAGATGGAGGTCAGCCAGTTGTCACCCGAGAAACGGAACGTGAAGGTCCCGGTTGCCGGATCGTAGCCGGGCCCCAGATTGAAGCTCAACTGGTAGAAATAGTAACCGACGGCATTGTCGTAAACGCCCGACCCCGGGCCATATTGGGAGTTTGGCGACACCCACTTCGATACGGATGAGTTCGCGACCCAGTATGGGAACGGGAAGCCTGTATCCACGGTTACCATGGCCGGGGCGAAGCTGAGAGATGTTGGGCCCGGAGTTGCCGAGTAGGCCACAGCCCACGCAGGGTCGGCCGAACCCGTCGAGCCCGTTCCAGTACTCACAAGACCGGGGATCGGCGTACCTGAAGCTAACACCGCCCCCATCACTGTGAGAACAGAGATCGCAAGCGCTTTCTTGAACATGTCTCCTCCAAAGAAGCAGCCTAAGCCGCATGCATCGTTCTAAGACTACTAGAACAAACCGCTCCCGTCAAGACTTATTTCCACTGGAGTGACAGGGTATTCTCGATCTGCGGCCGGCACCGTGCTCCGCGCGGGCAGAATGGAGTCTACCCGCGCGCCGTCGTCTCCCTGGCCGCGCGGAAAAAGCGCTCAATGAAGTGCGTGTCAATGGCTCCGGCCCGAAACTCGGGGTCGGCCAGGATCTGCTGGTGCAGCGGGATGGACGTGTGGACACCGTCCACGACGAACATGTCGAGTGCACGCTGCATTCGGCGGATGGTCTCCTCGCGGTCCCTGCCGTGGGCGATCAGCTTCGCCACCAGCGAATCGTAATAGGGCGGGATGACTCCGCCGGCGTAGGCGGCCGTGTCTACGCGGATCCCGATCGATCCCGGCAGACAGAGCGTCTGAATTCGCCCGGGGGAAGGAACAAAGGTGGCCGGATGCTCGGCGTTGATCCGGCACTCCATGGCGTGGCCGCGCATCTCAACCGGTCCGCCCAGGATTTCCTCCAGGCGCTCTCCCATCGCAATGCGGAGCTGCGCCTTCACCAGGTCCACTCCGGTCACCATCTCCGTCACCGGGTGCTCCACCTGGATGCGGGCGTTCACCTCGATGAAATACAGCTCGCCGGTCTCGTCCATCAGGAACTCGACCGTGCCCGCGTTGGTATAGCCAATGGCGGCGAATGCCTCCTTCAGCGCCTGGCACATCCGCTGGCGCCGTTCCGGCGTCATCGCCGGGCTGGGCGCTTCTTCAATCAATTTCTGGTGGCGGCGCTGGATGGAACACTCGCGCTCGCCGAGCACTTCCACGTTGCCGTGCTCGTCGGCCAGGATCTGAAACTCGATGTGCCGCGGCCGCTCGATGAACTTTTCGCAGTACAGGTCGCCGTTGGAGAAGGCGTTGGCCGCCTCCTGCTGCGCCTGCGAAAACAGCGAGGGCAACTCCTCCGGCGTGCGGACTACCCGCATGCCGCGTCCTCCGCCGCCGGCCGACGCCTTCAGCATCACCGGATAACCGATCCTCGCGGCCGTTTCCTGTGCCTCCTCGGCCGTCCTGAGAACTCCCTCCGAACCGGGCAGAATCGGTACGCCGTGCTCCCTCATCTTCGCCCGCGCCAGCTGCTTCAGCCCCATCATCCGGATGACTTCCGGCGCCGGGCCGATGAACTTGATGGCTGAGGCGCGGCAGACCTCGGCGAAGTCGGCGTTTTCGCTCAAGAAGCCGTAGCCGGGATGGATGGCGTCGGCATTGGTGATCTCGGCGGCGCTGATCACCGCCGGAATGTTCAGGTAGCTCAGCGTGCTTTTGGCGGGTCCAATGCAGAGCGCTTCATCGGCGTAGCGGACGTGCAGCGAATAGCGGTCCGCTTCCGAGTACACGGCCACGGTGCGGATGCCGAGATCCTTGCAGGCAGCAATGACGCGCACGGCGATCTCGCCGCGGTTGGCGATGAGAACCTTCTGAAACATGCGCCTCAGCTCGGCTTCACCAGGAACAGCACTTCACCGTATTCCACCGGCTGGCCGTTCTCCACAAGCCGCTTGACAATGGTACCCGAAATCTCGGCCTCGATCTCATTCATCAGCTTCATCGACTCGATGATGCACAGAACCTGGCCAGGCCGGACCACGTCGCCCACCTTGACGAACGGCTCGGCGCCCGGCGCCGGAGCCTCGTAGAAGGTGCCCACGATGGGACTTTTCACCGGATGCAAGGTCGGATCGGTCAGATCCGGCGTGTCGGCCGGCGGGGCCGCCTGCGGAGCAGCGACGGTTACGCTCTCCGGCGCCGGGGCTACGGGCGGCGAGCCACCGAGCGCGGCCGCCTGGGGGGCCGCTGTCGCCGCCGCGACGAAAGTTGCGGGCGCCTCCACGGCAACGGTGCCCGCAGTGCGCTTGATCCAGACGCGGTTCTCCCCGCGCTGCACTTCCAGCTCGGCGATGCCGCTCGAGCACACCACATGGATCAGCTCGCGAATCTCTTCAATCGTCATGATGACAATACCAACAAGTCCTTCTCGAAGGGCGTCAGAATCTCCGCGCCTGACTCCGTCACCAGCACAGTATCCTCAATCCGGACGCCTGCCGTCCCGGCCAGATAGACGCCCGGCTCCACCGTCACCACCATGCCCGCTTCCAGCACGTCTTCGGATTTTGCGCCCAGCCGTGGCATTTCGTGGATCTCAAGCCCCACGCCGTGGCCGGTCGAGTGCGTGAAAAAGCCGTCCAGGCCGCGCTGCCTCAGTGTTCGCCTGGCGGCGGCGTCCACCCTCCGCGCCGGCACGCCCGCCCGCACGGACTCAATTGCGGCCGTCTGCGCCTCCCGCACCGCCGTGAACAGGCGCACGAACTCCCGCGCAGGCCGCCCGAGGCAGACCATCCGCGTCATGTCGCTCATCCAGCCGCCGACGTTTGCGCCCATGTCGAGGAGGACCGGGCCTCGGCCCAGCCGGGACGCCCCCGGCCGCGCATGAGGAAGAGCTGCGTGCGCGCCGGCGGCGACGATCGTCTCGAAGGCGGGCCCGTCCGCTCCCAGCCGCCGCATGCGGTAGTCGAGTTCCGCGGCCGCGTCCCGCTCTGTCATTTCGGGCCGCAGCACCCGGGCTGTTTCCAGAAACGCCTGCCCGCAGACGCGCGCCGAGGCGCGGATCGCTTCCACTTCCTCCGGCGACTTCAGCCGGCGCAACCGCTCCACCACCCCCCGCGAGGCCACCAGCCGCGCCCCTCTGCCCAGCCGCCGCGCCGTCTCCGTCCAGACGTCGTGGCTCACGCGGTCGGCCTCCATCGCCACGCGGAGACGCCGCCCTGCCAGATGCTTCCAGACGCCTTCCCATGTGGGGCCCCGCACGATGCGGACACGGCAGTCGCACTCCTCCTGCGCCTGAATCTCGTAGCGCGGGTCGGTGAACAGGGTAGCCGAGCGGCCCGTAAGGAGGAGGATTCCGTTGCTGCCCGTAAATCCGGTCAAATAGCGGACGTTGGCGAGGTGCGTCACCAGCGCCGCATCGCAGCGCAACTCTGCCAGGGCCTCGAGCAGCTTCCGGCGTCTGCCGGCTCGGGCATCGGTTGGACGGGTCAAACCCTCTGATTGTAACAAATGCAAAACGCTATTTCTGGCTGTAGCTTCGCCCGGCCATCGCCGCGAAACCATCCAGGGTGAACTCCGGGCTGCGGGCGTAGTCCATGATGCGGCGCTCGTTGCGACGTACCTCCTCGACCGCCTCTTTCAGCCGTTCAAGGCCCGCCTCCGGCACCGTGATCAGTCCGTTCTCATCCCCGTGCAGCAGCTCTCCGGGACGCACCGGCAGGCCGCACACGGTCACCGGGACGCCCGTGCGCACGATGCGGAAATACGCGTGCGACGCGCACGCCCCGCGGGCGAACAGGTGGAAGCCGAGCGCCCGCACCTCCGGCAGGTCACGCACGGCGCAGTCGGAAACCAGCCCCACCGCGCCGAGCCGCCGGAAGAATGTCGCCATCACTTCTCCGCAGTGGGCGGCAAAATCAGGGAAGCCGCCGATCTCCTGGAGGACGACCACCGCCGGCTTCGGGCCCGCTTCCACCAGCCGGTACAGCTCCACATGCCCTTCCGGGCCGCCGGGCGCAGCCTGCGTCACTGTCTCCACCTGCGCGGTCACCGCGTAGCCGGCCATGCGCCCGAGCTCCGGAAACAGGCACCGCAGAGTGAGCGGCGCAAAACCCGCATTCCGCGGGCGGACATTCAGCAGCTCGATCGCGTTGGAAAGCGTCGGCGTGTCCACCTGGAGCAGATATTCGATGAGCCCTTTCATGATTCTCCCACTGTAGCGCGCGCCGCGGGGCCGTTGTTGCAGATTTGACACCTTTTGGGCGCGGTCCTTACACTGAAATATGAGGGCGAAAGCGCCCCGCCCGGAATGCTGCTTCCGAAAGAATTCGTTTCTTACCTCAGCCGCAAGGTGACTTCGGGCATCGGCTCGAATTATCTCGAAGTCATCGAACCGGGCGCTGTCTCCGAGCTGATCGAAAAAATCATCCTCGACGAACTGGCCGTCGAGGACCGGCTCAACGAGGAGGTCCGTAACCTGCTCGAAGAGTACTCGGTGTACATGGCCAACAATGGCATCAGCTACTCGGAGATGTTCCGCCGCATCAAGAACCAGCTCATCCAGCAGCGCCGCATCGTGCGGGCCAGCGGGCGTGAAACCGGCGACGGCATGAAGCTGAGCCGCGACAAGATCACCGAGATCTCCCACAAGCTGATCGCCGCGCTGCGCCGCTCCCGCGCCTGCCGCCTGAAGAAGGACGCCAACGACGTCCGCCTGGAGCTGGTTCGCCTGATCACGGAGATCCTCCAGATCGAGGAGAAGGCCGACCGCCAGGCCCGGGAAAAGATCCGCAGCCACAAGCGCGAGGTCATCGACGGCACCGAGGAGTGGAAGATCCTCCACGGCCGGTATTACGCCGAAGCGCTCAAGAGCTACGGCATCGATCTGGCCCGCCAGTAACGGCCCGCCCCGCCGCCGGTTAAGATACGGGCGATGCCCCAGCGCACCATCCTCGTCATCGGCTCCCTGAACATGGATTTCGTCGTGCAGGTGGACCGGCTGCCTGCGCCGGGCGAGACCTCCCGCGGGGAAAACTTCCGCATGATTCCGGGCGGCAAGGGCGCCAACCAGGCCTGCGCCGCCGCGCGGCTGGCCCGGCAGACGCCCGTGCGCATGATCGGGCGCGTCGGGTTCGATTCTTTCGCCGACCATCTCCGCGCCAGCCTCGCCGCCGCCGGCGTGGATCCCTCCGGCATTCACGGCTGCCGCGCCGCGCCGACCGGCGTGGCGCTGATCTGGGTGGACCGCACCGGGCAGAACTCGATTGTCATCGCGCCGGGCGCCAACGACGAGCTGTCGCCGGCGGACCTTGAAACAGAACGGTTGGCTTTTGTTTCCTCCGCCTGCGCCCTGTTTCAGCTCGAAACGCCCCTCGAAACCGTCACCACGGGGCTCCGCCTCGCTGCCGGTGCCGGGGCGCTGGCCATTCTTGACCCCGCTCCCGCGCGGCCGCTTCCGCCGGACGTCCTCGGCCAGGTGGGGCTGCTGACCCCCAACGAGACCGAGGCCTGTCTGCTTGCCGGACTTGCGCCGCAGCGCATCGGCATCGCCGATGCGCCGGCGCTGGCCGCGGCGCTGCGCGCCCGCGGCGCCCGCGCCGTCGTGCTGAAGCTCGGCGACCAGGGCTGTTTCTATTCCGGGCCGGAGGGCGAACTCCGTGCGCCGGCCTTTGCCGTCGAGGCCGTCGATGCCACCGCGGCGGGCGATACGTTCAACGGCGCGCTCGCGGTGGCGCTGTCCGAGGGGATGTCACTTGCCGAAGCGCTGCGGTTCGCCAACGCCGCCGCGGCGCTCTCGGTTACCCGCCTGGGGGCGCAGACCTCGATTCCCACGCGTGAGGAAGTCGAGCGGTTCCTGGCGCAGAGGATTTCGTAGGGACCACCGCCCAGCGGCGGTTCTGAAACGCGGGCTGTGCTCCCTCCGGCACATGGGCCGGTGAGATCACGATCCAGTCGATCCCGAGCCGCGCGTATCTGTCCAGTGGCAGAAGCGGCGGCTTCGCCTCCCCGACGGCCTCCCACCGGCGCCACCACTCGTAGCCGTAATCGCGCAGCAGATTTGCCTGCCCGCCGGATTTCCAGTCCACATACAGGGCCCGCAGCGCGCGGGCGCGGAAGATGCCCGGCTCCAGCCGCCGGCCCGAGTCGGCAAAGAGGAACACATCGTCTTTGCCTGTCGACGCGCGCGCCCAGGCGGCGGCTTCTTCCAGTTCCGGCGCATGCAGGCTGGGGTAGAGTTGCAGACGCCCGGCGGCGGGGATCACGAAAAAGGCCGCCATGGCCATCGCCGGCGCCGCCGAGGGCCGCCACGCGCCCACCCAGGCCAGTGCTGCCGCCAACGCCGCTGCGGCCAGCCGCTCCGGATATCGCCAGAGTTCCACCAGCGGGGCCGGACCCGCCGCCGGCAAAAGCAACGCCGCCAGCAGCCACGCTGCGGCCTCGCCGCGGCGGCCCGCCTTCATCGCGTGCCACCCTGCGGCCAGCGCGAGCAGCTCCGCCATCACCGCCACCCACAGCACCGCGCGCGCCGGCTGAAACTGGGGCATCAGGATCCACTTGCCGACGTCCAGCAGCAGATATTGAAGCGGGAGCATCGCCAGTCCGTAGGCCACCAGCGCCAACGAAAGGAACCGCGCCTCCGGCCTGAGTTGCCCGCGCACGCGCCGCCAAGCCGCCACAGCCAGCGCGCCCAACAGCGGGTACTGCCACAGCCAGGCCCGCGGCCACAGCGAGATCCAGTTATAGGCTGCGCGGTACTTCTGGATGCGCTCAAGTTCGGGCGGAATGCGCCCGATCATCACCTGCCGGTCCGCACCGAAGGGCTGGAGGAAGGCGATCAGCGCCAGTCCGGCGGCAGCCACGGCGATGGAAACCTCGAAAGCGACGCCTTCCCGCCGGTCATGCGCGTAGCGCCAGTGAAGCAGAAGACAGGCCCAGAAAGGCGCCGTCGTGGTCGGATGATAGAGCGTCGCCAGCACCGCGGCCGCGCCCGCCCAGATCCATTTCCGGTGCATCGCCAGGCCGAGTGCCAGCATGATCAGCAACACCGCAAAGCCGCGCGGCACGGGCTCGTATTCGAGCGTCAGCACGGCCGGGCCGTTGATCACTGCCCCCAGCCCGAACAGGGCGGCCGCAGCCAACGCTCCGGCCGGCGGCAGGCCGGAAGCAAGCCCGATCAGCCAGGCCCCGCTGACACCGGCGGCGCGGAAGACCAGCTGCTGCGCGAACAGCACGTCATGAAAATCCCGCCCCGTGGCCCGCCGCAGCCAGACGGTAATTTCGTCGTAAAACGTGAACTTCACGTGCGGCCGCAGCGCAATTTCGTCGCGCGCAAATAACGAAGGGTCATGTTGACGCTCGAGGATCGGAACGTAGATCTGTGTGTCGGACTGCAACCACGTCCGTCCGGGAAAGACGGTCCAGCCGAGCAGCGTATAAGCGGCCAGCAGCGCGGCGGCGAGCGTGCGGTTCACTGCGCGGGCGTCTTTTCGAGTTGCTGCCTGGCCCAGAGGCGCGCCGGGTTCAGCTTCAGGCTCTTCTGAATGGCCTCGCGCGCTTCGGCGTTGCGGTTCAGTTTCCGCAGCACGATCCCCCGCCACAGCCAGGCGTCCGCGTGGGAGGGATCAAGTTCAAGCGCCCTGTCGATATCCTTCAGCGCCTGCTCCGCGCCGCCGCCGAAAGATTCCGGCAGATAGAAATTGCCCACGCCGCGACTCAGCCAGGCATCGGCAGACTTCGGGTCGAGCTCGACCGCCCGGTTCACCTCTTCCAGCGCGCACCTGCCGTAACGGAGGCCGAGCAGCGGATTGGCGGGGATGACCTGGGCACAAAGGGCGCCGAGCACACGGTGGTAATCGGCCGTGGAAGGCTTCAGGGCCACGGCCTTTTCCGCCGCACGGATGCCCTCTTCGGCGGCGGCGCGCGCGGTGTTGCGGTCGCGCTGTTCCAGGGCGACTTCAGCCCGGACGAGCCCGGCCAGGGCCGCGCGGTACTGAGCGGGGGCGTCGGTCGGGCGCGCCTGGGCCGCCGCAACGGCTTCGGCAGCGAGCCGGTCGAGCAGGGCGCGGTCCTGCGTGTCGCGCGCTTTCTTCAGATCCGGAGGAAGCGGTGCGGCTGCGATTGTCGTGCAAAGGAGCAGTGCCAGCCAGCGGCGCATGAGACCACTATTCTACCCGGCCGTACATCGGCAAAGTCTCCTTCGCGCCGGAAAAGAGAGGGCCCGGCAGGAGCCTCCGACTCCCCTGCCGGGTCCTGCGCCAGCCTCCGCGTGCGCAGCGCGAGGGCTATTGGGTCCAGGCACCCACGCAAGGCCGGGATCGCCAACCGCCTCTTTCCTCCTCCCCGAAAGCCTCTGCCCCTGCGAGGATCTACTTTGAAAGGGCCAGAACGTAGACTGCTTTCTCGGGCTGACGTCCCGCGGCCACCAGATCCTTCTCCGCCGCACCGGGCACCACCCGCGACCCCGTGCCGGACGAGCCCCGGATTTCAGACAGGAACGACACAGCCCCATACCTGTGAAACACAACCTCCGCGGGGCCCGGCTCCGCAGATTCCCGCGACGGAACCAGCATCATCATGAAGAAGTGCTTGCCGTCCCGGCTGCGGATGGTATACAGGCTTCTGTTCGTCCCGCTCTGCTCGAACTTCCATACGCCGGCAGGGCATTCCTTGTCCCCAACGGTAAACGAGAACGGCACATCCACCGTGATTCTTGATTGAGCGGAAGCGGCGGGCACGGCGGCACACAGCGCCGCGAACGCAAACACCAGATGCAATTTCATGCAGCCTCTCTTTCTTACGGGCGGCGCCGCCCGGCCTCCTCGGCCTTGCGGCATTTGCTCGTGGCAATGGGGTGAGCAATCCGGCGGCCAATCCAGGCAAGCTCGTCGCACGTTCCAATCCGGCTGAAAACAAACAGTCGACACCAGGGGCACGCCGCAGCCCTCCGGCCCGAGCAGTCCGGCTGTTGCCGGAATGGCTCTCCGGAAGTTTCCAAATCGGCATGTCTCCGTGGCGTGGGTTGAACGCGCGCCGATAAAGGCCCGTGCATCGAGAGGCGCGGCATCGCTGGCCCTCGGTTCACTGCGGTCCGGACCGGCCTTTGCAGCGCCCTGCGGGACAGGCAAAAAGTCAGGTAACATTCGGTGGCTTTGAACGCCGCTTCCCCCAAGCCGCACCACCCAGGAACGCGATGAGCGCGGCTCTGTACGGGGTCGGTCCGAGCCGGTGCTCAACGTGCGCGAGGAATTGGGTCTGATACCTTGATGAATTTTCCGTTGGTATTGACAGGATTCACCTTGAAACAGGCAGTGCCGTGCTGTCACGCGGAAAACCGCGGTTGCGGCCCGCCACTGCCAGAAAAACAAAACCCGGCCGGGGCCTCCGATTCCCCGGCCGGGTTCTTCACTGTCTCAGCTCCACCCACCGTGCCCCAACTTCACCCCAGCTTACACGTGTTACTTCCTGGCGAGAACAAACACTGTCTTTTCGGGCCGTTGACCCGACGCCAGCAACTTCTTCTCTGCGGAGCCGGCCTTGAGCCTGGCGCCTGAGCCCGGCGACCTCCAGATTTCCGCAAGGTAGTACTCAGTTCCGTAGCGGTGAAACACCAGCCTGGGGGGGCCGAATTGGCCATCTCCCTCCAAGCCCGTAGTCATTACCATTGCCACGGACTTGCCGTTCCGGTCGCGTAGCGTATAGACACCGGCAGTGGAAGCACTTCGCTCGAACGTCCAGGCCCCGGCGGGATACTCGTTGTTCCCCACCGCGAAAGCGAACGGGATGTCCGCTCCGATCTTGGACTGGGCGGACACAACGGGCGCGGCGCCACACAGCGCCACGAACGCAAACACCAGGTGCAGTCTCCTCATGGAGCCTCTCTTTCTGACGGGCGGCGCCGTCCAGCCAGCCCGGCTTGCCGGCGTTTTCTCGTTGCAGAACAAAGAGCAATCCGGCGGCCCACTAGAAAAAGTGCGCGCATCTCCATAAAAGCAATGGCGGCAGGTCGGATCGTCCAGCTCCCGTGCGGCTGTTTCTTCGCCGATCTCATGTCAGAATGGCTCGCCGGAAGTTTCCAAATCCGCAACATTTTACGTTCGAAAGACCGGAAAAGCAGTGAGCCAAGCGTACACTTGAAGGTGGAGGGTTCTTGGCCTTCGTTCTTCTGGGCATCGGAGGGCCTGCCGCCGGGATCACGCGAAAGCTCGAGGAGGCGCCGCTGACGATCGGCCGTGCGGAGCACAACGGATTGACGCTGACCGATGCGGCGGTCTCCCGCCATCACTGCGCGCTCGAGCTGCACAACGATGGCGTTCGGCTGCGGGATCCCGGATCTTTTAATGGGACCTATGTGAACGGGGCCCGAGTCAGCGAGGCGCTCCTCCGGCATGGAGATGAGATCCGCATCTGCACGTCGCTGTTTCGCATCCTCGACGATCAGCTCGACAGCGACCCGGGTTGCTGCGACGCGCCCGCCGGAGCGGGCGTTGTACGGACCCATCGCATCGAGGCAGATTCGGAATCGCCTTTGGAGCTCGAACAGCTCGCCCGCCGGCTCTACCGCCAGGAGCGGACCCGCGCCGAGCTGGCTGAGCTGCTGGGGCTGGCCTCGGCCCTGCCGCCGGTGTCGGGCTTTGCCGAGGCAAAGCGCATTTTCCTTGAAACCGTCTTCCGCATAGTGCCCGCCGAGCGCGCCGCGCTGCTCATGCTCGACCCCTCCACCGGGTCGATGGCCGCCTCCTACGGTTGGAAGCGCGGGGCCGGGCCTGCCCCGCCAGAGTGTGTGCCCGAGGCGGCGGTAGCGCAGTGCCTGGAAGAGAAGGCTGGCGCGGTGGCGGAGGTGCAGGGCGTCGCCAGCCGTCTCTGGCTTTGCCCGCTGCCCTGCAATGACGGCATCGCCGGCCTGCTGGCGCTGGCGACAACGGGCAGTGAGGAACTCAAGCCGCGTCACCGCGAATGGCTCTGCGCCGCCGGAAGGATTGCGGGCGGGCTGCTCCTCTGCCAGCATGAAATCCAACGGCTCCGGCGCGCCAACCAGGAGCTGACGGCGGAGATGGACGCGCGCCGCCTCATTGTCGGCGACAGTCCCGCCATTGCGACCATCAAGGAACAGATCGTCAAGGCGGCGCCCTCCGACGCAACGGTGCTCATCACCGGCGAGACGGGCGCGGGCAAGGAACCGGTGGCGCGCGCCATCCACGCAGGAAGCGCGCGGGCGCACGGGCCGTTCGTGGCGGTCAACTGCGCGGCCCTTTCGCCGACGCTGCTCGAAAGCGATCTGTTCGGCCACGAGCGCGGCGCCTTCACCGGGGCGGTTACGCTGAAACGGGGCCGCCTGGAGGCCGCTGCCGGAGGAACGCTGTTTCTCGACGAAATCGGCGAGCTCGATGCCGGCATTCAGGCGCGGCTGCTCCGGGTGCTTCAGGAGCGTGAGTTCGAACGCGTGGGCGGCCTGGCGCGGCTGCGCGCCGACATCCGCCTCATCGCCGCCACCAACCGCAGCCTGGCCGAAGAGGTCGAACGCGGCACTTTCCGCAAGGATCTCTACTACCGCATCAAGGTCGTGGTCATCCATGTACCGCCGCTGCGCGAGCGGCGCGCCGACATCCCCCTTCTGGCCGCCCACTTCCTTTCCCTCTCCTCCGCGCCGGCAGCCCGCCGCCTCCGCGGGCTTTCGCCGAAGGCGCGCCGGCGGATGATGGCCTACGACTGGCCGGGCAACGTGCGCGAACTCCAGAATGCCATCGAACACGCCGTCGTCTTCAGCCGCGGCGAGTGGATCGAAGAAGAAGATCTGCCCGAATCGCTGCTGGAGACGGCGACGCCGGAAGCGGCATCCGAGCCGGGCTACTATTCGAGCCTTCGCGAGGCCAAGCGCCGGATCCTGCTGGCGGCGCTGGCCGAATCCGGCGGCAGCCAGCAGGAAGCGGCCCGGCGCCTTGGCCTGAACCCGAGCCACCTCTCCCGCCTCATCCGCAGCCTCGGCCTGCGGCCCGAGGCCGGTTCGATGCGTTGAGGCCCGGCCTCTGTAACCGCGACCGCGCCGGCGGCGCCTCATGAGACACTGGAACCGGAAAGGGGCCTGCGATGCCAACGATGACGAAACATTTCCTGTGCCTTTTGATTTTTGCCTCCGCCTGGGCGCAGCCGCCGCAGCAGAACGCTCCCGAATTCCTCCGCGAGGGGCAGAAGCTCCTCCGCGCCGGAAACCTCGAGGAGGCGCTGGCGCTCTATCAGCGGGAGATCGCGAAGGATCCTTCCAACACGGCGGCGCTGAACGCCGCCGGCGTCGTGCTCGACCTGCTGGGGCGCACCGCCGAAGCGCGCCAGTATTTCCAGAAGTCCGCCGATGCGGCGCGAGACGAGCAGACGCGCGCCGTCGCCTGGCGCCAGATGGCCATGTCCTACGCCTTTGACAACGACTGCGCCAACAGCGCCCGTTACGGCCGCATGCTCATCGACTACTGGCTGAAGCGCGGCAACCACTTCGCCGCCGGCGAAGCGGCCAATGAAGTAGCCCGCGTCTGCATTGAGGCCGGCGCCTTCGACGAGGCCGAGAGGCTTTACCGTCAGGGAACGGAACTGGGACTCCAGGAGCCCAACATCAGCCCCGAGCGCCGCGCCCTCTGGCAGTTCCGCCTCGAGCACGCCCTGGCGCGGCTGGCCGCGCGGCGCGGCCAGAAGGAACCGGCCCTGAAACACGTGGCGGCCGCCCGCCGGCTGCTGGATGAAAACCCGGAGATGGCCAAACAGCAGGAGCCGTTTTTTCCGTATCTGGCCGGCTACGTGGCCCTCTACACGGGCGATCCGCAGGGCGCACTGGAACACCTGAAGAAGGCGAACCAGAACGATCCTTTCATCCAGTGCCTGATGGGCATGGCTTACGAAAAGCTTGGGCAGAAGGAGGACGCCATGGCCGCCTACCGGCGCGCCGCCCAGACTACGGCCCACAACCCGCCGGCCGCGTTCGCGCGCCCGTATGCACGGAAAAAGCTCGCCGGCTCGTAAGGCCATCGGCCGGTTGAGCAGCCTGCTGAGAGTTCCTGATCTGCATCAGCCGCCGGAGGCCGGCTCAAGCAGCAGCGCCGATCGCGGCCCGGCCTCGATGCTGCCGGCAACGACGCGGCCGTCCGCGCCCTGCGTGTCAAAGCGAACCTGCCACGCGGTGTCCGCCGGCAGTTCGAAGGCGAGCGGCTCCCACCAGGCATTCAGGATCAGGAAGATCCGCTCGCCGCGCCAGCAGGCTTCCATCGCCAGCGAACGGGAGTGCCAGCTCCAGTCCGGCTGATGCAGGCGGACGCCGTGAAAGCGCACCGCCGTCTGCTCGCAGCCCGGATCGGGCGACCAGCCGATGCGGCCGAAGAGGGCGCGGGCGCGGCGGAAGCGGATAAGCTCCCGCACGAATTCGAGCAGGTCCTGGTTGGTCTCCGCCAGCCGCCAGTCCACCCAGCTGATTTCATTGTCCTGGCAATAGGCGTTGTTGTTGCCCTGCTGGGTTCGCGCAAATTCGTCGCCCGCCAGCAGCATCGGCACGCCGCCGCTTGAAAGAAGAATGAGCAGAAAATTCCGCATCTGACGGCGGCGCAGCGCGAGAATTTCCGGGTCGTCCGTCGGACCCTCCACGCCGCAATTCCAGCTGAAATTCTCGCTGGCGCCGTCGCGGTTGTCCTCGCCGTTGGCTTCATTGTGCTTCTGGTTGTAGCTGACCAGGTCGGCCAGGGTGAAGCCGTCGTGGCAGGTGACGAAATTGATGCTGTGGTGGGCGGTGCGCCCGCTGCGGGCGTAGAGGTCCGGGCTGCCCTTCAACCGTTCGGCCAGCGCCGGCACCAGGCCGGCGTCGCTGCGCACGAAGCGGCGCACCTCATCGCGGTATCTGCCGTTCCACTCCGCCCAGCGGCCCCAGGCAGGAAACGTGCCCACCTGGTAGAGGCCGGCCGCGTCCCACGCCTCGGCGATCAGTTTCGTGTTGGCCAGCACGGGGTCGTAGGCCAGCCGCTCGAGCAGCGGCGGGTCAGGCAGCGGCTCGCCGTTGCGGCCGCGGGCGAGGATGCTGGCCAGGTCAAAGCGGAATCCGTCCACGTGCATCTCCATCACCCAGTAGTGGAGGCAGTCGGCCACCAGCGAACGCACCACCGGGTGGTTGCAGTTCAGCGTGTTGCCGCAGCCGGAAAAATTCAGGTACCGGCCGTTGGAATCGAGCAGATAATAGACGGAATTATCCAATCCCCGGAACGATAATGTCGGTCCTCTTTCGTCGCCCTCGGCAGTGTGATTAAAGACGACATCGAGGATTACCTCGATGCCGGCCTCGTGAAATTTCCGCACCATTTCCTTGAATTCCCACACTGCGGTTCCAGGCACGCGGGAGGAAGCGTAGGACGCATTGGGGGCGAAGAAGGCGATCGGGTGATAGCCCCAGAAGTTCAGCAGCCGCTCGCCGGTGAAGGGGTTGACGCGGTCCGTGTCGGCCTCCTCGAACTCATAGACCGGCATCAGTTCCACCGCCGTGACGCCGAGCTCTTTCAGATAGGGAATTTTCTCCGCCAGCCCGAGATACGTGCCCGGCGCGCTCACGCCCGAGGACGGGTGCCGCGTGTAGCCGCGCACGTGCAGCTCGTAGATGATCGTCTCTTCGAGCGGTGTGTTCAGTGGCTGATCGCACTGCCAGTCGAAGCGGTCCCGTGGCAGCCCGCACAGCCGCCGCGCCGCGATGCCCCACTCCTCGCCGCCCACCAGCACGCGGGCGTAGGGATCGAGCAGGTACACGGCCGGGTTGAAGCGGTGGACGGCCGGATTGGGATTCGGCCGCATGTCCATCCGCCAGGCGTAAAGCGTGTCTTCAGCGAGTCCTTCCACCCAGACATGCCAGATGTGGCCGGTCCGGTTCGTGGCCGGGGAGAGCTCGATCTCTTCCCAGGGATCCTCGTCTCCCGGCCGAAACAGCGCCAGCCAGACGTGGGTGGCGTGCTGGCTGAAGACGGCGAAGTTGACGCCTTTGCCCGCCTTCGTGGCGCCGAGAGGAAGCGCCACGCCCCGGTCCACGCAGAGATAGGCCGCCATGGCGCCATCCTACACCCACCCGCGGCGGCGGCTCAGCGCGCCAGCAGGTAGACGGCGATCTCGGCGCGCCAGTTTGGAGCAAAACGGACCTGCGAGTTGCCCGAGAGAAACAGACGCTTTTCGATCCGCCAGCGCTGTTGCCTGGCTGTCTCTTCAAAATCGAGCACGGTGAGGAAGTGAATGTTCGGCGAACTGTGCCAGGCATGCGGAAACAGGCGCGTTCTCGGCGCGCGTCCGCTGCACAGATGGCTCAGCCTCACCCTCCAATGACCGAAGTTCGGGAACGCGACGATCGCGTGCCGCCCGATCCGAAGCATTTGTTCGATCACTTCGAGCGGCCGCCGCAGCTCCTGAAGCGTCTGGCTGAGGATGACGTAGTCAAAGGCGCCGTCCGGGTACTCTCCGAGGCTTGATTCGAGATCGCCGTGATAGACGGGCACGCCGCGCGCGGCGGCGCGCTGCGCCAGCTCCGGTTTCAGCTCGATGCCGCGCCCTTCGACACGCTTGTTCTCTTTCAGCCATTGGAGCAGCGCGCCGTCGCCGCAGCCCAGGTCCAGCACGCGCGCGCCCTCCGGCACCAGTTCGCTGATCAGCGCGTAATCGCCGCGCCCGAGCACCTCGCGGACCTTCATGGCTGCGGCTCCCGGAACTCCTCATGGCAGCGCGCCAAAAAGCCGCGGATCACTTCGGTCTGTTCGGCCACGTCCACCAAAAACGCGTCATGCCCGTAGTTCGAGGTCAGCTCGCAATAGGTGACATCGTGGTTGCGGCTGCGGAGCGCGTTCACGATCTCCAGCGACTGATAGGACGGATACAGCCAGTCCGAGGTGAAACTGATCACCAGAAACCGCGCCCGGGCGCGTTCGAGCGAGGCCGCCAGCGACGGATAGCCCAGCGTCAGGTCGAAATAATCCATCGCCTTGGTGATGTAGAGATACGAGTTCGCGTCGAAGCGCCCGACGAACTGCTGCCCGCGGTAGCGGAGGTAGCTTTCCACCTCGAAGTCCACCTCGAAGGCGAAGCTGAAGGCGTCGCGGTTGCGCAGCCGGCGCCCGAATTTCTCGCGCATCGACTCGTCTGACATGTAGGTGATGTGGCCGATCATGCGCGCCACCGCCAGGCCGCGCGCCGGCGGCCGGTCGTCGGTGTAGTCGCCGTGGTTGAAATCCGGGTCCATCATGATCGCCTGCCGCCCGGCCTCGTTGAAGGCGATCTGCTGGGCGCTGTGGCGAGCCGTGGCCGCAATCGGGATGCAGGCTTCCACCGCTTCGGGGTAGGAGACGGCCCACTCGAGCGCCTGCATGCCGCCCATGGAACCGCCGGCCACGGCCAGGAGCTTCGGAATTCCAAGATGGTCGATCAGTTTCTTCTGAAGGCGCACCATGTCGCCAATCGTGATCACCGGAAAGCGCAGCCCGTACCTGCGGCCGGTGCGGGGATCAATGGAGGCCGGCCCGGTGGTGCCGCGGCAGCCGCCCAGGACGTTGGAACAGATCACGAAGTATTTGTTTGTGTCAAACGCCTTGCCCGGACCGATCATGTTGTCCCACCAGCCGGGCTTGCCGTTGTGGTCGATGCCCGCCGCATGCGCGTCGCCGGTAAAGGCGTGCAGGATCAGGATGGCGTTCGTCTTCGCCTCGTTGAGCTGCCCGTAAGTCTCATAGGCCACCTGGAGCTGCGTGAGCGTCTCGCCGCAGTCGAGTTCGAGCAGGTCAAAGTGCGCAAGGCGGGTTTCGGTGATCATGCCGCTCTTGAACCTTCATTGTAGGACGCAGCCAGGATGAGATCGGGCGTGCGGCCGGCGCCGTGCGGAACGTGCCGGCAGGATCTGATCCTGCCGCATGACTGGGTCCCCGCTGCGATCGGCAGCCCTTGGGGCCACTGGCGCGCGGACAGTAGAATTACCACCATCTCTGGAACAGCCGGGGGGTGAGCTGTGCGGGGATTTCCAGCATTCGCCGTCCGAAATCCAGGGGAGAAACCTAATTCGAGGGTACACGACATGAGGAAGGCTTCGAAGTTCGCGGCATTGTTGATTGTCCTGCGCCTCGCCGTCACGGGACAGTCCACGGATGCGTCCATTTCGGGAATCGTCGTTGATCCGACAGGCGCCAGCGTCCCGGGTGTTGCCATCACCATCACAAACGTCCGCACCGGCGTTTCTTTCAAAACCCAGTCCAACGAGGTGGGGGCCTACAGCTTCCCTACGCTGCCGGCCGGCGAATACCGCATTACTGCCGAAAAACAGGGCTTCCGCCGGCTCACCCTGGCCGACATCCGTCTTGAGGTCGGGGCCAGAGTCAACATCAACCTCAGTCTTGAACTTGGCACGACCACCGAAATCGTGGAGGTGACGGCTGAAGCCGACAATCCGGTTAATTACGTCACCTCGAGCATTTCCGGCGTGATCACCGAACGCAAGGTCCTGGACCTTCCCGTCAGCTCGCGAAACGTGTTGAACCTGACAACGACCATGGCAGGCACGCTGGGAAACAACTTCAACGGCGCCCGCCGCGGCAACCTGAACATTCAGATGGATGGCATCAACGTTCAGGACGCGCGCATCAACGTCGGCATCAGCTCGACCATTTTCGCCAGCGTTGATCGCGTGGCGGAGTTCCGCGTTGTCACCCAGCCTGTGGACGCCGAGCTGGGGCGCGGCTCGGGCAACATCCAGATGATCACCCGTTCCGGCACCAATGAGTTCCACGGGTCGCTTTTCAACTTCCACCGCAACACGGTGCTCAATGCCAACACCTGGTTCAACAATGCCAACGGCCGCGACCCGAGAACCGGCGATCCAATCAGCCCCCGCGAAAACCTGATCCGCAACCAGTTCGGCGGCCGCATTGGCGGTCCCATCCTGAAAAACCGCACGTTTTTCCATTTTCTCTACGAAGGACAGAGAATCCGTCAGCGTGAAACGGTCACATCGACGGTCTGGACCTCGCCCATGCGTCAGGGGCGGTTCCGTTTCTTCCCGGGCGTGCAGAACGGCAACCTCAACGCCAGCCGGCCCACGGTGGACGAAAACGGCAACCCGGTCAGCCCGACCGGCGCCGAGTTGACCACGTTCAACATCTTCACCGTCGACCCCGCGCGCCCGGGCTTTGATTCCACCGGTCTGGTGAAGCGCTACATCGACGCCATGCCGCTGCCGAACAACTATCGCGTTGGAGACGGCCTCAACACCGCAGGCTTTACCTGGCAGCGGCCCTACCGCTTCGACGAGAACAACCTGAACATCAAGATCGACCACCTGCTGTCAGACCGTCATCGTCTGAGCTTTTCCTTCTCCAGCGAACGCAGCGATGACGTCAACGGATTCATGGCCCAGCCGTTCCCGGCGGTGACCGGTGGCAGCGTCCGTCAGCGCGACTACCTCTACCAGCTCACCGTGACCTCGACGCTATCAGCCTCCACCGTGAACGAATTCCGCGCCGGCGCCCTTCGGCCCCTGTACCGCTTCTACGCGCCGTGGGAGATCGACCGCTCCATTCTGCCGACGGCCGGCTCAACGCCTTTCGCGGTGGATTTCGTCACCATCACCGATCCGGTGAACATCTCCAACGACCCGCAGGGCCGCATCTCGCCCAACTATCAGCTCTTTAACAAGATCTCCATGATCCGCGGCCGGCACAACTACAAATTCGGCGGACAGTTCTGGTCCGTCTCCACGAACGGCTTCAACTCGTTCACGGTGCTGCCGCGAGCCATCATCGGCGCCGGTGGCGTTCCCGTCGCCAACATGGGTTCGGTGCCCGGCATTGGCGCCAACCAGACCTTTGCGCAGAACGTGCTGAACGACCTGAACGGCAGCCTGTCCCAACTGCAACAGGCGATGAACTCGCCCGGCGGCCGCAACCCGGTTTTCCTGCCCGGCGAGGTGAAACAGCGCACCTGGCGCGAGCGGGAGTTTGCCCTGTTCTTCCAGGACGACTGGAAAGTGAACAGCTCACTGACCCTCAACCTCGGCCTGCGTTATGAGTTCTACGGCGTCCCTTACGACATCAATGGCAAGACGGCCGCGCTGGCTGGGGGCTCGCAGTCCATTTTCGGCATCTCCGGCACGACCTTCGGAGACCTCTTCCAGCCTGGATTGAACCGCGGTCAGATGACCGACGTCATTCTGGTCGGCCCCAAGACATCCAATCCAGGCCAGCGGGTCTATAACAACGACTGGAACAACTTCAGCCCCGCCGTCGGCCTGGCCTGGAATATCCCCTGGTTCGGCAAGGACCGGACCGTTTTCCGGGCGGGTTACTCAATTGCTTACGAGCGGCTCTCGCTCCGTCTGCTCGATGTCGTCAGTGGCGATCAGCCCGGCCTGCGCCAGGTCGTCAACTACCTGAGCGCCAGCAAACTCGAGCTGGCCAACGCGCCGCTGCCTCTCCAGCCGAGCGGGCAGCCGCTGTCGCGCGTTCCCTTCACTGACCGCACCCAGACCGTGCGGACATACGACACCGGCCTGCGCATCCCCCATGTTCACAACTACAACGCCGGCATCTATCGCTCCGTCGGCCGCAACGGCTCGGTCAGCGTCGCCTATGTCGCCAGCAAGGGCACGCGCCTGTTGCGCGGCGCCGACGTCAATGAGCACAACATCCTGGAAAATGGCCTCCTTGAGGCCTTCATGATCACACGCAACGGCGGCAACGCCCCGCTGTTCGACCGCATGCTGATGGGCCTCAACGTGCCGGGACGCGGCGTGGTCAACGGAACCACGCTTACCGGTTCGCAGGTCCTGCGCGATATCAACACGACCACCCAGGGCTACTTCGCCTCGGGCAGCGTCGGCACCCTCGCCTCCTATCTCAGCAGCACGAACTACCTCACTGGCGTCAACGGCGGCCTGCTGCGCAATGCCGGCCTGCCGGAAAACTTTGTCGTTGCCAACCCGCAGTTTGCCAGCGCGCGCATCTTCGGCAACCTGTCCAACTCCACCTATCACTCCCTCCAGATTGAATACCTTCACCGCGCACGCGATCTCAGCGTGCAGTGGAACTACACGTTCGCCAAGGGCATCGGCGACGAGGACGGCGACGGCCAGGAACAGATCGACAGCTTCCGCACCCAGCGCAACCGCCGCCTCGACAAGCGCCTGCTCAATCTCAGCGTCCACCATGTGATGCGCTCCAACGCCATCTACGACCTGCCCTTCGGCCCGGGGCGTCGCTGGGCCAACAGCAACCGCTGGTGGAAACACCTCGTCGGCGGCTGGCAGGTCGGCAGCATCTTCAACGTCTTCTCTGGCGATCCCCTCCAGATCAGCGCGCTCGGCGCGCTCACCTTCAACAACTTCAACGACAACACGCCCGTTAACCACGGCGATGTCAAACGGCACCTCGGCAAACCCACGCGTACCGGTCAGGGGGTCATCTTCTTCCCGAATCTCGTCCAGACGCTCGATCCCATCAACGCCACCATTCCGGTGGCCGGCGTGCGCAACCGCGCCACTCTGCGCGCCATCCGCATCGGCGATGCCAACGGCCCGCTGCTGCTGTCCAACCCCGCGCCAGGCGAGCTCGGCCCAATGAACCAGCGCTCCATCTACGGTCCGATGACCTTCCGCTTCGATGCCAACGTCATCAAGACCGTCCGGATGACGGAACGCATCAATCTCCAGTTCAACGCGATCTTTGAGAACGCCACCAACTCGCCGCAGTGGGGCAACCCGAACCTCGACATCAACGATCTGAACTTCGGTCGCATTACCTCGGCCGGCGGCAACCGGATCATTGTCATCGGCGGCCGCATCAACTTCTGATTCACCCGCGCTCGGCCCCGCGGGAGGCGCCGCCACGGACGCCTCCCGCGGGTTTGCTCGCCCAGGCGCAGCCCTCTGGCCGCCTCTGTCCAGACCGCGGCGGGGCGCCCGCCTCTGCGCCGTCCTAGTTGGCAAGATATGTGTAATGATTTACACTATAGGCGTGGCCTTCCGCACCATCGCCCACTGGGATGGTGACCGCTTCTTCGCCTCCATCGAGCAGGCGGCTGACCGCCGTCTGCGCGGCCGGCCCGTGGTGGTTGGCGCGGAGCGGCGGGGCGTGGTGTTGTCGGCGAGCCAGGAGGCGCGGCGGCTTGGCATCCGCCCTGGATGGCCCGTGGGGCGCGCACGCCGTGCCGTGCCGGACCTCGTGGTTGTACCGGCCCACTTTGAGCTTTACGAGCGCTTCTTTGACGAGATCCTGTGGCTGTGCCAGGAGGCGACGCCGGCGGTGGAGCCGGCCGCCGTCGGTGCCGCCTGGCTTGATCTGACCGGCACGGAACGGGTCCATGCACAGGATCCGCGCGCGGTGATGGAGCGGATTCAGACGACGGTGCGGCGCTGGTTGCGCGTATCGCTTTCCACGGGGATCGCTGCCAACAGGCTCGTGTCGCGGCTGGCGGCCAGGACAGGGAAGCCCGGCGGAAGGGTGGTGGTGCCGCCGGGGCGCGAACGCGCGTTTCTCGCCCCGCTGCCGGTGGCCGCCCTTTCCGGACTGCGGCGCGAGGAGCTGGAGGCGCTGGATCTGGCAGGCATCCGCACGCTGGGACAACTGGCTTCGGCGCCGGTGGACGCGCTCGGCGCCCTGCTGGGCCGGCGCGCCCTGCCGCTGGTCCGGCAGGCGCAGGGCGTGGCCGACGAGTGCGTGGGCGCGCGTCCCAAGACCGCCGCGGAAGGCTGGACGGAACGGGTCGAATTTCCGGAAGACGTCTGGGAAGAGCGTCTGCTGTTGAGCGTGCTGCGCAGAATGCTGGAACGGCTGATGGCCCAGGTGCGGGCGGCGGGTGTGGAGATCCGGCGGCTGACTTTGGTGCTGCGATATACCGACCGGGCCGAGTCCCATTCCAGGCTGGATCTGCCCGAGCCCTGCTGCACCGAGGACGACGCGCTGCCGCGGCTCGGCGAGCTGCTGCGCAGCGCCTGGACGCGGCGGGTACGTCTGCGGGCGATGACACTGCACGCCGGGCGCGTCTACCGGCCGGGCGCGCAGCTTGAGCTGTTCAGCCACGACGCCGAAGACCGCGAACGGCGGCGGCGCGTGGCGGCGGTGCTCGACGGGCTGCGCGGCCGCTTTGGCCCGGCGGCGCTGATGCGCGGCGCCGATCTGCTGGACAGGGCGCTGGCCGTGGGCGAGGATTGAGGTATGTTTTTCCGGACCGTTTTTCTGCTGCTGCTCCCGGGCCTGCTTGTGGCGGGAGTGCGGCCTGTGGGGCCGGGACAACGCTACCGCACGCCCTGCGAAGCCATCCGCGCCGCGGCCGACGGCGATGTAGTCGAGATCGATGCGGCAGGAGACTACACGGGCGACGTCTGCGCGTTTTCCCCGGCGCGGCTCACGCTGCGGGGCGCCCATGGCCGGCCGCGCCTGGAAGCGGGCGGGCGCGTGGCTGCCAGCAAGGCGATCTGGGTGATCGGCGGCGGTGAGGTCACCGTGGAAAACATCGAGTTTTCCGGCGCGCGTTCGGCGGACCGCAACGGCGCCGGCATCCGCTTCGAAGGCCGCCGGCTGACAGTACGCAACTGCGTTTTCCGCCGGAATGAAAACGGAATTCTCACCTCGAACGATCCGGAATCCAGCCTGCTTGTGGAATATTCCGAATTCGATTCCAACGGCCACGGCGACGGATATTCACACAATATTTATGTTGGCAGAATCGCGGAATTCACCATGCAATTCTGCTGGTCGCATGACGCCCGCGAAGGACATCTGGTCAAGAGCCGGGCCGCCGTCACGAACCTGCTGTACAACTACTTCGACACCGGCGCCGGCACCGGCAGCTATGAAGTGAACCTGCCGGAAAACGGCGCCGGGCTGCTGCTCGGCAACCTGATCGTGCAGCGCGGCTCCACGCACAACCCGGCCGTGCTGGCCGCCGGCGAGGAAGCGGCCGCGCCGCGGGCGGAGACGTCGCTTCGCGTCGTCCACAACACGTTCGTAAATCTGGGCCCTGCCAGCGCGGTGTTCGTCCGCGTCGGCCCCGGCGGGCCGCGCACGCCGCAGCTCGTCAACAATGTCTTTCTCGGGCCCGGCGCGGTCACCAATCTCGAGCTGGCCCTGCCACGCGGCAATGAGACCGCATCCGCGCCGGCTTCGCTCGAACCGGGCCGCTTCGAGCTGCTCCTGCGCGCACTCAAGCCCACGGTGTCGCCATTGCCTGAGGAACTGATCCCGCGCTTCGAGTACCGCCATCCGGCCTGCGGCGCGCGCCGCGCGTCGGCCAATCTGCCCGGCGCCTTCGAGCCGGCCGGTGCGACCTCGGCCAGCGTGCCCGGGATGCCGGCGCGGTGCGCGGGCAGCGGGGCGGCAATCAGAAGGATCGACTGAAGGGGAACTGGCCGCGCTCTGGCTTCGTCGGCCGCTTCCGCCGATTGTATGATGAGAGCAGGGCGCCTGCCCTGCGCCGCGTGCGGGACCGTAGCTCAGCTGGATAGAGCATCTGCCTTCTAAGCAGAGGGTCGCAGGTTCGAGTCCTGCCGGTCCTGCCATTTACTTTCAGTAGCTTGTAGAGACCTGCGCAAGGCGAAACCGCGCGCGAGGTAGACTGCCAGGGAGACAGAAA
>JBMFOK010000006.1:0-173449 GCA_049969655.1 Bryobacteraceae bacterium
AGCGGCGCCCGGGCGCGGCTCGGACGAGCGCGGCGCCGCGGTTGAGCGCTCCCTCGGCTCGCCCCTGCCGGGCGGGCGCCCGTCGCCGCTCTGGTGGATTTTATGGATTCTGGAGCATCAGGGTGTGCGGGGGCGGCTCATCGCCTCGGCAATTGCGTATTCGTACAGGGCCAGCGCGCGGAAATACTCCGTCAGCGCCGCCACCTCGCGAAGCTCCGTTTCATAGGTTGCCTGCTCGCGGAGATTCACCAGGAACAGATTGCCCTCGCCGAGTTCGAAGCGCACGCGCTCGGCGATTTCGAGCTGGCGCGCCACCTCGACTTCCTCGCGCAGCACGCGCGCCCGCTCCCAAGCCGCTTTCAGCGCCGAATAGGCATCGCGAACCTCGGCAGCGATCTGGTCCCGGGCGAAGCGTTCGCGCTGGTCGAACTGTTCGATCCGCGCCAGGGCAGCCAGGTCGCGGCTTTTGGCGGCCCGCCGTTGCGCGGGCAGGTCAAAGATGAGCGCGGCGGTGACGTCGTTCGGACCGCGCCGCACGCGGCGCTCGCCGAGCTGGCTGGTGAAGCTGAGCACCATGTCGACGTTCGGCAGAAGCTGGTTCTGCGCCAGCTTGCGGTCCACTTCCACCTGGCTTCGCTGTGCCTGGAAGCGGCGGATCTCCGGGCGCCGTTTCAACGCCAGCTCGATGTCGTCCGCCAGGCGCTGCTCGTCGATCTCGCGGATGGAAGGGAACGAGCCTGGCAGGCGGTCTTCGCCGGGCAGCAGCGGGTTGCCGGCGCTGTCGCGGTAGAAGAGCGAGAGCTCGATGGCGGCCTGCTGGAGTCCGCGAAGGGCCTCGATGACCTGGGCGCGGCGCGTGAGGATGGCGCGCTGGTTGTCGGTGACGTCAATCTGCGGGATCTGTCCGAGCCGCGCTGCCTCGCGCAACTGCGCGTCGCGCTGCTCGGCGACTTTCAGCACGGCCTGCGCCACGCGGTAGCGCTGGCCGGCGGCCACCCATTCGTAATAGCGGCGAGTGGCGAGCTGAAGGATCATCAGCCGCTGCTGGTCGATGCCGAGGTCAGCGATGCGGCGGCCGATGAGCGACTTCTGGAGATCGGCGCGCCGGGCGTCGATCGAGCGGTCGCGCAGCACGGGCAGCCGCAGGCCGGCCCGGTATTCCCCGCCGGTATCGGTTTGCAGCTTTCCGTCGTAACTGGCGAAGGTTCCGGCGCCGAGCTGGTAGCCGGCGAAATAGGACAGGCCCTGAAACTGCGTCGCCTGCTCGATGCCGGCCCGGTAGACGTCTGACTGGTAGAAGCCTCCGTGAACGCCTTCATAGGAGCTCTTCACGGAGAGATCGAAGCGGCTGGAAGCGGCCAGCACGTCGGCGGCGGCGAGGGTGCGGTCCTGGATGGCCGCCAGCAGGGGCGGGTAATGTTGTTCCACCGAGCGCAGGACCTCTTCGAGGGTGAGCGGCGGTTGCGCCGCCAGCGGCAGCGCGGCCGTCAGCACGGCAATCCAGGGTTTCATTTCTTCTTCCCCTTGCCGTCGCGGGCTCCCGCTGCGCCGGGCTCGTCGTCGGCGATCACGGGCGGGAATCCGTTAAAGCGGCGCCACAGTTCCCATCCGAGCGTCACCTGCCGCAGCAGGACCCAGCCCTTGGCCTGGACACCCTGCCGGAGATAGCGGGGCGAGGGCCAGGGGTCATCTTCCGGATCCGGCGTGACCAGGATTCGGAACTTGCCGCCGTTGGTTTCGGCCGGATCCACCAGCCGCACGACGCCTCCGAAGGTGCCGACGGCCACCGAGGGCCAGCCGACGAACTGGACGGCGGGCCAGCCGTTGAATTGCAGCCTCACCCTGTCGCCGACCTGCACGAGCGGCATGTCCATGCCGTCCAGCCAGAGCTCGACGGTGGGCTCGCGCGAGTCGGGAACGAACAGGGCCACCGGCTCGCCGCCCTTCAGCAGCTCGCTGTTGGGCTGGGCCAGCAGCCGCAGCATGGTGCCGGAGCGCGGCGCGTAGACTTTCAGGGTCTGCTGGCGGGCCAGCCGGGAATCGACGCGCTGAAGCTCGGCGCGGATGTTGGCGATTTCGGCGCGGGCCATGTTGAGCGAGGCGCGCTCGCTTTCGATGGCGGCATCGGCGTCCGCCATTGTCTTGCGCAGGTCGTCTTCGAGCGCCTGGCGTTCGGTGCGCGCGGCATTGAGCGCGGCGGCCGCGCGGCGGACCTCCGCTTCGGCGGTGGCGAACTCCTGCTGCGCGAGCTCGACCGTGCGCTGGCTGGTCAGGCCGCGTTCGAGCAGATTCCGCTGGCGCGCAATGTTGAGGCGGGCCGCCGTCAGGCGCTCCTCGGCGGCGCGCAGCGCCTGCTCGCTCTGCACGATCCGTTCGCCGGCCATCTGCACGCGGTTGCGGGCGGCGCTGATGGCGTTGGCGCGCGACTCCATCAGGCGGCCGATCCGTTCCTCATGGGCGGAGGCGCGGCGTTCGGCCATCATGAGGCGCTCGTTGATGGCCGCACGCTCGTTGCTGAGCCGCTCGAGGATCAGCGGGTCGTTGTCGGTGAGTTCCACGATCAACTGGCCCTCCTTCACATGCACGCCCTCGGTGACGTGCCAGCGGGCCACCCGGCCTTCCACCGGTGCGCTGATCGCCTGAACGCGCTCCGGCGGCGCCAGCGCCGAGACATGGCCCAGCCCGGACACACTCTGCTGCCACGGCGTAAAGATCAGAGCAATCACGGACAGCACGAAGAAGACCGTCAGCGAGCGGGCCACCGTGCGCACCCGCTTTCCGCTGTCCAGTTCCGCCATGACGGGAAGAACATGCGTACTCATCGCCTCACCTCCACGACTTTCCTGTTGCGGATCTCATAGACCCGGTCGCACCGGGCCAGGATCTCCGCGTTATGGCTGGCGACGATCACCGTCCAGCGGCCGCGCGGCCCGAAGACCAGGTTCAGCAGACGTTCGCGCTCGGGCAGGTCTTCCAGCCAGTCCAGGCATTCGTCCAGCACGAGCACGCGCGGCTCATGCGCGAGCGCCCGGGCCAGCTCAAGCTGGATGGCCTGTCCCGCCGAGAGCGGCGCGCCGCCGGTGGCCAGCCGGGAATGAATTCCCTCCGGCATCTCGAGCACATTTTCCAGCAGGCCCACTTCCTCGAGCGCCTGCCGGGCCCGCTCCGCGGTCAGTTCTTCTTTTCCCAGACGCAGGTTTTCGAGCACGGATCCCTCAAAGATCTGCGGCTCCCGCACGAGCGCGATCTGGTCGCGCACGTCGTCGAGGCGCAGCTCGCGGTAGTCGGCGCCATCAATTTCGACGTGGCCTTCGGCGGGACTCCGCAGGCCGTAGAGCACGTCGAGCAGCGTGCTCTTGCCACTGCCGGTGGCGCCCAGCAGTCCGATGCGGGCGCCGGATTCGGCCGTCAGCGACACGCGCTCGAGGAGAACTCTCGAGTCGCCCGCGTGGATGGTGGCGTGGACCAGCCGGATCTCAGCCGCTCCGCTGCGGCGCGGAAGGGGTTCGCCCCCTTCGCGCTCCGCAGGGAGATCGGTGAGGTAGCCGAGCTTGTCGAGCGACGCCATCAGGTCGTAGAACTGCTCGAGATGCTTGCCGAATTTCGTGATGCCGCTGGTGACGAGCGCGACCACGAGCTCCGCCGCCACCAGTTGGCCGAGCGTCATCTGGCGGTCGATGACCAGCCAGCCGCCCACTCCAAGCAGCGTGGCGCTGGCGAAGGCCTGCAAGGCGTAGGTACCGACAATCTGGCGCAGCAGAATCCGGAAGTGAGCGCCGCGGTGGTGCAGATAGTCCTTCACCAGATCATTGGTGCGCTCAAGCGCCAGCGCGAGCCCGGCCCGCGATTTCACTGCAATCTGGTGGCGGGCCAGCTCCTCCAGCCAGGCCAGCAGGGCGTATTTTGCCTTCGACTCTTTCACCGCCGTGGGGATCGCTCCGGCGCCCATCGGAAACAGCACAGCCAGAAGGCTGAGCAGAAGCAGCACGTCGAAGGCCAGAAGGAACGGGTGATACACGGCCAGCAGAATCATCCCGATCAGCGTCTGCACCACCACCGTCAGGCCGTCCAGCAACAGCGCCGCGCCGGACTTCTGCACCGTGACGACTTCCAGAAAGCGGTTCACCAGCTCCGGCCCGTGATACCGGTCGAAGAAGCGCGGCTCCACCCGCACGAGTTTGTCCGCCACATCGCCGGCCAGACGCGCGAAGATCCTGCGCTGGATCATTTCGACCACGTACTGGCGATATGCGTTCAGCCACGCCACGGCCAGCAGACCGAGAAGCACCAGGGTGGTGAGCACCGCCAGCGGCTGGAGCAGAGTGCCGAACGCAATGGTATTGACCACCGCCTGAACGGCCACGGGCACCACCAGCGAAATCAGGCCAATGGCGGCGGTGTAAATCACCACTACCCAGGCGTCTTCTGACTCCAGCCAGATCCAGGCCTGTAATCGCCGGATCGGGTGAACATGATGGTAGATCGATTCCTGAAAACTGTTTCCGGGCATCTTGGGGATTTCCGTTCCTGGGGAAGGGCACGCGGCGGTTCTGCTGGCCACTTCACCCGTTTGCGACCACGGGACCTGGGGCTTCCATGCCCTCAGCCTCTCAGCCTTGGGAACCGCCGCAAAACCCAAAGTGTTACGAACCGCCAGGGATGGGGCCAGAGGATACCAGGCGGCATCAAACGCACCATGATGTCAGAATATTTGGATGTTTGACAAGTTTTTCTGGTTTCTGCAATACTGAACGCGGGAACGGTCTTTCGACCGGACGGGAGGCGACCATTCCGGAACGCGCGCTGATCGCGAAAGAACTGGCGGAGCTGCTCGGCGCCATCGCCCATCCCCACCGGCTGCGGATCCTGGTGGAGCTGCATCACGGCGAGATGGACGTCAACAGCCTCCAGCAGATTCTCGGCATCAGCCATTCTTCTGTCTCGCAGAATCTGGCGATTCTGCGCGCGCACCATCTTGTGCGGGAGCGCCGGCAGGGCCGGCATGTTTACTATTCGCTGAGCGAGCCGGCGTTCGCCGATTGGCTTCTGGCCGGCCTGCGGTTTCTGGAAACCGGGCTCGCGCGGCATCAGGAAGAGATTCGCTCGGCGGCCGAGGCGGCGCGGCGGATGTGGATGAAGCCGGCGGGCTCATCCTAGCCCTCGGTCAGTCGGTAAATCTCCCTCTTGCCGAGGCCCAGCTTCCGCGCCAATCGCTTGATGGCCTCCATGCGGGGCAGACCTTCCTGCTGCTGAAGCCGGGCGAGCTCAGCGCGGATCTGCCGCGCATCAAGGGGACAGGAGAGACAGCCTGACGTGTCCCCTTCGTGGCCCCGGCCGGCGGCCGCGGCCGGGCTTGCCCCTTCGCGCGACCGGCCCACCAGCAGCGTGATCTCACCCTTGATGGATCCCCTCCGTTCGAGCTGTTCACGGAGTTCGCAGGCCGTGCCGCGCAGGAACTCTTCATGCAGCTTGGTCAGTTCCCTTGCGATCACGACCGGGCGCGAAGGCATGGCCGCTTCGAGATCGGCCAGTGTTTCCAGGATGCGGTGCGGCGCCTCGTAGAAGATGAGCGTGCAGGGCAGCGGCGCCAGAGTCTCCAGAAGCCGGGCGCGTTCGCTGCGTTTGCGAGGCAGAAATCCGCCGAAATAAAAACTGTCCGTCTCCAGGCCCGAGGCCGACAGGGCGGCCAGGAGAGCGGCCGGGCCGGGTATGGGAACCACGCGGATGCCGCTTTCGACGGCGCGGCGGACCAGCCGGTAGCCGGGGTCGGAGACGAGCGGCGTGCCCGCATCGGAGACCAGCGCGACGTCGTCGCCCGCTTCCAGCCGCCGGAGCAGTTCGCCGCTGCGCTGCTCTTCGTTGTGTTCGTGGTAGCTCACCAGGCGCGCTTCGATGCCATACCGCTCGAGCAGTTTGCGCGTCTGCCGCGTGTCCTCGCAGGCGATCCAGGCCACGCCGCGGAGCACGTCCACGGCGCGGTGTGTGATGTCCGCCAGGTTGCCGATGGGCGTCGCCACCACATAAAGGGTTCCGGCCACGCGACCATTGTACGGCCCGCCCGAAGGGCGATAATGAAGCCATGCCCGCCGGAGGAGGCGGGGGGAGGAGCCGGCCCGGAGCATGCGGGACAGCAGCGCTTCACAGCAGACGAAACGTCGGGCCTACGTTCATGAGGCCGCCGAATCGGGCGTCCGGCTTGTGCTGGACTTTGGCGTCGTGGACCGGATCGCCGCCGACGTGCTGCGGGGTCTGAGCGCGCTGCCGCGCCGCGGGATGGAGGTCGGGGGGCTGCTGCTCGGCACGGTGGACACGGACGAACAGCCAGTGCGCGTCTCGATTGAAGACTACGTCGCCGTTCCCTGCGAGCACCTCTACGGACCGAACTTTGAGCTTTCGCCGAAGGACCGCGAGGCGTTTGCGGAGCTGGCCGCATCCTGGGCTCCCGGGCCCGGCCGCCCGCTGCACGCCATCGGGCTATACCGCAGCCACACGCGCGGCGAGCTGGAGCTGACTGCGGCCGACGTCGAGCTGCTGGACCGCTGGGTGCCGCAGCCATGGGCCGTATGCCTGGTGATCCGGCCGTATGCCACGCGTCCCGCTGAGGCTGCATTCTACTTCCGGCGCGGCGGGGCCTTTCAGCCTGGGCCGCCGGCGTCCACAATTCCCTTCCGCCGTCGCGAACTCGGCGGCGGTTCGCCGCCGCGGCGTGGCGCCGCAAACGCTACGGCGGCGCCGGCGGCGCAACCGGCGGGCGAGGCGGCCGCGCCGGCGGAAGTGGAGACCTGGACGCATCCGCCGGCGCCGGCCGCGCCGCCTGCGAAGAGCGGCGGCAGTTGGCTGCTGGTTCCGGCGATGCTGGCATTCCTGCTGGTGGGCGTGGTGATCGGCGTTCAGGTGGAGGGGCTGCTCCGGCCGCCGCCGCGGCCGGCCGAGACGGCGGACCCTTTCGCGCTGGGCCTGACCGCCGTGCAGTTCGGCTCGGCGATTCATCTGCGGTGGAACCCGCAGGCGCCGGCTCTGGCCGCATGTCAGAGCGCCGCCCTGGTGATCCGCGACGGCCCCAACACGAAGATGATTCACCTGCGCAAGGAGGATCTGGCGCGCGGCGCGCTCATTTATCAATACATGAACCCGGCGGTGAGCTTCCGCATGGAAGCGATCCTTTCCCCCGCAAACACGGTGTCGGAATCGCTCGAACTGCGGCTGATGCCTCCCGAGGGTGGTTCCGGGGCGGAAGCGCCTGATCCGGTAAAATGACAGGTAGTGTCGCCGGAGACCTCCCCCCTTCAGCCCGAGACTGCATCGCAGTCCGAGCCCGCGGAACCCCCCTGCGGAGGGCCGTCCGGACGCAACGTGATTTCCGAGTGGGCGATCACGATCATCCTCCTGCTGTTCGGCACGACAACGCTGGTGCAGGCCTTCGTCATTCCGACGGGCTCGATGGAGGACAACCTGCTGATCGGCGACCATCTGCTGGTGGACAAGCTTGCCTACGCGCCTTCAGGCCCCATCAGCCGGCGCCTGCTGCCTTATACGCCGGTGCGGCGCGGCGACATTGTCGTGTTTCGCTATCCGGTGGACGTGCGGCAGACCTTCGTCAAGCGGGTGATCGGCGTTCCAGGCGACCGGATCCGCATCGTCGACAAGCAGGTCTACCTGAACGGCCGTGCGCTCGACGAGCCGTACAAGTTTCACAAGACGCCCTACTACGACTCCTACCGCGACAACTTTCCTTCCGCGCCCAACACGCGCGTCGACCCGCGCGCGTGGGAGATGCTGGAACGCCACACGCGCAACGGAGAGGTGGTGGTGCCTCCGGGGCAGTATTTCGTCCTTGGCGACAACCGGGACTCCAGCCTCGACTCGCGCTACTGGGGCTTCGTCCCGCGCGAGAACATCATCGGCAAGCCGCTGCTCGTATACTGGTCCTACGACGCGCCAACGCACCGGCTGACAGCGCCGGGGCTGAGTCTGGAACACATGAAAGACCTGGCCCTGAATTTTTTTGCCAAGACGCGCTGGCGCCGCACGTTTCTGCTGATCCGCGGCCACGATTTCCGCCTGTGACGCCATGAAAAATACCGCCAAGAAATCCGCCCAGAAAGAAGCCGAAACCCAGGAGATTTTCAAGCCGGATCTGGCTGAAAAGGTTCGCTCATTTGTCTCCGAATGGGCGGTCACGATCATCCTTCTGCTGTTTGGCACGACGACGCTGCTCCAGGCCTTCGTCGTGCCCACCGGGTCGATGGAGGACACGGTGCTCATCGGCGACCACATGTTCGTGGACAAGCTCGCTTACGCGCCGGCGGGCCCGGTGAGCCGTTTCCTGCTGCCCTATGTGGAGGTGAAGCGCGGCGACATTGTGGTGTTCAAGTTTCCGGTGAACCCGCGCGAGAACTACATCAAGCGCATTGTGGGCGTCCCCGGAGACCGCATCCGCATCGTCAACAAGCAGCTCTATCTCAACGGCAAGGCCGTCACCGAGCCGTACGTCGTGCACAAGACGCAGTACATCGACTCCTACCGGGACAATTTTCCTTCCGAGCCAAACACGCGGCTGGCCGAGCCCGCCTACGACATGCTGGCGCATCACGTGGTCAACGGGGAGGTCGTCGTGCCGCCCGGCCATTACTTCGCCATGGGCGACAACCGCGACAACTCGCTGGATTCGCGCTACTGGGGCTTCGTGCCGCGGGAAAACATCATCGGCAAACCGGCCATCATTTTCTGGTCCTATGACACGAGCACCGAGCGGCTGGCCGACCCGAACATTATTTCCATCGACCACCTGATCGACCTCGGGCTGAACTTCTTCACCAAAACCCGCTGGAAGCGCACCTTCATGGTGCCGCGAGGCTACCCTCTCGGCTGAGGCGCGTCAGGTGTCAAAATCCGTCTCGCGATCGCGGAGCCCGAGCAAATAGAGGATGCCGTCGAGGCCCGTGTGCGAAAGCGCCTGCCGGGCGCCGGCGCGCACCACCGGTTTGGCGCGAAACGCGATGCCGAGGCCGGCGAGCCGGAGCATGGGCAGGTCATTGGCGCCGTCGCCCACGGCGATGCACTGCTCCAGATGCCAGCCCTCGCGCGCGGCGATCTGACGCAGCATGTCGGCCTTGGCGGGGCCATCGACGATGGGAGGCGCGACCTCGCCGGTCACGACGCCATCGCGGACAACGAGCGTGTTCGCGTGCAGATAGTCGATGCCCAGCCGCTGCTGAAGGACGCGCCCGAAGAACGTGAAGCCCCCGGAGAGGATGGCCATGCGGTAGCCGAGCCGCCGGAGCGTCCGGGTGAGCCGCTCGGCGCCTTCGGTGAGCGGGATCCTTTCGATGACGCGCTGGAGCGCGTCTTCGCGGAGCCCCCGCAGCAGCGCCACCCGCTGGCGGAACGCCTGCTGAAAGTCGAGTTCGCCGCGCATTGCCGCCTCGGTGATGCGGCGCACGGCCTCGCCCGCGCCGGCCTCGGCCGCCAGTTCGTCGATGACCTCGCCCTGGATGAGGGTCGAGTCCATGTCGAAGGCCACCAGCCGCCGATGGCGCCGCCAGACCGAATCGTGCTGGAAAGCGACATCAATGCCGCTTTCGCCGGCAAGCTGGGCCAGTTCGGTGCGGAGCGCGTGTTCATTGGGCTCCGCGCCGGGGCCGGCAGTGCTGGCGGTGAACTCGACGCACATGCGCTGGGGCGGCTGCGGCTCAAGGGGAACGCGGGCCGAGAGCCGGTCAATGCGGTCAATATTGAGCCCGGCGCGCAGCAGCACGCCGGCGATCTGCGCCAGGTGCGACGCTTCCAGAGCCCGGCCCAGGGCAGTCACCAGATAGCGCCGCTTGCCTTGCTGGCTCACCCATTCGCCGTAATGAGAGGATGCGACCTCGGTGAAGCGCACCTGCACGCCGAGCCGGTGCGCTTCCAGCAGCAGGTCCGTCATCAGCGGCGACGTCCGCAACGCATCGGTGAGCTCGATGAGGAAACCAAGAGCCAGCGCGTCATGGATCACCGCCTGGCCGATGTCCAGCACGCGCGCCCCGTGCCGCGCCAGCACCGCCGCAAGCGCGTGGGTCACACCGGGCCGGTCCTGCCCGGTGACGTGGATCAGCAATGCTCCCCGATTCATTCCGTAGCCCAGCTCCCCGGCCCGGCCCGTGCCGGACCATTCCAGTCCCTATTCGTAGCGCAAAGTCTCTGCGGGCGCCACCGCCGAGGCAGCCCGCGCCGGATAAAGCGTCGCCAGCAGCGCCACGCCCAGGGCCAGCGCCGCGATCCACAATGAATCCGTCCAGCGCGGTTCGAACGGCACATAGGACAGCGAGTAAATCTCCTCGTCGATCCGGATCCAGCGATAGCGTCCCGCCAGATGGCTCAGCGTATGTCCGAAGACAAAGCCCGCGGCGGCGCCGGCAGCGGCGATCATCAATCCCTGCCAGACGAAGATCCTCGCCACCTGCATCCGCCGCGCGCCCAGCGAGATCAGCACGGCGATGTCACGTTTTTTCTCCATTACGCGCATGAAGAGCGCGGTGAGGATGTTGAGCGCGGCCACCAACTGGATGAGCGAAATCGTGATCACCGAAACGGTCTTCTCCATCCGGAGCGCATTCAGAAGCTGGCGGTTCTGCTCCATCCAGTGGGTGGCGCCGAGCCCGGGGCCGGCGGCGGCCTCGGCGGCGCGCGCCACCTCCGGCGCGCGCTCGGGATCGTCCAGCTTCAGCTCGATCGCGTTGACGACGTCCGGCAGCGCCAGCACGCGCTGCGCCTGGGCGATGGTGGTGACGGCGAGCTGATTGTCCAGGTCGTAGAAGCCGGACTCGAAGATCGCCGCCACGCGGAAACGGAACTCGACCGGCCGCATGCCAAACGGCGTCATTTCGCCCTGCGGGCTCAGGATGCGCACCACGTCGCCCACGCGCATGCCGATGCGCGCCGCCAGGTGCGAGCCGAGCACGATGCCGGGCAGCCCGCGGAGATTGTCCATCTCGCGAAGGCTGCCCTGGCGGATGTGTGAGGAAAAATCGCGCTCGTTGAGCGGCATTCCTTTCAGGGTCGCCTCGGCCGACTGCATGGGGCCGGAGGCAAGAACCTTGGCATACAACGCGGGCGCAGCTTCAATGACGCCGGGGATCCGGGCCATTTTGGCGGTAATTTCCCGCCAGTTTTCCATGCCGGTCGAGGGCGTTTTTTCGAGCAGCACGACGTGCGGCGTCGCCCCGAGCAGGCTTTCCTGCAATGCGCGGCGGAAGCCGTTGTTGATGGCCAGCGCGATCACCAGCGCCATCACGCCGGCGGCCACTCCCGCCACGGAGACGGCCGTGACGAGCGGGATCACCGCCTCGCGGCGTTTCGCCCGCAGGTAGCGGGAGGCGACAAAGAGCTCGAAACCGCGGGTCACTTCTTCGCCGATGCCTGGCGCAGCCACTCCGCGATGCCGATCTCGCCCTCCGGCCGCAGCAGCGGGAACAGGATCACGTCACGGATGGACTTCTGCCCGGTGAGGATCATCACCAGCCGGTCGATGCCGATGCCTTCGCCGGCCGTGGGCGGCATGCCGTAGCAGAGCGCGCGCAGGTAGTCTTCGTCCATCTGGTGGGCTTCCTCGTCGCCGCGCTCGCGCATGGCGAGCTGCATTTCAAAGCGGCGGCGCTGCTCGTCAGGGTCGTTGAGCTCGGTGAAGGCGTTGCCGATTTCCATGCCGGCGGCGTAGATCTCGAAGCGGTCCGTCATCGACGGGTCTTCCGGGTTCTGTTTGGCCAGCGGCGAGACCTCCACCGGATATTCGTAGATGATCGTCGGCTGCTGGAGCGCCTCCTCGCAGTGGCGCTCGAACAGGTCGACGAGCGCCTCGCCGGGCGTGGGTCTGTCGGAGTGCCGCAGGAGCCACTCGGGATCGCGCACCTGCCCGGGCGTGGGCCGCGGGCCGTGCTTCCAGAATTCAATGACAGCCTCGCGCATCCGGTAGCGGCGGATGTTGCCGAAGTCCAGCTCGACGCCCTGGTAGAAGACCTTGTCCGAACCGGTGGCGTCGATGGCCGTCTGCCGCAGCAGCTCGCAGCTCAGATCCATCAGGTCGGTGTAGTCGGCGTAGGCCTGATAAAACTCGAGCATGGTGAATTCCGGGTTGTGCCGCGTCGAGATCCCCTCGTTGCGGAAGTTCCGGTTGATCTCGTAGACGCGTTCCATGCCGCCGGTCACCAGGCGCTTCAGGTAGAGCTCGGGCGCGATGCGCAGGTAGAGGTCGATGTCGAGCGCGTTGTGATGGGTGATGAAGGGGCGGGCGGCGGCGCCGCCGTAGAGCGGCTGCATCATCGGCGTCTCCACCTCGATGAAGCCGCGCTCGTTGAGCTGCCGGCGCAGCGAGGCGATCACCCGGGCCCGCGTCTCGAACACCTTGAGCACTTCGGGATTTGCGATCAGATCGAGGTAGCGCTGGCGGTAACGCAGCTCGACATCTTCCAGCCCGTGGTATTTCTCCGGCAGCCCGAGCAGATTCTTCGCCAGGAAGGTGAGCTTTTCCGCATGGACGCTCAGCTCGCCGGTCCGGGTGCGGAACAGATAGCCGTCAACGCCGATGATGTCGCCGAGATCGAGCAGCTCATAGAGGCGGAAGTCGTTGGCCGGGACGGCGTCCCTGCGGACGTAGATCTGGAGCCGCTCGCCGAGCTGCTGGATGTGCATGAAGCCGGCCTTGCCCATGCGCCGCACGGTCATCACGCGGCCGGCCACGCGCACGGGGACGCGCTCGCGTTCCAGCGTTTCGGCGTCGGCCGAAGACCAGCCGGCGCGGATCTGCGGGACCGTGTGGGTGAACTCGAACCGCTGCCCGTACGGACGCCATCCCAGCGCTTCAATCTCGCGGATGCGCGCAAAACGCTGTTCGAAAAGCTCCTGTTCGAGGGACAATCGAGGACTCCTTGGGGGAAACCTTCATTATAATGGGACACTTGCGGTCGCTCAGCATCGTCATTCCCGCCTATAACGAGGAGCAGCGTCTTCCGGCCACGCTGGCGCGCATCCGGGAGTGGGTCGAAACAAGACCGATGGATTTTGTTGAGATCCTCGTCGTCGACGACGGCTCGCGCGACGGGACGGCGGAGATCGTCCGCCGCGCCGCCGCCGGCGACCCGCGGATCGTGCTGCTTCAGAATCCGGGCAACCGCGGCAAGGGCTACGCGGTGCGCCACGGCATGCAGAAGGCGCGGGGCGAATGGGTGCTGTTCACCGACGCAGACCTCTCGGCCCCGATCGAGGATTTCGCGCGGCTTGAGGAAGCGGTGGAGCGCGAGTCGGCCGACGGCGCCATCGGCTCGCGCGCGCTCGACCGGCGGCTGGTGCTGAAGCACCAGTCGGCCCTGCGCGAGCTGAGCGGGCGCATTTTCAATCTCTGCATGCGGTGCATCACCGGGCTTCCTTACCGTGACACGCAGTGCGGCTTCAAGCTGTTCCGCCGCGAGGTGGCGCGGTGCGTGGCGGCGCGGCAGCAGGCCGACGGGTTCGGCTTCGACGTCGAGATCCTGTACATCGCGCGCAAGCACGGTTACCGCATCCTGGAAGTGCCGGTGCGCTGGGCCAACGTGGAGGGCACGAAGGTGAGCCTCGTGAAGGGCCTGGGCGCGTTTGTCGATCTGCTCCGCGTCCGCTGGAACGACCTGCGCGGGTTGTATCGTTAAGGACATGAGCATGGACCGCCGCGAGTTTTTGGGCTCGTTGCCCGCGGCGGGCGCGGCCCAGCCGGGCCCCCCGTCGAGGCTGCGCCTGTGGTTTCGCCAGCCGGCCCGGCACTTCACCGAGTCGCTTCCGCTCGGCAACGGGCGGCTGGGCGCGATGGTTTTCGGCGGCGCGCGCGTCGAGCGGATCGTGCTCAACGAGAGCTCGATGTGGTCCGGCTCGGTGGAAGACGCCGACCGGGAGGGCGCGGCGGAAGCGCTCGCCGAGATCCGCCGGCTGCTGCTGGAAGGGCGCAACGTGGAAGCGGAAGCGCTGGTGAACCGGCACTTCGTCTGCAAAGGAAAAGGCAGCGGGCACGCCCGCGGTAAGGACCTGCCCTACGGCTGTTACCAGACGCTGGGCGACCTGCGTCTGGAATTCGACCACGCGCCGGAGGTCTCGGCCTACCAGCGGGAACTCGACCTGGAGACCGCCGTGGCGCGAGTCGCCTATGAGACAGGCGGCGTACGTTACGAGCGCGAGCTGTTTGTGAGCGCGCCGGCGCAGGCTGTGCTTGTACGGCTGGCCTGTTCGCGGCCGGGCGGGCTCAGCTTTCGCGCGTCGCTCCGCCGTGCCGAGCGGGCGCAGGTCCATGCGGACGCTGACAGCGCACTCATTCTGTCCGGCGCGCTGGCCGATGGGAGGGGCGGTGATGGCGTCCGGTTTGCCGCACGGCTGGAAATCGACGGAAAAGGCGCGCGAATTTCCACGGAAAAAGGCGAAATTCGCGTGGAAAATGGCAGCGAGGCGGTGCTCCGCCTGACGGCGGCCACCGATTACGCGCGCTTTGCGCAACGGTCTTCTTCCGATCCGGCCGCCGTATGCCGCGAGCACCAGCGGCTGGCCCGCCGCCCGTGGGGCGAGCTGCGGCGCGAACACACGGAGGACTATCGGCGCTGGTTCGGCAGGTTCGCCATCGACCTTGGCCCCGGGCGCGACGACCTGCCTCTGCCGGAGCGGCTCCGTGCCGCCTGGGAGCAGGGCGGCGATCCTGCCCTGGCGGCGCTGTACTGCCAGTACGGGCGCTACCTGCTGATATCCAGCTCGCGGCCCGGCGGACTGCCGGCCAACCTTCAGGGCATCTGGGCCGAAGAGCTCCAGACGCCGTGGAACGGCGACTGGCACCTCAACATCAACGTCCAGATGAACTACTGGCCGGCCGAGCCCACCGGACTGGGCGAACTCCACGAGCCGCTGTTCGCACTCACCGGAAGCCTGGTGAAGCCGGGAAGCCGAACGGCGCGCGTGTATTACGGCGCGCGCGGCTGGGTGGCGCACGTCATCACCAATGCCTGGGGCTTCACCGCCCCGGGCGAGCAGGCGAGCTGGGGCGCGACGACGAGCGGGTCGGGGTGGTTGTGCCAGCACCTTTGGGAGCATTTCCTCTACACGCGCGACCGCGCGTTTCTCGAGCGGTACTATCCGGTGCTGCGCGAAGCGGCGCGCTTTTACGCCGACATTCTGATCGAGGAACCAAAGCATGGCTGGCTGGTAACGGCGCCGGCCAACTCGCCGGAAAACTCCTTCCTGATGCCGGACGGGCGCCGCGCCGCCATCTGCATGGGGCCGACGTTCGACATGCAACTGCTGCGCTACCTGTTCGGCGCGGTGATCGACGCCTCCCGGCTGCTGGACCGCGATGAGGACTTGCGCCGCGAACTGGAACAGAAGCGTGCGCGGCTGGCCCCCAGCCGCGCTGGCAGCGACGGCCGGCTGATGGAATGGCTGGAAGAATACCGCGAGGCGGAGCCGCAACACCGCCACGTCTCTCACCTCTGGGGACTGCATCCGGGCTCGGAGATCACGCCCGAGGAGACGCCCGAGCTGGCGGCTGCGGCGCGCAAATCCCTGGAAGCGCGCGGGGACGGCGGCACCGGATGGTCGCTTGCCTGGAAAGTGAACTTCTGGGCGCGGCTGGGCGATGGCGACCGCGCGTTGCGTTTGCTGAGGAACCTGCTGCGGCCAGTTTCCGCCTCTGAGACGGGCATTCGGATGTCCGGCGGCGGCACCTACGACAATCTTTTCTGCGGACACCCGCCCTTCCAGATCGACGGCAACTTCGGCGGCGCGGCGGGCGTCGTCGAGATGCTGGTGCAGAGCCATAACGGGGTCATTCGTCTGCTGCCCGCGCTGCCGGCTGAATGGAGGCAGGGCCGGGTCCGCGGCGTGCGCGCCCGCGGCGGGTTTGGAGTGGACGTGGCGTGGCGGGACGGACGTCTTTCCGAAGCGCGCATCCACAGCCTGTACGGCGGCATGCTCCGCCTGCGTTACAACGGGAAGGCTCTTGAGAAGACGACGCGCGCCGGGCAGACGGTGGTGGTTCGTGCGTCCGATTTTTGACCCAGGGCGATGCGGTTCGCGCGCCGCATTGCGCACGGGCGCTTCCTGCCTCGAGCTCGGGCGGGCGGCCTTGCAGAAACGCGCCGGCCTGGAGGACGCAGATGCCCCGAGCCGGGTTCACGCGGTCCTGGCCGAGTCCCGCGAGCGGAGCAGGCGCACACCCCGGGAGGCTCCATCCCCGTTGGCAGCGCCCGCGGCGGCCAGCGACCGGGCATTGAACACGGACGCCTGTTCGGCCAGCGATTTGACGTCCGTGCCTTCTTCCACCACCATCTCGTGCTCAATCCAATTCGAGAGAGGAATGTTGCGGAAGTAGAGGCGCTCCTGCATGACCAGCGATTTGCGGTTGACAAACATCGACCTGTTTTCCCGCATGAAGTGCCGCTCCTCGACCCGGAAGTCCGCCAGAAGTTGGTCGAAGGCCTGCCGCGCGGCCACCTCTTCGGCGGCCCGCACCTTCTCTTCCATCAGCTTCTCCTGGTTGCGGATGAGCGCCTGCGCCTCGGCAAGGCTCTCCCGTTCCTTCGCCACGGCGACTTCCAGCCGCGCCTGCATGATGTAGTAGCTGAGCAGGGCGCTGCCGGCAGCGATGAAGACCGGCAGCAGGATCCAGACGAGCGCCGTCAGTTCCATATCCTGCCTGATCCATCGGCAGCAGAGAACAGGAACTTTAGCCCGGGCAACCCCTGAGCCGTGTGCCGGTGCTCCGCCTTACTGGGTTGGATCCAGCCGCCGCCCCTGAAGGATGTACCAGGCGAGTCCCAGATCAAAGCCGCCGAGCGCGGACAGCAGGCAGCGAAGGCGGAAGCCGAGCGCCGCCACGAACCCGTTGTACCGGCCAAGATAGCCGGCCGCGCCTGCCACCGCGTCAGCGATCAGCTCGCGGCGCTCCGCCACGGGCGGCAGCTCGGGGTGGAGCACGGCGCGCGCCTCGCGGACCCAGAGCAGCTTTTTGCCGGCGATGCGCATCTGCCGGTAGACGTCGAGCAAGGCCCAGAACTCGGAGAAGCGCTTCTCGTTCAGGTAATTCATGCCCCCGAGGAAGGTCTTGCGGACCATGATGGCCCAGTCCTCGGCCGCCTCGATGACCTCGCCGACGGCTTCGGTGCGCGGGAGCGGTTCGAGCTTCAGGCTCGAGCGGCGGAGCTCGTCGGCCGAGGGCAGCCGGAAGGCGAGGGCGACCGGGGCGCCATCGGGGGTTTCCAGCGCGGGCACGGCGGCGGCGGCGTCCGGGCGTTGCTCGAGGGTTTCGGCGAGGCGCAGGATCGTATCCGGCCGCAGTTCGACCCGCGGATCGAGAAAGAGAATGTGCTCTCCCCGGGCCGTGCGCGTGCCGATGTTGCGGGCGCGCGTGCGGCCGAAGTACATCGGCATGCGGATCACCTGGACCCACGGCCGGTCGGCGTCGACCTCGGCCGAGCCGTCGCGGCTGCCGGCGTCAACCACCAGCGTCTCGATGCGTTCCACGCCCTGGCTGCGGCCGATGGCGTCGAGGCACCGCTCGAGGGCCGTTCGGCAGTTGTGAGAAACGATGACGACGGAGACGAGCGGAGGCAGCGCCTCCGGCGGAGAGACCTCAGGATGCACCATTGGGCATCATAGCCGAAGCCGGCCGGGGACGCTTCAGTCGATCAGACCCTTGCGGACGGCAAAGCGCACCAGCTCGCCGGCCGAGTGGAGGTTCAGCTTCTCCATGATGCGGCCGCGGTGCGCGTCCACCGTGTAGACGCTGAGGTTGAGGAGCGCGGCGATCTCCTTGTTGGTCTTGCCCTCGGCGATCAGTTGCAGAACCTCGCGCTCGCGGGCGGTGAGCAGGTCGAGCGGGTCGCTGACATGCTGGCGGTAGTCCGACAGGACGCTGTCGGCGACCGCCGGGGCGATGTAGCCTTCGCCGCGGGCGACGGCGCGCACGGCGGCGACCAGGTCGGCGTCGAAGGCGTCCTTGAGCAGATAGCCGCGGGCCCCGGCCCGCAGGATCTCCCGCACGTAGACGCTGTCGCGGTGCATGGAGAGGGCGAGAACCCGCGTACGGGGCGAAGATTCCACGATCCGGCGCGTGGCTTCGATGCCGTTCAGGCCCGGCATGGCGACATCCATCACGACGATATCGGGCCGGAGCTGCTCGGCCAGCGCGATGGCCTCGCGGCCGTCTGAGGCCTCGCCGACGATTTCAAAGTCCGCCTGCGCTTCCAGAATCCGCCGGAATCCCTGGCGCACCATCGAGTGGTCATCGGCGAGAAGGATCCGAATGGTGTTGCGGCTCATGATGCAATGCGTGCCGTTTCAGCATCCCGGCCGGCGAACGGCACCAGCGCCTCCACGGCAAGCCCCTTGCCGGGCGCCGTTTCGATTTTCAGCTCGCCGCCGGCGCTGCGGGCCCGGGCACGCATGCCCACCATGCCCAGGCCCTGCGAGGTGGCAGCCTCCGGCGCCAATCCTTTCCCATTGTCGGCGATCCGGAGGCGGACGTGAGAGCCGTCGCGGTCGAGCGTCAGGGACACGCGGGTGGCGCCGGAATGGCGGGCCACGTTCGTCAGCGCTTCCTGGGCGATGCGGAACAGATGGGTCTCCAGCTCTTCGGGGAGCCTCTCGTCCAGAGAGCAATGGAAGTCCACCTCGATGCGCGTCCGCTGCTGGAACCGTTCGCACAGCCACCGCAGGCTGGCGGCGAGGCCGAAATCATCGAGAATCGTCGGTCGCAGCAGTTGCGACACCTCGCGGACCGTACTCACGGCCGAATCCACCAGTTGCAGGCAGTCCTCGATCAGACCGGAGCGCGGCGCCGGCCCGGAACCGAGCATGACCAGGTTCGCCTTCAGCGCCGTCAGGGTCTGTCCGAGCTCGTCGTGGAGTTCGTGCGAGAAGCGCCTCGCCACGGTCTCCTGCTTCTCGAGCAGTTGCCAGGAGACACGGCTCAACTCGCCGGCCTGCTCTTCCAGTTGCCGGGTGAGCCGAAGAGTCCAGCGCGTCGCGTAGGCAGCGGTGAGCACCGCCAGCAGGAAGCCGAGCCCCACGAGAAAGGCCGCCTGCCGGGCGAACTCGAAAGAGAGCTCTTCAATCCTCTGCTTGAGCGCCACGCTGCGCTTCATTTCCACTTCGACGAGCTGATCCACGAGGGATAGCACCGTTTGGTGCGCGTTCATCAACTGGCGCAGGGGGCGCCGTTGCGCCGCTTCCTCGCCGAGAATCGAGCGCGCTTCGGAAGAGAACCGCGTGGCCGCTTCATAGAGCTTCTCCCACAGCGCCTGCTCCGGCTCGCCTTCGGCGTCCTCGACGATCCGTTCGATTTCCCGGTCCGAGTTTTCCAGTTGAGCGAGCAGTTGCGCCTCGTCGATGTCCTCCGGCTCGCGGGCGAAACCGGCGAAGACGGCGTTGATGGCGCGCTGGCCCCGCAGCACGGCCTCCAGCAGGTTCTGGATGCGCACCTGCTCGCCCAGAAGCTGGGCAGAGGTGGCGCGGATCGAGGCCAGGTTCCGCACGGCCAGCAAGCCGGACGCCAGCAGGCAGAGGATGACCAGCCCATAGCCGATGGCGAGCACGCGCCGGATGGAGCGCTGCGTCACCGGCTGCTCGACGATGGCGCGGGCAGGCGGGCGGGACGCGAAGGGATCCATGGAATTGCCGGGTCCTGCTTCCATTGGAACGCGGGGCACCCCCGCGGGCGCAATCACCCCGATCGGCTAGGAACGGATGCGAACCCGGGGCATCCTTACCCGGCGCGGATCTCGATCTGCCCGATGCCGCCGGTGACTTCCAGCCGGAGCCGTGTCCCGCTTTTGGCGCGGTCCTCGCTCACCCAACGGCCGTCTTCCCTGCGCATCCCGGTGACGTTGATCTCGCCGATGCCGCCGGAGAGGCGGGCCTCGACGCCCTCGGCGGGCACAAGCACCACGGCGCGGCCGATTCCGCCCTTGATTTTCGCATCGACGTCATGCGTCCAGACGCGGCGCAGGTCCACCGTGGCTTCCCCCACGCCGAGGTCGAGCTCGAGGCTCCGCACCGGCGCCTCGCGCAGATCGAGACGGTTCTCCCCGGCCCCGCAGCGGATGATCAGATCGAGCGGGACGTCGCCGCCCAGACGGATGTTCCAGCGGTTGACGATCCCGCCAATGGGCTGGCCGGCGCCCTGCGTGATCTGGAGCCTCCGGCGGAAACCGGTTTCGTCGAAGCGGACCTGCGGCTTCAGCGACGGAACGTTGTAGACGAACTCGGCTTCGAGAAACTCCTTCGCTCCGCCGGCCACGTGCAGCTCCCCGGCGCCGAGGTGGATCTCCGCGCTGATGCGTTCGGCCCCGGCGGCACGGCTGCGCTCGATCACCACCTTCTCCCGCTTCTCCTCACCGGCGCCGGCGGTCTGGGGCGGCGGCGTCACGACACAGCTGCCCAGAGCGAGCATGAGGATTGCGGCGCACACGGCATGGCACCAGCTCGTTTTCACGGCAGTCCTCCTTTCTGTGGAAACGGTCCGCGCGCCGCCGGTGTTCCCGGAATCGCTCAGGGCAGCGGGCGCAGGACCACGCGCTCCAGGTTCATCGTGCCGCCGGCGGATGCGATGCGAACACGGAGCTCGGTCCGGCCGGGCTTCAGTTCGATCTCGCCGAGGCGCCGCGGCCGGAAGACCCAGTCGCCTCCGGTGGCTTCAGCCTTCCCCTCAAGCCTCGCGCCGCCGGCCTCCACGGTGAAGCCGGCCCCGGCGCGGCGGGCGGCGTAGCTGATTTCGACCGAGTAGCGTCCGCCGCGCGGGCTCTCGAGCACCCAGTAGGGGACGTCGCGGTCGCGCGTCCACTGGGTGAGAAACACGTGTCCCAGGGCGTTTTCTTTCTTGGCGCGCTGCTCGAACTCGGTGTCGATCTCACAGGACTCGACGCCCAGCGTGATGACGCCCTTCGCATCGGGGCGGTTGGCAAAGGGCTCCGTCACGGGTTCGCCATCCAGCTCGAGCGCAATCACGCTGGCGATCTCATCCGGGGCTTCGCCCGGGAGCTCGAGCACGACGTCCGGCCCGTCCCGCAGGGCCTTCAACCGGCGCTGCGGATCGGCCAGAAGGCGCGCCCTGTGAACCTGGTTCTTCAGCCCGGCCACACGCAGCCTGCCCTCGGCGGGCCACTCAAAGACGTGCAGGTAGAGGGTATGGCCCTTCGTGGTGGCGCGGCCGAAGAATGACATCCGTTCGAACGGGCTGGCCGCCGTCGCATAGATGGCCTCTCCATTGGTGTGCAACCACCGGCCGATGGCGCGGAGCCGCGTGACGAACTCGTCCTGGATGGTGCCGTCGGGCTTCGGGCCCACATTCAGGAGCAGATTGCCGCCCTTGCTGACGACCTCGATCAGCATGCGGATCAGGTCGCGCTCGGTCTTGAACACGGTCTCGTACTTGTTGTAGCCCCACGAATCCTGGTTGATGGTGACGCACGCCTCCCAAAGCACGGGCCTGCCGTCCGGACTCTTCAGTCCGGTGGCGGGGACGTACTGCTCAGGCGTGCCGAAGTCGGCCCGGTTGCCGGGGCGGCGCTCGTAGAGACGGTCATTGATGAGCGTATTCGGCTGGAGCGAGCGGATGAAATCGTAGATCTCGTCCTCACGCTTTGCGTTTGAGAGCGTGTGTTCCCATTCGCCATCGAACCAGAGGACGGCCACGTCGCCATAGCCGGTGAGCAGCTCGCGGAGCTGCTCCTTCATGAAGTCGATGTAGCGGTTATTGTCGCCGCCCTGATTGAAGGTCTCCGGGTACTCCCAAGCGCGGCGGGGACGGTAGTCGGGGTGATGCCAGTCCATGATGGAGTGGTAGAAGCCGAGCCGGATGCCGTGGCGCCGGGCCGCGGCGGCAAGGTCCTTGAGCGGGTCACCCCGGTAGGGCGTGATTTCCATGTCATAGTCGCTCACGCGGCTGCGGTAGATGCTGAAGCCGTCGTGGTGCTTCGAGGTGATGACGATATAGCGGGCGCCGGCGTCTTTGGCCAATGCGACCCAGGCGTCGGCGTTGAAGCGGACCGGGTTGAAGCGGCGCGCGTAGCGGTCATATTCGGCCTGCGGGATCTGCGCCTGATGGCGGATCCATTCGTGGCGTCCGATCACCGAGTAGACGCCCCAGTGGATGAACATGCCGAACTTCGCCTCACGGAACCAGCGTGTGCGTTCTTCCGGGGGCAGCGGCGGCTGCGAGGGCTGTGCCACTGCGGGCATCGAGGACAGCAGACAGAAGGCGGCAGCCAGGCGGACAATGCGGCGTTGCATGGCTGTGGGGTATTCTATCGCTGCGGAATGGCCGGTACTGCCCGCAGGCGGCGCAATAGAATGTCAGGAAGTGGAGCAGGAACGCAGATGAAAACCGAACGACGCACTTTTCTCGGCGCGGCAGCGGCCGCAGCCACGGCACGGATGCCGATTCTCGGGGCCAATGACCGGGTGCAGGTGGGCATCGTCGGCCTCGGCGGCCGGGGCCGGGATCACATCAATTTTTACAATTCCATCGAGGACTGCCGCATCGCCGCAGTCTGCGACGTCAATCAGGCGGCGCGCGAGCGCGCCATCGCGATGATCGAGAAGGCCAAGGGCTACAAGCCCGCCGAATACGCCGACATGCGGCAGATGTTTGAATCAAAGGACATCGACGCCGTCTCGCTCCCGCTGCCCAACCACTGGCACGCGCTGGCCACCATCTGGGCCTGCCAGGCGGGCAAGGACGTGTACGTGGAAAAGCCGGCCAGCCACAACATGTTCGAGAGCCGGAAGATGGTGGAGGCGGCGCGCAAGTACCGGCGCATGGTGCAGGTGGGTTCGCAGAGCCGCTCCACACCGCACAAGATGAAGGCGATCGCGCTGCTGCGCGAGGGCGTGATCGGCAAGGTGTACATGGCGCGTGGGCTCTGCTTCCGCCGCCGTTTCTCCATTGGCCACACACCGGACCAGCCGGTGCCGCCGGGCATCGACTGGGACAAGTTCCTCGGCCCCGCGCAGATGAAGCCATTCAGCATCAACAAGTTCGAATACAACTGGCACTGGTTCTGGGACACCGGCAACGGCGACATCGGCAACCAGGGCGTGCATGAAATGGACATCGCCCTGTGGGGACTGGGGCGGAGGGACTATCCGAAGCTCGTCATGGGCAGCGGGGGCAAGTTTCTCTGGCAGGACGACCAGGAGACGCCAAACACGCAGAACGCCATCTACCACTGGGACGATGGCGAAATGACCTTCGAGGTGCGCAACCTGCCAACGCCGCCCGAGGGGCTCGCCCCGGTGCGCGGGGCCAACTACGTGGGCAACATCTTTTTCGGCGACAAGGGATTTCTGGTGGTCGACCAGGGCGGCTTTGAAGTCTGGCGCAGTACGATGGCCGATTTCGTGGGCGCGCGCAGCGCCGGCGCGGGCGGCCGCGACCGCTATGAAAAGGTCCAGGAGGAGAAGGCCACCGGCGATGGAACAATCGCCCATGTGCGAAACTTCCTTGAGGCGGTGAAGTCGCGCGACCACACGAAACTCAACGCGGACATTGAAATCGGCGCCTGGGCGGCCGACTTCTGCCATCTGGCCAACATCGCCTACCGGGTGGGCCGCCCGTTGCGGGTGGGAGCCGACGGCCGCTTCATCGGCGATGAGGAGGCCAACCGGCTCTGGACGCGCAACTACCGGCCGCCCTATGTGGTGCCCGACAGGGTCTGACACGCGGAGACGGCTGAAAGGAATTTTTGGATCATGAGAAATGTCATCATTATCGGGTCTGGCTGTGCCGGAAATACGGCGGCCATTTATACGGCCCGGGCTGGTCTGAAACCGCTGGTGATTTCTGGACATGAGCCCGGCGGACAGCTCTCCCTGACCACAGAAGTCGAGAATTTCCCGGGATTTCCCGAGGGAATTCAGGGCCCGGAACTGGTGGAGCGGATGAAAAAGCAGGCCGAGCGTTTCGGGGCTGAATACGTCCAGGGCGTGGTGGAGGAGGCGGACCTGAAGCAGCGGCCGTTCCGCGTGCGCATCGACGGCCAGTGGGAGGAATGCCGCACGCTGATCATCGCCAGCGGGGCCAGCGCGCGCTGGCTGGGGCTGCCCAATGAGCAGAAGCTGATCGGCCACGGGGTAAGCTCCTGCGCCACCTGCGACGGGTTTTTCTACAAGGGCAAGAAAATCATGGTCGTCGGAGGCGGAGACACGGCGATGGAGGAGGCGAATTTCCTCACGCGTTTCGGCGAAACGGTGACCATCGTTCACCGCCGGGACGAATTCCGCGCCTCGAAAATCATGCTCGACCGCTGCCGCGCGAATCCGAAAATCCGCTGGATCACGAGTGCGGTGGTCGAGGACGTATACGACGTTGAGAAGGGCTACGTCACCGGGGTCAGGCTCCGGAACGTGAAGACCGGCGAGACGTGGATGGAGCCCGTCGACGGCCTGTTCATCGCCATCGGCCACATTCCGAACACGAAACCGTTTGTCGGCCAGATCGAGCTCGACGCCGACTGCTACATCGTCAGCCACGGCGGCGCGAAGACGAGCGTGCCGGGCGTCTTCCATGCAGGCGACGTGCAGGACCGCGTGTATCGCCAGGCGATCACCGCGGCCGGCGCCGGCTGCATGGCGGCCATCGAGGCCGAACGGTTCCTCGAAGCGGAAGGCCACTGACGTCCGGCGGCAGGAACGCGGCGGTGAATCAGCTCGAATGGCACCTTTCCGAATACGGCCGGCGGAGCGCGGTCCCTTCGCCGGCCAACCGGATGATGGCCGAATTCGCGCGGGATTTCCGCGAGGGCTTCGACATCAACCTGGGCGTCGGCTATGTCAACGAAAGAACAATTCCGTCCCGGCTCCTCGTGGAGGCATTGCAGGCGGTGGCAGCCGACCGGGCGCGTTACCGCCAGGCGTTCAACTACGGAGGCCCGGAGGGGTCGCCAAATCTCATCCGCTCCCTGCGGGCGTTCATCGCGGCAAGCGGATGCGGCCCGGACGCGGCCACGCTCGAGCGCCGGCGGCTGATTATCGGGCCCTGTGGCGCGATGAGTCTGCTCGACGGTTTCGCCGAGGTGTGCGGTCCGGGCATCGTGGTGACTTCCGACCCCGGCTATTACATCTTTCTGGACGCTCTCGAGCGGCGCGGATTCCGCCTGCTGGCGATTCCCGAGGACGGCGATGGACTCCGTACGGACCTGTTGCACCACGCGCTCGGCCGGATGGGCGAAGAAGCGCGTCAGGTCTCGTTCTTCTACATCATGACCGTCAGCAACCCGACGGGAACGATTCTTTCGAACGAGCGGCGGCGCGAGGTGCTGCAGATCGCCACCGAACTCTCGCTGGCGCAGCGGCGGCGCGTGCCCGTGCTCTTCGACCTGGCCTATGAGTGGCTGGTACACGACCCGGCGGTTCCGCGGCGCGAATCCGTGCTCGCCGAGGACTCCCTCGGCATCGCCTACGAGGTAGGAACGCTGTCGAAGATCCTGGCCCCGGCGCTTCGGATCGGCTATCTGCTCGGGCCGGATGGCGATCTCATGCAGGCGATGGTGCAGCGCACCAGCGACTCGGGCTTCAGCGCTCCGTTGTTCGTGCAGGAGATGGCCTCATGGCTCCTGGATCATCACATCGGTGCGCAGCTTCGCGCCGTCCGGGAGGGCTACCGGGAGAAGGCGCTGGCCGTCCGTGAAGGGATCAGCCGGGAGCTGGGGCCGTGGCTGGAATCGGTGTCTGGCGGCTCGGCGGGTTTCTATTTCTACATCACCTTCCGCGACATTGAGACATGCCCGGGTTCGCCCTTCTTGGCGGAACTGGCGCGGGGCGGCAGCGAGCCGCGCGTGGTTTACATCCCGGGCGTGTATTGCGTGGCCCGCGAGGGCAGCCTCGGCGGAGCCGCGCGCCGACAGATGCGCATCTCCTACGGCTTTGAGGAGACGGAGCGCATTGTGGAGGGACTCGCGCAGATGCGGCGTGCTGCCGAGGCCGCCTGCCGGGCACCCCAGGCCCGGAGCTAACGCGAAGGCGACCGCTGCCCGCGTGTTAGATTTGAGGAAACAGCACGGCCAGTTATGGGCATCCGGTATCTCATCGTTGTCGCCACCGTCATCGGGCTCTGCATTCTGAGTCCGATCCGACCGGTGCTGGGGCTCTACGGCTACTACTGGTTCGCGATGATGCGGCCGGACATTCTTGCCTGGGCCGGCCCGAATCGTTACTCCTTTCTGCTGGCTGCGGTGACGCTGTTCTCCAATACGCCTCGCATCCTGAAAAACCTGCCGCTGCTGGTGGTGAACCCGGTGCTTCGGGGCCTGATGCTGTTCCTGCTGGTGGTGACGCTGTCGGTGATCTTCGCGGTGGATCCGTCTCTCTGCACGGAGCGCTACCTGTTTTTCCTGCGTGTTTTCCTGATGTCGCTGGTGATTCCGCTGATCCTGACGACGGAGGCCGAACTGAAATGGTTCTTCGTGGTTCTGTCCGGCTCGCTCGGCCTGCTGGCGGTCAAATACGGCATTTATGGGGTTCTCCACGGAGGAGCGGCCTTTACGGAAGGCTATGGCGGGCTACTGAGCGACAACAACACAATGGCGCTCGCCTTCGCCATGGCGGTGCCATTGTGCTGGTTTTCGCGTCATCTGGTCCCCTGGAGGATGGCCCGCGTCGGTTTCATCGTGGTGGCCGCTCTTGCTCTTGGCGGGGTGGTCTTCACCCACAGCCGCGGAGGCATTCTTGCCGTGGGCGCAGGGCTATTGCTGATCACGCTGCTTGAAAAGCGAAAGCTGATTGCGCTCACGCTGCTGGCCACCGCGGGCGCGGGTGTCGCCTACCTGGTGTGGGACAGTCTGTCGAGCCGCATGTCAACGCTCAAGAATCCGGAAGCCGAGGCCTCGGCCCGAAGCCGCATGATCCTGGCGCAGAGCGCTCCGAAGATGTGGCTGGACTATCCGTTCTTTGGCGTGGGATTCACGGAAACCAACGAGCAGAGGCTGATTTTCAAGTACGTTCCGCCGGAATATGCCGTGGAATATTCCGGCAAGGTTCTGCACAATAACTGGCTCCAGATTCTGGTCGACAGCGGGATTTTCGCGTTTCTCATCTATGTGTGGCTGTTGTTCCGCACGACAATCCGGTGCTGGAAGCAGGGCCGCCGGTGGAGAAAGCTCGAAGACCTGACGAGAGCCGCCATCCCCAGCGCGATTGCTTCTTCCCTGGGGGCCTTCATGGTGGGATCGACCTTTCTTTCAAGAACAACCTTCGACCTGTTTTACATCCTGGTGTGCACGCATGTCGCTTGGGAGGTCATTTACGGCCGGCACCAGGGTCATGCCCCGCAGCCTGCCACTGCCGGCAGGGAGTTCGCACATTCCGAACCGAACCTCGAGTCGCTGGAGGAAGCACAACCCCTTCGAGGCCCCACCCGAATGATTGAGCCCTTCCGCCACGGACTGACGCGCATCCGGCCACGGCGTCAAGGCCACTGAACCTGTCAGGCCAGCAGGCGAACCCCACCCGTTCCGGACGGCCGAGCGGGCTTCTGAAGCACGCACAGGATGTTGGAACTGAAAGCTCCCGATCCGATGAGCCGGGTCGCGATCAATTCCAGCCAGCCCAGAGGCCCCCATCTGCCGAAAGTGCCGGACGAACCGACAACTTCCAGACGCGCAACGGCTAGCCCGCATTCGCCCGCCAGACGGCGGATTCTGCGCGTTGAATTCAGACGATAAAGCGCCGGAAAAAATGTCTTCCTCGGCCCGACCCTCGATCAGGCGGGTCAATTTTGTTCTGATCCGGTGGGGAATCAGCCTGGCAATGATCACGAGATAAAACAGGGAGTTCGGCGTGTGAAATATGAATTTTCCGCCCGGCACCAGCACACGTTGGATCTCGTTTAGCATCGCCCGCGGGTCACGGACATGTTCCACAACCACGTTGGCAGTGACCACATCCAGGCTCTCTGTCCTGAATGGTAACTGTTCGACATCTGCAAAGATCCGATTCTCAATCAGCGCGTGCTCAAGGAGGGACGGATCCAGGTCGACGCCGATGAGAATTCTTGCCCTTCGCGCGAGCGCTGCCTGTCTTTCCAGACTGCAAGCCCATTCTGGCAGCAACTGCCGGCCGCAGCCAAGATCAAGCCATGCGCTGCCGTGCGGCACCTCCCGTTCAAGCAACGCCGCATAACGGCGCTGCGAATGCGTGAGATCGATGCCGAGCGCCCGGGCAAACCTGGAACGGTAGCGGTACCAGAAATCCGGGTAGGATTGCGACATGAAGGAGCGCCGCTGTGGCTTATTGATGTTATCAAAGAACCCAATCATCCCGCTTCTCAGCGCGGGATGGCAACATCCGCTGAGCAAGAACCGGCCTCCGCACTGGCGAAAGTATCCCTTCTCCGCTGCTGCTGAATGGCTTGCGATCGATATGAACCATGCCGAAAAGCTGAGCGGGCCACTCAGTCGCTCAACGCTGTGGCTCTCTCCGGCCGCGCGCCGGCGCCAGGCTCGGCGCTGGAGCCCATGTGAAAAGGGACGGCGCGGGCGGCCCGCCGGAGCTGAGGAGGAACTCGTCACCGGTGGCGGGCCGTGCCCGCGCCGAGTCGGCCAACAGGGCGGGCAGCCGCTCAGAACAGGAAGCGGATGCCCAACTGGACGATGCGCCGTCCTACCTTTGAATCGGCGAAGCCGAACCGGGGATTGGTTACGCGCCCGGCCGCGTCCATGGTGAGGCGTAGGTTCTGGTCGTTGTCGACAAACGAGACGTTCGGGTGGTTCGGCATATTGTAAGCCGAGAAGCGGAGCTGCACGTTCCTGGATTCGCTCCACCGGAAGTTCTTGAACACGGAGAGGTCCGTGTTAAAGAACCCCGGCCCGCGGAAATACGGCATGACGATAGGCCCGTTGACGCCGAGCTGTCCGTTCTGGCCGGCAATCGGCGGGGCGAAGCAGGCGGCATTGATGTACTGCCTCGGGCCGAGATTCGCCCGTGGATTGCACACCAGAATGGGGCTCAGGGCCCACGCATCGGTACCGGTGACTTCCATCGCGCTCATCGTGTTGCCTGGCCGGATCTTCGACGGGGCCTGGAAGCCGAAGTTGTTGCTTCTGAGGTTCTGCCAGATGTTGACGCCGCTGGTGGCCTGGACGATGCCCGAGATCTGCCAGCCGTTGGCGATGCCTTTGGCCAGTGGATTGCCGGTCTTGACCAGGTCGGGGATGTTGAGCACATAGCTGGCCGCCAGCACGTGCGTGCGGTCGAACGACAGCGGGCCGTAGTTGTCCTTCATCCGCTCCGGCAGGGCGAGGATCGGGTTGGTGAGGATGCCCATCGCCTTCGACCAGGTGTAGGCGAGCGTGTAGTTGGACCAGCCGGCCTGCCTGGTGGCAAAAACCTGAAGTGAGTTGTAGTTCGAGTAGGATTTGTGGCTGGGGACGTTGAGATCCTGGAAGTTCTTCAGCGGACGGTAGGCGTTGGTGTCGCCGCCGGGATCGTTCAACATGGTCCCGATAGGCACGCGGTTGATGTTCTGGTAGCCCGTGTTGATCAGGTAGTCGGACTTGTTGCCAACGTAGGAGACTTCCACCAGCGTGCGGCCCGGCAGCCGCTGGCTGATCGTGAAGCTGTAGCTCTGGGTGCGCGGCTGGTTGTCGTCGCGGCCATCGACGGCGGTGCCGCCGAAGGCGAGCGAGCCCTGGGTGGCGGTGGCGTCGATCTGCGCCATCGTGAGGCCGCAGCACACGGTGGTGGCGCGGACTCCGGCCGGCATGTCCATGGCGTCGGCGGCGAGCTGCGGGTCGTGATAGTAGAATATGCCGTAGCCGCCGCGGAGCACGGTCTTGCCCTTGCCGAAGATGTCCCAGGCGAAGCCAAAGCGTGGCGAATAATAGAGTGCGCGCGTCTGCCAACCGGCCAACGGCACGTTCTTCGCTTTGGCGTGCCAGAGGATGCCGGGCAGGGCGGAGGCCGGAGCGTTTGGGTCATAGGCGGACGGCACCCATGTAGCGATGCCGATGCCGTTGCGCGCCGTCCACGGCTGCATGTGCTGGATGCGGAGCCCATACTCGAGTGTGAGGCGCGGCGTGATCTTCCAGCTATCCTGCGCGAAGAAGGCCAGCTCGTTCCACTTCATGTCGCGGGCAATCTGTTTGGTGGCCTCCTGGTACCAGATGGGGAGTCCGGCCACATAGTCGGCCAGCACGTTGCCGGTGCTTGAGCCCGACCAGGTGTCGAAGATCAGGTTGCCGTTGGAGTTCGCGTTGCCCGGCTGGTTGTTGCGGATGTAGCCGAAGTAGCCGCCGAACTTGATGGTGTGGGTGCCGGTCACTTTGCTCACGGTGTCAGTGAGCGTGACCAGATGCTTGGTGGCGAACAGGACAGGATCGAACCCGCCGGCGGTATACATGCCGGCGGTAGGCGCAGACCAGGTCCAGAAGGCGGGAATCTTGTCGTCCTGCTTGAAGATGCCCTTGTACGGGAAGTTGTTCGCCGCGCGGGTCATCTTGTTGTAGTCCTTGTAGGAATTCGGGAAGTCGACGAAGGTGTAGCCGAAGACGACCTCGTTGGTCAGCGAGGGCGAAAGTACCCTGGTGAAGTTGAACGAGACGCTGTCGGTGCGGTTCTTGCCCTCGATGGGCGTCGGCAGCGGCACGGCGCCGGCATTGCGCCACCAGAGCTGGATGGGGAATGGCTGGAGCTCGTTCTGGCGGTTGTAGCGCACGAAGAGTTTGGTGTTGTCGCTGATGTTGTAGTCGATCCGGCTCAGGCTCTGCCACATGTTCTGGTCGATCACCAGCACCCTGGCGTAGTTATAGCCATTGCCGGCGCCGCCGGGGTCCGTATTCGGCAGCGGCGTAAGCTTGATCAGGTTCAGCATGCCTGGGTCTAGCTGGCTGGCGGGGATGCGCCCGCCGGGGTAGCGGTCCGCCTTGAGCGGCGTGGCGGCAATGCCCGCGGCGTTTTGCAGCTTCTGGAGATAGGTGGTGTCAGAGAAATCGCCCTGCCGCATGGCTTCCGTATGCACGACGCTCCGCAACAGTCCGGTGTCGATCGTCTGGCGGAAGTTCTCATACCCGGTGAAGAAGAAGAGCTTGTCGCGGTTGCGGTTGAATTTCGTGCCGGGCAGCAGCACCGGGCCGCTGAAGGTGCCGCCGGGGAAGAAGTACTTGTTGTTCGGCCGGCCGGCGACGGGCTTTCCGGTCTTCGGATCGGTGCCCTGTGCGTTGTTCAGCCAGTCGTTGGCATTCAGCGAATAGTGGCGGGCGTAGAGATAGGCGCTGCCGTGGAAGTCGCGCCCGCCGGCCTTGGTGATCGAGTTCAGCACAACCGGCCCCTTGGCATTTTCCGCGCCGAAGTTGGACTGCTGCACCTTGAACTCTTCGATCATCTCCGGGTTCGGGTTCACCGGGTTGGCGCAGTTGCAGCCGGGGTCGCTGACGTGGGAGCCGTCGGCGACGATGTCGAGCGCCTCGGGCCGCGTTCCGTTGGCCGAGAAGTTGCCGATGGTGCTCTGCTTGCCGCCGTCGCCGTTGCCGTTGATGCCGATGTTTTCGCCGTTGAAGCCGGGGCGGTTTTCCACGCCCGGGCTGATGAACGCCATGCCGGGCAGGATTTTGATGTACTCTGCCGCACTGCGGCCGACAATGGCCACGTTCTGCATCTGCTGCTGGCTCAGCACGACGTTCTTTTCGCCCGTGTCAATAGGGGTCAACTCCTCCAGCACGGCCGAGACACTCACTTCCGTGCCCGTGGTCGCCACCTGAAGCACGACCTCCCCCAGGGTGCGGCGGTCCCCGGCGTTGAAGGTCACCTTCTCCGCCTTGTATGGCTGAAAGCCCGGATGCTCGATGGTGACGGTGTAGGATCCCGGCAGAACGCCGGATATGGAAAAGTAGCCTTCAGAGTTCGTCGTCGTGCGCCGGATGTCGCCGGACCTTTCGTTGGTCATGGTGACCGTGGCGCCCGGCACCACCGCCGAAGAACTGTCCATGACGATGCCTGTCAGGCTGCCCGTGATGATTTGCCCCGGGATGCCTGGAGCGAGCAGGATGACGATTCCGAGCAACAGGGCGAACGCTCCGGCCGCCGACACGATCCATTGACGCAACGGTTGTTTCATCGGAACACCTTTCTCCTGACTAAGGGAAAGACGACTCGCCGGCAGTCCACTGACGGCTCCCCTAATGTACTTCCGCTAGACAGCGGTGGGAAGGCTAAAGCGGTTACTGTCCGTGGCGAGCTCTCGTTACTTCGTTGTATTTTCTGTTTTTTCAACAACGTTACACACGGGCGCAGGAATTCGTGTAACGCCGGAATTCGATCCCCTTTACGCCTGATGAAGACGATGTTATAGTTCCAGATGGTGGAGGGAGGGACCAGGAAGCTGGCTGTTCGACCCACTTCGGCCTCGTTCGAGACGGAAAAAGCGGAACTCGACGCCGTGCTGGCGTCCGGGATTTTCCAGCGCGCGCCCACGCTGGCCAAACTCCTGGCCTACATCTGTGAGAAATATTTCCAGGGCGAGACAGAGCTGATCAAGGAATACAACATCGCTGTGGAAGCCCTGGGGCGCCCGGCGGATTTTGACCCGAAAAAAGATTCGATCGTGCGCGTGGAAGCGCACAGGCTTCGCCGCCGTCTTCGGGAATACTATGAGACCGAAGGCACCGGCCACTCGATCCGCATTGAGCTGCCTCTGGGGGCTTACGTTCCCCAATTCGTGAGGCTCGAACAGGCGCCGCCCTTGCCGGCGGGACCCGGGGACGCAGCGCCGCCGGAGGAAGCCACCGCCGGGCGAGCGGAAGGGCGTGCGGAGGGCACGGCGAACTTCCGGCGGATCGACCGCCGGCCGCGGATCATCCGGGGAGCCGTCGCGGCCACAGTGCTGCTGGCGCTGACGGGATGGCTGCTCCTCCTGCTGGAAAGACCTCGCAAGACCGCGCAACCCGCGACGCGCCAGCCGGTCGCGCCGGTCGATCTGGCGGTCACCGCCGCTGTGGGTGAAATCCGCATTGCGGCAGGCAGCCCCGCCCCCGTTCGGGACCGCGACGGCCAGGTGTGGGTGTCGGACCGCTACTTCAGCGGCGGCCGCGCTGCGTCCGACCCGGACCTCGAGGTGGCGGGAACGCTCACGCCGGAGCTCTTCCGTACATGGCGCGAGGGCCAGTTCCGTTACGAAATTCCACTCAAGCCTGGCACCTATGAGTTGACGCTGTGGTTCTGCGAGCCCCGATACCGCTCCGGGGCCGACAATGCGCGCAGCTTCCGCATCAGCATCAACGGGAAGACGGCCGTCACCGAATTTGACATTCTCACCGATGCCGGCGCCGGGCAGACAGCCACGGCCAGGGTGTGGCGCGACGTGCAACCGGCCGGAGACGGAATGTTGCACCTGGACTTTGCCCCGCTGGCGAATGCGGCCATCCTTTCCGCATTGTCAGTGATGCCCGGCACGCCGGGGCGCCTCCGTCCCATCCGCATTGCCGCCCGCGAGGAGCCATATACGGACACGCAGGGGCGGCTGTGGTCGTCCGACCGGTTCTTCTTCGGCGGGCGGCTGGTGAAGCGGATCGAACCGATCCAGGGGAGCGAGGACCCCGAGCTGTATCGCGGGGAGCGCTACGGCCGGCTCACCTATACGATTCCGGTACCGCCCGATTCCACCTATACGGCCGTCTTCCACTTCGCCGAAACCTGGTTTGGCAGCCGCATGGGCGGAGGCGGCGAGGGCAGCCGCCTGTTCGACATCCTGTGCAACGGTCTGCTCCTCGAACGGAACTTCGACGTCTACCGCAGCGCCGGCGGACCGTTCCGTGTGCTCAGGAAGACATACCGGGGTCTGAAGCCGACACCGAACGGAAAGCTGGTCTTCCAGCTCGTGCCCAGCCGCAACTACGCGTTCCTGAACGCGCTGGAAATTCTCGACGAAGGGACCGCGCCGGCCGGCCGGCGTTGACAAAATAGTTCCGGTTCCGGGTATCAGACTGGTAGAATGGAACTTTAGCGGTAGTGTCCAGATTCGAGGCACGCTTGCATGAGAACTCTCTTCCTGAATCCTCCCTCTTTTGAGGGTTTTGACGGAGGGGCCAGCTCGCGCTGGCCCGCAACACGCGAGATCGAGTCCTGGTGGTATCCCGTGTGGCTGTGTTACCCGGCCGGGATGCTGCCGGACTCGAAGGTGGTTGACGCCCCGCCGCACAGGATTTCGATCCAGCAGACCGTGGAAATGGCGAAGGATTTCGAGCTGCTGGTGCTGTTCACGTCGACACCCGGCTTCGACGTGGACGTGCGCATGGCCGAGATGATGAAGGACTCGAATCCGAAGCTGAAGGTCTGCTTCGTGGGGCCGCCCGTCACCGTGGAGCCGGAAAAGGCGCTGGCGCACACGGCCATCGATTTCGTCATCCGCCGCGAGTTCGACTACCAGATCGTCGACTACGCCAACGGCAAGCCGATCGAAGAGATCCCCGGCGCCAGTTACCGCCGCAACGGCAGCATCGTGCACAACCCGGAGGCGCCGTACATTGAGAACCTGGACGCGCTGCCGTGGGTAACCAAGGTCTACAAGCGCGACCTCGATTTCCGCCGCTACAACGTCCCCTTTCTGCTCAATCCGTTCATCAGCCTCTACACCTCGCGCGGCTGTCCGGCCATGTGCACGTTCTGCCTGTGGCCCCAGACGCACTCCGGCCACCGCTGGCGGCTGCGCTCGGTGGATGACGTCGTGGCCGAGGTCGCCTGGGCGAAGGAGAACTTCCCGGGCCTGAAGGAGATCTTTTTCGACGACGACACGTTCAACTACAAGGGCGCGCGCACGATCGAGCTTTGCAAGAAGCTCGCTCCGCTGGGCGTCACCTGGTCCTGCACGAGCCGCGTGACCACGGACTACGACACGCTGGCGGCGATGAAGGACGCCGGGTGCCGGCTGCTGATCGTCGGCTATGAGTCCGGCGACCCGCAGATCCTGAAGAACATCAAGAAAGGCGCCACGGTCGAAATGGCGAGGCGCTTCACGAAGAACGCGCACAAGCTGGGGCTCACCATCCACGCCGACTACATCATCGGACTGCCCGGCGAGACGCGCGAGTCCATCCGCCGCACGATTGAATTTGCCAAGGAGCTGGACACGGAGACCATCCAGGTCTCCATTGCTCATCCGTATCCGGGCACGGAATTCTACGACTACGCCCGCAAGAACGGCCTCATTCAGATCGGCGTCTCGATGACCGACGAGCAGGGGCATCAACTGCCAAACCTCGTGTATCCGGGGCTTGACCGCGCCGAGCTGGTGGAGTGGGTGCAGCGTTTTTACGACGAGTATTACTACCGGCCCAGGACCGCGCTCCGTGTGGTGGCCAAGGCCGTCGTCCATGGCGACCTGAAGCGCCTTTTCAAGGAGGCCCGCGAATATCTGAGCCTGCGTGCCGAGCGCCGCCGCTTCGTGGCCGAACAGAAGAAGCGCCCGGCGGAGGAGCCGGTGCGCGAGGCCGTCACCGCCAGCGGGGACTGAGGCTGCCATGAAATCCAGGGCGCTGTGGCACACGGCGGGCGTTGTGCTGTTGAATGCCGCGGGCAATTACGCCTTGACGCTCGGCATGAAGCGCGCGCCGGCGGCGGCCGGCCCCGTGCTGGCGCTGCTGGAGCCGGCGGCCATTGTGGGCATCGGCCTGCTGGTGGCGTGGCTGCTGTTGCGTCTGCGCCTGTTGCAGATGGCGGACCTGAGCTTCGTCGTGCCACTCACCGCCGTCGGCTATCTGCTGAATGCCGCCGTTGGCGCAGTGCTGCTCGGCGAACACGTGACCGCCGCCCGGTGGGCCGGTGCGCTGTTCATCACCGGCGGCGCCGCGCTCACTTCCTCCACGCCTCACGAGACCGATACCGACGCCCCCGGGGAGCAGGAGAGCCCGGGCAGGCAGGGAGGACGCTGCTGATGACGAAGTGGCTGCTGGTGGGCCTGATTGTCGCCTGCACCGCGGCGGCGGACCTGATCCAGGCTCATGGCATGCGGAGGGGCGGCGCGCGGTGGAAGGTGCCCGTCTCGATCCTGTTCCTCGCCCTGTCCTTCTTCGCTTTCACGCAACTGCTCCGCATCGCGGAGCTTTCTTTCGCCGTGCCGGTGACGGCGGCGAGCCTGGTTCTGGAAACGGCCCTGGCGCGGCCGGTGCTGAAGGAGCGGGTTGGCTGGAAACGCTGGGGGGGCGCGGCGCTGGCGGCGATCGGCGTGGCGCTGCTGGCGCTTTGATCTCCTGGCTCCTGCTGGCGGTTGCCGCGGTTGCGCTCCTGTATCAGTCCGCGGCCTTGACGGCCGCTGCCGGCCATTGGCTGAAAACCCGGCTCTTTCCCGCCCCGCCCCCTGCTTCCCTTCCCCCGATTTCGATTCTCAAGCCGGTCTATGGGCTCGATCCGCAATTGCCGGAGGCCGTCGCTTCCCACCTCGTGCTCGATTACCCCGAATACGAGCTGCTGTTGGGATTCCAGCGGCCTGACGATCCGGCCATTGCCGTGCTCAGGGAGCTTCTCGCCCGCCACCCCGGCGTGCGCGCCCGTATCGAGGTCGTCGAAACCCGCGCGAAGAACGGCAAGACGGGGGTCATCGACGGATTGAGCCGGCTGGCCCGCCACGACGTGCTGGTGGTGAATGATGCCGATATCACGGTGCCGCGGGACTATCTACGGCGCCTGGTCGCTTCGCTCCAGCAGCCGGGCGTCGGCGTGGTGACCTGCCTGTACCGTGCGCGCGCCGGCTCGCTGGCCGGCTGCTTTGAAGCGCTGGGCATCGCCACCGATTTCATGCCCTCGGCCCTGGTGGCTCCGCTCGTCGGTGTGCGCGAATTCGGCTTCGGCTCGACGCTCTGCTTCCGCCGCGCGGATCTGGAAGCGATCGGCGGATTTCGCGCTTTTGACGACTACATCGCCGACGACTATCAACTGGCCTCGCGCATCGTCGCCCTGGGACGGCGCGTTGTTTTCGCCGACATCCCGGTGCTGACCTATCTGGCCGATCCCGGGTGGCGCGCCGTGTGGCGGCATCAGTTGCGCTGGGCGAGAACGATCCGCTTTTCCCGGCCCGGAGGCTTTGCCGGCATGCCGGTGACGCACGCGGGGCTGTGGGCGGTGCTGAATCTCGCCGCGGGCAACGTCGGCGCGGCGGCGGCGTTGTGGCTGGCGCGCTCGGTAATGGGCGCCTTCGCCGGCTTTGCGGTGCTTGGCCACTGGCCCGCCCTGATTGCCGCGCCGCTGATTCCTTTGTGGGATCTGTTCGCCTTCTCCCTCTGGACGGCCGCCTGGTGCGGCAACACGGCCTGGTGGCGCGGCCACCGGATTCGCATCGGCGAGAAGGGGAGAATCCTCGAAAACCGGGAACCCGAAGCGCCCGGCGCCTGATTCCCGCAGGACCTGAATCTTGCCGGCCGGAGAGGCCAGGCAGGAATTTGCCGAAACATGATCCCGAGCAGGAGACAGTTTCCCGGAAAATTATTTTGTCATTTTCGAGAGAATCAGGTAAAAATGAAAGGTTGTCAGCGGGGCAGGCGCCATGAAAATCCGGCGAGGCGGGGACCGCGCAGATCCTGCCTCCGGTCCGCTCCCCGCGGCCCCGCTCAGATCCGGTGAAAGCTGCGCAGAATATCGCGGTTGGAGTAACGCAGCGCCACCGGGCGGCCGTGAGGGCAGCTCATCGGATATCGTGTGCGGGCCAGTTCGCGCACGAGCCACTCCATCTTTTCGGGCTCGAGCCGGGTGTTGATCTTGATGGCCGCGCGGCAGGCGAGCGAGGCGGCCAGAGCGGCGCGGAAGTCTTCCACCGTTGCACGCCGCATCTCGGCTTCGGCGATCTCGAGAATCTCGAAAACGACCTGTTCGACGTGCTGCGGCGGAAGATCGGCGGGCGCTGCTTTCACGGCAATGGTGCGGTGGCCAAAGGGCTCGGTTTCGAAGCCGGCGCGCGCCAGTTCTCCGGCGATGCGCTGATAGTCGGCCTCCTGCGCCGGCGTCAGCGTCAGGATCAACGGCAGCAGCAGCCGCTGCTGCTCGGTGCGGCCGCGCGTCAGCCGGTCGAGGAACTTCTCAAACAGGATGCGCTCGTGCGCCACGTGCTGGTCGATGATCCACAGACCGTCCGGTCCGGCGGCGATGATGAAGCTGTCGTGAAGCTGGCCGAGGATCCGCACGTTTTCGAGCGCCGCCATCGAAGAGGGCGGATCGAGCACGAGCCCCTGCGGAAGGGCGGCGTGCGTGTCCGGCACCTTCAGCCGGCCGCGCTCTTCCGCCGGGAGTTGGCGCACGGGTTCGGCAAACGGCGAAGCGACGGGCTGAGACCCGCTCTGGATGTCCCGGGCGGAGGAAGTTTCCGCAGGGGCCGTCTGTGCCAGAGGTTGGAGATCGAGCCGTGGCTGTGGGGCGGGCGGCGCCGACAGAGTGAGCTCCGGGAGCACGGAGCGGGGCGTGTCCGGCTGGATGCCAGTGAGGCGGAAATCCTCGATCGCCTGCGTGAATTCGGAATAGGGCAGCAGGGCCGCGGGCTGGGAAGCCCCGGGTGCGGGCATCGATGGCAGCGGTGCGGCCGGCGCCGGGCGCGACTCGACCAGCGCCTCGCGCAGCGCGTCGCGGACGAAATCGTGCACCCAACTGGCGGCGCGGAATCGCACCTCGGTCTTCGAGGGGTGAACGTTGACGTCCACCTCGCCGGGGTCGCAATCGAGAAACAGCAGCGCGAAGGGGAACGCCGAGGGCGGCATCAGGTTCGCGTAAGCGGCCGAGATGGCGTGCAGCAGGAGGCGGTCGCGGATGAGGCGGCGGTTGACGAAGAGGAAGATCGAGTTGCGGTTGGTCTTCTGCACCTGGGGCCGGGAGATGAAGCCGGAAAGCCGGAAGCGGCCTTCGGCGGCCTGGCGCGGCTCCAGCTCGATGAGTTCTTCGAGCGTCTCCGCGCCGAAGACCTGAAAGACGCGCTCGGCGGCGCTGGCGGCGGGTGTGGCGGCCAGCAATTGCCGCCCCTCATGGACCAGCTCGAAACTCCGCCCCGGGTGCGCCAGCGAATAATGCGTGACGAGCGAGGCGATGTGGGCGAGCTCGGTCTGCTCGGTGCGCAGGAACTTGCGACGCGCCGGAACGTTGAAGAACAGGTCGCGAACGGTGATCGTGGTTCCGGCCGGGCGCACGCAGTCGCTCACGGACAGAATGCGCCCGCCGGCCACTTCGACGCGCGCGCCGCAGGGCTCTTCGGCGGCGCGCGTTTCGATCACCATCCGGGAGACGCTGGCGATGGAGGGCAGCGCTTCGCCGCGGAAGCCAAGCGTGGCAATGCATTCCAGCTCTTCGACGCGCGAGATTTTTGAGGTCGCGTGGCGCTCAAGCGCGAGCAGCGCGTCGTCGCGCAGCATGCCGCAGCCGTTATCGGCGACGCGGATCAGCCGGCGGCCGCCGCCTTCGGCTTCCACGCGGATGTCGTCGGCGCCCGCGTCGAGCGAGTTTTCCAGCAGCTCCTTGACGACAGACGCCGGCCGCTCGACGACTTCGCCGGCAGCGATCTTGTTGGCGACCTGGTCAGGGAGGACGTGGATGCGGCCCATCGAGAAAAAGGCGGACCCGCGCGCCGGGCCCGCCTTTTCATCTTAGGAGGTTGAGACGGCGTCAGTCGATGACGATGCCGCGTTCGTCGAACAGAGTGCCGAGCCGCTGCTGGAGGATGAGCAGATTGCGGCGGTAGTTGACGAGCTGGTTGACCAGATTCGACTCCGCCGTCGCAAGGTCGTTCTGCGAGGCGAGCAGGAAGAAGATGTTGATGACGCCGAGGTCGTAACGTTTCTGGTCCGCCTCGACGCGCTTGCGCGCGTAGTCGACGGCGATCTGCGCCAGGCGCACGCCTTCGCGGCTGCTTTCCACGTTGGTGATCGCGTTCAGCACATCCTGCCGGATCTGCTGCTCGAGCGAGCGTTCGCGCAGCGCGGCCAGGCGCTTGTTGACGACGGCATCGGCCAGGTTGGCCGCGCCGGCGCGGTCACGGAGAGGGAGCTGGAGCTGAAGACCCAATGAGTATGTGTTGAAATTGAACCCGAACATCATGCTCCAGGCGTCCCAGGCGCTGCCGGGCACGAAGACCGGAGTGCCGGAGGCGCGCGAGTAACCGGGGCCGCCGCGGCCGTAGGTCTGGTACGAGCCGGTGAGGTTGAAGACGGGCTTGATGGAGTTCAATGCGTTCTTGATCTGAAGGTCGTTGATGTCGAGCGCGATCTTCTGGGCCTTGAAGTCCGGCCGGTTTTCGAGCGCGATCTGGACCAGCTTTTCGCGGTCGTAGACGATCGGCTCGGGCATTTTGGTGACGTCTTCAGTGAGCTCGATCGGCAGGTCGCGGACATCCGGGTCGAGGTCGGCGCCGATCTGGCGCCGGAGGGCGTCCTCGAAGGCGCGGAGCTGGTATTCGGTGCGGGTGACGTTGATGCGGGCCGTGGCCGCGTTCTGTTCTGGCTGGAAGCGTTCGAGCTCGCTCGTCGCCCCCAGCTCGATCTCGCGGTTGGTGCGCTCGAGCGCCGCCTCGGCCAGCTTCAGCGCGTCGCGGTTCACCTTGAGGTTCTCGCGGGCGCTGACAACGTCCCAGTAGGCCTGCTCGGCGGTGACGAGCAGGCGCAGGATGGCGTCGCGGACGTTGTAGTCCTGCTGCCGTTTGGTGGCGCGGGCAATGGTGATGCCGATCTTCGTGATGTAGGGTCCGCGGCCGCGCCAAAGGGGCTGGGTGAAGCCCATCTGCCACGTGGTGGTGTAAGCGGGATTGAACAGCGCGAACTGGTCGTTGGTGGAAAGCTTGGACCAGTTGAGCTGGGTGAATATCGAAGTGGAAGTCGGCAGGAGCTGCTGGAAACGGGTGTTTAATGGCTGGTTGAGCTGGCTGACGACCTGGGCGCCCTGGAGCTGGTTAATGGCGGGCTGATTGGAGCGCGTGGCGTTGAAGCTCGAGGTGATGGTCGGATCGAAAATCGAAAACGCCCGCTGAATGGCGTTTTTCGGCACCTCGATGGAAAGCCGCTGGATGGCGATATCGGTGTTGTTGGCCAGCACCAGGTCCAGGTAGTTCTTGAGCGACAGCACCAGCTTGCCGTTGACCACGTAATCCTTGAGCCGCACCGGAGGCTGGATGGTGACGCGCGTATTACCGGGTGAGAAAATACGCCGCATCCAGGCGCCGGAGCCGACCCAGGGAGCGGAGGCGTCCTGCACAACGAAGTTCATCCGCGTCTCCGCGCCCGCACCCACTGGCGGCTGGGCGGTGGTGGAAGGAACCGGCTGCGCGGGCGCTGGCGTTCCGGGTTGCGCGGGCGCCGGCCGCGCCGGCGCCGCAGGGGTCACGGGAGCCTGCTGCGCAGGCACAACAAGGGTCGATACAAGGAAGACAACAAGACTGCGCATGGGTTTCGCCTGATGAATCGGGTGACTACTCATAACGGATGGCTTCGATCGGATCGAGTTTGGCGGCCTGCACGGCGGGATAGATGCCAAACAGCAATCCAATGCCGACGCTGACGCCGAAAGCCACGGCGATGGAGGTGAACGTCACCACCGTGGACCAGCCGGCGGCGGCGGCAATGATCTGAGCCAGGCTGACTCCGAAGAGGATGCCGATGAAACCTCCGATCATGGAGATCATCACGGCTTCAGTAAGGAACTGGCGGACGATGTCGGCCTGACGGGCGCCAATGGCGCGGCGGATGCCGATCTCCCGGGTGCGCTCGAGCACCGTGGCGAGCATGATGTTCATGATGCCGATGCCGCCCACCAGCAGGCTGATGCCGGCAATGCAGATCATGACGACCTTGAAAATGTCGCTGGTGCGCTTTTTCTGCTCGAGCAGGCCGGCCGGGACGGTGACGCTGTAATCGCCCGCGTCCTTGTGGGTGGCGGCGAGGATGGCGTTGATGACCGCGGCGGTCTCGATTGAATCCACGCCGGGCTTCACGCGCAGGTAGATGCCGTCTATCTCGTCCTTGAGGAAGCTGTTCTGATCCTCGAAGCGGAACATCACGGTGCGCAGCGGGCTGACCACCAGGTTGTTGCGCGAGAGGATCTCGACGCCCTCCACATCCGTGTCGCCGCCGGCCTGCTGCGCCATCACGCCGATCACCTGGAGCCAGACGTCGTTGATCTTGATGTATTTGCCCACGGCCGGCTCGTAGCCGAGCAGGTTCACCTTGGCCGTTTCCCCAAGCACACACACGGGCGCTGCGGTGGCGTTCTCCTCCTCGGTGAAGAAGCGCCCTTCGACCAGCCGCACGCTCTGGATGTCCATGTAGGAGGGCTCGACGCCAATCAGCATGGGCAGTTCGGCGTTCGTCTTTGGCAGGACCTTGGTGGGCTTGAAGCGTTTGCGGGGCGTGGCCTTGTCGATGCCCTGCGTGTTTTCCAGGATCGCGCGGTAGTCGCGGAAGGTCATGCCGGGGCTGATGGCGCGGCGCGCCTGAAGCTCGGTGCGGTCCGTGGCCTCCTTGGCCTCAATGATGATGTTGTTGACGCCGAGCAGGTCGATGTAAGAGAGCATCTCCTTTTCGACGCCTGCCGTGATGGCCAGCATCGCCACCACCGCTCCGACGCCGAAGATCATGCCGAGCATGGTCAGCAGCGTGCGGAGTTTGTGCACGAGGAGGCTGGACAGCCCCATGTAGATTTCAGGAAGGTAGGCTTCGAGCAGCGCAACCATGGCTTACTGTCCTCCCTTCGTGCCCATGGGCATGACGGCGGCGGCGCCGCCGCCCTGCTTCTTCTGCTGCTCCCGTTTCTTGCGGTCCTCGGGCGAGATGGTCGGATCCTGGAGCGCGATCACCTCGCCTTCCCTGAGGCCGGAGGCGATGATGGAAACGGTCTCCGAGCGCTTGGCGATCTGGATGGAGCGCGGCTCGAAGCGGTCCTGCACCTTCACGTAGACGACCGGCTTGCCGTCCTTTTCGAAGATGCTCTGGTTGGGCACATAAATCGCGTTCGGGACCTTTTCGACGATAATCTCCACGTCGGCGAGCAGCCCCGGACGGAGCAGGATTTCCATGTTGTCGCTCGCCTCCGGCGGGGGCGGGAGCTTCGCCTCATCCAGGTCTTTCTGGGAGAAGGGTCCGGTGGGTGAAGGCATGCCCCCGAAACCGTTGCGGCCGCCCCGCTCGCCCGGGCCGCCCGGCGCAGCCGGAGCGCCGCCGGGAGCGGCGCCGCCTGGCTGGCCCGGCGCGCCGCCGGGTCGCTGGCCGCGTTGTGGCAGCTCGATGCCCGCCTTCTTCGCCTCTTCCCGGATCTTTTCGAACACCGCCCGGCGCTCTTCAGGTGACAGTTCCATCATGTTCTTTCCGCCGAGCGCCTTTTGGAGGATGGCCTGCATCTTCTTCTGCTGGTCCGGCGAAAGCTGGGCGCCGCCGAACATCATGCCGCCGCCCATGCCGCCGGCGCCGCCCATCATGAAGGTGCGGCGCTGCCCCTGCCCCCCTTCCCCTGCCTGTCCCATGGCGCCGGGCATTCCACCCTGCCCGATGGCGCCGCCCTGCGGGAACGCAATCGTAGCGCCTCCGCCCATGCCTCCGCCGGGCATTCCGCCGCCGGCGGCCATGGCGGAGAGGTCCGGCATGCCGCCGAACATGGAAAGGGTCGGCGCAGCGATGGGCTTCTTGCGGTTGGCCTCGGCCGTGGCGAGGATGCGGGCGATCTGTTCGGGTTTTGCGCCGAGGGCGGAGAGCAGCTCTTTCATGTCGATGGAAAAGAGCACGTCGAATTTCTTGCCCGGATCCGCGCTGAAGACATTGGCGCTGGCCGTTCCGCTCATCGACTTGATCTTGCCGTGGAACACCTTGCCGGCGAGGGCGTCGAGGCGGATGAGCACGTCCTGGCCCTCGTGAAGGTTGGCGCGGTCAAGCTCGCCGATGCGGGCGATCACTTCCAGCTCGGAGAGGTCGAGGATTTCGGCCACCGGCATTCCGGGCTGCACCTGGTCGCCCTCGCGGATATCCGGGATCTGCGTGCCGAACATGCCGGAGAAACCCGAGCGATTCTGCTTGATGGCAACCAGGCCGCTGATCGGCGCCAGCAGCTTCACCTGCATCAGGCGCTGCTTTTCGCGGTTGATGTCCAGCAGGTTGCGGTTGCGGCGCTCGCGCAGCACGTTGAGTTCGGCCAGCGCCTGTTCCTGTTTGGACTTGATGTCGCTCTCCAGTTGTCGCAGCCGCCGCTGGGCCTCCTCGAGGTTGAGCAGGTTCTTCTTCTGGTCGATGGCCGGCAGCAGCGGATTCTTCTTGACCTCGAGTTCAGCACGCCGCACGGCGTAGCGGGCGCGGAGCAGGTCCACCTGATCCTGATTGTTGCGGATGGCCAGGTCGGCCTGCGCCTTCTTGATCTGCTCGTCTACCTGTTCGAGCTCGAGCTGGCGCTGTTCGAGGCGCGAAAGGACTTCCGAGTCATCGAATTCGACGATAAGGTCCTTTTCCCGCGCGAGCGAGCCCATGGGCGCAAGTTTCGTCACCTGCACCGTGCCGAAAAGGTTCGGCGCGGTCAGCGTCACGGAACGCACGGCCCGAAGCTCGCCGCGGGCAAAGCTGCGCACCACCACATCGCCGCGGCGCACGCGCGTCGTGGGCACGGTCTGCTGCCGGGAGGGCAGGCCCTGGATGAGGCGGTAGATGCCGTAGCCGGCGCCGAGCACGGCCACAACCAACACCAATCTGACAAGAACCTTCTTCATACCCTGTGTCTCTTCTCACGCGCACGGCGCAACCAGCCCGTTCCCGCAGGGCGGGCGCGGCGGCCGCGGCGGCGCGGATTGTCATAGTTTCCTGGCCCGCTTGGCCACTTCGGCCGGATTCTCGAGCGCAATGCGCTCGCCTTCGCGAAGCCCCTTCAGCACCACAATGTCGTTGTCGTTGCGCTTGCCGACCTCGATGGGCCGTGCCTCCCACGCGCCCGCTCCCTTCTGCACCCAGACATGAGGCTTGCCGCCCTGGAGGAAGCTTGCCTTGGCCGGGATCAGCAGCACGTCGGGCTGGCGTTCGATCAGCACGATGCCAGTGGCGCTCATGCCGGGCCGAAGCCGCGGGTCGGTCTGCTTCAGCGTCGCGCGCGCCGGGAACTGTTTCTCGTTCGCGGTGCCGAAGCCGCGGAAGTTGAGCGATGCAATAGGACTGATCCAGTCGAGCGTGGCATCGAATTCCCGGTCCTGGACGGCGTCGACGCGCACCTTTACCGCCTGGCCAAGCTGGATCTTGCCACGGTCCACTTCCTCGAACTTGAGCTCGATGCGCATCTCGCTCAGATCGGGAATCTCGGCGATGGCGGCGCCGGTCCAGGCCGTGTCGCCTTCCTTAAACGGGGGCGGCGTGGAGCCCCAGTTGCCCTGAGCGCGGAAGTTGGGCAGTACGTTCAGAATGCCGTCGGTGGGGGCGCGGATGATCATCTTCTCGAGGTAGCTCTTGACGCGCTCCATATCGCGCAGCGTCTTGTTCTTCCGCGATTCGAGCCGTTCGAGTTCCGCCCGCTGCGTGACGTCGTGGCTCTTTACCGTCGCCTTCACCTGCTGGAGGGCGCCCTTGGACAGCAGCACGTCGATGCGCGTCTTGGCGCCTTCGATCTCGGACAGGATCTCCGCCTTGGACGCCTCCAGTTCCGAACGCTGAACGTCGTACTCGCTCGTCATCAGGTTCATCGCGTCGGCTTCGTCGGTGATCTTGTGGCTGGCCTTTGTCTGGACGATTTCGCTGTCGACGGTGCGGGCGTTGGTGACGAAGTTCAGATAAAAGTTTTCATACTGGGCGGTGTCGAACTGGACGACGATGTCGCCCTTCCTGATTGGCTTGCCCGACTCGGCCAGGTAGACGATTCTGGGGTTCGGCACCTGCGGCGCCATCAGCACGGTGGAGCGGACGGCGCGGATCTCGCCGCGGGCGCGCACGGTCAGCTCAAAGTCGCCGCGGCGCACCGCCACCGTGGGCACCTCCACCGGCTTGGCGGCCGTGTAGCGGTAGGCGGCCCAGCCGCCGCCGGCCAGAACGAGCAGCAGCAACACCGAACCGGCAATGCGGCCTTTCCCGTTTTTCTGACCGAGCCGTTTCGACTTGACTTCCTTCGACATCACTGAACTCCTGGATTCTGGCGGCCGCGCCGCGGCAGGACCGCCACCGGCATGGCGCCCCAGAGGATCACCGTGGGAACGGCCTCCATCGAGGATTCAGGCTGCGGCGGGCGCTCGAGCGCCACCAGCTCGCCCTTTTTCAGTCCGGAGGCGATGGCGGCCTGCACGAAATTGGCGAGCCGGACCTCGACAGGGCGCTTCTCGAACCGCTCGCCCTGCTTGACGTAAACGAATGGCTCGCTGCCGGCCGCCTCGCGGAACACGGCCTCCCTCGGAACCAGCAGCACATCGTCGGCGCGAGCGACCTCCACGTCCACGCTGACGCTGAGGTCGGGGATGACGCGCGGATCGATGCGGTCGATTCTGACGAGCACCGGAATCTCCCGCACATATTCGGCCCGCGCCCGGCCCGGCTGGGTCATGGCGCCAATGCCGATCACATGGCCGGGCAACTCAAGGCCCGGGAACGCATCGAAGCGCAACATGGCCTTTGCGCCGATCCGGATTGATTCGACATCGGCCTGATTCACCGTCGCCGAAACGAGCATGGAACCTGGGTCGACAATGCGGCCGAACATCTGGCCCGGGAAGACCTGGTCGCCAGCCTGAATCTGGCCGAATTCGTTGCCGCGCCGGATCGTTTCGGCCACGAACATCCCGTCCATGGGAGCGCGGATGATCATGCGCTCCACATTGCGCTGGGCGCGCTCGAGCTCGAGCTTCGCCTGCTGGAGGTCCAGTTCCGCCTGGCGGCGCTGGCTGCGGAGACTGATCTCCTGCTGCGGGATGGCCGCTTCCACCATGCGGAGATTGGCCTCTGCTTCTTCCAGGCTCAGCCGGAGGATCTCGGCGTCAATGACGCTGCGAACCGGCGTGGTTTTGATGTCCAGCTTCGCCTTTTCCACCGCCGCGCGCGCCTGCTCAAGCGTCTGCCGGAACGACTTTCGCGCGACGTCGATCTGGGCGTCCAGGCTGCGCAGCGTGCGCTCGGCCTGCTCTACGGTGGCCTTGAAATCGTCCAGCCGCAGAAGCTGGAACTGGATGTCGAACTCGGCCACGACATCGCCCTTTCTGACGCGCGAGCCAGGCTGAACCATCGACTGGATGACCTGCATGAAATCGCTGGCTCCACCGCTGAGTCGATCGCCGCCGCCCCCGCCGCCACCTCCAGAGCCTGCCGACGAGGAGGCAGAGGAAGTCGCCGAAGAAGACCTCGAGCTGCTGGCCGAGCCGGACGCAGTGCTGCTGGCCGAAGACGTTGCAGACCTGGAGCTGAACCGGTTGGTCGCGCCGCGGAAACCGGAGAGGCTGCTGCTGGAGCCGCCCCCCGAACTCGCCCCCATGCCCGAGGACGCCCCTGAGCTGCTGACCGAGGCGGCACTGGAGGATGAACTGGAGGCGGAAGAGCCACCGCCGCCACCGCGCCCTCCGCCCCCCATTCCGCCCATTCCTCCGCCGATGTCCACGGTCACGATCATGCCGCCGCCAGCCGCCTGCACGCTCACATTGGCCCCGCGGCCGCCGCGAAGCTGCGGTGTGATGAGACTCACGTATTTCTCGGCCGTGGTCGTCCCCGCCAGGCGCAGCGTCTTTTCGAGCGAACCCGCCACGACCGGCGCCGTCCGCACGCGCGCCAGAGCCTGAGCTCCGGAGCGCGAGGCAGGAGAAAGATGCCGCCATGCCCACCACCCTCCGGCGACAACGGCCGCCAGAATCACAACGAACAACCATGGATGGCCCCTGCGCCGCCGGATGGCAGGCTTCGGCTCGGCGCCCGGCGCGATGCCGGGCTGCGGAAGCGGAGCGGGATGTGGTTGCGGCTGCATACGAGACTCCTGGTCCCTTCAGGAATGGTGCCGCCCCTCGGCCTCCGAGGGCTGGTTCCAGTTAGCTATGACGGCAGGCCGGGCGGAAAGGTTATGCGGCCTCATCCAGAAAGATCCTGCAAACCTCCCAAAGGGCTCATCTTTTCTTCCATTTTGCCGTTCCTGCGGAGTTTGTCGGCCGCATGCGGCGGCTGGCGGGCGTCAAAGCCCGCATCGAGTCCCGATCTGCTTCTTCTGGCGACCGTGTTGTGATATGGTTCCTGTAACTGGACCAAAACCGAAAGGAGCGAACGCCATGAGCTGGACCCCAACCCGCCGCGGCTTCCTGAAGTCCGCCAGCGCCATCCTGACAGGCAGCGCACTGCCAGCACCGGCCGCCCCGTCCAGACGTAGCGCCACGGACTGGGTAGAGCTGGGAAGATCCGGCATCAAGGTGACGCGGCTCGCCTTGGGCACGGGCACCTTCGGCGGCCGTGTCCAAAGGGAGCTGGGCCAGGAGGAGTTCACCCGTCTGGTCCGCCACGCCTATGACCGCGGCATCCGGTTCTTCGAGACCGCCGATGCCTACCGCGAGATGCCGGTGATGCTTGGCCAGGCGCTCAAGGGTCTGCCGCGCGACTCCTACCGGCTGATGACCAAGATCCGGCTTTCGGATGCAAACAATTTCCAGGCGGCGTTCGACCGCTTCCGCCGCGAGCTCCAGACCGAGTATCTGGACATCCTGCTGATTCACTGCGTGCGCTCGGCCTCCTGGCCCGAAGAACTGGAGCGGCTGCGGGACGCCATGTCGGAAGCCAAGGTGAAGAAGGTTCTGCTGGCGCACGGCGCCTCCTGCCATGGGCTGAAGCCGCTCGAACGATTCCCGGGCAACCGCTGGCTGGACGTGGCCCTGCTGCGCGTCAATCACGACGGCACGCGGATGGACAATCTCGAAGGAACGGAGTACGGCCGGGGCGACGTGAACCAGGTGGTGGAGCGCATCGCCGCCATCCACGCGCAGGGCACCGGCGTCATCGGCATGAAGATCATCGGCGAGGGTTCCTTCCGGACGCCCGAACAGCGGGACGCCTCGATCCGCTTCGTGGCGAAGCTCGGCACGGTGGATGCCATCACCATCGGGTACAAGAGCCCGGCGGAGATCGATGAGGCCATTGAGCGGCTGAACCGGCACCTCAATGGCTGACGCCTCGAATCATCCGCCCTTCTGAAGCCGGGCCCGCGCGGGATTGCCCCGGCGCACCGGTCGAAGACGGGGCAAAATGAGATGCATGCAGCGCGGATACGCAGCCCCGGCTGTGTTCGCGTCGGCGGTCGTCCTATGCCTCCACGGAGTGGCGACGCACGGCCTGCTGCGCCAGCCGGCCTGGGAACCGGAGGGGTGGCGCCGCTTTCTCTTTTTTGCCGCGATCTACGTCTCGTCGGCCGCCCTGCTGATCGCGGTGCGCCCGCGGTGGACTCTCACTGTGCTCGCCGGCGCGGCCGCGCTGTTTACATGCGTTGCCGTGGGGCCGCTCGCTCTGGCCGGCGTCCTCTGGGCCACGCTGGGGGCGTGGGCCTGCGGGTGGCTGCTGTGGCCGCGGGCGCGCGGTTCGGTGGAATCCCCGGCGGCGGTCCAGATCACGCTCGGACTGGCCCTTTGGGCCGCAGCCGTCATGTGGACGGCGGCGCTGCCGTTGCACCATCGCGCCCTGTACTGGCTGCTGCCTGCGCTCGCAGCATCGGCCGCATGGCAGCGGGGTTGGCGTCCGCGGCTTGCCCTGGCCGGACCGGCCGCCCGCGGAGCGGCGGCGGCGTGGGCCGTGGCGCTGTTTCCGCTGTTTGCGCATTGGCTGGTGGCGCTCAAGCCGGAGGTAAGCGCCGACGGGCTGGCCATGCACATGGTGATCCCGGCGCGTATGGCCTACGCGCACCACTGGCCGTTCGACGTGACCGAGTTCGCCTGGGCAGTGATGCCGCTGGGCGGCGACTGGGTGTGGACCATGGGCTGGCAACTTGGGGGCGAGGCGTCCGCGCGGCTGATGAACGTCCTGCTCCTTGGGCTGATCGCCTGGATCGTGGCCGAACGGGCTTCGCGCCGCCTGCACGCGTGGCCGGCGGCGCTGCTCACCGCCGCGATGCTTTCGACGCCGCTCGTGCAACATGTGACTGGGTCGCTGTTTGTCGAAAATGCCACCGCCCTTTGGCTGACGGCCGCCGCCGTGGTGCTTGTCGACAGCCGGCTTGCGGCAGGGCGCGCCCGGGTCGCCTTCGGCGTGCTGTGCGGCATGGCGGCGGCGACGAAGTTCGGCGCGCTCGCTTTCCTGGCGCCCCTGCTGGCGGCGGGCATCGTCGTGGCCGGGCCGCGGGCGATGGCCACGGCGGCTCTATGGATGGCGCTCATCGGCGCCGCACCCTACCTGAACGCGTGGCTGCGGACGGAAAATCCCGTGTTCCCTTTCCTCAATGCCGTGTTCCGTTCGCCGTTCTACGAAGCCGTCAACCTCCGCGACACGCGTTTCGAAACGCCGCTCGGCTGGACCACGTTTTACGACCTCACCTTCCATTCGGGCCGCTTCATGGAAGGCTTTGACGGGGCTGGAGGCTTCCTGGTCTTCGCCCTCCTGCCCGCCTGCCTGGCGGCATGGCGGAAGAGCTGGCCCGAAGGCCGCTCCGTCCTCTTGCTGACGGTGCTGGCCGGTGCGGCGCTCAGCTTCGGCGCGCAATCCAACCTGCGCTACCTGTATCCGGTGCTTCCGCTCACGGCATTGATTGGCGCGGAGGTGCTGGGCGAATCGGGTCTCGAAAGAAGATGGGCGCGGGCCGCGGTCGTGACGGGGCTCGGCGTTGTCGTGCTTCTGCACTTCGCGCTGTTGCCCGCGGCCGGTTACTACCACCGGGATTTTTTTGTGAGCCGCTGGTGGAAGCCGCGTGAAGACACGGCGTATGTGCTTGAGCACGCTCCGGAGAGGAAGCTGGTCGACTGGCTGAACCGGAACGCGCCGGGCACGCGCGCCGCCTGGTTCTGGGGCAATGCCGTTGGCGACTTCCGCGGCCGCGCCTGGACGGCGAGCTGGCACAGCCCGGACTTCTGGAAACGGTTCCGCACCGCCCCGGGGCCGGAGCCGATCGAGCGTCTCCTTCGCGAGCTCCGCGTGGAGTTCGTTGTCGCGCCCGCCGCGGGCGGCCGGCGCATTCCTCAGACGGTCTACGAGAGGCAGTTCCTGGACGCCTGCATGGAGCCCGTCCTGGTCGCGGCCGACATGGAGCTGTACCGGTGGCGCCGACCGGGGGGCTGCTGGACGGGCAAGCCGCCCGAGGCCGGCCCGGGCGTCCACGACGACACCTCGCCGTCACTCCGGTTTTCCGGGGCGTGGATCCGCGACACGCAGTTTCCGCAGACCCACGCCGGTACGCTCGTCTACACGAACTCCCGCGACGCCGAGGTCCGCATCCACTTCCGCGGCTCGGCCATCCGGTTGATGTACACGGCGGCTTTCAACCGCTGCGCCGCAGTCGCGGACCTCGACAGCGGTGCGGCGCTTCGCTTCAACCAGCGCAGCGCCGAAACGCGCTGGCAGCAGTGGAGCCCATGGATCGAGGCGCCGCAGCCGGGTGCGCACACGCTGCGGCTGCGCATCGCGCCGGACTCGCCCGGCGGGTGCTGGATCGACCTGGACGCTTTTGAGGTTCGCTGAAGCGCCGCGCAGGCAGCCGTGGCCATCCGGCAGGTAACATGAAAAGCATGGAAGTCGCCCTGGCGCCCGCCAGCGCCGTCATGGAGCTGGAGCGGGCCTATCTGTTGCAGAATTACGCGCGCTACCCCGTGGTGCTGAAGCGCGGCAAGGGATGCTGGCTCTATGACGTGGCCGGCCGCCGGTATCTGGACCTGATTTCGGGCATCGGCGTCAACTCGCTGGGCCACGCGCATCCCCGCATCGTGCGGGTCATCCGCGAGCAGGCGGCGCTGCTTGTCCATTCCAGCAACCTGTATTACCACGAATTTCAGGGCCCGCTGGCAAAAAGGATCTGCGAAACCAGCGGAATGCAGCGGGTATTTTTCTGCAATTCCGGCACGGAAGCGGTGGAGGCGGCCATTAAAATGGCGCGCGCCCACGGGCGCCGCATCCATCCGGAGAAGTTCGAACTCGTCGCCTTCGACAACAGCTTCCACGGCCGCACGATGGGCGCCCTCTCCATCACCGCCCAGGCGAAGTACCGCGAGCCGTTCGAGCCGCTGCTGGCCGGCGCGCGCTTTGTCCCGCCCGGCGACCTGGCGGCCCTCGAAGCCGCCGTCACGGACCGCACCGCCGGGATCTTCATCGAGCCCATCCAGGGCGAGGGCGGCATTTATCCGATGTCCGGCACCTTTCTGAGGAAACTGCGCGAACTGGCTGACCGGCACAACGCGCTGCTCGTCTTCGACGAAATCCAGTGCGGCATCGGCCGCCCCGGCGTCTGGCACGCTTACCAGCTCCACGAGCCCCCGGTGATTCCCGACATTGTGACGCTGGCCAAACCGATGGCCGCCGGCCTCCCGCTTGGCGCGGTGGCATGCAACGAGAAGGCGGCCTCGACCATCGGGCCCGGCCTGCACGGCACCACCTTCGGCGGCGGCGCGCTGGCCTGCCGGGTGGCGCTGGAATTCTACTCGATTGTCGAAGAATTGCTGCCACAAATTCGCCGTGTTGGCGAGTATTTTTTTGCCGGACTCCGGGAACTCCAGTCCGCATTTCCGTTCATCCGCGAGGTGCGCGGGGCGGGCCTGATGATCGGAGTCGAGCTCGACTTCCCCTGCAAGCATCTCGTCAACGACGGTATCCGCCACGGGCTGCTGTTCAACGTCACCCATGACAGGGTGATCCGCATGCTGCCGCCCTACATTCTCACGGAAAAGGAAGCGGACCGGGCGCTGGCCGGCCTGCGCCGGGTGCTGCGCAACGCGAAGCCGCCCTCAGAGGCCTGACTCGCCGCGCCCGCCGGCCACGCGCCGGAGCGCCTCGCACAGTTCTTCGAGGTGGAGCGGTTTGCCGAGAAAATCGTCCATGCCGGCGGCCAGCGCGGCGGCGCGGTCGGACTCGTAAACGTTGGCCGACAGGGCAATAATTGGCGTGCGGCACCCCGCCGCGCGCAGCCGCCGCGCCGTCTCCAGACCATCGATGCCCGGCAGCCGGATGTCGAGCAGGATGACATCAAAAGGCTCGGCAAGCGCGCGTGACAGGGCCGCTTCGCCGTCGGACGCCGTTTCCGCCGTGTGGCTCAGAGTCTCGAGCATCCGCGCGATCATTCGCTGATTCACCGCATTGTCCTCGACCACCAGCACGCGCATGGGCGCGACGCTGGCCCGGTCGCAGGGCAACCGTTCCTCCGTCTGCGGCTGCGGCTCGGCGGGGGGCAAGGGCAGTTCCACGATGAAGGTTGAGCCTGCCCCGGGCTTGCTTTCCACGCGGATCCGGCCGCCCATCGCATCCACGAGCGCTTTCGTAATGGCGAGTCCCAGGCCCGTGCCGGCAGCGTTCATTGCACCCTCGGCGAGCTGAACGAAGGGCTGAAAGATGGATTCGAGTTTCTCCGGAGCGATGCCTGGGCCGGTGTCCCGGACGGCAATTTCGAACCCGCGCCCTTGCGCGGGCGCGCGGATGGCGATCTCGACAAAGCCCCTCGAAGTGAACTTCACCGCGTTCGAGACGAGGTTCAGCAGGATCTGCTGGACGCGGTTGGCGTCGCCGGCAAACCAGAGCGGCGCATCGGGGACATCAAGCCGCAGCTCCAGGCCGCGCGCTTCGGCGATGGGCCGCATCAGGGACGCCACCGTGCGCGCCACCGCAGCCAGGTCAAAGGGTCGGGAGGCGAGGGCCAGCTTGCCCGCCTCGATCCTCGACAGATCGAGGATGTCGTTCAGCAGGTGCATCAGGACGGCCGCACTCTCCTTGAGCGTCACCACGAGCTCGCGCTGGTCGGGCTGAAGCGGGGTGCGCAGCAGCAGGTCCGCCGTGCCGACGACGCCGTGCATCGGCGTGCGGATCTCGTGGCTCATCCGGGCCAGGAATTCGCTCTTGAAGCGGCTGGCCTGCTCGGCGCGCCGGAGCGCCTCATCGGCCCGTTCCTTTTCGGCGTGGAGCTGGCGGGTACGCTCGCGCACCGCCTGCTCGAGCCAACGCTGCCGCTGCCCCAGCGCGCGAACCCGCCACATCCAGCCGGCGCGCAGGATCAGGGCGGCCACAGCGGCCATCAGAAGCCGGAACCATGCCGTGTGGTAAAACGGCGCCGGGATGATCAGCGGAATGCTCGTCTGGGCGGCCGTGAGTCCGGCGCGGGGCAGGATCGCCCGGGCTTCGAAGGTGTAGCGGCCGGGAGGCAGCGAGAGGTAGCGGATCACCGGAGACTCCGTTTCCAGCCAGTTGTCGTGGTTGCCCACCAGACGGTACCGGAAGCGGAGCCCGGAACGGTAACGGAAGGTCAGCGCCGCCAGTCCGGCGGCGAAGGAACGGTCCGCCGGATCGCCACGGACCGGGCCGCGCAGGCGGCCCTCCAGCCGGCGCGAGCCAAGCTGAACCCACAGGACCACCACGGGAACCGAGCTGCGAGGCGAGGTGAGGGCCGCGGCCGGGCGCAACAGCCGCGTGATGCCGCGGGGGGTGCCGATCCAGATGGAGCCGTCTCGCGCGGCGTAGAAGGCATCCACGGCACAGGAGTATGCGCCCAGGCCGTCGGACCTGGTGAAGCGGCTCCATCGCCCGGCATCGAAGACATCGAGCCCGTTGTCGCCGCCGATCCAGATGCGCCCGCTGCGGTCGGCGCGGACGAGCAGCGGAGCGGGCGAAGACAATTCAGCACGGAAATGTTCCACCCGGCCTTCCGGCAGAAGACGGCTCACGCCCAGTGGCCGGCGGTAAGCCACCCAGACGGCGCTGTCAGCGCCCACGGCAACATGCGTCACCGCCGCATCCCGCAATCCATCGGCCGGCCCGTACCGCCGCCACTGCCCTTTCTTCCATCGCAACAGTCCGCCCGAAGCGGCGATCCAGACCTCTCCGTTCTTTCCCTCCGCCATCCGGAAATACACTTCCCCGGCGGGAGCTTCCGGTGGATGGAGTCTTTCGAGCACGGACCCGCCGTCATTCGCCGGGCCCTGCGAGCGGAACAGGCCCTCCAGACTGGCCACCCAGAGGCGACCCGAGCGATCGACGAGCAGCCCGTTTACACGATCCGGCCCATCGCCCGAAGAGCTGCGCAGCGCCCGGGCGGCGCTGCCCGGCCCGATGCGCCACACGCCCCCGGGAAAACAGCCGGCCCACAGGCCGCCATCCGGCCCAACGGCCAGTGCGCGAACCTTGGATCCCACACGCGCGCTGCCGCGCCACCGCTCCCAGCGGGCGGCCCCGGGCCGGAGAAGAGCGATCCCGTCGTCGGTTCCCGCCCAGAGGACGCCGCGTGAATCTTCGGTGATGGCTGACACGGTGCTGCTGGGGAGTCCCTCGAGCAGGGTCCAGGTCTCGGTCAGCCCGTAGCCTGCCACGCGGATCAGCCCCAGCCCCCACAGGCCGATCCAGAAGGATCCCTCGCTGTCCTGCATCGCGACCGAGACGGACTGCCCCGGAAGTCCCTGGGCGACCCCGTAGCGCCGCCAGCCGTTCGGGACACGCACGAAGAGACCGTTGTCCGTGGGAACGACCAGGCGGCCTTCATGGTCCAGGGCAAGCGAGCCGAAAAAGCCAGAGTGGGGCAGCGGGCCCGTCTGGTCCTCGAAGAAAGCGGCGCCGCGGCGGAGGACAATCAAAGAATTCGCCCCGCGGACCCACAGCGAGCCGTCGCGGTCGGCGAGGAAATCGTCCCATCGGGTGACGGGCACGCCCCGGACCGGTCCCCACATCTCCATGCGCCCGTCCAGGAGCCGCCACAGGGTCTTCCGGGCGCTGATCCAAAGCGCCCCATCGGGTCCGACGAACACCGCGTCCACCTGGCCCTGGCCAGGCGGGTCTGGCAGGGCATGCGGCTCGAAGCGTCCGGAAACGTCCGGGGAAGAATACAGGCCCTGCTCGGTGGCGGCAAGGATGCGGCCGTCCGGCAACCGGGCCAGCGCCCGCCGCCCGAAGATCTGCACCGGCCGGGGGAAGGCGGCAGGCCGGAACCGGCCCCGCTCGCGCCAGGCCACCCCGCGCCGGGTAGCCACCCAGAGGCGGCCCTGCCGGTCTTCGAGGATGGACTGAATCGTTTCATCCGGCAGCCCGTCCGCTTCTCCGAAACGCTCGAACCGTTCGCCGATGCCGCGGTACAGCCCGCTCATCGTGCCCACCCAAAGGAAGCCGCGCGAGTCCTCGAGCAGGCAGTTGATGGCGCTGTTGCCCAGCCCCCGGTCGAACCCGAACTCTTCAAAAACGAGCTGCTGCGCGCCCAGGGGAGCGAGCGCCGCCGCAAGCAGGAACAGGATATGAACGCCGGGCGCCCGGACAGGCGCGCCCGGCCGACATCTGGCGCCTGAAGACATCTCGACTCTGGTCTTTCTGACGCGCGGCGGCGTTTCCTTACGGGCCTGTCCGACGGCGGCGCGCTTTCAGGCCCCTTCCGAAGATTGTATCGGCAGCGGGGGCCGGGGGCTTGATCGTCCTTTTGCGGTTTCAGGCGTAGCTGGACACCGCCCCGCGGTTGCGCTCGGCGCGCTCTTTCTCGGCCCGCTCCGTATAACCGCTCTGGCGGAAGGCATCGAGCGGGTCTTCGGGCAGGCCTTTCGAGCGGCGCCACTCGGCGATCACCGGGCGCACGTCGGCGAAGAACGCCTCGCGCAGGCACTCCTCGGCATCGACGAGACGGCACTTCATCTGATGGTCGCGCAGGCGGGCGTGGTCGACGATGGCCGCCTTCACATACAGCTCCTGCGCGTTGTTGGCCGTCTGAATGGTCTCCTCGATCTTGTTCTTCAGGTTGTGGGACTGATCCACCATGTAGGCGATGTCGGCGCGGCGGCCGGTCTCCCACTCGTAGTAACAGATCTCGTGGAAGATGCGGAACACCTGGTAAGGATCCATGCAGCCAAGCGTGAGGTCGTCGTCGGCGTAGCGGCGGTCGTTGAAGTGGAAGCCGCCGAGCATGTCCTCGGCCAGCAGCCAGGTGACGATCTGCTCGATGTTCTGCGCCTGATAGTGGTGGCCGGTATCGACGAGCACGCGGGCGCGTGGGCCGGCGTGTTTCGCGTAGATGTAAGCCATGCCCCAGTCGGCGATGTCGGTGGCGTAGAAGGCCGGCTCGAAGGGCTTGTATTCGACGAGCATGCGCTGCTCGCCCGATAGGGCCTCATGCACCTTCTTCAGTCCTTCGATGAACCACTGCCGGCGGGCGCGGATGGATCCCGAGCCGGGGTAGGAGATGCCGTCGGCGAACCACAGCGAGAGGTCGCGCGAACCGGTGGCTTTCTGGATCTCGATGGAATCGAGGATGTGCTGGAGCGCGGCCTGGCGGACCTCCGGGTCGGGGTTGCCGAAGGAGCCGTACTTGTAGCACTGATCCTGGAAGACATTGGGATTGATGGCGCCGATGCGCACGCCCTCGCGCCGCGCGGTCTCCATCACGGCCGGAACGTCGGCCACGCCGCCGGGGAAATCCCACAGCACATGGACGGCCACCGACGGGCAGCAACCGGTGAAGCGATGCACGGCGGCGGCGTCGGCGATCTTTTCCTCCGTCGTGGTGGCCGCGCTCAACTGGATGAACTTGCCGAAGCGGGTGCCGGTGTTGGCGAAGCCCCAGGAGGGAAGTTCGATGGCGAATGAATCGAGAGCCCGGATGGCGGCGTCGGTCTGGGCGGATGTGAGCGGCATTTCAGGCAAACTCCGCGCGCATTATATCGCAGGGCGGGCGGGGAACACGGCAACAGCCTGGGCCGGGCATCAAGCCTTCTTCCAGCGTCCGGCTTTTTTCGGGGGCTCGGCCGCCCGCGGAGGGTTGTCCCTGAGCATCTGCTCGAGCAGCGCCGCCTTCTGGAGCTCGCGCTTGGTGGGCGGCACGACGCAGCGACGGTAGGGCCCTTCGTTGTAGCAGGTGCGGCAGCGGACCTTGACGGGTTCGCCGTCCACGAGCGCCAGCACGGAGTGATTGGTGATGCGCTTGCACTTGATGCAGTAGTCGTCAATGTCGTCGCCAAGCCGCAGTGCGCCCATGCCGTGCTCCTCTTCGGTGAGCCTACCACCGGCGGGCCGGAGGACTCAATCCGGGGCCGCGTGGGCGAGGACGCTGCGGCGGGGATGCCCTATGATCAAATCAGGATGCGCGGCAAGTGGATCCTGTTTGCCGGGGTCGTCCTGCTCGGCGCGGCGGGCGCCGGCGCCTACATGTGGCACCGCCGGCAGGCGCCTGCTCCCCCACAGGTCCAGGCGCCGGCCGGGCCGCCGGCGGGCACGGAGATCACGCTGGAAGGGGTGATCCGCGCCGTGGAGCGCATTCCGATCAACGCGCCCGTCTCGGGAGTGCTGGAAGAGTTCTCCGTCGCCCCGGGCGACGAGGTCCACGAAGGGCAGGTCCTCGGGCGCATCGCGAACGACGCAATCCGGGAAGAGGAGGTCGAGGCGCGGCTGGAGCTCGAACGCGCGCAGGCGCGCCTGCGGGCCCTGGAGGCGGAACTGACGGCGCTGCGGCTGGAAGAGTCCCGGCTGTCGGCCGAGGCGGCGCGGGCGCGCAGCGAGCTGGCGCGCGCCGAAAAGATCTATCAGCGGCAGGCGCTGTTGATCCGCGAGGGAGCCACGCCGAGACTCGTGTTCCAGCGCGCCGAGGAGGACTACGAGGCGGCGCGGAAGGAGCGCGACCGCGTCGAGGAGCTGCTCGCCGCCGCCCGTGAGCGCGTGCAGGCGGCAGCCGCCAGTGCTGAGGACGCGCGCAAGGCGGTGGCGGACCGTCAGGAGCAGCTCGACGCCGCGCGCAGCCGCGCTGAAAGCTGCAATCTGGTGGCGCCCGCCGACGGCATTGTCGTGCGGATCGCCAAGGGCGCCGGCGAAACGGTGGAGGAAGGCTTCGAGGGCCTGGTGGAGATCGCCTCGGACTGGTCGCATCTCGAGGTGGAAGCCGATGCGCCGGAGGCTTACACAAAGCGGATTGCACCCGGCGACGGGGCCCTCATCGTACTTGCCGAACTGCCGCAGGGGGCGCTGGAGGCGCAGGTGAAGTCCGTCAGCCGGCAGCAGGTGGTGGTGGCCTTTACCAGCCCCACCACGCTGGTGCGCCCCGGCATGACAGCAGTGGTCCGGCTGAAGCTGCGCTGAGGCCCGCCTGCTGCCGACGGCCCGCGCGCCGCGGGCGCTAGGATGGAACTGAAGCGTCGAAAGGAGCCGCTCCTGTCATGGAATTTCTCAAGGACAGTCTCATCGAGTTGATCACGCAGACTTCGGTCAACCTGCCTCCCGATGTGCGCGCCGCCATGGGTCTGGCGCTCGAACGCGAGCAGCCGGGCACGCAGTCCCACCAGGCGCTGTCGATCATGGCGCTCAACACGGACATGGCCTACGAGGACGAAGGGCCCATCTGCCAGGACACCGGCATGCCCACCTTCATCGTCCACACGCCCGTGGGCGTCAACCAGATGAAGATCGCCGCCGCGATCCGCGAGGCCGTGGCCGAAGCCACCCGCCGCGGCAAGCTGCGCCCGAACAGCGTGGACTCGATCACCGGAAAGAACTCGGGCGACAATCTCGGGCCGGAGACGCCGGTCATCCACTTTGAGCAGCACGAGCGGGACGACATCGAAGTGCGGCTCATCCTGAAGGGCGGCGGCTGCGAGAACAAGAACATTCAGTACTCGCTGCCGTGTGAGCTGCCGAAGCTGGGCCGCGCCGACCGCAACCTCGAAGGCGTGAAGAAGTGCCTTCTTCACGCCGTCTGGCAGGCGCAGGGGCAGGGCTGCGCGCCGGGGGCGCTCGGCGTCTGCATCGGCTCGGACCGCGCCCACGGATATCACCTGGCCAAGATGCAGTTGTTCCGTACCCTCGATGACACCAACCCGGACCCGGTGCTGGCGAAGCTGGAAGCCGAGGTGATGGAAGAGGCCAACCGGCTCGGCATCGGCGCCATGGGGCTGGGCGGCCAGGTGGCGCTGATCGGCTGCAAGATCTGTGCCGCCAACCGTCTGCCCGCCTCGTTCTTTGTCTCGGTGGCCTATGATTGCTGGGCGTTCCGCCGGCTGGGCGTGCGGCTGGACGCCGCCAAAGGCGCCATCACGGAGTGGCTCTACCGCGACCCCTCGCGCCCGGTGGAACGGCTCGCCAAAGACAGCGGCTTCCCGCTCACCGGCCGCGAGATCGTGCTGACGCCGCCGCTCACCACCGAGCAGATGCGCGCCTTGAAAGTGGGCGACGTCGTGCTCATCCGCGGCGAGATGTTCACCGGCCGCGACGCCGTGCACGCGTATCTGATGAAAAACGAGCCGCCGGTGAGCCTTCAGGGCGCCATCCTCTACCACTGCGGCCCGGTAATGCTGAAGCAGGGCGAGACCTGGTACGTAAAGGCGGCGGGACCCACGACGTCGATCCGCGAGGAGCCTTACCAGGCCGAGATCCTGCGCCGCTATGGCGTCAAGGCGGTGGTCGGCAAGGGCGGCATGGGGAAGAAAACGCTCGAAGGCCTGAAGGAGACGGGCGCCGTGTATCTGCACGCCATCGGCGGCGCGGCGCAGTTCTACGCCCGCACGGTGAAGCGCGTGCTGGGCGTGCACCTGCTCGAGTTCGGCATCCCGGAGGCCATGTGGCACCTGCTGGTGGAGGATTTCCTCGCCGTCGTCACCATGGACGCCCACGGCAATTCACTCCACGCAGATGTGGAACAGACGACGCTCGAAAAACTGGCCGAAGTGAAGATCTGAGAAGCCGTGCAGGGGGCGGGGCGCCGCTCCGCCCCAGCGTTCATTCGTGGCGGTATTTTCGCGCACACTCCTCGGAGCAGAAGTAGACGGTCTTGCCCCCCGTTTCCCGCCGCACCGCCACCTGTTCACTGACGTAGACGCCGCAGACCGGGTCCTGGTGCAGCCGGCCGCCGATGGCCTGCCGGGGTGCGCCCTGTTTGCCGCCGCTCACCAGATCATGCAGCGCCCGCGCCGCCGCCCCGATGAGAACGCGGATCAGCGGCACCACGAGAATGAACAGGAGCAGGAATGCGAGCAGGCGCAACATCGTATGCTTCCAGGCGCAGCAAAAAGGGCGCCCCGCGCGCGGGGCGCCCTGGGGCCGTTCCACGAACGGCTCACTTCTTCTTCCTGGTCGCCTTCTTGGCGTCCGGATTTTCGTAGGTGGTCTCGATCTTGCCGCTGATGAGTTGCAGCAGCCCGCGGACGGCCTCGGCATTCGGCCCGTTGGCGTCGAGCTCGAGGTACTTTTCGCAGGCCTCTTTCATGCCTTCCGGCGGGATCGGCGTGCCGTCCGGCTTGAGCTGCATCTTGCCGCTCATCGCGGTGCAGTACTGATACCAGGCGGGCGCGTACTTCGGATCGAGTTCGATCGCCTTCTTGAAGGCCGCGATGGCGGGCTCCACCTGGTTCGTGTTGATGTACACGGCGCCAAGGTTGTACATGTACTTGCCGCCGCCCGGCGGGTCGAGCGCCACCGCCTTCTCGAGCTCCGCCGACGCCTCGTTCAGCTTCTTCATCTGCGCCAGCACGAGCCCGTAGTTGTTGTGCAGGCCAGCGTCGCCCGGCTGGAGCTCGATGGCCTTCACGTAAGCGTCCGCAGCCTTCTGGAAGAACTCATCGCGCTCGGCGCCCGTCTTGGTGCGCGCCATGCCCTCATAAGCGGCCGCCAGTTGCGCCCAGACGGCCACCTGCTTCGGGTCGATCTCGCTTGCTTTCTGAAGGTTCTCAATGGCGGTCTGATAGTCTTTCGCCTGGAGCGCGGCGTAGCCGGCGTTGAAGGCATCGTTCAGCGCCTTGTTGCGGGCCATCTGCGCGGCGCGCTCCTTGAGCTGCTTCTCCATCGCCGCCCGCTGCTCCGGCGTCATCTCCTTGAGGACTTCCTGCGACACCTGGCCGGTCTGCTGGGCCTTCTCCATCGCCTTGCGCTTGGCCATGATCTTTTGCAGGTCGCAGAAATCCTTCAGCTCCACCGGATCGCCCATCTGGCTGCGCACGCCGTTGAGCACATCCATGACCTGCCCGTTGTACTCGCAGCTGATGGTGAACACGCCGCCGATTGGCATTCCGCTGTAGACCCACTCGCCCCGCTTGTTGGTCTTGGTCTGCCAGTTGCCTTTGATGTCCTTGCGTTCAATCTTGATGATGACGCCCTGGACCGGCTTGCCGTCTTCGCCCAATACCCGGCCCATGAAAGTTCCCATCTGGGCGCTCGCCAGTCCGGCGCTCACGGCGCAGACCGCCGCCCACATCACTCCACGCTGGAACGTGCGCAGCATGTAAAAGACCTCCAGATCCTGTTCAAACGGTCAATTTCAGCGTACTACAGCGCCTGCGCGGTGCGCAGGACGCCGGCGAACGTTTTCCCTTCCCCTACGGCAGGAACTGCGCCAGATAGCCGCCGGCCTGATGCAGCGCCGCCTGCCGCATCTCGAGACTGCCTTCGTAGGCGCGGTCCTCCACCTCGATGCACACCGGCCCATCGTAGACCTCCACCAGCACCGAGCACAGCCGCCCCCAATCCACGTCGCCCAGGCCCGGAAGCTTTGGCGTATGGTACTCGAGCGGGTAGGCGAGCAGCCCGACCTCGTTCAGCCGGTCGCGGTCCAGACGCGCGTCCTTGGCGTGGAAGTGGAACAGCCGGTCCTTGAACTCGCGCAGCACGCGCACGTAATCCATTCCCTGCCAGACAAAGTGCGAGGGATCGAAGTTGAGCCCGAAGTTCGGCGAGGGAATGTCGTTGAACATGCGCCGCCAGATGGCCGGCGAGGTGGCCAGGTTCTTTCCTCCGGGCCATTCGTCGCGGGTGAACGACATCGGGCAGTTTTCGATGGCGATCTTGACCCCGTGGTCCTCGGCGAACTTTACCAGCGGCTTCCACGTCTTCAGAAACTGCGGCCAGTTCTCGTCAACGGTCTTCGTCTGGTCGCGGCCGATGAAGGTGTTCACGACGCCCACGCCGAGCAGCTCAGCCGCGCGGATCACCTTCCTGATGTGCTCCACGTACACTCGCGCCTCAGCCGGATCCGGCGCCAGCGGGTTCGGGTAATAGCCGAGCCCGCTGATGGAGACGCCCGTCTCCTCGCACAGCTCCTTCACCTTGTCCGCATCGCTCTTGCGGAAATTCGTCACGTCGATGTGGGTAACGCCGGCATAGCGCCGCTCGGCCTTGCCGACGGGCCAGCACATCACCTCGACGCAGTCGAATCCGCTTTCGCCTGCGAACTCGAGCACCTGTTTCAGGTCCAGATCCGGAAGGATCGCGCTGACAAATCCAAGTTGAATCATCGGAAAGTCTCCCTCTCTACTCTACGCGCAACTCATTCCACTCTCCACTGCTTCAGCTCCACGCCGCGCCCCGGCGCCATTTCGACTTCCAGGCGCACGGCCTGCGTCTCCACCGTCCCGCCGTTCCACGGTTTCCAGCCATCGGCGCCCGCTGTCAGGACGCGCCACGCCTGAGGCGCGCCGCTCTCGCCCCAGACGGGCTCCGCGCGCCGCAGCGTCTTCGGCCACGGATAGCGGTACTCGATCCATTCTTTCGATCCGCGCGCCCCGCCGAAGCGGAACCCGGGACGGTCCGGCGGGTCCTCGTGCGAGGCGCGGGAAGCGAGCACGATAGGCGCGTTCGCATCCCATCGGGTGTCTCCGCCCGCCACCGGGAACATCGTGATCCGCAGCCGCGCCGCGCCCATCGGAATCAGCGTCACCGTCTCCGGAGGCTCATCCGTCTTCACCGGGCTTTGCTGGATCTCCGCGGCAAGTCCGTTCGGCTCCAGCCGCCATTCCGGCACGCGGCGCGCCCGGACGCGGATCCGCAGCGGCGCGGCGGCCGGCTCGAACGGCTGCGCGGGCATGGGTTCGGCGGGTTCCACCGCGGGCGCGGCGCTCAAATCCAGCGCATAATTCCAGGCCGATTTCGGAAAAACCTCGTATTGTTTCCAGTCTCCTTCGCCCCCATAGGGGCGCCAGTCTTCCTCGATTTTCAGCGAAAAAGCCAAAGGTCCATAATGCACGGAGGCGGCGTTCATCCGCTCCGGCCAGCGCCGCACCTCCACCTGGCGCGGCAGCGCCAGCTCGATGCGGTCGCCCCGCGTCCAGCGGCGCTCGAGCGTCACCCACCGGGCGCCCGCCGGCACGGGTTGCGGCATCCCGTTCACACTCAGCCGCGGCTCCCGCGCCCAGGACGGGATGCGCAGCGAAAGCGGGAACTGCACGGCCGTGCGGACATCCACCGTCATCCGCACGGTGTCTCCGAAGGGATAGTCCGTTTCTTCGCGGATCATCACTTCCTCGCCCTGCGCCACGCGCGCCCGCACGGTGTTCGGCGAATAGAAGACGGCGGCCAGCCCGTTGCCCCCGGTGGCCATCCACTGCCGTTCGGCGAAATACGGCCAGCCCATCGCCGCATTGTGCTGGCAGCAGCGATATCCGTATGGGTTGTAGCTGAACATGTCGCCGCTGTTGTCGATGGCCGGCGCCTTATTGCGGCGGTCCAGTTGAGGCTGGTTGGGCGCGGTGAGGTAATGCAGCCCGCGCAGGTCGGCCGTCATGGAAGCGGGCAGGGAGTTGAAAGCGATCTCTTCGGCGCGTTCGGCCCACGTTGCATCGCCAGTGATCGCCAGAAGCATTTCATGGCTGAACATGAGCTCGACCCATGTGCAGGTTTCCGTTCCCTGCCGCGGGCCGCGGAAGCCCGGGCGCGCGTTTTCATCGGCCGCGAAGCCGCCGCCGGGGCCGTTGCCGTATAGCCGCATCATCGTGTCGTAGTTGCGCTCGGCCGCGCGCAGGTAGCGGGGGTCGTGGGTCTGCTGGAAATACTGGGCGGGCTCGCGGAAGCACTGGCCGAAATTCACGCCGTGCCAGGAGGCGATGCCGCCCGTCCAGTCGGCGGTGCGCTCATGGTTGACGCGCGCCGCATCCAGCAGCCAGCTCTCTCCGGTCTGCGAATAGAGCCAGTAGATGTGGTCCAGGTTGTCCCCGCCGCGATATTTCTGCCAGCTTGCCGGCAGCAGGTTTTCGAGCGGCTGCGCCTGGAACCAGCGGAAATAGCGCAGCAGGAATTCCGGCACGCGCCGGTCGCCGGTGGCCTCGTAATGCGTGCGGAGCACGTAAATCATCACCATGTTCGGCCACAGGTCCAGCGCCTCCAGCCGCCCCAGGGTGTGCTCGCCGACGAGGTTGGTGGCGGGTCCGAACCAGCCGTCCTCGCGCTGCGAGCGCAGCACGGCCTCCACCCACTGGCGGCTTTCTTCGAGGATGCGCCGGTCGCGCAGCACGTAGCCGAGGTTGATGTAGCCTTTCAGCCAGTACGGCAGCTCCTCCCAGCCGAACCGCCCGTGCCCCTGCGGATCCAGCCATGCGTTGCCTTCGCGGCGGCAGTACTGACTCAGCTCGGGCAGTCTTCCACTGAAGCCGCTCGCCATGCGGCGGAGCTGCTCGCCGAGCCATCCGGCGGGCTCGACCGCCCCCACGGGAAGTTTCACAAGCGGCAGCGGGCGCAGCGGCGGGCGGTTGCCCGGATACAGCGTGTTCTGGCCAGGCGGAAGCCCTGCGCGCGGCCCGCCGGAGGCAGGCCGTGGCTGCGCCTGCGCCGCCGCAAGCGCCAGCATCAGCATCAGCGGGGCGTGCTTCATGCCGCCAGCATACTGAAAGCGGGAACCGCACGCACCGGGTTTTCGTATCCTGAATCGACGGCAGAGAGCCTGCGATGGACACGCTGGAAATGTTGGCACTTGCGCTCGGCGGCGGGGTCGCCGCGGGGCTGCGGCTGTATGCCACCGTGCTTGGGCTGGGGCTCGCCATCCGCCTCGGCTGGCTGGCGCTGCCGGAAGCGCTGCGCGGGCTGGAGGTGCTCGCGCATCCGGCGGTGCTCACGATCGCGGCGGGAGCTTACATCGCCGAGTTCGTCAGCGACAAGATTCCCTGGTTTGATTCGCTGTGGGACGCGGTTCACACCTTCATCCGTCCGGTGGGCGCGGCCATGCTGAGCGCGGCCGCGTTCGCCTCGCTGGATCCGGTGGCGCGCGTTTCGCTGACGTTGCTAGCCGGCGGCGCGGCTGCCTCAGCGCACGTCTCCAAGGCGGCGCTCCGGTTCGCCGTCAATCACAGCCCGGAGCCGTTTTCCAACTGGGCGCTGAGCCTGGCCGGCGATTTTGCCGCGCCCGCCCTGCTGTGGCTCACGTTCACCCACCCCCTCGCCGTGCTGGTGGCGGTGAGCCTGTTTCTCGCCGTGTTCGCGTGGCTGGCGGTAAAGATCTTCCGCCTCGTCGGGCGCGGGCTGCGGGAGCTGCGCGCCCGCTGGTTCGCCTCATCCGCCTGAGAGGCATTCTCCGTACAGCGTCCGCCAACGCTCCACCATCCGCTCGAGCGAATACTCGCGCTCGCAGCGAACGCGGTTCAGCGCCCCCGCCGCGCGCCGCAGCTCAGGCTGCGACGCCCACTCGCGGAGCGCACCGACGTAGGCATCGAAGTCACCAACCGGCACGATGGCCGGCAGGTCCGGCGAGGCGAGAATCTCGCGCGTGTCGCCTGTATCGGTGCACAGCGCCGGCAATCCGCTGGCCATTGCTTCCAGCAGCGCCAGCGGCATCTGCTCCGTGAGCGAGCTCATCACGAACAGGTCCAGCATGCGGTACCACGGCGCCGGGTCGACGGCGCCGGGAAACAGTACCCGTCCTTCGAGTCCGAGCTCGTTCGCCAGTGCTTTCAGACGCGCGCGTTCCGGCCCCTCGCCGGCGATGATCAGACGGCTGGCCGGGATGGCCGCCGCCGAAAATGCGCGCAGGAGGAAGGCATGGTTTTTCTCCGGCCGCAGATGGCCGACGGTGCCGGCGACGAATTCCTCTTCGCCGATGCCCAGCTCGCGCCGCAGCGCCGGGTTGCAGCCGGGCCGGAATCTCAGGCAGTCGACGCCGTTCGGAATGCGCACCACCTTGCGCCGCGGCAGCCGGTAGACTTTCAGCGCGATCCGTTCGAGCGTCCGTGATGGCACCGCCACGCGCCGCGCAAAGGGCAGCACCAGCCGCCGCGCCCACACGCGGCGCGCCTTCGGTCCGCCGGCCTCGTCAGCACCGAAACCGTCCTCCGTGTGGAGCAGCGGCGCGCGGGCCAGCACCGCTCCGGCAGCGGCGTCAAAAGCGCCCCAGTTGTATGTCTGAACCAGCGCAGGCCGCAACCGCCGGATCAGCCGTGCAAAGGCGGACGGGCCGCTGCCCGGCGGGACTTCGACCAGCTCCCATTCAACGTCCGGCTCTAGCAGCGCCTGCGCGGAAGCTCGCCCGGAGATCGGCGCAATCCAGTGACGGAACTCCCCGCGCAGGGCGTTGGCGAGCCGGACCAGCCGCATCTCCGCGCCGCCGGTCTCAAAGCCCCACATCACATGCAGGATCGCCGGCCTGTCCGGGCGTGCTCCGCCGCTTGCAGCTCCCACGCCGCACATTGTCGCACGCCGCCTTGTCCGCTCCACAGCGACGCATGGGACCCTGCGCGGCGCGCGGCGGCGGTTCAGCGCGCAAGCGGCGCCGCTTCAGGCCCGGCGCCGCACGCGCAGCAGCGCCCTCACGCCTATACCGAGGGCTCTTTCTTCGGGCCCAGCGGGTGATTCTTGCCGTCGCCCTCATAGGACGGCCGGGCCGGCGCGCGGCGTGTTCGCCGGCGGGCGGCCGAATCGTAAAGCTCCAGCTCGCCCTTACGGTAGCTTTCGCAACCCAGCATCACCGAAAGCATGATCTGGTGCGCCAGCTCCGGCCCGAGCACGGGCGTCTTGCGCGTGCGCATGCACTCAAAGAAATTGTCCGTGTGGCGGCGCTGCATCTCGCGCTGCGCGTTCGGGAACTCGAAGGTGCGCGTCTCGGTGGAGCGGTTCAGCGCCTTGGCGACGAACATCTCCGGCGTGACGATCACGCGCTCGTTTTCGACGACGATCGTGCCCGAATGGCCGTAGATGGCCTGCGGCAGGTAGCGGTTCGGCGCAGCGTTGGCCATCGAGCCCGCAACCATGATCATGAAGTTCGGGTACTCGATCAGGAGCGCGAGCGTGTCCGGCACTTCGCGGTCCTTCTGAACGTAGATGCCGCCGCCTCCGGCCACGCGCGTCGGCCAGGCCGGCCCCATCGCGAACAGGATGGGACCGACGCGGTGGTAATAGAGGTCGCTGGCGATGCCGTTGGAGTAGTCCCAATACTTGCGCCACCGGAAGAAGCGCTCGGCGCTGAAGGGCCGCTTCGGCGCAGGGCCGAGCCAGCGCTTCCAGTCGATCGTCTCCGGCGAGGCTTCCTCGTCGATGTAGTAATTCCACTCGCCGGCCACCGAGTTGCGGCTGTATGTGGTCTGCGCCCACAGCAGCTCGCCGATGGCGCCTTCGCCGATCAGCTCCTTGACCTTGTGCCAGCGGGCGTCGGAGAGGAACTGGCTGCCCACCTGGAGCACGCGGTTGTACCGCGCCGCAGCCTCCATCACCTGGGCGCTTTCCTCGACGGTGAGCGTGCTCGGCTTCTGGAGATAAACGTCCTTGCCGGCGGCGAAGGCGTCGATGGCCATCTGCGCATGCCAGTGGTCGGGCGTGGCAATGAGAACACAGTCGATGTCCGGCCGCGCCAGCAGCTCGCGGTATTCGATGTAGATGTCCTTGTCCTCAAGCTTCGAAATCGCTTTGGCGCGCTCGCGGTGGCGTTTGTATACATCGCACACGGCGGCCACCTCGATGTCCTTCGTCTCCTCCTGCTGGCGGACGAAGGCGCGCAGATGGCCGGTGCCCATGATGCCGACGCCGATCATGCCGATGCGGATCCGGTCGTTGGCGCCGGGCACGCGCGAGGCGCTGCGGGCGGTGACCGAGGGTTTGATCTTCTTCGCCTGGGCCTGCCGCGCGGCGGCCAGTGAGCCGGCCGCGGCCAGGAACAGGCGGCGGGTTGTGGGATTGTCAGGATTCATGGCGGAAAAAGCAAAACCTCCCTTTCATGTTTCCACACGCCGGGCCGCGGCGTTCCACTTCAGCCGCCGCCCGCTGCGCAGCGAGTCGAGCGCCATCGAGAGCACGATCACGACGGCGAGCCCCGCTTCCACCGGCGCGTTCGGCTCGCGGCGCGTGCGCACGCATTCAAGGAAATTCCGGATATGCTCCCGCGTCGCCGCGGCGAACGAGCCCGGCCGCGTCTCATCGCGCTCCGGCGTCAGTTCGGGCGCGGCCGTTTCCGCGTACAGCCGGAAGTGTTCGCGTCCCACGTCGAGCCGTGCCCGGGAGCCGTGGAACTGCACGAGCTGGTCCTGCCGCGGGTGGTAACGCATGGCCTTGTAGCCGAGCGTGAAGACGGCAAAGTAGTTCTCCGGGTATTCGATGAGAATGGAGGCCGTGTCCGGGACTTCCGCCCCTTCCAGATTGACGCGGCCGCCGGAGCAGGTGACCGCCAGCGGGGCGCGCGAATCGAGAAACCAGTGAAAGACGTCCACCATGTGCGCGGCCTGGCCCACCAGCAGCCCGCCCGAATAGTCGTAGAACCAGTACCAGTGGAAAAACCTCATCGGATCCACGGGCCGGCGCGGCGCGGGGCCGAGCCACTGGTCCCAGTCGAGCTCGCCTTCCAGCCGCCGCGGCGCGAGCGGCGGCTGATGGTTGAGCCACCAGGAATTGACCAGTCGCACATCGCCGAGGCGCCCGGAAGCGACGATGCCGCGGGCCTCCTGAAACAGCGGCGCGCTGCGGCGCTGCGTGCCCACCTGGACGATCCGCTTCGTCCGGCGCACGGCATCGACCACCTGAAACGCTTCCTCGATGGTGTGCGTGAGCGGCTTTTCCACGTAGACGTCTTTGCCCGCCTCCACCGCGTCGATCACCATGCAGGCGTGCCAGTGGTCCGGCGTGGCAATGATGACGGCGTCGAGCGAGCGGTCTTCGAGCAGACGGCGGTAGTCGCTGTAGGCGCGGGCGCCGCTGCTGGCCTCTTTCAGGCCCGCCTCGAGATTCGGCCGGTAGACGTCGCAGACGGCGGCGATTTCGGCGCCGATTTCCTTGAATTCGCCCGTGAGGTAACGCCCGCGGCCGCCGGCGCCGATGACGCCGGCGCGGATGCGGTCCGGCGGCTGAAGAAACACGCCGGCGGAGCAGAGAAACGTGCGGCGCTGCATGGGCACAGTCTATCGCCCCGCGCCTCAGGCGCGGTAGGCTTCGGAGATCGACGCGGCCAGCGGTTCGGGCACGAGATGTCGCCACGGCTCGCCCGTAGCGATGCGGCGGCGCACCTCGCTCGAGGAGATGCCATCGAGCAGCGCGGGCACGATCAGCGTGCGGACCCGCGGCCGCAGATGCTCTGGCGCGCGGTAAGGCCAAGGACGCGGGGCGACGAGCAGCTCGTATTCCTCCAGTTGTTTCTCGATCGGCGGCAGCCCGCCGTAGTCCCAGCGGATGATGCGGTCGGCAGCGTCGCTGCCGCAGACGTGGAAGACGCGCTGCGCGCCGAGAGCGCGCGCCTCGCGCGCCATCTCGAGCAACAGTCCGCCGTCGCTCACCGCAGCGGCGAAGCGGGGATCGAGCGAGGCGAGCGTGCGGATCCACTCGACGCGCTCCTCAAAGGGCGCGCCCTCCACCGGCTTGTGCGGGAAGGCGCGCGGCAACACGAAAACGGCGCGGCGGGCCCAGCCGAGCGCGGCGCGCGCCAGTTCGACGTGCGCGCGCGTGGGCGGATTCCAGGCGCCGGCCAGCAGCGCCACCGAAGAACCTTCGAACGCACCGGCAACGAGCTCCATGTCATCATCGTAGCGGGATGAAAATTGAACGGGTCGAAGCGCTGGCGGTCTCCATTCCGCTGCCCGCGCCGGTGTCGGACGCGGTGCGGCGCATCACGCACCGCGACCATCTCATCGTGAAAGTGCGCGCCGAAGGCGGACTGGAAGGGCTCGGCTTCGCGCTCGGCTATGACGGCTCCCGGGCGATGCTTGCGCTCATCGAGGAGATCTGGCGGCCGATGCTCGAAGGCGCGGACGCCTTCGAGACGGAACATTTATGGGCGGAAATGTACCGGCAGTCGATCCAGGCCGGCCGCCGCGGCGCGGCGCTGCGCGCCATCAGCGCCATCGACATCGCCCTGTGGGACCTGCGCGGAAAGGCCGCCGGCCGGCCGGTGATGGAGCTGCTCGGCGTGCACCGCCGCCGGATGCGATGCTACGCCACCGGCGGCTACTACCGCGCCGGGCAGACTGTGGAGGAGCTGGTCAGAGAGGTCTCGGCGGTGGCCGAGCGGGGTTTCACCGCGGTGAAGCTCAAGGTGGGCGCCCTCAGCGCCGCCGAGGACGCGCGCCGCGTCGGCGCCGTGCGCCGCGCGCTCGGTGACGAATTCGACATCCTGCTCGACGCCAACGGCGGCTGGAAGAGCGCGCCGGAAGCCATCGCCGCCATGGAGCGGCTGGAAGAGTTCCGCCCTTTCTGGATCGAGGAGCCCGTGCGCGCCGACAACCTGGAGGCAATGGCGCAGATCGCCGGAAAGATCCGCACGCCCGTCGCCACCGGCGAACTGGAAGCGACGCGCTGGGCCTTCGCCGAGCTCGTCTCACGGCGGGCGGCTTCCATCCTTCAGCCCGACGCCACCGTGTGCGGCGGCGTGAGTGAGTGGCTCAAGATCGCGCACATGGCGGCAGCGTTTGACATTCCCATCGCGCCGCATTACCACTGGGACATCCACACGCAGCTGTGCGCGTCGATCCCAAATGCGATTTTCATTGAGTATTTCCCGGCCGAGTCCGGCGTGAAGATGTTTGATGTCCTGCTGAAAGACCCGATGAAAGTGGTTGGCGGATGGATTGAGCCGCGCACGGCGCCCGGCTTTGGCATCGAACTGGACGAGGCAGCGGTGCAACGGTACCGCGTGGCGTGAAGTCGTTGGAGCGGGAACGGCGGCCGCCGCGTCCTATAGTGAGGTAGGAAAACGATATGTTCACCTGGATCTGTCCCGTCTGCGGAGCGGAGGTGCCGCCGTCGGAGCCCGAGTGCCCGCGCTGCGCCGAGAGACGGCGCGCCGCCCTGGCGCAACAGCCGCCCGCGCAGCCTGCGGCGTCTCCCCAGGCTGGCGCGCCTCCGGCATACGCCCCCGCCGTTCCAGCCCAGCCGGCGGCTTACAGCGCTCCACCAGTCCCGCCGCCCATACAGCAGGCGTCTCCTCCCCAGCAGCCTTCCCCCACGGGCGCCTGGCAGGCGCCGCCGCAGCCGGCAACCTACGCCGGGCAGACACAGCCCGTTTATGTGATCGGCGAGCACAAGCCCCGCCGGGCCGTGCCCGCGTGGCTCGCCGCCGTGTTAACCATCGCGGTGCTCGGGGGCGGCCTCTTCGCCCTGTACCGTTACATTTCAGCGGGGTCGAGCCGGCAGCAGGCGGGCGAGAAGGCGGCCCCGTTTGAACGGCCGTCAGCGCAGGGCTCGGCGCACCCGTTCGCGAAATACCTGGAGGTGACAGGCATCCGCCTGCTCGAGAATCGGGAAAAGAAGCTGGTGATGCGCTTTGTCGTCGTCAATCACGCGCCGGCGGACCTGAGCGGATTCCGGCTCCGCATTACGCTGGAAGCGGCCAACGCGCAGCCGGGCGATGCGATGATCGCCGTCGTGGATGCCGCGCCAGGCACGTTGCCGGCCTACGGCATCAGGGAAATGGAAGCCCCGGTGGTGACGCACCTCAAGGTCTACGAGCTGCCCGACTGGCAGTTCCTCCGCGCGCGCACCGAGATCATCGACGCGAAATAGCCTCGGCCAGCACACGCCGCTGGGCGCGCGTGAACGTACACGGAGCATCCGGCAGAACTTCCCCCAGCCGAACCGCCATCACCCGCGCGGACACGGAACAGGGCGCAACGGCCAGGGCGCGCCGCACTTCCTCGCGCGCGGCATTCTCCTGGCCCAGCGCGAGCCATGCGGCGGCGCGCCCGGCCAGCGCGGCGGCATTCCGCGGAGACGCCGTGAGCGCATCGTCAAACTCGGCCATGGCTTCCCGCGGACGCCCACCCCGCAGAAATGCGTGGCCCGTTGCCACGGCCACGCGGGAATCCCGGGGCCACCTGCGCCGCGCTTCCACCAGCAGTTCCAGCGCCTGCGCCGGGGGCAACCGTGGCGCAAGGGCAAGCCGCGGCTCCACGCGGTCCGGGGCCAGGCGCACGGCCTCCATCCAGAGCGCCACCGGATCCCGCCATTGGCGGGCATAGGTGAACGAAAGCAGCGCCAGCATGGCGATGTAAATGGCCGTGAGGCGTGCGTCCACCTGCTCAAGAGCCAGCGCCGCGGAAGGCGCCAGCGCCAGCAGCGGCAGAGCCATCGACGGCCTGCCGGTCTCCGCGGGGAGGAAATAGACGGACATGAGCAGCGCAATCGCCGCCAGCATCCAGGCGCCCGCCGGCGTACGTCTGGCGCCGATCATCGCGGCCCAGGCGGCCGCAGCCACGGCGAGCGCCGCCAGCGCGGCCTGCCACGGCGCGGCGTGCAGGTCCGGCCACGGCGTCAGGCCCAGGGGAAAGAAGAAGACAAACAGGCTGCGCAGCGTGAAGACGCCAAGCCACGGCCACGAGGCCGCCGCCTCGGCGCGGGAGGCGGCGAATGCGGCCAGCCAGACCACTGCGCCGGCCGCGCTGATGCTTACCAGTGGCCTTGCCATCGGCGTCGCCCGCGCAATGAGCAGGAAGACAGACGGGATGATGGCGGCAGCGGGCTCGAACAGCACAGCGAGAAGAGCCAGAATGAGCGCCGCCCGCTTCCGCCCGTCGAGATGCAGATGGAGCGCTGCAAGCAGCAACACGATGCCCGGCAGCGCCGCGGCCGTGGCCGTCAAGGCGAGCGTCTCCGTCTGCAAGGGGTGCAGCGCGTAAATCAGCGCGGCGATGAGCGCCGCGCGCAGCGGGAACAGCCGGGACATCAGCTGCGCGAACAGCAGGCTCGCGGCGGCATGCAGAATCAGCACGGCGGCCGCATAGGCGCCAGGCGGCGGATCCACGGTGTGGAAAAGCCACAGCATCGCGGCCGCGCCTGGCCGGGCCGGCCAGGGAAGCGCCGGCGGCAGGTCCGGCGGCCCGGGCGCGGGCATGCCGGTCAACGACAGGAAGACAAGAGCGCCAAGTGTCGCAAAGGCGGCCGGGAGACGCAATGTTACCATGTTAGATCGGCAGCGAGGGCACCATGGCGAAGGCACAGGCGCCGCGCAGGAAGGCGAAAAAGCAGGTCCAGCGGGCAAAGGCCGCAGGCAGGAAAGCCGCGGCGGGCAAGGCGCCCGATGCCGGGCGCGTCCAGGCCATCCTGGACGCGCTCGACCGGCTCTATCCGAACGCCACCTGCGCGCTTCATCACCGCAACGCATGGGAACTGCTGGTGGCGACCATCCTTTCGGCGCAATGTACCGACGAGCGCGTCAACCAGGTGACGCCGGCCCTGTTCGCCCGCTATCCCACGCCGCAGGCGATGGCGAAGGCCCAGGTGGGCGAAGTGGCCGAAATCATCCGCTCCACCGGTTTCTTCAACAATAAAGCGAAGAATATTGTGGGCGCGGCGAAAAAAATCGTCGAGGAATTCGGCGGCGAAGTGCCCCGGGAAATGGAAAAGCTGCTCACCGTGCCGGGCGCCGCCCGCAAGACGGCGAACGTCGTATTGGGCACGGCCTACGGCATACCAAGCGGCGTGGTGGTGGACACGCACGTGGCGCGGATCGCGCAGCGGCTGGAGCTGACGCGGGAGAAATCGCCAGACAAAATCGAGCAGGATCTGATGAAAATTCTTCCCCAGGATCGCTGGATCCTCTTCTCGCATCAGATGATCCAGTTCGGGCGCGACATCTGCAAGGCCCGCCGGCCCGAATGTTTCCGCTGCCCGCTCGCCGCCATCTGCCGTTCTCCGGACAAGAAGCTGCCGTGAGGACGCCCCACCTGCTCCTGGCCGCATGGCTCGCGCCGTTTTGCGGCTGCGCACGGCTGCCCGGCCCCATGCCACTGCCGCCGCAGCAGGGAAGCGCACGGCCCTGCTCGGCCCCGCACTATCTGTTCTTCCGCGACCCGGGCGCTTCGCAACGGATCGTTGAGGGCATCAGCGAAGAGATCATCGACGACTGGCGCTGGGCGCGAAAGCGCGCCGTCGTGCGGCTGGCCGTGGAGGAGACGCAGGGGCTTTTCTTCCAGGCGATTCTTACCGCGCCGGAGGAATTCCTCCGCGCGGGTGGGCGGAAAATCGACGTCCGCATCGCAGGCCGCCTTCTCGGTTCGATCCCCGTGGAGCGCGCCGGCTACATCGTCTGGAAACAGCCGGTGCCGGAAGAGTGGCTGGAAGCAGGGCGCGAAATGGACGTCTCGCTGGAGGCCGACGCCGAGTGGATGCAGGGCAATGCGCCGCGCAGCTACATTCTTTCGAGCGCCGGCTTCACGCTCTAGGGTGCGGCAATGCCCAGGCTCATTTCGGTGCTGTTCGGGGCGGCGTTCACCATCCTCTGCGCCTGGGCGTTGGGCCGAATGCTTCTCAAGCGTGCGCGCCCCGCTCTGGCCCGCGAGGAAGAACACCTGCTCGCGTTCGTCTGCGGCGCGCCGCTGCTCAGCCTGCTCGTGTTTCTGCTGTGCACGGTGCACGCCGTCTACGACGCCGTGTTCCTTGCGGCGGGAGCGTTGATTCTCGGGGCCGCCTGGCGGGACGGCGCATTCCGCCGCGGAACGGACATGCGCCTGCCCGCGCTGCCGCGCCTGTGGCGGTGGCTGTTTGGCGCGGTATTCGGGGTCTACGCCGCAGTGGCGATCCTCGCCGCGATGGCTCCGGAAATCAGCCCGGACGGCAGCGGCTATCATCTCGGCATCATCGCCCAATACTGGCGTTCGCACGGGCTCGTGCGGATCGACACGAACATGTACGCCGCCCTCTCGCAGGGCGCGGAGATGCTGTTTCTGTGGGCGTTCGCCTTCGGCCGGCATTCGGCGGCCGCGCTGGTCCACTGCTGTTTCTATCTGGCCACCGCGCTGCTGATGCTGCGCTTCGGCCAGCGCTCCGGCGCTCCGGCGGCCGGCGCGGCCGCAGCGCTTTTCTTTCTGTGTGCGCCGGTGGCGCTGGTGGATGGCACAAGCGCGTATATCGACGCCGCGGCCGCGTGCACGGTCTTCGCCATCGTCTATCTCACCGAGCTCGACGCGCCGCCCTGGCTCGTGGGCATCCTCTGCGGTTTCGCTTATTCAGTGAAGTACACGGCGGCGGTGGCGATCCTCTATCCGCTGCTGCGGTTCGCCGGGCAGCGGCGCTGGCGCGCGCTGGCGCCGCTCTGTGCGGCCGCGGTGCTGGCGGCCGCGCCCTGGCCGGCGCGCAACTGGATCTTTTACGGCAATCCGGCGGCGCCACTGCTGAACCGCGTGTGGCCCAACCCGTTCGTCCATGCGAGTTTCGAGCAGGACTATGTCGAATACATGCGCCGCTACCCGGAGATTGAAAGCTGGGGCCAGGTGGCGCTGGAGCTCACCGTGCGCGGCCGTCTGCTGGCGGGCTTCTGGGGACCGCTGTTCCTGCTGGCCCCGGCCGGGCTGCTGGCGCTCCGCTCGCCGCTGGGCCGCCGCATGCTGCTGGCAGCGGTCATCGCCGGTTCGACGTATTTCACCAATATCGGCGCGCGGTTTCTCATGCCGGCGGCCCCCTTCGTGAGTTTCGCGATGGCGCTGGCGCTGCCGTCTCCGCTGCTGCCGCCTCTGGCCCTCGCGCACGCGGTGGCAGGTTTTCCCGATCTGCCGGAAAAGTACATGCAAAGCCCGGGGTGGCGGCTGTCGACGATTCCGTGGCGCGCCGCCCTGCGGCTGGAAGATCCGAAGGCGTGGCTCGAACGGCAATCGCCCGGATACAGGGCCGCGCAACTGGTGGAATGGCTGACGCCGCGCAATGCGCTGGTCCTCGCCTTCTCAGGGATCCCTGAAAGCTACACGTCGCGGGAAATCGCCGTGGGCTTCCAGAGCGGCCGCGGCGAGCGTCTGCTGGATCTCGTGCAGGTGGCCATGTTCTCTGACATGCGCCCGGCCGCAGAGCACGTGTTCCGCTTCGGCCGGCAGCCGCTGGAGGCGGTGCGCGTCGTGCAGGAGAACACGCCCGCCCCGGGAAGCGACCGCCCGAAAGATCTCTGGAGCGTGTTCGAGCTGCGCGTGTTTGCGGACGGCCGCGAAGTGAAGCGCGGACCCGGCTGGCGTGTGTGGGCCAGCCCGAACCCCTGGGGCGCGGCTCTTGCTTTTGACGGTTCGCCCGTCACCCGCTGGAGGTCGTGGGAACGGATCCGGGCAGGAATGTTTTTGCAGGCGGAATTTGGCGGCGCGGTCACGGCCGACGAGGCGCGGCTCCTGATGAGCCAGGATCAGCATGGGGTCCGAATGCGGCTGGAAGGGAAGCCGCCTGGCGGCGGCTGGCGCACGCTTGCCCCGGAGCCGCAGGTCCGCGGCTGCGCCGTTCCTCTCACGCTGCGGCGGATGGCCGCGCGGGAGCTGCGCCGCGGGGGCGTGACTCACCTGCTGGTACACGAGCAGGACTTCGCCTGGCCGGACCTGAGCCGCAACCGGCGCGCCTGGGGTCTGCGGGAAATCGGCGCGGTGGACGGCTATCACCTGTATCAGTTGGAATAGAGGGATGCCGAAATATTTTCTTGGCGTGGACGGCGGACAGTCTTCGACCACTGCCCTGATCGGAGACGAAACCGGGCACGTGCTCGGGCAGGGACGCGGCGGCCCCTGCAACCATGTCTCCGGCGACCAGGCGCGCGAGAAATTCCGCTCAGCCATTGGCGGCGCGGTGAAGATGGCCGCCGAAGAGGCGGGGCTGAAGCCCGACGAACTGGAATTCGAGGCGGGCTGCTTCGGCTTTTCCGGCGGGCCGGCAGACAAGGATGCGCTGATCGCCGAGATGTTCCGGCTGAAAAAGCGCATCGTGACGCACGATGCCTGGATCGCGCTCACCGGCGCGCACGCCGGCGAGCCCGGCATCATCACCATTGCCGGCACCGGTTCCATCGCCTTCGCGCGCAACGCCGAAGGCAGGTTCGCCCGCGCCGGCGGCTGGGGCTTCATCTTCGGCGACGAGGGTGGCGGCTTCGACCTTACGCGGCAGGCCCTGCGCGCGGCGCTCCGCATGGAAGAGGGCTGGGGCCCGCCGACGCTGCTCAGAAAGAAGCTGCTCGAAGCCACCGGCGCGCGCGATGCCAATGATCTGCTGCACCGCTTCTACACGCCGGAATACCCGCGGCCGCGCATCGCCGAGCTGTCGCGCCTGGTGGAAGAGGCCGCCAACGAGGGCGACGATGTGGCCGCCGACATTCTTCTCGAAGCGGCCCAGCATCTGGCCGGACTCACGATGGCGGCGCGCATGCAGGTCTTCACGCCGCAGGACCATGTGCGCGCGGCGCCCATTGGCGGCGTCTTCCGCTGCGCCCGGCTGTATGAGGAGTTCCGCAGCCGCGTCGAACGCGGCGGCAACACCACCGTCCACGCGCCCGTCTACGGCCCGGCCGCCGGAGCGCTGCTCGAGGCCTATCGCGCGGCAGGCCTGAAGGTGGAACTGAAGGGCGTCCCGGTGGAAAAGGGCTGAGCCGCGCCTCCAGCGCCGTGGATTCCGGATGATACCATCGGATTGAGGTCTTCATTCCATGCCGAAACTGTCGATCCGCGATCTCGATCTCAAAGGCAAGCGCGTCTTCATGCGCGTGGATTTCAACGTTCCGCTCGCGCCTGGCGGGCAGGAAATCACCTCGGACAAGCGCATCCGTGCGGCGCTGCCCACCATCCAGTACGCGCTCGAGCAGGGCGCGGCGCTCGTGCTCGCGTCGCATCTGGGACGGCCGAAGGGCAAGCCGAACCCGGAGATGAGCCTGAAGCCGGTGGCCCAGCGCCTCAGCGAGCTGCTGGGACGGCCGGTGGCGATGGCGCCGGACTGCATCGGCGAGGAAGTGGAGAAAATGCTGCCGAATCCCGGCGAGATTCTGCTGCTCGAAAACCTCCGCTTTCACCCGGAGGAGGAGAAAAACGACCGCGAATTTTCGCGCGCGCTGGCACGGCTCGGCAACGTGTATGTGAACGACGCTTTCGGCACGGCGCACCGCGCGCATGCCTCCACCGTGGGCATCATCGAGTTTCTCCAGCCGGCAGCCGCCGGACTGTTGATGGAAAAGGAGCTCGAATACCTGGAGAAATGCACGAAGAATCCGGAGCGGCCCTGCATCGGCATTCTCGGCGGCGCCAAGGTCTCGGACAAGATTGAAGTCATCGAAAATCTGCTGAAATTCGCGGACCGGCTGTTGATCGGCGGCGCCATGGCCTATACGTTCCTGAAATCGCAGGGCAGGCCCGTCGGCAGGAGCCTGGTGGAGGACGACAAGCTGGAGCTCGCCAAAGGGCTTCTTGAAAAGGCCGGCGACCGCATCCTGCTGCCCGTGGACCACGTCGTCGTGGAGGTGCTCGAAGAAAATGCTCCTTCCGAAGTGGTGGAAGAGATCCCCGAAGGCCGGATGGGCGTCGACATCGGCCCGAAGACGCGGGAAAAGTACGCGGAAGTGATCCGCACGGCAAAGACCATCATCTGGAACGGCCCGATGGGCGTGTTCGAGAAGAAGCCGTTCGACGCCGGAACCGTGGCCATTGCAAAGGCGGTGGCCGAGAGCGGCGCCCTGTCGGTCGTGGGTGGCGGCGACAGCGAGAAGGCGGTGAAGGCCGCGGGCGTAGCGGACAGGATCAGCCACATCTCCACCGGCGGCGGCGCGTCGCTTGAATATCTGGCCGGACTCACGCTGCCGGGCGTGGCCGCGCTCACGGACAAGTAGTTCTCACGGACGGAGCCACGGGCTCCGTCCGGATCCACTGGCCTCACGGGCAGCCGCGGCGCGGCTGCCCGATTTGTTCTCGCATGGCGCGTTCCGCCGTCAGAACCGGCGGCGCGCCTACCGGGCGGTCCGCCTTTCGTCCTGATCCCAGACTTCCGCGGCTACTTCGTACGCCGACCAGCCTCTGCCCGCGTGAACCAGCGTGAGCAGGCCAGGCCAGGCAGCTTGAACGGCTGCAATTCTGGCCTGTTCCGGGGGATAAAAATAGGTATTTTCGCCTGACGAGTGGGCGACAATCACAAATCGTACGCGATGGCGCAGGATGGCGGTTCGGATCCTCCACGCGTCTCCGGTCACAGGCAGCGCCACCGTCTTGCGCTGCGTCATTCGATGAACGTAGGCGAAAGTGCCGGACATCACTGCTCCAGCCCCTGCCTGACGAAGCCACGTTACAGCCTCAGTGAGGTAACTGTTGGGGTAACGGGCCGGGTCAGGATGAAGGTTGTCAAGAGCCGCGCGCGCCTGGCCAGCCAGCCCTGCCGTCAAAAGCAATGCCAAGGCGCAAGGGGTGGCACTTTTCTTCATGCGGGACCTGGTGTCGGCGGCCAGACCTGACCCCAGTCGGGACCACACGAGGACCGATCCGGCCGCCAACGGCCAGAAGAAGATAGCCGCACGCTCCTGGATGCCCGCCGCATCTGCGGATGTCCACAAATCCCACGCGGCAGCGGCGCCGATCAGACCCAGCACGCCGGCCAGCGTTCGTGGCCTCCACCGCCGGACAAGGCTGGCCGCTTCCAGCCCGCCGACCCAGGCCACAAGCATCCAGGCCGGGGCAATGGGCAGAACGAAGCGGGCCGTTTCAGCAAAAGGCCAGAGCAGAAACAGGGCGAGATAGGCGGCAAAATAAACCCAGACGAGCATCAGCAGCGGATCTCTCCGCATCCGGCGCAGCGCCGCCAGCGACAAAACCAGCAATGCAAAGACCGCCGGATGGAACCAGCGGGCGGCAACCCACGGAAGCCGGAAGACAACCTCGGCCATCTGCGCTGACCGCAGCGGCGCATTCTTGGCCAGACGCAGGACCAGGTCGCTCGCGTCCGCCCGCCCAAGGTCCGGGCGCAAGGGATCCTTTTGGAAGAACTGCGAGGAATAGCTGGCCATATGACCACCCAGCTCTTCGCGGTGCTCCACCGATTTGCCCCACAAAAGCCATCCAGCCACAACTGCCACCGCGGTCGCGCCGGCAAGCGCAAGCCAGAGTCGCGCCCGCAAGGCCGGCTTCGCGCCGGACCAAAATCGCCGTGGCAGAACGGCCCACCCCAGAAATGAAGCGCCAAGGGAAATTCCCGCACTGCGTGTCAGCGCCGCCAGCGCTGCCCAGAGAACCGCAGCACCGCCCCAGCTTCCCGCAGCCAGAGGGCCCTGAGCCGCCGTTGCCCGCAGGGCAGCGTGGACGGCAAAACCGCTGAGCAGAAGATAGGGAAGGTCCGCCATCACGTATCTCGTGGCCATGTGGAAATAGACTGGCGAGGTGGCGATCAGCAGGATCACCGCCGCGGCAACGCGCGGCCCGGCCAGTCTCGCCAGAACCGACAGCCAGGCCAACAATCCGCTTGCGCCGAATAGCGGCATGAATCGGAGGAAAAAATCCCTCCCGGCGTCGCCGCTGACCCGGACCGGAATCGCCATCAGGAGAGGAAAGCCAGGCGGATGCGTAGTGATGCGGACGCCATCCACTTCATACGCGCGGTGTCGGGCCAGGCTCTCCGCTCCCAGCATGTAAATGGAACTGTGGAGCCCGGGCCGCTCCACACGCTCCAGCGCCAAAAGCTGAAAGACAGCGAGCGCCACCACGGCCGCGGCCGTCCAGAAGAGCGGATCATGCCGCCGCCGCTTCCACCAGGACTGGCGAGCACAGTGATTCGCGGACGGATCACCCGGGCCGGTTTTGTCTGGAGACATGGATATGGGCGAGTTTACAGCAGGCGCACGCCCCCATGCGCGTCAGCCGCGCGGAGCCGGGCGTAGCCGCGCTCACGGTAGGTGGTTCTCACGGGCAGCCGCGGCGCGGCTGCCCGATTTGTTCTCGCATGGTGCGTTCCGCCGTCAGAACCGGCGGCGCAGCTTCAGCGTGACGCCGCGGCCCAGCGCGTCCATGCCCCAGCCGATGCCACGGTAGTTCCGGTCACCGAGGTTGTAGAAGTCGGCAATGACATCCGTATTGGCGCCGAGCGGCGCGCCTGCGCGAAAACCGAACACGGTATATCCGGCAATGGCGGTGAACATCGGCGCCGAAGAGGCGTTGCCAAGCACGCGCTGCTGCACCTGGGCGAGTGTCTCGCCCGTGGCCAGCAGCGTCACGCCGTCGGTCAGCCCGCGCACGCGGGCGCCGCGGGCGAAAAAGTTCGCGATGTTCGAGCGCGAGCGCGCCGCCCCGATGCGGCGGTCCGAGAGCGCCAGCGTCGACAGCCGCGTCTGCCGCCGCGCGGCGTCCACGTAGGCTTCCACGTAGAGCCGCAGACGCGCCGGCGCGTAGCGGACCGAGAGCCGTCCCTGCGGCGCCGGAATGCCCGGCTCGATGTCCGGCGGCGCGCCCGTGATCGCATCGGCGGCGCGGATCCATGTCCACGTCTGGCGCAGGCTCCACGCCGCATGGATCCGCCACTCGAAAAGCTCTTCCACGCCGCGCAGCCGCGCGCCCCCGTAATTGGCGCGCACGAGCACCGGGTTGGTGGCTGCGGGCACATAGACGGCGCCCGAGGGCAGTTGCGCGGAGATCACCTGATCACCGAGCGGAAGCCCTACCGCGCCGGGCGGCAGGATCAGCGTCTGCGACACGATGATGTTGGTCAGCCGCGACCAGAAGGCGTCCACCCCGAGCCGTAGCCGGTCCGTGCGGAGCGTGAGTCCATAGTCGATGCTGTCACTCGATTCAGGCCGCAGGGGCTCCACCGGACGTCCGGTGGAGACCGCATTGGCGGAGGCGTCCGAACCAATGAATCCGCCCAGCGCCGCAATGGCGGCGTAAGATGCTTCGTAATTTCCGTTGCCCTGAAGCCCCAGCGTGCCCAAGTCCGTCATCGAGGGCGCGCGGAAGGCTCGCGCGTAGTTGAAGTGCGCCCAAAGAAAGCCGGCGGCGCGGAAGGTGGCGCCGGCGCGGCCGGACAGCGCGTTGGCCGCCAGCGAATCGTCCGGCCACAGCCTGCGGCCATCGACCAGCGGCGACTCTGACGCGCGCGAACGGTACGAGGCGCCGCCGAAGCGCAGCGCACCGCTCAGGCGCAGCCGCGGCAGGTTTTCCGGCTCCCAGGCGTCCTGCACGAAGACACCATAGTTCAGGTAACGTGCCCCGGAAGGAATGCGCGGGCGAGTCAGGGACACAGCGCCGCTCGCCGGACTCCAGGTGAATGCCGGCGCGCGGCTGCGCTCGTGGTAGCCCTCCGCGCCCGCATAGAGCGTGTGCGCGCCCAGCCGCCGCTCTCCACCGAGCTGCACGCCCCACGCGGCCAGGCGTTCGTACTGATGCGTGACCGCGCCCGCCGGGTTGCCGTTGCCTCCCTGATTGACGCGTTCCTCGCGCTGCGCGTTGTAACTGAAGGATACCGACGCCCGCTCAAACGGCCGCGCCGAAAGGCTCTGGAGCCGGACGTAGCCGAAGTCCGCCATCAGGTTGCGCAGGTCCGCAATGAGGTTGCCGTCTCCCCCGAGAAGCTGGTCGTAGCGTTTGGCGCCGTCCTGCTGGCTGCGGTCGTAGTGGACGGAAAGCCGCAGCGTCTCCGAAAGCCGCGCCTGCGCGTGCAGGCTGCCGCCGTACTGGGTGAACGCGGTGTCAGGAAGGCGCTCGCTGAAAATCGAAGACGGCAGGCCAAGGAAGCGCGTGATGGCGCTGTGCGAGTCGAGCCCCTGGCCCGTTCGTGCGTTGTTGATGCGCCGCGACGCCAGATTCACCGCCAGCGAGAATCGCGCGCCGTAGACGGCCGGCGAAAGCTGCGAGCCGAACGCGTGGGTCGCAGAGTCATAAAACGCTGCGCCGGCGCCGGCCAGGAAGCGCACCGGTGAAAGCGGCGCGCCGCGGCTCAGCACGTGGATGGCCCCGCCGATGGAATCCGACCCGTACTGCGCGCTGTTCGGGCCGCGCAGCACTTCGACGGCCTCCACCGTCGCCGGCTCCAGCAGGTTGAAGAACGTGCTGACGCCGCCGCGCTGGGCCGACGTCGTCACCCGCACGCCGTCGCGATACACGCTCACGTTCTTGCCGGTGAGCCCGCGGACAAACACCGAACCCATCGCCGGCGCCGTGCGCTGCTCGGCGACCCCCGTCTCGCCGGTGAAGGCCTCGCTCAGCGTGCGCGTGGCCTGTTGATCAAGCAACGCAGCCGGCAGCAGCGTGATCCGTTGCGGCGTGCGGTGCGGCTCCAGCACCGCGCCCGCCTCGGCCGACACCGTGACCTGATCGAGACGGGGCAGGAGTTCAAGACGTATCTCCAGACGCGCGTCCCCTTCCGGCTCCACGACCACCGGCCGTTCCCACGGCGCGAAGCCCGCCTTTTCGACCCGCAGAAGGAACCGTCCCTCGGGGGTGTCAGGAAAGGCAAAGCGGCCGTCGGCGCCGGTGCGTTGGAGGGCGAGCTCCGTGCGCGCGCTCCCCAATCGAACCAGCGCGCCCTCAACGGGCCGGCCCGAGGGATCGGTCACGACGCCGCCAAGCAGGGCGGCGCAAAGAATCAGCAATGTCACTTCAATTTTCCTCGCCCTGAACAGCCTCTGCCGTCATGATAGCGGGGCGGGCAGCGGCATTTGAATCGTGGGGATCGCGCGGGTCTGGCGGATGCCGTTTGCCGCCTGTCGGATCGCGTCGCAGGCGCGCATCGCCGCCCTGAAGGCATCGTTCGGAATCGGCTGGAGAACGGCGCCGACGGCACGAATTCTCCGCATCCGCTGCGCTGGACATCCCTGGATACGTCGGCGCAGGCGCCTGTCGCACAATGGAAAAGATGCGCGCCCCGCGCGGCGGATCCCCATCCGGTGCGCAGGAGCGCGCATCGAAAGTAGGGAACACTTCCGTTTTCTCCGCGTATTAAGGAACAGCATGCAGGAAGGATTTTCCGCGCGCAGGGCGGCCACTGCCGCCATCACCGTCGTTGCTCTTCTGAATGCATTGTCTCCGGCCGCCTATGCCCAGACCGCGGCCCGGCTGGAGCCGCCAAAAGGCGGGCTGGGAGCGCTGACCCGGCCGTATCAGGCGCGCTCGGCGCCTCCGGTGAAGTTGACCAACTCGCCCCGACTGGAATCCCTGATCCGCGCCGGCAACCTCTATCTTTCAGCGCAGGACGTGATCGCTCTGGCCATTGAGAACAACCTGGACGTCGAAGTGCAGCGCTACGGGCCGCTGCTGGCGCGGGAAGTGCTGCGGCGCGCCGAGGCGGGCGGCGTGTTGCGCAGCGTGGGCGCGCCGGTGGCGCCAGGGCCGCGCAGCGTGAGCCTTCAGGGCGTCAGCACGGCCACCGGAACGGTGACTGCGGCTGGCGCGGGCGTCGGCTCCGGAGGCGGCATCCTGACGCAGCTCGGCCCGCCGATTCCCTCACTCGATCCTTCCATCACCGCCGTGGCTTTCTTTTCGCACCAGACCACGCCGCAGAGCAACACCGTGCTCACCGGCACGACGTCGCTCGTTCAGGACGCCCGCGTCTATCAGGTGCAGTACTCGCAGAACTGGGCCACGGGAACCAGCGCCCAGCTCGGCTATTCCAGCCAGCGTCTCAAGGTGAACAGCCAGTTCTTCAGCCTCAACCCGTTCACGCAGGCGAGCCTGGACCTGCAAATCACCCAGAACCTGCTTCAGGGGTTCGGCCGCAGCGTCAACATGCGGAACATTCTCGTGCAGCGGAACAACCTGAAGGTCAGCGATCTTCAGTTCCGGCTTCAGTTGATCGAGACCGTCTCGGCGGCGTTGAACCTGTACTGGGACCTCGTCAGCTTCCACTATGAGGTCCGCGCCCGCCAGCAGGCGGTGGAGACGGCCCAGAAGCTGCTCAATGACAACCGGCGGATGGTGGAGCTGGGGACACTGGCCGAAATCGAGGTGACGCGCGCCGAGTCCCAGCTCTATGCCGCGCGGCAGGACCTGGTGATCGCGCAGACCAACCTCATGCAGCAGGAGATCATCCTGAAAAACGCGCTCAGCCGCACCGGCGTCGCCTCGCCGGAGCTGGCCGCGGTGCGCATCGTGCCGCTGGACACGATGGTCAAGCCTGACGACGAGCCGCTGCCGGATCTGGAAAAACTGGTGGCCGAGGCCATCGAGCGGCGCGCCGAGATCCGGCAGAGCCGGCTGAACCTCGAAAGCAACCGCATCAATCTTGCCGGCATCAGGAGCTCGCTGCGGCCGTCCCTTCAGGGGTTCGTGCAGTTGACCAACAACGCGCTCACCGGCGACCTCACCGCGCTGGGCGCCGTCGCCGGAGTGCCGGAAATCTTCGTCGGCGGCTACGGAAATCTCTGGAAACAGATTTTGCGGCGGAATTTCCCGAACTATTCAGCCGGATTTTCGCTGAATATCCCGCTGCGCAACCGCGCGGCGCAGTCGGATTACGCCGCCAGTCTGCTGGAAATCCGCCAGAACGAGCTGATCCTGCAAAAGAACATCAACCAGATCCGCGTGGACGTGCAGAACGCGGTCATCGGGCTTCAGCAGGCCCGCGCCCGCTATGAGGCGGCGGTGAAGGCGCGCGAACTGGCCGAAGCCACGCTCGCTGCCGACCGCAAGAAGTACGAGCTGGGCGCGACCACCGCGTTCCAGATCGTTCAGGATCAGCGCGACCTTGCCGCGGCGCAGAGCGCCGAAGTGCAGGCGATGGCCAACTACAGCCATGCGAAAATCGCGCTCGATCAGGCGCTCGGCCGGACGCTGGAAGTCCACAACATCTCCGTCGAGGAGGCGCTGCGCGGCGAGATCACCGGCATCCAGTCCCGTGCGCCCGAGGAGGTGAAGCGATGATACGCATGCGGCAGACGGCGGCCGCGGCGCTCGCCTGGCTGGTGGCAGCTCCCGTGACGCCGGCGCAGATGCGCACTGGCATCGAACCCGTGCGGCCGCAAACCAGCGTGTTTCTGCGCCCGTATCAGGCGCAGACCGTTCCTCCGGCACGGCTGGCGAACTCGCAGCGCCTGCGCGGCCTCATCCGCGCCGGGCATCTCTATCTGACCATCCAGGACGCCATCGCGCTGGCGCTCGAAAACAACATCGACCTCGAGATTGCGCGCTACAGTCCGGTCCTGGCCGCCGTGCGGCTCACGCGCGCAGAAGCCGGCGGCGCGCTGCCCGGCGTGCCCAGCGCCGCCGCGCAGGCCGGCGTGGTGGCCAGCGGCCAGGGCGTGCTCGGCTCGCAGAGCGCGGCGGGCGTCGCCGGCGGCGGCACGGGCACGGTCTCCCGCGGCGCCGGCAACGCACAGATCACCCAGCTCGGCCCCATCACGCAGAACCTCGACCCGATCGTGCAGTCCACCACCACCTACGCGCACCGCAGCATTCCCCAGCCGAACGCCGTGCAGAGCCTCACGCCCGTTCTCGTGCAGGACCTGGTCAACACGTCCTACTCCATCCAGCAGGGCTTCCTCACCGGTGGCAACGCCACCCTCAGCCTCCGCGGAAACTGGCTGGAGGAGAACTCGCCCACCAACCTGCTGAACCCAAGCTGGGCGACCACGCTTTCCCTCAGCCTGCAACACAACCTGCTCCAGGGCTTTGGACGCGCGGTCAACGCCCGCACCATCACCGTGTCGCGAATCAACCTGCGCAGCTCGGACGAACAGTTCCGCGCCCAGGTGATGGGCACGGTGAATGCGGTGCTGAGCGCTTACTACGCCCTGCTGGCGTCCGGTGAAGAACTCAAGGCGCGCCGCAGCGCGCTGGAAACGGCCGAGCGGTTCGTGCGCGAAAGCCGCCGCCGCTACGAACTCGGCGCGCTGGCCGGCGTGGACGTGCTTCCCGCGGAATCCCAGGAGGCGGCTGCGCGGCGCGACCTGATCATCGCCGAGACCACTCACAGCCAGAACGAGCTGCGCCTGAAAAACCTGATCAGCCGCAACGGCGTCGCCGACGCCGAACTGCGCGCAGCAAAGATCGTGCTCCTCGACACGCTCTCCGCTCCGGCCGAAGAGAAGCTGCCGGATCTGGCCACGCTGCTTGAGACAGCCATGCAGCGCCGGCCGGACATCGCCGTGCGGCTGGCCGGCGTCGAGTCCACCCAGGTCAGTTCGCTCGGTACGAAAAGCGCGCTGCTGCCGCGCGCCGTCGCCTTCGGCACGACCACCCAGCAGGGCCTGGCCGGGACCGGGCGCACCGTCACCAGCATCACGCCCGGCCAGCCGCCGCGCGTGCAGCAGCCGGATCCCTATTTCGCGGGCGGCTTCGGTTCGGCCCTCGGCCAGAGCTTCCGCCGCAACTTCCCTTCGATCAACGGCGGCGTCTTCTTCCAGGCCCCATTGCGCAACCGGCAGGGCATCGCCGACCAGGGCATCGACGCGCTCCAGCTCCGGCAGGCCGAGCTGGGGCTGGCGCAGTTCCTGCTCCAGGTGCAGGTCGATCTCGCCAACGCCCTGGCCGCCGCCCGGCAGGCGCGCACGCGCTGGGAAGCGGCTTCGAAAAACCTCGAGCTCGCCCGCACGCTGCTCGCGGCCGAAGAAAAGAAGTTTGCCACCGGCGTCTCGACGCCGTTTGAAGTGGTGCAGCAGCAGCGGGCGCTGGCCCAGGCGGAGGCGGCCGAGGCGGCCGCGCGCGCCAACTGGCACTCGGCGCGGCTCGCGCTGGAACAGGCCGCCGGCACGCTGCTCGACACCTACGGCATCTCGCTCGACGAGGCGCGCCGCGGCGAAGTGGCGCGGCAGCCGGCAACGGGCCCAGCGCAAAACAAATAGGCCATCTAACGTTTTAAACATTTCTGCCGACTTCTGTTGAATCGGCGCGCACGGGCGGCTATGATGGCAGTAGCCAGGAGAACGGAACTGATCACTCTCCTCGCCTGAGGCCCACTCCGCCTCGTCTTCTTCCGGCCGGCCGGCCGCCGGCGCAATGCCGCGGCCGGCCGATTTTTCCTGCCGCCGCCTGTCAACGCTTCTGCCTCCCTCCCTTGTCCCGCAGCCACCACACAGGACGGCAAAAAACCCACCGGTCTGGACGCCCGGGGTGCGCACGGCTTGCAGCCCGCCGCGCAAAGGCAGCGGCCCGCCTCCGCCGCGGGGGCGGACTTCGTCAGAACAAGCGTCCTGTTTTCAGAAGCGGCGCGCCAGTCTGCTGACTGGCAGCCCCGTTGCAACCCACCATCGCGGGCAGCAGGCGTGAAGCACCTGCCCGGAGAGGAAGATCCCATGAAGAATTGCAAAACCCACACGATGATGGGCGCTATTGCCCTTTTGACCACGGTGATGGCTGCCGTGCCGGCCATGGCGCAGCAGGGCCGGGGTTGGCGGTTCCAGCCAACCTCCACACCAGCGGCCGCCGCCCTGACGCAGGCCGAGCAGCAGAAGCTCGCCTTCATGCGCGAGGAAGAGAAGCTGGCGCGGGACGTTTACCAGGCGATGTACGAGAAGTGGAAGCTGCCGGTCTTCGAGCGCATCGCCGGCAGCGAACAGCGCCACTTCGATGCCGTCGGCAGGGCCCTGGCCCGGTACGCGATTGCGGACCCGGCGAAGGAGGACAAGCCCGGCGTCTTCGCCAACGCGGAACTGGCGGCGCTCTACGCCGAGCTGATCGCCAGAGGAAATGTGTCCGCGCAGGATGCTCTGAACGTTGGCGTCACGATAGAAAAGAAGGACATCGAGGACCTGGAAAACGCCATCAGGGACACCCGGCAGATGGACCTGAAACGCCTGTACGCGAACCTGCTGCAAGGCTCCCTGCGGCACCTCCTCGCGTTCGAGGCCAACCTTCAGGGACAATGCCCGAACCAGTGACCGCGGCCGCACGGACAGGCGGGCGGCGCAACCCGGGCTTCGACGGAGAACGCCGCAGACGAAGCTTCAGCGCCGCCTTCCTGTTACGCGGCCTCAGGCAGGGCCCGCCGGGGGTTCATGCCGTCAGCCGCAGGATGAACTGCTCCATCACCAGACGGTCGTCCGGACGCGTCGACTTCAGCGCGCTGTCGGCCTCGAAGATGGCGCCGATGCCCGCCGCAAGCTGCGCGCTCGAGAAGCGCGAAGCCGCCAGGAAGACCTGTTCGGCGCGCGCCCGCCACATCGGCATGCCCATCCGCTGGAAAAAGGACTGCACCTCCTGCGCCGAGCGCAGCTTCTGCTCGCGCGCGGCCAGTGCCATGCGGAAGACGCCCTCGAGAAACATCAGCGCCAGCGGCAGATACTCGCCGCCGCGCAGCAGCACGTCCAGCAGATGCAGCGCCCGGCCGCGGTCGCGCCGCGCCAATGCGTCCACCAGCCCAAAGACAGTGGTCTCCTCGGCGTCCGGAACCAGCGCGGCGATGCCGGCCGCGCTCACGGGGCGGCCCGCGCAGTACAGGGACAGCTTCTCGATTTCCGTGGCGAGCCGCATGCCATCGTAGGCCGTGGCCGTGGCCAGCATCTCCGCCTCGCGCCGGCCAAGCTTCAGGCCCCTCTCCGAGGCCAGCTCCATCGCCAGATCCACCGCCTCCTGCGCATCCAGCCGGCGCAACTCCACCACGGCGGCGGGCGCATAAAACTTCAGCAGGCGCTCCATCCGCGCCTTGTCCTCGCCCTCGAAGTCCCAGCGGCGGGCGTCGAAGACAAGCGTCACGCCCGGCGGCGGGTCCTTGGCGTAAGCGGCCAGAAGCTCCGCATCCGCACCGCCCGCCCCGCTGCCCGCTTCCTCGGCCGCCTCGGCCGCCTCGGCCGCCCGGCCGCGCGGCAGCGCCGCTTCCGCCGAAGACACCCAGATCAGCCGCCGCGGTGCAAACAGCGAGAAGGAACGTGCGTCATCCAGCACGTCTGCCAGCGAAATCTCCTCGAGGTCGTGCCGGACGAAGCCCCCGTCGCGCTCTTCCGGCGCCAGACACTTTTCGATCAGCGCCTGGCGGCACCTGCGCCGCAGATAGTCCTCCGGCCCGGCCAGCAGCAGCAGGGGGGGCGGCGGCCTGCGTTCCAGCTCGCGGAGCAGTTGCGCGGACGTCATCGCGTCAGAAGGCCTCGAGAATGGAACTCACCAGTTGCCGGGCCACGTCCCGGCTCAGCCGTTCCAGCGCTGTGGTGCTTTCGTCGAAATACTGCAACTGGTCGACGGCGATTTCGTAGCGGTCGCGGAACTCGTAGTTCTGCCGCTCAAAGAGAACCCTGCCGGTGGCTCGCTCCACCAGCTTCACGTCGAGGAACACGTGGATCTGCACGCCGGCGGCGCGCCCGGTGCGCTGATCGAACAGCGTCGGGAAGCTGTAGTAGTTCTTGACCACCCCATAGAGCACGGCATCGGCCTCGTTGGGATCTGCCACCACGCGGTAACGGGTCCGGGTGAGAAACTCCCGCGTCACCGCCGCCGGCAGTTGCGCGGTGAGCCGGTAGCGCGGGCTCGCGTTGCCGAAGGCGGGAATCGCGATGGTGCGCAGGGTGGAGGGCAGCAGATCGGCGCGGCCGCCCACATGGTAACCGCACCCGGCCAGGGCGAGCGACGCCAGCACGGCCGCCAGTGCGCGGCTCATGCCCCGCTCCTTTTCCGCGCCAGCAGCCCGGCCGTCAGCAGCACCGCTTCGGCGTGGGCGCGCAGGTTGTCAAACGCCAGCCAGAACCAGACCCCCTGCGCCGAGGCGCGGTCTTCGGCAATGTCGCTCACCGTGATGCCCACCTGCCCGGCCACGGAGAGGTTGGACGCCGGCTCGACGTCGGCGCGGCGCACGTCGATCCCGGCCTCCTCCAGCTCCCGCTCAAGCGCCTCCACCGGCGGGCGTTGAGCGAGCTCCACCCACACGCTCATGCAGTAGCCGTGAAAGACAGGCGCCTGGATGAGCCGCACCGAAGGCAGCGCCACATGCCGCGCGCCCAGCATCGACGCCAGATGGCGCTCAATCCGCGCCGCGGCCTCCGACAGCGGGTGCGGCGCTTCGCTCCCATAGCGCGGCAGCAGATTGAAGCTGACCTGCGCGCCAAAGACCTCCTGAGGCACGGATCGGAAATGGAGCAGGCTCACCGTCTGCTGATGCAGTTCATCCACTCCGGCACGCCCCTGCTGGCTTACGGGCTCGAGAATCGTCGCCACCGCGCGCACCACGCGGTGCCGGGCATCGAGCAGCGTGAGCAGCCGCGCCAGCGCCACCGCCGCCGGATGCGCCACCGTGTGGATGGCGTCTTCCGGCATCTCCGCCGGCCGCTCTTCCAGAATGGGCGCCCGCAGCCGGGACTCCGGCAGATCCTCGAACTGCCCGGTCAGGTCGACCAGCGCCGGCCGCGAGGCGCTCTGGCGCGCCAATGCCACCGCCCGGCGGTTCACTTCAGGGTCGCCGCCCAGCAGCACCACATCGGCTGACTCCACCAGCGTCTCGTCCAGCGGATGCATGACGGTAATGTCCTCGTCCTCGTCTTCCGGGGCGGAGAGAATGCTTTCCGCCGCTCGGCTCGAGGCCAGCCGCAGCGTGACAGGCAGCTCCTGTTCCTCAACAAGCTCGCGGATTTCGCGGCCCAGCATGGAATCGCCGCCGATCAACAGCCATTCCGTCTTACGCATGGCCCGTTCCCGCGGGAGCGCCCCGGTGAAGCATGTTCCGAAAAAGGCCGCCAACGCGCACGATGATTCCACTGGCGACATACGCCGTGGCCATGGCCAGCAGCACCGGCTGCGAGAAGTTCCAGATCAGGTAGAACAGCATGCCCAGCAGCACCACGCTGCGCGGACTGCGCGGGCTCAGCAGATTGAAATCCTTGAAGCTGCGGTAGCGCCAGGTGCTCACCATCAGGAAACTCAGCAGCGCCAGCAGCGCCGCCCAGGCGGCGCTCAGCGGCCACCAGGTGAGCGGTTCGCAGCCGGCCGCGTAAATCACCGCAGCCACCATGCCCGCCGCCGCGGGGATCGGCAGCCCCACGAAATACTTGCGGTCCGGGCGGCCCGGGTTGCGCGGCACCGGATTCGTGGTGATGTTGAACCGGGCCAGCCGCATCGATCCACAGCAGACAAACATGAACAGGATAAAGTAGCCGGCCTGCAAAACGTAGCGGCGCACCTCCGGCGGCGTCGCCGGATCGAGGAACTGGAAGCCGTAGACGAAGGCCAGCACCGCGGGCGCAATCCCAAAGCTGATCACGTCGGCCAGCGAGTCCAGCTCGCGGCCAAACTCCGAGGTCGTGTTCGTGAGCCGGGCGATGCGCCCATCCAGCCCGTCAAAAAACACCGCCACGCCGATCACCTTCGCCGCCAGCTCCCAGTGCGGGTTCGGTCCCAGGTGGCCCGTGTGCGCCCACAGCGCGCCCTCGATCGACTTCAGGATCGCCAGAAACCCCAGGAACAGGTTGCCCGCGGTGAACAGCGTCGGCAGCGCGTAGGCGGCGCGCCGCGGCCGGCGGTCCGGCGAGTTCGGGTCGATCAGCTTCTCGCGCAGGTTCACGCGGGGAGTCATCATGGCGCCTTCAGCCCTTCGGCCGCAGTTCGGCCAGGATGGACGAGCCGGCGCGCACGCGCTCGCCTTCCCTCACCCGAAGCGACCACTCCGGCCCCAGATGCACGTCCACGCGGGAACCAAAGCGGATCATCCCGATCCTTTCGCCCGCGGTGACGAAGTCGCCCGGCTTGCAGTGGCAGACGATGCGCCGCGCGATCAGCCCGGCAATCTGCGAAAACTTCACCATGGACTCGCGCCCGTCGATGGTGATCGTGTTCATTTCGTTCTGCGCGCTCGCCTCATCGCGGCTGGCCACCAGGAACCGGCCCGGCCGGTAGGTGACATCAATGACTTTTCCGCCGATGGGCGCCCGGTTCACGTGCACGTCAAAAACGTTGAGAAAAATGCTCACCACCGTCTCTTTCGGCGAGGTTTTGATCCGCACGATCTTCCCGTCGGCCGGAGACAGCGCATACGGCCCTTCGGGAATTTCCCGCTCGGGGTCGCGGAAAAACCACAAACAGAACAGGGCGAAAATGTAGAATGGCGCTCCGGCCCAGGGCGTCGCGAGCCGGCCGAGAAGCGCGCCCGCCGCCGCCGAGGCCAGAGCAAAATACAGCCCGGTGATGACCATGCCTTCGCCGATCCCTTCCTATTGTCCCAGATGGCGCACAAGGCAGGCCAACAGGGCGATGCGCGCGGGCGCGGGCGCCTGAAGCACGGACTCGTGCGGCGCGTGCGCGCCTTCACCCACGGCGCCGAGCCCGTCGAGCGTCGGCACGCCGAGCGCGGCAGTGAAATTGCCGTCCGAGCCGCCGCCGGTGGCCGATTCCTCCAGCTCCAGCCCAAGCTCGGCGCGCGCAATCCGCCGCGCCGTGCGGAACAGCGCCGCGATGGCCCGCGTGCGCTCCATCGGCGGGCGGTTCAGCCCGCCTTCCACTTCCAGACGGCAGCGCCGGTCAAACGGCCGCAGCCCGCGGAAGCGCTTCTCCAGCCATTCGGCGTCCCGCAGCCGCGCCACGCGCACGTCCACCTCCAGTTCGGCCAGGTCGGGCACGACGTTCGTCCGCGTCCCCCCGCGAATGACGCCCGGATTCACGGTGAGCCCGCGCGCGAGATCCGTGAATCCCGCGATCCTGTCCGTCTGCCGCGCCAGCTCGACAATCGCATTCGCCCCGGCGGTGAAATCCACGCCCGCATGCGCCTTCCTCCCGTACACGCGCACCGTCCACAGCCCCACGCCCTTGCGGGCCGTCTTGAGCCTGCCCTCAGGACCCGTGCCGGGCTCGAGCACCAGCACGGCCGAGCTGGCGCGGGCCAGTTTCTCGGTGTGCGGGCGCGAGTCATGGCTGCCGGTTTCTTCGTCGGAGACGACCCAGAGATCGACCGCCCGCCGCACCGGCCAGTCCAGCTCCCGCAGCAGCCGCACCGCGGTGATGAACAACACGAGCCCGGCCTTCATGTCCAGCACGCCCGGCCCGTAGAGCCGTTCCGGCGTCTCGCGCCACGGCATTGTCCGCAGCGTCCCAATGGGCCACACCGTGTCCCCGTGGCCCACGGCAAGCAGTGCTGGGCCCGTTTTTCGCCGCGGGCCGGGCAGCGTGAAGCGAAGCAGCAGGCAACGGCCGGCGTGCGGCATCTTCACCAACCGGGCCGTGGCGCAGTCGCGCGTCTCTTCGGCCAGCAGCTCCATCAGGCGGCTCACGGCCGCGGCGTCTTCACTGGGCGACTCGCACTCCACCAGACGCCGGAGCAGCGCCTTCGCCGCAGGCCACGCGGCCTGCGCCTTCGCAAGCGTCTCATGCATCGTTTGTTAGAATAGCGGTCTCATGGCCGTTCTGGAAAATATCGACATCCGCGACATCCTGCCCCACCGCTACCCGATGCTGCTCGTCGACCGGATCCTCGAAATCGAAGAGGACCGCATTGTGGGCATGAAAAATGTCACCGCCAACGAGCCGTTTTTCATGGGCCATTTTCCGGAATATCCGGTCATGCCCGGCGTGCTCATCGTCGAGGCGATGGCGCAGGTGGGCGGCGTGCTCGTGCTGAAGACGGTGCCGGACCGCAAATCGAAGCTCGTCCTGTTTGCGTCCATCGAGGAAGCAAAATTCCGACGCCCGGTGCTGCCCGGCGACACGCTCATCATCGAGTGCGTCACGCTGAAGCGCAAGGAGACGGTGGTCAAGATGCAGGGCACGGCGAAGGTCAACGGACAGGTGGTGGCCGAAGGCGTCGTCATGTGCAAGCTGGTCGACCGCCCGGCACAGGGCGCCAGCCAGGGCTGATCCCATGGGCGTCCACCCCACGGCCATCGTGGATCCCGCGGCGCGGATCCACCCGGACGCGGAGATCGGACCCTACTGCATCATTGGCGCGGAGGTGGAGATCGGCGCGCGCACGCGCCTGATGGGCCATCTCTACATCGAAGGGCCCACCTGGATCGGCGAAGACAACCTGTTCTTTCCGTACTCTACCGTGGGCGTCGCCTCGCAGGACCTGAAGTATCGCGGCGAGCGCACCGCAACGCGCATCGGCCACCGCAACCGCATCCGCGAATTCGTCACCATCCACCGCGGCACGGCCGGAGGCGGCGGGCTGACCGAGATCGGCGACGACAATCTGATCATGGCCTACGCCCACGTCGCCCACGACGCGCGCATCGGCAGCCACTGCATTCTGGGCAACGCCGCCACGCTCGCCGGCCACGTCACCATCCAGGACTGGGCGATCATCGAGGCCTTCTCCGGCGTGCATCAGTTCTGCCGCATCGGCCGCCACGCCTTCGTCGGCGGCTACAGCGTCATCACCCAGGACGTGCTGCCCTTCTCGATGACGGTGACGCCGCGCGAATCCCACCTCTATGGCGCCAACAAGGTGGGGCTCGAGCGGCGCGGCTTCCCTCCTGAGGCCATCGACGCTCTGCACAAGGCGTTCCGCCTGCTCCGCAGCGACAAGCTGAACACTTCGCAGGCGGTGGAGCGGATCCGCGCGGAAGTGCCGCAGACCACCGAAATCGCCGAGCTGCTGGAGTTCATCCAGACCTCGGAGCGTGGGATCATCAAGTGAGATACGGGCTCATCGCCGGCTCGAGCCGCTTCCCCGTGCTGGCGCTCGAAGAAGCGCGCCGGCTGGGGCATGAGGTGGTGGTCGTCGCCCTGAAGGACCACGCTCCGCCGGAGGTGGAGCGGCTCGCCTCACGCTGCTACTGGATCACCATCGCCGAACTGGGCCGCCTGATCGACATCCTCAAGAGCGAAGGAATCACCGAAGTGATCATGGCCGGACAGGTGAAGCACACCTCCCTGTTCAGCTCGCTCCGGCCGGACTGGCGCCTGTTCCGCGTGCTGATGTCGCTCGAGCATCGGAACACGGACGCATTGATCGGCGCGGTGCAGAGAGAACTGGAAAAAGAGGGCATCCGGCTGGCGGACTCCACGCTGCTGCTCAAACCGTTGCTCGCCGGCGAGGGCGTGCTCACGCAACGCGCGCCGGCGAGCGATGAGCGGAAGGACATCGAATACGGCCGCCGCATCGCCAACGCCCTGGCCGCGCTCGATGTCGGCCAGAGCGTGGCGGTGAGCGAGCGGGCCTGCGTGGCCGTGGAGGCGATGGAGGGCACCGATGCGATGCTGCGCCGCGCCGCCAGTCTGGTCAACGGCCGCCCGCTGCGGCTGGTGAAGGTGTCGCGGCGCCGCGCGCATCTGCTCTTTGACGTGCCCGTCGCCGGCCCGGGCACCATCCGGACGATGGCCGAAACGGGGACCACCGCCCTGGCCGTGGACGCGGGCCGCACGCTGCTGCTGGACCGCGATGAAATGCTCGCGCTGGCCGATCAGCATGGCATCACCGTGATCGGATATCCGCCGGAGGGAGAATGAGCACTGCCCAAGTCCGTCTCGGTGTCGCCGGCGCGGGCGTCTTCGGACGCAATCACCTGCGCGTGATCTCTTCCTGCGAACGCGCCTGCCTGGCCGCCGTTTATGACCCCGACACGGAGCGCGCCCGCACCGCCGCGGCCGAATACGGCGGCGCCGTGTGTGGCTCGCTGGATGAGCTGGCCTCACGGTGCGACGCCGCCGTGGTCGCCTCGCCGACGACAACCCACGCCGAGGTCGCCTGCCGGTTGCTCGAGGCTGGCCTTGACGTGCTGGTGGAAAAGCCGATGGCCGCATCCGAACAGGAAGCGCAGCGGATGCTCCAGGCCGCCGCCCGCCGCGGCCGCATTCTTCAGGTCGGGCACCTGGAACGCTTCAATCCGGCCGTCGAAGCGGCGCGCCGCATCCTGCGGCTGCCGCTGTTCTTTGAGGTACACCGCCTCAGCGTCTTCTCGCCCCGCAGCCTGGATGTCGACGTCGTCGCCGACCTGATGATCCACGACCTCGACCTGGTGCTTTCCATGACCGGCGAAGAACCGGCCGAGGTCCGCGCCGCCGGCATCGCCGTGCTGTCGCCGAAACCGGACATCGCCAACGTCCGCCTGGAATTCCCTGGCGGGTGCATCGCCAACCTGACCGCCTCGCGCGTCTCCACGGAACGCGTGCGCAAGCTGCGCTTCTTCCAGCCGCGGCAGTACGTCTCGGTGGACTACACCAAGCAGGAGTGTCTGGCGATCTCCGTCGGCGAGGACCGCCAGGTGCGCTTCGAACCGCAGCCGGTGGTCAAAGGCGAGCCGCTGCGGCGGCAACTTGAATCGTTCCTCGATTGCGTGACGCACCGCACGCGGCCGGTGGTGGACGGCGAGGCAGGCGCCGCGGCTCTGCGGCTGGCGCTGCGCATTGCCGAGCGCATCGCCGAACACGGCCGGGTGGTAGCCGAGCGGCTGCGCGCCGCGTCAATCTGGTTGTAGGGCTCTTACACACTTCCAATGCAGAAGTCCGCCGGCATCGATGCTCTCGCTGCGGGCGCTGCGCCGCGCCTGTTGCTCGAGCTGCACGACGAAGACGCGCCGCGCCGCCACGCCGTGGCCGCCTGTGGCGCCCTGTTCGTCCACACCATCGTGCTGCTGACGTTGGCCTGGATGCCCGCCCCGTCCCCGCCCGGCCGGTCTGCGCCGGAGATCGTCATCGACGTGCGCCGGTCGACGCCGCTTGTTGCTCCGCCTCCGTCGTTCCGGCTGACGCAGAAGGAGCCGCAGCGCGGCAAGCCGGCGGCCGAGGTGGACATCACCGCCCTGATGCCCCGCCCCGCCATCCGGCAGCCGGAAACGCGCGGAACGCCGCGGCCCTTCCAGCCGCCCCCGGGAGCGCCGGAAGCCCGCCGCGGCCGCGAACTCGACTTTGATGTCCCCAACATCGCCATCACCCAGCCGCCGCCTCCCGCCCCGCTGCCCGGCTCAGGCCTGCCTGAGCCACCAAAGCCCGCGCCTCCAAAGCGCGACAATCCCTTCGAGCCGGTGGGCGGCCCGCAGACGCCGCCCGCGCAGCCGCGCATTGCGCTGCCGCCGTCGGGCGTCGCCGAAACCGTGAAATCGCTGGCCAAAGGCGCTGGCGGCTCGGGCCTTGCCGTGGGCGACGTCCCCGGTGCCGGAGGCGTCAGCGAGGGCGCCCTTCAGACGCCGCGCCCTGGGCGGCCCGGCAGCACGCTCGAACTGCTCAGCGACCCCAGGGGCGTCGACTTCCGCCCCTACCTGATTCAGGTGCTCGCCGCCGTGCGCCGCAACTGGTACGCGGTTATGCCGGAAAGCGTGCGCTTCGGGGCGCGCGGGCGGACGGTCATTCAGTTCAGCATCAGCCGCAACGGGCAGGTGCCAAAGCTGGTCATTGCCGTGCCTTCGGGCCTGGAGGCGCTCGACCGCGCCGCCGTCGCCAGCATCAGCGCCTCCAATCCGTTCCCCCCGCTGCCGGGCGAATATCAGGGCTCGGAGATCCGCCTCCAGCTCGTCTTCTCCTACAACATGCCGAGGTGACTCCTTGGACTTCGACCCCGCCGTCCTGCGCCGCAAGCTGAAATGGGCACTCGCCGCCTACGCCGCCCTCGCCGGCATGGCCGCGCTCACCCTGGACGGCGTGCTCCTGTACGCCGTGCTGCTGTTCCTCGGCGCGCTGGCCGTCCGGAGCTGGGTGGTGGTGAAGCGCGAAGAGATGGATTGACGGACGTCCGATTCACGGGCCCAGCCGCCGCGCGGCCGCTTCGCGGTTGTGGCGCGCATTCTCGTAGCGCGGGTTCAGCTCGAGCGCGCGGTCAAAGTCGGCCAGCGCCTCCCGGTAGCGGCCCAGCCGGAGGAGCGCGTATCCGCGCGCGTTCCAGGCCAGCGCCAGGGCCGGGTCTTTTTCCACCGCGCAGGTGAGCGGCGCGAGCGCCTCCTCGAATCGCCCCTGTTGAATCAGCCGCCGCCCCTCCGCATGGCAGGCAGCGGCGCTTTGCGCCACCAGCCTCCTGGCGGACTCGCGCTGCGCCGGCACTGGCGCGGCCCGCGCCGCGGGCGGCGGTGACTCCACTTCGGTCTTGGCCTCGGCTCGCTCAGCCTGCCCCGGGGACAGCGCCGCCGGCTGCCCTGCTGTTGGTTGACCCACGTCCTGCGCCGCGCCCGCCGCTGCCGCCGCAGCCGCTTCACGCTCTTTGCGCTGGGCCGCCGCCTCAGCCCGCGCCCGCTCCACCAGCCGCTGAAGCTCCGCATCCTGCGGGGCCAGTTGCAGCGCCTTTTCCAGATCCGCAAGCGCCTCTTCATAGCGCCCCAACAGGAAATACGCCGCGCCGCGCGCGTGCCAGCCGAGCGGATTCCTCGGGTCCAGCTCGATGGCGCGCGTCCTGTCCTGGAGCCCCAGCTCGTGCATGCCCAGCGCGTGGAGCGAGCCCCCTCGGCCGATCAGCGCCGCCGGATTGCGCGGCTCGAGTTCGACCGCTCGATTCCTGTCCGCCAGCGCCTCCTCATGCCGGCCAAGGCGGGCCAGCAGCTCGCCCCGCACGAGCAGCGCCCGCACAAAGTCAGGCCGCGCTTCCAGCGCCGCCGTGTAATCGCGCAGCGCCTGTTCCGTGCGTCCCAGTTCGGCCCGCGCGGCGCCGCGGTACATCAGTGCGTCCGCGCGCAGCGCCCACCCGGGCGGAGCCATCTGCAAGGCGGCATCCAGGTCTGTTTCCGCGCGGTCGAAACGGCCCACCTGCCCGTGCGCGTGGCCGCGGTAGTAAAGCGCATCGGCGAGCCCTGGATCGAGCGCCAGCGCCCGGTCGAAATCCTCAATGGCATCGTGGTAACGCTCGAGCGAAGCCAGCAGCTTGCCACGCTCCAGCCACGGCCGCGGATCGTCCAGCCGCAGACGGATGGCGCGGCCGAACGCCTCAAGCGCCTCCTCATTGCGGCCGAGCCGCGCCAGCGCTTCGCCGCGGCCGCGCTGCACGGCCGAGGTTTCATATTGCATCGAAAGGCAGCGCTCGAACGATTCGATCGCCGCCTGGGGTTCGCCCCGCGCGAGCTGAAGCTCTCCGCGAAGCCTCCAGCCCTCCGGGTCGGAACGGTTCAGCGCGAACACGCGCTCGAGTTCGGCGCCGGCTTCATCCAGCCTTCCCAGTTGCACCAGCAGCCCGGCGCGCCGCCGCAGCGCCGCCGAAGAGCGCGGGTTGTGCTCCAGCACTTCGGCATACGCCGTCAGCGCCAGTTCGAGCTGCCCTTCCTGCTCCAGCCGCAGGCCGCGCTCATAGGCGAGCTGCGCCGCCCGGGGGCCGCCCTGACCGAAGATCAGTGCGGAGGCGAGGCCCAGAGCGCAGAGCGCGTTGACAGCGCGCACAGCCAAGGCCCTCCTTGCGGGCATCTTACTACATGGCGCGGATGATCTCTTCCAGTTGGCGCGCCAGCGCGGCATGGTCTTCGCCTTCCAGCCGCACCGGCCGGCCGATTTTCACGCGCACGATGCCCGGTCTCGGAAACCGCCAGTCCGGGTGAAGCACGCGGTTCGAACCGCGGATCCGGATGGGAACCACGGGAATCCGCAGCCGGGCCGCCATCATGCCGATGCCGGGCAGAAACGGCAGCACCGTCTCGTCGCGGCTGTGCTTGCCCTCCGGAAAGATCAGCGGGCACCAGCCCTCGGCGGCGAGCTCGCCCAGATACCGCAGCGCCTCGCGCGCCCCCGCCTCCCGCTGCGGGATGGGGACGGCGTTGAAGATCAGGCAGGCAAGATAATAATTCAGCGAGTTGGTGAGCCGCTTCCACCACGGGAACCGCTCCGGGTGAAAGTGCGCGTCGAAGAACTCCTTGCGCATGGCCGGCGCCAGCCGGTGCCGCCACTTCCAGGGCATCGCGATGAACAGGATCGGCGTGTCGAAATAGCCCTGGTGGTTCGATGCAAACAGCACCGGCGGCTCCAGCCCGTTGAGATTCTCACGCCCTTCCACCCGCACCCACGCAAAGATCCGCGCCAGCCACAGCACCCACGCGTTCAAATGAAACACGCGGTGCCAGTGGGCCCAGCGGGTGCGGCTCCAGCGCGGGAATTCCAACGGCTCGGCGGGCGGCGCCGGCGGCGCTTTTTCGAGTTGCCGCAATTCAGCCACCGTGCGCGCGCTCGCAAAGGCCGCCTCATCCACCGTGCGCCCGAGCTGCTGCTCCAGCGCCACCATCAGCTCAATCCGGTCGAGCGAACTCAGGCCAAGCTCGTCGAGCGACGTCTCCGGCGTCACGGTCCGCCCGCCCGCATACCGGGCGAGAATCGCCGCCACCGGATCCTCGGCCGGACGCGCGGCCGGCTGCGCGGCGCCGCCCGCGAGACGCTGTCGGATCAGCCGCCGCTTCAGCTTGCGCGTGCCTTCCGTGCGCGGCAGCTCCGGCTCCGGCCAAACCGTGTAGCCGCGGATCCGCTGATGTTCTTCCAGCCGCGCGTTGGCCTGCCGCACCACGGACTCTGCATCGACGCCCTCATCAAGCACGAGTACGGCATGCACGCTTTCCCCGCCCGCGCCCGGCAGACCCACCACCGCCGCTTCGCGCACGCCGCCAATCGCCTGCAACACTTTCTCAACGTCTTCGGGGAAGACGTTCCGCCCGTCGGGCAGAACGATCATCTCCTTTTTGCGGCCCTTGATGTAGAGCCGGCCTTCGGCGTCGAGCTCGCCGATGTCGCCCGTGTGGAGCCAGCCATCCTCAAACGCTTCGGCCGTGGCCTCCGGGTCGTTGTAATAGCCGGACGTGATGTTCGGCCCGCGCACCAGGACTTCACCGTCGGGCGCAATGCGGATCTCGACGCCCGCAATCGGCTTGCCCACCGAGCCGCGCCGCGCATGGAACGGATGGTTCAGCGTGACGATGGGCGCCGCCTCGGTGAGCCCGTATCCCTGGATCACCGCAAATCCCAGATTGCCCCAGAACTCTTCGAGCGCCGCATCCAGCGCCGCGCCGCCGACGATGAAGCTCCAGAACTTCCACCCGAACAGCGAGTGTACTCTCCGGTAGCGCCACCAGCGCCGCCAGAATCTTTCGCCCGCTGGCGCCGGTTGCCCCGCCTCCGGCGCCACCGCGAGGATGTATTCGCGCAGCAGCTCGAGGATGCGCGGCACCGAGACCATCACGCTGATGCGCCGCGTGCGGATCTGCCGCACGATCTCGCGCGGATCCTGCGTGCGCAGGAAAACGACCGTACCGCCGAGAATCGGCGGGATGAAAGCCGCCATCGCCTGCCCGAACATGTGGCTCAGCGGCAGCAGGTTGAGAAACCGGATCGGGCGGAAGGGCCGCGCGTAATGAAGATATTTCCGGATCTCCCGCTCCACCGGAACAATATTGGCGAGAATGTTTCGGTGCGTGATGATGACGCCCTTCGGGTCCGCGGTGGCGCCGGATGTAAACAGGATCTGGACGATGTCGGAGGCGGCGATCTCCACGGGCGACGACGGCGGCGCGGGCGTGCGCCAGTCCAGCTCGTCCAGCCGCCACACCGGAACGCCCGGCGGCAGCGCGCGCGGCTGCGGAGCTTCGCCAAGCAGAATCACCCTGGGCCCGGTGATGCGCACCACCCGCGCAAAAAAGTCCTCCGAGTGGCGCTCGTCGATCGGCGCCACCGCCACGCCGCGCAGCAGACACCCCCAGAACGCCGCCACCCACTCCGGACGGTTCTCGCTCCACAGGACGACGCGGTCGCCGCGGCCGGCGCCCGCCTCCGCCAGACGTACGGCGAACCGCCGCGCGGCGGCCTCCAGTTGCGCATATGTATAAGAGCGCGGACGCAGGCCGTCGTCGTAGGCCAGGGCCGCGCCCTCCTGCCGCACGATTGACTCAAAGAAATCGACGAGCGTGTCGCGCTTCATCGCCTGCCCGCCGGCGCCGACCTACTGAATGGTGCTCGACCCTTCCACGCCCATCGTCAGGTCAGGCACGTTCCGGTTGATGTAGTTGTCGAGGTTGATCACATAGGTCTCCGGCGCCTCGATGAGCACCGGCGAATGCGTCGCGCAGATGATGCGGAACTTCTTCTGGTCCACCAGCTCGAGCAGCATCTTCAAAATCCGCCGCTGGTTGGAGACCGAAAGCGCCATCTCCGGCTCGTCGAGCAGCAGCATCGTGCCCTCGGGCAGCGCTGGAAACGTTTCGCGGAACAGCGACAGCATCACCTGCCCGTGCGACGCCATCTGAATGAACTCACGCATCTGCGGGTTGTTCGCAAACAGCTCCAGATGCATGCGCGGATTGTGATGCTCGGCGTCAAACAGGAACACCTGTGGCGTCTCGATCCGGTTCTCGACCCGGTAAATGTAGCCCTCAATCTGGTCACCGCGCATCGCGTAATAGATCGAATGCAGCAGCGTGGACTTGCCACAGCCGTTCTCTCCGGTCAGAAGGATCAGCGGATGGCGCAGATCCACAAGGATCGGCATGTGAAAGTTCAGATTGACCAGAATCGGGTGGGCCAGAATTTTCAGCAACATTCCAGAATGCCTGCTTTCAGCATAGCAGCCGGATGCGCGCGCCCCCGCTCAGAGGCGCCGCAGGCGGAAATGGCGGAAAGACGCGGTGTTGAAGAAGCTTCCCAGCCCGATCCGCCCCGCGCCGAGGCTCAGGTCCACCGCCTTGAGCGACGGCGATGTTCTCCCGTCCACCCACGCCTCCACCATCCCCGTGGCCGCGTCGTACTGCATCCGCACGGCGTGCCAGTCCGCCGTGGGCAGCGCGCCCGGCCCTTCCAGCGGGCTGATGCGCACCCGGTCTCCGCCGAAGCAGTGAAAGACGCCATTGTGGACCTCCACCTGCGAGGCGGCATCGTCGGACAGGTGCACGTAGTTGAAGTAGCCGTCCTTCTGCCACGCGTAGACGAGGATCAGCGATCCCTTCGGCGCGGCGCGCCGCACTTCCACTTCAAGCGTGAACCGCCCCAGCGGCTCCGTGCGCGCCAGCGCGAACTGAATGGGTCGGCGCGGGTTGGCCGGCTGCGGACGCGCAGTCACCAGATGCAGCGCATCGGGCTCCGCGCGCCAGTCCGCCGCCGAGATCACCTGCCACTTCAGGCCAAACGCCTCAATCTCCTCGGCCATCGGCGGTGTGCCCGGCTTGCCGGACTGCGCCCAGGCCAACAGCGGTGCAGCGCCCAACAAGGCTCTTCGATTCATGCGTCCATCGTACGGCGCTTCAGCCGAGCACCGCGCAGGCAGGAATCAGTTCTTGCTCGCGCGCGCGGCCCTGGCTGGCTCCGCGGCCGGTTGCGGCTCGGCCTTCGGCTCCGGTTTGGCCAGCCCAAGTGCGGCCCGGACCTGCGCGTCGAGCTGCGTCATCACGTCCGGATGGTCTTTCAGGAACTGCTTCGCGTTCTCGCGGCCCTGCCCGATCCGTTCCCCGTTGTAGCTGTACCACGAGCCGCTCTTGTCGACGATGTTCAGGTTCACCGCCGTGTCGAGCAGATCCCCGGTGACGCTGATGCCTTCGCCGTAAAGAATGTCGAATTCGGCCTCGCGGAACGGCGGCGCCAGCTTGTTCTTCACCACCTTGACCTTGGTGCGGTTGCCGGTCACGTTCTCGCCGTCCTTGATGGCTGCGATGCGCCGGATGTCGAGCCGCACGCTCGAATAGAACTTCAGCGCTCGCCCGCCGGTGGTCGTCTCCGGATTGCCGAACATGACGCCAATCTTTTCGCGGATCTGGTTGATGAAGATCAGGCACGTGTTCGACTTGGCCACAATGCCGGTGAGCTTGCGCATCGCCTGCGACATCAGCCGCGCCTGCACGCCGACAAACGAATCGCCCATCTCGCCGTCGAGCTCCGCCTTGGGCACCAGCGCCGCCACCGAGTCCACCACCACCACGTCGATCGCGTTCGAGCCGATCAGCGCCGCCGTGATCTCCAGCGCCTGCTCGGCATAGTCCGGCTGCGAAACAAGCAGGTTGTCCACGTCGACGCCCAGCTTCTTTGCATAAATCGGGTCGAGCGCATGCTCCACGTCCACGAAAGCCGCCATGCCCCCGGCCTTCTGCGCCTGCGCGACCACCTGAAGCGCAATCGTCGTCTTGCCCGATGACTCCGGGCCGAAGATCTCAATGATGCGCCCCCGCGGAAATCCACCGACGCCCAGCGCGTAGTCCAGCGAGATCGACCCCGACGGGATCACGCTCACCGGCACCACTGCCTCGTGCGAACCCAGCCGCTGGATGACCCCCTTGCCGTACTGCTTCTCGATGTTGCCGAGCGTCACCGCCAGCAGCCGCTGCTTCTCTTTGTCGTCGAGGGGCATGCGAATCTCCTGAGTGTAATTTCTTACAGTATAACAGACCCGCGCGGATCGGGCCGCCCGGACTGCCTCCTCAGTGTACACAGTGCCCGGCTCCGCCGGAAGTTTTCACCCTTTGTCTCCTTACGCCCGCGGAACCCGGCGGACTGCCCGCGCAACAGCGACTCCGCACCCTCCATAATTGCGCCCTTCCGCGCCGCCACTCAGGCCCACCGCTCAACAGAGCCGCGGCTGCAGCGAGCCCGCCTGGGCGAGCGCACACAGCGAACCTCACCGCACCGCGCGCGTTCAGATCGCTCTGGCCGCTCGTTCTCGATGCGCTCCGGCCCCGCTTCACTCCCGACTCGGAAGTGCGCATTTTCCGAGCTGCGGCCGCCCGCCCGCGCCCGCCCGGGTTTTGACCCGCCGGCCTGGTTTCGGCTATCATGAAGGAAGTTCCAATTCGCCGGAACAGGACTGTCTCGAAAGACTCATGGCCAATCATTACTCATCGCTCAAGCGCGTGCGCATCACCAGGCGGCGCACGGCGATCAACAAGATCCGCAAGTCGCGAATGCGGCACGCCATCCGCAACCTGCGCCGTGCGCTCGAGAAGAAGGACGTGGCGCTGGCCACGCAATTAATGCCGAAAGCCTTCTCCCTGATCGACCGCGCTGCCAAGTGGGGCATCATCAAGGACAACACCGCCTCCCGCTACAAGAGCCGCCTCCACAAGCGGCTGAAGGCTCTCGAGGGCGCTACGCCCCAGGCCTGACTCTCGAAGTCCATATCCCGTCCAGGCGGCCTCCCACCGAGGCCGCCTTTTCTGTGCTTTCCCCCGCGGCGTGATGGCCGGTTGGCTTTTCCGCGGGCAGGCCCGTCGCCAGGCTCCGGCGCGGCCGGCCACGTCTCGTCTCTGGGGCCGGGCTCCTCTGCTTCCCGCCTCCTTCCAGTAAAATCATCCTTGTGAATCCTCTCCAACGCCCGCAATGGACACCCTATGCTGCGGGAGCCGCCATCGGCATCCTGAGCTGGTTTGCTTTTCTCACCGCCGGCCGCCCGCTGGGCGTCTCTTCCGCCTTCGTGCGGCTGGTGGCCTGGCTGGAGGGACTCCTGGCTCCGGCCCATGTGGAGGCGACGCCCTACCTGGCGAAGCTCAAACCGGTCTTTGACTGGAAGTTCTTCCTGGTGGTCGGCATCGCCCTCGGAGCGCTGGCCGCTTCGCGGCTGGGCGGCGTGCGCGGCCAGGAGCGGCCCTCCGGCAAACGCATTGCGGAGGCCGTTGTGGGCGGCTTTTTCCTCATGATCGGCGCGCGACTGGCCAACGGCTGCACCAGCGGCAACGGCATCTCGGGCTCGCTTCAGCTTGCGCTGTCCGGGTGGGTGTTCTTCCTCACGATCTTCGTCTCGGGCGTCGCCGCCGCCCTGCTGTTCCGGAAGGAGGTCCGCTGATCATGTTTGAACCACTGCCGCGAATTCTGCTGGGGCTCTTCACCGGATTCCTGTTCGGCTTCTTCCTTCAGAAAGGCCGCGTGTCGGACCGCCGCGTCATCCTCGGCCAGTTTCTTCTGCGCGATTTCACCGTGATGAGGATCATGATGACGGCGATCCTCGTCGGCGGCGTTGGCGTCTACGCGATGCATGCGGCCGGCTGGGTGCAGCTTGCCGTCAAGCCCGCGCATCTGGTGTCCATCATCGCCGGCGGCCTGATCTTCGGCCCGGCGATGGTGCTGCTCGGCTACTGCCCCGGCACCGCAGTCGCCGCCGCCGGCGAAGGCAAGCCCGATGCCTGGTGGGGCCTGCTCGGCATGACCATCGGGGCGGCGGTCTACGCCGAGTTTGACGCCGCCTGCGGCCGGCTGCGCTCGCTGGTCGACCTTGGACCGGTCACGCTGCCCACGCTCACCGGCATCCCCGCCCATGTGTGGTTCGCCGCCCTGGTGATTTTCGCGGTGCTGTTTTTCCGCTGGATCGATTCGCGCACGGCCGCCTGAGGGACTCGTGGAACGCAAACTTCGTTGGGGCATTCTGGGCGCGGCCCGCATCGCCGTCCAGAAAGTGATTCCTGCCATGCACCGCTGCCAGTGGTGCGAGCCGGTGGCCATCGCCTCGCGCGATGCGGCCAGGGCCCGGCAGGCGGCCGCCGCGCTCGGGCTCGCCCGCGCCTACGGAGCTTACGAAGACCTGCTGGCCGACCCGGACATCGACGTCATCTACAATCCCCTGCCGAATCATCTGCATGTTCCGTGGTCCATCCGCGCGCTCGAGGCGGGCAAACACGTGCTGTGCGAGAAACCGCTCGGCCTGTCGACGGCGGAAGTCCGTGCGCTCGTCGCCGCGCGGGACCGCACGGGGCTTTGCGCCGGCGAAGCCTTCATGGTGCGCACGCATCCGCAATGGCTCCGTGTGAAGGAACTCGTCGACACGGGCGCCATCGGCCCGCTGCGGCTGGTGCAGGCCTGGTTCAGCTACTTCAACCGAGACCCGGCCAACGTCCGCAACGTGGCGGCCTACGGCGGCGGCGGGTTGATGGACATCGGCTGTTATCCGATCTTTCTCTCCCGTTTCCTCTTCGGCGCCGAGCCTCGCCACGCGGCCGCATGGCTCGACACCGACCCGCAGTTCGGCGTGGACCGCTACTGCGCGGCCGTGCTCGAGTTTCCTTCCGGAGCCTGCGCCTTCACCTGCTCCACCCAGCTGGCGCCGGCGCAGCGCGTCGTCGTCTTTGGCGAAAAAGCGCGCATCGAGGTGGAGATCCCCTTCAATGCCCCAAATGACCGTCCGTGCCGCCTGCTGATTGACGATGGCAGCGATCTCTTTGGCGGCTCGCGCCGCGTCGAGGAGCTCGAAGTCTGCGACCAGTACACGATTCAGGCCGATGAGTTCTCGCGCGCCGTGCTCGGGCAGCGCAGCGTGCCCGTGCCTCTCGAAGACAGCCTCCGCACGATGGCCGTCATCGAGGCCCTGCGCGCAGCGGCCGCCTCAGGCCGGAAGGAACCGGTCGCGGAGGTCTGAAAAACGGAAGAGGGCCCGCCCCTCTCAGCGGGGGCGCGGCCCTCTTCTGCGGCACAGAGAATCTGACTCAGCTCCGGCGGGAGGGCGCCGGACGCGCCGGCGCGCCGGGCTTGCCCGGCTTGCCCATGTTTTCGATCTCGTTGAAGTAGACCATCCGGCCCTCGTCGAGCGCGAGGTTCGACAGGATCACCGCGATCGAATCCTGCAGGCCCACTTCCAGATCCGCCTTCGGGTGCCCGCCGGTGCGCACGTCATGGAAGAAGCTCTCCAGCTCGGTGTCCACCGGGTTCTTCTCTTCTTCCGGAACGAGAATGCCTTTCTGATAGAGCCACAACCGGGCATACTTGAGCTCCCTTTCGAGAAAGCTCTCCTTGCCGGTCATGAGGTCCTTGCTGAGCAGGATGGGCAGCGGGCGGGAGCCGGCCGCGGCCACCATCGTCGCGCCGGCCTTGAACTCCTCTTTCTTGCCATTCTTCTTGGCTTCCTGCGCCTTGGACGGCGGATTGGGCTCGCGGAACCACATGCCGATCGGGCGGTTGTTGTCATCGCCGATGGTGATGTGGATGCTCCCCTGCGTGCCCTCGATGATCTCGCCCATTTCGGTGCGCGCGCCGCAGACGCCGGGCCAGTGCGTCGAACAGGGAACGCTCGTCCAGACGAGCCGCCGGCCCTTCGGGTACTTGAAGATGAGCTGGACGTTGTCGTAGACGTCACGGCCATCTTTCATGTAATCCAAAGACCCGAGACCCATCACGGCCTCTGGTGTCATGCCGAGCATCCAGTCGGCGACGTCGATCTGGTGCGAGGCCAGCTCGGCCACCACCCCGCCGGAATACTCGCGGAACAGGCGCCAGTTGGCCAGCCGCTCATTCGGCACGCCTTTCTTCATCCGCCAGCCGGGGTTGCGGTGCCACTGGGCCTGCACATAGCCGACTTCGCCGAGCAGGCCTTTCTCAATCATCTGCCGCGCGGCCTGGTACATCGCGCTATAGCGGCGCTGGAGGCCCACCTGAAGAACCTGCTTCGGCCGCGACAGCGCCAACGCCTTCAGCGCGTGGACCTCTTCCGGCTTGAACACGAGGCTCTTCTCGCAGAAGACGTGCTTGCCCGCCTCAAGAGCGTCGCGCGTCACCGGGAAGTGCAGGAACAGCGGCGTGGTGACGAAGACCGCCTCCACCTCCTTGTCCGCCAGCAGCTCGCGGTAATCCTTGTACCGGCGCGGCTTGCCGCCGATGGTCTGCTGCGCCTTGTCCATCGCCTCTTCGTTGATGTCGCAGATGGCGACGCAGGCGCCGGTGTCGATGCCTTTCAGGTGCTTCAGCAGATAGGTGCCGCGGCTGCCCGTGCCCACCATGCCATACTTGACGGGATCCACGGCGGCGCGCGCCTTCAGGATGGCAGGCGCCCCTTCCAGTTTCGTCATCGCCACGCCGGCCATTGCGGCGGCGGCGCCGGCGGTCTTCATCGCGTCGCGGCGGGTCATCTCTTTGGGTTCAGCCATGATTCAGTCTCGTCCTCGGGATGCAGCAATGTTGCCTGACCGTGTCTGGCGGCAAGCATCCCGCCAACATTCTACTAGATTGGACGCACTTCGCACTTCGCCGTCCGCCGTCAACCGGCCGGCGAAACGCGGACCCGGGCATTTCAGCTTGCAGCCTGTTTTTCGGCCAGCGCGCCGATGACCGGCAGCATCAGCCGGTCGCCCTGGTAAGCCTTCCACATCAGCAGCAGCCACAGGATGAACCCGCCCAGTGCAACAGCGGCCCACAGCAGCATGCTCAGCATCCAGCCGAGCACCGGGATCCCCGTCAGCACGGCGCTGATGATCATCTCCACGATCCAGACGGCGATCCACGCGATGTTGAAGAAGATCGACTGGAACGCGTGGAAGCGGACCGTGCGGTTTGTGTTATACGGCGCCACCACCAGGAAGATGATCCCGGTGATCAGCCCCGCCAGATAGCACAGCGCTCCGGCCACGTTCTCCGTCAGGCCGGCAGCCGCCGGCGGCGGGTAACCGCCCTGCTGGTAGTATTGTCCCTGCGGCGCGCCGCCGGCAGGCGGCGGATAAGCTCCTCCAGACGCCTGACCCACGGGACGGCCGCAGTTCGGGCAGAACGCCCCATCGACAGGCGAACCACAGTTGGCACAGTACGGCATGGTTCATTCATTCAAGCACGAATCCCCGCCGGGCTCAACCGTGTCCTGCACCGCGTTCGACCGCACACGCCAGGCGATCCACTCCGCGCCCGCCAGCACGACCATCGCCGCAAAAAAGCTCCACGTCAGAATCGTCACCGAGTGCTTGAACACGCCGAATTCGCGGTCAAACTTGCGGAACAGCCACGGCCAGATGGCCAGGTTGATCCATTTGAGCAGCTCCAGCACCAGCCCGACGACGACCACGCGCGGCAGGATCGCCATCTTCGGCACCGCCGTGTTGGGCAGATAGGCGTAGATCAGGAACAGCACGAGAATGGTCACCGGCAGCGAGGCCGCCTTGGCGATCATCTTGATCACAAAAGGGGCACTCGTGCCGGCCGGCCCGAAAAACGCCTCCCAGACCTGCACGCCGGCTCCGGTGAGCGCCGCCGAAAACAGCGCCAGCGTGCCGCAAAGGAAGATCAGCCCCATGCTCACCGCCTGGTTCTTCAGCAGGCTGCGGTTCTCTGTGGCTCCCCAGGCGCGGTTCAGCGCCACCTCCAGCGGCAGAAACACGCCGTTGGCAGTAAACAGCAGCAGCAGCAGCGACAGCCACTCCACCTGCCTCCGCCATTGCGTGACCACTTCAAGGTTATAGGCCAGAAACCGGCCCGTCTCGCCGGCGAAAAAGTCCTGAATGGTCGCGTACAGCGCCGTCACCGCCGCCGGCCATCCCAACACGTTGCGGAACACGGCGATGAGCACCAGCATGAAGGGCCAGAACGAGAGCAGCACGTTCGCCGCCACCGCAAAGGCGTATACATGCGATTCGGTCGAGAGCACATAGCGCCCGATCTGCCGCGCGTCCTCCTTCAGCTCGCCGGCGGCGCGGCGCACGTCGACAAAGAACCGCCGGAAAAATTCGGCCACGATTCGATACTATCCATCGAAGAACGCCCATGTCCCTCTTCGAGCCCGTCCTCCATTCCGTCTCCTATGCCGGCGTCTGGCCCGGCCAGGCCAGGCTCACCCTGGATGAATTCCTCCTCAAGGCCGCCGAGCTCGGCTTCCGCGGCGTGATGCTGATGGCAAAGCGGCCGCACCTGTCCGTGCTCGACTACGGCCGCGAAGAATGCCTGCGGCTGCGCGAGCGCATGGATTCGCTGGGGCTGCACTGCGCCGTGCTCGCCGGCTATACCAATTTCTCCGCCGGCGCGGAACGGCCGGATATCCCGCTGGTGGAGATCCAGTTGAGCCATGTGGAAGCGCTGTGCCGCCGCGCCGCCGACCTCGGCGCCCCCGTCGTGCGCATCTTCACCGCCTATGAGCATCCCGATTTTTCCCAGCACCGGCTCGTGGACATTCTTCGCGAGGCCGCCGACCGGGCGGCGAAATACGGTGTGATCCTCGGCGTGCAGAACCACCATGACTGCGCCTCCCACTACCTCTCCCTGCGCGACCTGCTCGATGCCGTGAATCACCCGCATTGCAGGGCCTGTTTTGACGCCTGGACGCCCGCCTTGCAGGGCGACAACATCGAGGCCGCCGCGCGCATCATGGCCCCGTACACGGTGCACACGACCGCCGCCGATTATCAATTGCGGCCGCGCTTCCGCTACCAGCCCGCCCAGGTGAATTTCGAGCCGCTGACGCCCGCCACGCAGGCGGTGCCCATGGGAGAGGGAATCATCAATTACCGCGCGTTCCTCGCGGCGCTGTATGAAGGCGGCTACCGCGGCCCCGTCGCCTATGAAATGTGCAGCCCGTTGCGCGGCGGCGGATCGGTGAAAAATCTGGACCGCTGCGCCAGAACTTTCCTGAATTTCCTGGCCCATCTCAGCCACTAGAAATCGTCCCCCGCTCTCCGATTTCCCTGGACACCGGTCTGCGCCGGTCAGAGTAGGAATCATGGTCACACACCCCCCTCCTCCACAGATCCGGACGAGCGGGTTTCCCGCATCCGGCTCCTGCCTCAGGTCACGACGCCCACGCGGCGCGGAGGATGATCATGTTGGACGCAAACAGGAGGGAGCCAGCGGTTGATCCATCGCCGCATTCGATCCCTGAAAACACGGCCGTTCGGGCTTCGCCGCGGCAACGCGCAATGCCATAGCCGGCCGGTCTGAAACCGAAGGATCTGCAACGCTCGAGTGTTCATCGGCACCCCGGAGTATCGGAAGTGCCCGCTGACTACCGAGCGCAGCCATTGCCCCACTTCCGGGATGCGACCATGCATGCGCCGCTGAAGCTCGATTTTCACCTCGGTCAGCTTCGCCTGCACGCGCTTGCGCATCGTCTGCCGGAGCACCGGAAACCACCCATTTCTCCTCTGGCGTCCGCAGATAGGCGGAAAGCCGGGGAAGTTGAATGTCTCGCGCTTCCCTTCTCCACGCTCATTCCGGTCCTCAGCCGCGAAGCGGCCGAATTCCGGAAGGCGCGTCTGGTCGTGGTGCGGTTCCAGCGCAGACTCCCGAAAGCGCTCCGTCAGGTCGCTCCAGAACCGCCTGCCATCCGATCCCCTCTGAAATCCCGCCACAATGTCCTCGGCAAACCGCACGACGATTATGTCGCCCTGCGCCCGCTTCCGCCGCCAGGCCTGGACCCGGAGGTCGAACACAGGGTGCAGGTGGCGGTTGGCCGGCAGCGGTGATGCACTACCGCCCTGCGGCGCCCCTTCTTCCACTCGCATTCGTTTCCCATCCTCCAGCACGCCGGCGTTCAACCATTTCTGGATGAGCCGCACCACGCGCCGGCCTGCCCCAGCTCATCCAGCTCGGCCAAACCTGATTCACCGGGCGCAAAGAGATCGCCGCCCTGTGGTGCTTCACCCGCTACAACGCCATCACCGAAGGTTGCCATACCGTCATGGAGCTCATTGACCGTCGCGCCTTCGGCTTCCGAAACTTCGAAAAGCACAGGATGCGAGTCAAAATCCAGTGTGGTTCACTGGGGAGGGATTCCGGTCCTGCCCCCGGATGTGGCGTAGAGCCTGGCGGAGAGCCCGGGTTCTTGGAGAGAGTTCCAAAAAGAAATGGTGCGCCCGGAGTGATTCGAACACCCGACCTACTGGTTCGTAGCCAGTCGCTCTATCCAGCTGAGCTACGGGCGCACGCTGACGTTTTCATTTGGCATTATAGCGGCTTGCGGCCGGCCGAGGCAAGAGGAGCGAACCCGTCGCCGACGAGCGCGGTCCCGCGGCACAAACGCCCGGAGCCGCCGGCGCACTCATCCGGAAGGCGACAGCGGGTTGGCGCGCCTTGCCGCGGTGGTTCGCCGCCACGAAGGTGATTAGAAAAGCGGCGGGCAACGCAGACCTCGGGAGATGTGCCGCAGTCCTGCCGGCCGCCGACGCTCCGCGCCGTGCGGTTGCGTTCGGGATTTCCGGCATGACAGCGGTGCTTTTCGACCCTGCCAGGTTGTGGCACGAACGCGCTCCCCGGAAAGGCTCGCGACAGGACGCCGCGGCAGCGCGGCAGGCAGACGCGCCGGCTCACTTGCCGATGCAAAAGGTGGAGAAGATGCGGTTGAGAATGTCGTCAGCGGTTGTGGCGCCGGTCAGCGCATCGAGGGGCTGGAGGGCGGCGTAGCAGTCCAGCAGCAGCAGCTCGTGGGGCAGGCCGGCGGCATTGGCGGCGCGGGCTTTTTCGGCGGCTTCGCGCGCCTCGCGCAGCAGCGCTTCGTGGCGCGCGCTGGTGATGAGGCCGGACTGCGGCGCGGCAATTCCATCGGGTGCGATCCGCTGGATGAGGAGCCGCTTGAGTTCTTCGATGCCCGCGCCGGTTCGGGCCGAGACGGCGATTTCCTCGATGCCCGGCTCGAGCCGCCGCGGCAGGTCGCACTTGTTGGCCACCACCACGCGCCAGCCCTGCCGGGACGTACGATCGAGGATTTCGCGGTCGGCCCCGGAGAGCGGCTCGGCGGCGTCGAGCACGACGAGCGTCAGGTCGGCGTCGGCCATCGCGCGTTCGGTCCGTTCGATGCCAAGCCGTTCGACCAGGTCGGCGCTTTCCCGGATGCCGGCGGTGTCGACCAGGCGCACGGGGACGCCCTCGAGGGTGAACGATTCGGATACGGTGTCCCGCGTCGTGCCGGGGATGTCGGTGACGATGGCGCGGTCGGCGCCGAGCAGGGCGTTGAACAGGCTGCTCTTGCCGACGTTCGGACGGCCGACGATGGCCAGCGTCAGCCCATCGTGGACGTACCTGCCCCAGCCGTAGCTGGCGACAAGGCGGTCGATGGCGGCGAGGATTTCGGCCAGGCGCGAGTCGATTTCATCGGCCGGGGCGACGGGCACGTCATCGTCGGCGAAGTCGATGCCGGCTTCGAGCAGCGAGATCAGCCCGACGAGGCGGTCCTTGACCGGCCGGACGGCGCGCGAGACCGAGCCCTCGAGCTGCTGTGCGGCGACGCGGGCCTGATAGAGAGTCGTCGAGTGGATGAGTTCGCGCACGGCCTCGGCCTGGGGCAGGTCGATGCGGCCGTTGAGGAACGCGCGCAGGGTGAATTCGCCGGGTTCGGCGGCGCGGGCGCCCGCGCGGAGGGCGCGGGCCACGCAGTGGCGCAGGACGACGGGCGAGCCGTGGCAGGAGATTTCCACGAGGTCTTCGGCGGTGTAACTGCGAGGCGCGGCGAAGAAGGCGACGAGGACCTCGTCCACCACCGAGCCGTCGTCGTCGACGAGGTGCGCGTGGGCCAGCCGCCACGGTTTCCAGTCGTGATCCGGGCGGAAGCGGAGGATGGCGGCGGCGACGGTGCGCGCCTCGGGGCCGGAGATCCGCACGATGCCAAGGCCGCCTGCTCCGGGCGGTGTGGCGATGGCGACGATGGTGTCGCGGGTGTTCACTGCGAGGGGCGCTCAGAGCGCTGCTGCACGGCGCGCGTGCGGTCTCAATGACGTTTTCGCGGGCCGCTGCGGCCGCGGCGGCGGGATCCGCCTTTGCCGCCCGGGCCGGGGCGGCCGCTGTCGCGCCGGCCGTGATCGCTGCCGCGGCCCTGCGGGCGCGAGCCGGCGCCGCGCGGGCCGCCGCGGGCCGGGCGCGCGTGCGCCGGCGGCATGGGCGGCTCGGGCAGGGAAGGCATGCCGGCGGGATAGACGACGACATGGCGATAGGGCCCGCTGCCGGAACTCTCGCTGCGAAGGTCGGTCATGTCGCGCAGGGCGAGATGGATGAGGCGGCGCTCGCGGCTGTTCATCGGGCTGAAGCGGAAGGGCTGGCGGGTGGCGCGGACCTTTTCGGCAGCCGTGAGCGCGCTCAACCGCAGCTCTTCCTGGCGCAGGAGCCGGGTGTCGTTGGCGTCGAAGCAGATGAGGGCGTGCTCATTGGGCTCCATGCGCAGCACTTCCTGGGTGAGCTGCTCGAGGGCGAGCAGGACCTCGGCCTTGTTGTTGGTGAGGTAGTGGAGATCGGGGCCGCTGAATTTGACCACGAGGGAGGGCTTTTCGAAGTAGGCGCCCGCCTCCTCGCCGTCGAGGATCTCGTATTCCACGTCGAGATCCATGGCGTCCAGCACGGCGTCCAGGAAGTCGGCGATCCGGTCGCCGACTGTCTCCACGGTGTATTGGCGCTCGCTCATCAGGCTGATCCTTGAGTGGTCACTTTTTTCGGGGCGCCGGCGCGGGCTTAGCCGCCATCCGGTTGAAGAAATACTGCTGGACGATGCCGACGACGTTGCCAGTGAGCCAGTATAACACCAGGCCGCTCGAAGCGCTGTAGAACAGCACGGTGAGCATCACCGGCATCAGCACCATCATCATGCGCTGCTGCGAGGGGTCGGGGCTGGTCACGGGGGTCATCTTCTGGAGGATGACCTGGGTGACGAGCATGCCGAGGGGAAGGAGCCGGATGGCCGAGGCCTCGGGCTGCGAGAGGTCGGTGACCCAGAGCCACTGGGCGCCGCGCAACTCGATGGCGACGGAGAGCACCTTGAAGAAGGCGATGAAAAAGGGCATCTGAAGCAGCAGCGGGAGGCAGCCGCCCATCGGATTGATGCCGTGTTTCTGGTAGAGGGCGATCATCTCCTCGTTCATCTTCTGCCGCTTCGGGTCTTTCATCGAAAGACCTTTATATTTGGCCTGAATGGCCTGCAATTCCGGCTGGATTTGCGCCATTTTCTGCGAGCTTTTCAGCTGGGAAAAGCGCAGCGGCAGCATGAGGAGGTTGATGATGACGGTGGCGATGACGATGGCCCAGCCCCAGTTGCCGGTCCAGTGGTCGTGAATCCAGTGCAGGGCGAGGAAGAGCGGCCTGGCGATGAACGAGAACCAGCCCCAGTCGATCATCGTCTCGAGCTTGCGGTCAGTTGCGCGGAGGATGTCGGTGTCCTTGGGGCCGACGAAGAAGGTCCATTCGATGCGGGAGCGGCCGCCGAGAGAGACGCCGGCGTGGGCCTTTTCCTCGCCGCCGGGTTTCAGCGGGACGAGGTCGCTCCAGGCGGTGAATTCGAGGGGGGACTCGCTGCGGGGCAGGGCGACGGCGGCGAAATAGGTGTCTTCGATGCCGGCGAAGTGGAAGACGCCGGAGACGGTGATCGGCCCCTTGTCGGGCGAGTGCGCGCCTTCCTCGACGAGCTTCTGCCGGGCGGCGTCGTAGTAAACGCTCTTCTGGACGCCGGCGGGGTTGTGGACGGTGCGGTCGCCGAAGCCGCCACGCCAGGCGAGGTGGTGTTCGATGGGACGGCCGCCGGCGGCGACCTCGCTCAGCAGGCGGCCGCGGTAGAAGTTCTGTTCGAACTCGAAGCGCTTGAGGGCGGTGGTCGTACCGTCGTTGTAGCGGAACTCGATGACGAGGGGGGAGGGCTGGGAGACGACGAAGAGGGCGCCGTTGAGATCGACGGCGGGTTTCTGGCGGGGAAAGACGTACGAGTACGGCCAGCCGGCCTTGGGCGCGGCGGCGGCGTTGACGAGTTCGACCGGGCTGCCCTCGCTGTCGCGGTAGCGCTTGAGCACCCAACTGCGGACGGCGGCGCCGCGGTTGGAGAAGACGATGCGGTAGACATCGGTCTCGATGATGTAGGTTTCGTCCTTTTCGCCGACGAGGCGGGCCGGGGCGGCCTCTTTGCCCAGGCGCGAAGCAGTGGCGGCGGGCGGCGCCGGGGGAGCGGCCTGAGGCGCCGGACTTTCCGCCGCGGGCGCGGTCTTTTCGGGCGCGGCGGCGGCCTTCTTCTGGGGGGCGGGCGGCGGGGGCTTGGGGATGAAGTACTGGGTAAGGAACAGCACCAGGCCCATGAGAGCGAAGGCGAGCAGGAGGCGCGTCTCCATGCTCATCTCGCCGCCGAACGGCCCTTTTTTCTGACTGTTTTCGCCCATCCGTTCTCCTATTTCACCGGATCGAGACCGCCAGTGCAAAAGGGCTGACAACGGGCCAGCCGTTTCAGGCCCATCCAGAGGCCGCGCGCGGGGCCGTAGCGCTCCACGGCCTGCCGGGTGTATTCACTGCAAGTGGGATGGAAGCGGCAGGAGGGGGGCAGGAGCGGCGAGATCCAGCGCTGGTAGGCGGCGATGAGAGCGAGGATCAGGCTGCGCATTGCGAGACCACCCTTTCGACGGCGGCGTCGAGCTCGGTCTGGGGCGCGTCGAGGCAGGGCCTGCGGAGGTTGAAGACGATCCACCAGCCGGGGGCGATGCGCCAGAGGCGGCGGCGGACGGTTTCGCGCAGGCGGCGGCGCATGCGGTTGCGGACGACGGCCTTGCCGAGCGAGCGCGGGGTGGTGAAGCCGACACGGGCCTCGCCGCTGCCGCTCTGCCAGCAGAAGGCGACGAAGTAAGGGCTCACGACGCGGGTGCCTCGATCATAGACCTGCCGGAACTCGGCGGACCGGGTGAGACGTTTCGACCGCGGGAAGCGCTCGCGGCCGCGGGCGCCGGAGCTACTTGCGCCTGGCGTAGCGGACGGCCCGTTCGTCACTGACGGTGAGCTTCCAGCGGCCGCGCGCCCGCCGCCGCGCCAGCACGGCTCGCCCGTTTTTGGTCTTCATCCGGGCGCGGAAACCGTGGGTTTTCGCGCGCCGGCGATTGTTCGGCTGAAACGTTCTCTTCGGCATGAGTGAATCCTGGAGATGCGAAGCCCGGCGCCGGTGCGCGGCTGACGGGCACAGAAAGACTGGCCGCCCCGTGGGCGGGCGAAATTTCAGTATAGGAAGCGGATGCGAGCGGTGTCAAACACCGGGCAAGGGGCGGAGTTGTGGGCCTCATGAGTGTTGGGGCGGGGCCGGTGCGGGCTCGGGGCCGGCGGGGTCGAGGGCGCGTTTGAGGGAGCCAGGCGGCAGGTCGAGCGTGCGCGTCGGAAAGGGGATGCTGATGCCGTCGCGGCGGAAGCGCGAGAGGATGCGGCGGCGGAGGGTGTCCTGGACGGCGAACTGTTTTGTGAACTCCGAGATGTGGACGACGAGGGTGAGGTTGAGGGAGGAATCGCCGAAGCCGGGGTTGAAGCGGACGACGGGGGCGGGGTCGAGCAGGAGGCCGTCGAGGCCGGCGGCGGCGTGGACCTCCTCGAGGATGGCCTGTTCGACGCGGTCGATGTCCTCGCTGTAGCTGACCGAGAGCGGGATGGGGAGGGCCATGCGGGGCGAGGGGTAGGAGTAATTGGTGACGAGCGCCTCGCTGAGCTTCGAGTTGGGGATGACGATGAGGTTGTTGTCGAGGGTGCGGAGGGTGGTGATGCGCCAGGAGACGTCTTCAACGAAGCCCTGCTGGCCGGAGTCGAGCTTGATGAGGTCGCCCTTGTGGATGTTGCCGGCCATGGAGATGTAGAAGCCTGCGAAGAGGTTGGCGAGCGTGTCCTTGAGGGCGAGGCTGACGGCGATGCCGCCGACGCCGAGGGCGGTGAGGGCGGGGGCGAGCGAGACATTGAGCAGGTTGAGGATGACGAGCAGGCCGGGGATGGCCCAAAGGATGCGGATGGTGGCTGCGGTGAGGGTAGTGACGTGCCAGCCGGCGGCGCTGCGGGAGAGGGCGAAGCGGAGCAGGATGATGGAGGCGCGGGAGACGCCGATGGTGAGGGGCAGGATGATGAGGGCGGCGGCGAGGACGGTGAGACGGTGTTCGGCCAAGCGCGAGAGGTGGCGTTCTTCGATGTCCTTGATGGCGATGAGGAGGGCGATGGCGATGGCGGTCCACTGGGCGGGCCAGCGGAGGGCGTGGAGGAGTTCGTCGTCGAGGGTGGTGCTGGTGCGTTGGGCGATGCGGTGGAGGGTGCGGAGGCCGATCCAGACGATGAGGGCGAGGATGGCGGCGCCGACGGCGAGGACGAAGGCGAAGCGCCAGGCGGGGTGCCAGCCGGCGGAGAAGTCGAAGAAACTGAGGGCGAAATTCATGACGACTGGACGGCCGACGGGACGAGGCGGCGGACGGGAATGCCGGCCATGTGCAGGTGGTGTTCGACGTCGTCGGGTGTCAGGCGCGAGGCGTCATAGAGGACGGTGAGGCCGGAGAGGTCCGGCGCGAGGCGGATTGCGTAGAAGCCATACACGCCGTGGAGGCGCTGGATGGGCTCGGCCCAGGCGTCGTCAAAAGGCCGGAGAAATTCGAACCGCAATTCCGTCTTCGACATGGCAATTGACAGAATATCATCCGCCGGCGGGGCCGAGTTTCCAGACGATCTGGCGAAGCATGCCGGCCAGGATGGCGGCGTCGCGGGAGCCGAGCGAGAGGCGATGGAGGAGGTGTCGCAGTTTGAGGGCGGCGGATTCGCCGTGACCGAAGCCGGGGTAGCCCGAGCGGCGGAGAGCCTGTTCGAGGAGGTCGGCGAGGCGGGCGATGTCGGCTTCGGAGGCGCGGGAGGCGGCCTCGGGGAGGCGGCGGGCGGCGGCGGGGGAGCGGCTGAGCTCGTAGAGGGTGACGGCGACGGCCTGGCCGAGGTTCATCGAGTCATGGCCTGGGCGGGTGGGGATGTGGAGGAGCCAGTGGCAGTGGGAGATGTCGTCGTTGGAGAGGCCGAATTTTTCGCTGCCAAAGAGGAGGGCGGCGCGGGCGGACTGGAGGTGGCGGCGGAGGAGGCGGCCGGCGCGCTCGAGGCGGTGGAGGGGGTGGTGGAAGACGCGATGGCCGAGGCCGGTGGCGCCGACGATGAGGGAGCAGTCGGCGACGGCATCGGAGAGCTGATCGAAGACGCAGGCGTTTTTGAGGACGGCCGAGGCGCCGACGGCGCTGGCGGCTTCTTCGAATGCGACAGAGTACGGGCGGACGAGGCGGAGGTCGAAAAAGCCGAAGTTGCTCATGGCGCGGGCGGCGGCGCCGATGTTGAGCGGGTTGCGCGTTTCGATGAGAACGATGGCGAGACGCTGATGGGGGCCGGTGTCCATGGCTTCATGGGTCAGCTTACCTCGGCTGGCTGGCGGGGAGGAGTGGAAGTGGCCGGTTTCGAGTGAGTTGAGCCGGGTTTCGGTTCGTTTTGCAAAATTGGGGATTCGCCGTGGGCGGGGGCGGCGAGGAGGGACTGGAGGGCGAGCAGGGCGGCGCGGGCTTCGGGTGCAGAGGGCTGTCGAGGCGGGCGGTGGTGCCGGCGGGGGGAAGGCTGAGGCGGATCGGGGCGGGCGTCGCGGCGGAGGCGGTCGCGGTGTTCCCAGAGGAGGCGGAGGGCGCGCTCGTACTGGCGGCGGAACATGACCTCATAGCGCTGGAGGAGGGCGAGGACGTGGGAGTTGTCGGCGAGGCGGCGGAGGGCCTCGGCCTGGAGCTCGCCGGGGGTGAAGCCCCAGGAGTCGATCTGGAGGACAAGGTGCTGGATGAGGTCGGCCTCCATGCCGCGGACGCGGCGGAGGCGGAACTGGGCGTTGGCCATTTCCATGACGAAGTGCATTTCGGTGGGACCCTGGGGCTGATATTCGGCGATATAGGAGTCGCGGAGGACGACAAATTCGTCGGGAGATTCGAAATAAAGGAGCGCGGTTTGCGCGAAAAATCCGTGTTTGACGGCGTTTTTCGAGGAGCGCGCCTTGCCCTCGGCCGAGCGTGGGCCGGTGGATTTGCGGGCGTTGGCGCGGCGCGCGGCGAGCTCCTTTTCGGTGAGCCGCCGTTTCGGTTTCGGGGAAGAAGCGTTGGTGTTCACGGGCATGGCCTCCGGGTCCAGTGAGGCACGCGGGCGGGCGCGAGGCGTGGCCGGGCGGGCCGAAGCGGCTGACGGCGCGGGAGAAAGAAAGAGGCAGGGGCGGTGAAGGCGCGGCGAGGGCCTGAAGCGGGGCGAATGCGCGGGCAGGGGAGGGCGGGGTGCGGCGGGGCGGGGCGACGCGTTATCTTCTGGGAGTGCGGGTGTGCGGCGGCTGCCGGCGCCGGCCGGGCGGCCCGGGCGCAGGCGAGAGGAATTTGCGAGAAAACTTCAGGAGGGATGGATGGAAATTGTTCACGAATTTACGATTGCAGTGAAGCAGAAAGAGAACTACGAGTTTGAGGTCCGCTTCGACAAGGAGCACTACGAGCCGCTGCGGATGGACGAGCCCGAGCCGCTGGGGCGGGACGCGGCGCCGAACGCGGCGCGGGTGCTGGCGGCGGCGGTAGGCAACTGTCTGAGCGCGAGCCTGCTGTTCTGCACGCGGAAGGCGCGGGTGGAGCTGGGTCCGATGGAGACAAAGGTCCACGTGCGGCTGGGGCGGAACGAGCGGGGGCGGCTGCGGATTGCGGGGATCGAGGTGGAAATTGATCCGCATTTTCCGCCGGGCGAGCGGGAAAAAGCGGCGCGGTGTCTGGAGCTGTTTGAGGATTTCTGCTTGGTGACGGCGAGCGTGCGGGACGGGATTCCGGTGGACGTGCGGGTGAAGTAGCCGGGGCCAGCGCGGGCTACGGGCGGCGGCGGGGAGCGAACTCGCGGACGGTGTTGAAGAGGGCGCCGACGCCGAGCTGGACGCCCACGCCGCGGAAGGCCTCGGCGGTGGTGCGGTAGCCCCGGGGCATCCAGGCGTTGCCGATGAATTCGGCGGCGAAGGCGGCGCCGACGCGGGGGGCGTTGACGACGGTGTGACCGTGGCGGTCGAGGGTGAGGAAATTCCAGGCGAGGGCGTGGCCGAAGCGGCGGAAGAAGCCCTGGCAGCCGCAGCGGACGTAGCGGGTCTCATAGCCAAGGGCGGCGGAAGAGGCGTGGCTGATGGAGTCCTGGAGGGTGAAGCGGGCGAAGCGGTTGGCGAAGCGGCGGGCGTAGCCTTCGGCGCCCTGGGGCCAGGTGTCGGGCCTGTGGTTGAGGTGATCGCCGAGGGCTGGGCCGGCGGCACGAAAGAAGACGCCGGGCGAGGCGTAGGTGGAGCGCCAATAGATTTCCCAGCGTTCGGCGGCGGTGGGGGGCTGGTAGTTGGCGCGTTCGACGGTGCGGAAGAAGCGGCCCCAGTTCTTGAGGGCGGAGGACTGCGGAGACGGTCCGGCCTGCGGGGGAGAGTCCTTGGGCCGTGGCGGCGGAGTTTCCTGAGCCGGCGCGGCGAGCGGGGCAAGCAGACAGAACAGAAGGGCGAGCCTGGACACGGTCATATGGGGCATATGGATGGATGCGCGGTGGAGGCAAGCGGAGAGATTTTCGGCTACACTGGTAGTTTCCAGCCTACAAAGAGGAGCATAACCCTGCATGATCCAGGCGACCCAACTGCGCCCGGGGATGGTGATCAAGTTCAACGGCGAGCTGCACTCGGTGTTTTCCACGTTTCACCGTACACCGGGCAACCTGCGCGGATTCGTCCAGGCGAAGATGCGGAACCTGCGGACCGGGGCGATGATTGAGCACCGGTTTGCGTCGGAAGACCGGGTGGAGAAGGCCGTGCTCGAAGAAGTCGAGATGGAATACATGTACGATGACGGTGAATATTACTACTTCATGAACACCGAGACGTTCGAGCAGATTCATCTGACGAAGGACGAGCTCGGCGAAGGCACGCAGTATCTGACGCCCAACCTCAAGGTACGCGTGGAATTTTACGAGGGCAAGCCGATCAGCGTGGAGCTGCCGCCGACGGTGGACCTGAAGGTGGTGGAGACGGAGCCGGGGCTGAAGGGGGCGTCGGTGTCGAACGTGGGCAAGCCGGCGAAGCTGGAGACGGGGCTGGTGGTGACGGTGCCGCAGTTTGTGAACGAGGGGGACGTGATCCGGGTGAACACCTCGGAGGGCACCTACCAGGAGCGGGTGGCCACGGCATAGAGGCGGGCCGGCGCCGGGGCGAGCGTCCCGGGAAGGCCGGCGTCCCGCCGCAAGGAAGCCCGTCATGGCCAAGATCAAGCCAGCCCGCGGCAAGAAGCGGCCGCCGGGACCGAAGAACCCGGGTGCGGTGGGATGCCTGATTCTTTTCGTGACGGCATTTCTGCTGCTGGCGCTGCTGCTGTATTATTCGTTCATTTATTCGGCCAAACCGAGCTGAGCCATATAACGCGATGAGACCTGACAACCGCCGAGCCGACGAACTCCGTCCCGTGCGCATTCAGCCGAATTATCTGCTGACGGCGGAAGGGAGCTGTCTGATCGAGATCGGGCACACGCGGGTGCTGTGCACGGCGACGATCGAGGAAGGCGTGCCGTCGTGGCTGCGCAACAGCGGGCGGGGGTGGGTGACGGCGGAGTATGCGATGCTGCCGCGGGCGACGGCGCAGCGGACGCCGCGGGAGATCAGCAAGGGGCGGCCGAGCGGGCGGACGCAGGAGATCCAGCGGCTGATCGGGCGGTCGCTGCGGGCGATTGTGGACATGGAAGCGCTGGGCGAGCGGACGGTGATCATCGACTGCGACGTATTGCAGGCGGACGGGGGGACGCGGACGGCGTCGGTGACGGGCGGCTGCGTGGCGATGGCGCTGGCGTTCCGGAAGATGGCGCCGTATGGGGTGTTTGGGCGGGATCCGCTGCGGTGTCTGGCGGCGGCGGCGAGCGTGGGGATCATCGAGGGCGAGGCGCGGCTCGACCTGTGCTACGAGGAGGACTCGCAGGCCGAGGTGGACATGAACGTGGTGATGACGTCGGAGGGCGAGTTCATCGAGCTTCAGGCGACGGCGGAGAAGACGGCCTTTGACGACGGGCGGCTGGCGGAGATGATCGCGCTGGCGAAGAGGGGGATTGGGGAGCTGTTCGCCGTGCAGCGGGAGGCGCTCGAGCGGGGATGAGGCTGCGCTGCGCGACGGGCAACGCGGGAAAGCTGGGGGAATTCCGGATGGCGGCGGCGGAGCTGGGGCATCCGGGGATGGAAATTCTGCCGCTTGAAGGGATCAAAAATCTGCCGGTCTGCGAGGAAGACGGGGAGAGTTTTGAGCAAAATGCGGTAAAAAAGGCGCTGCATTATTCGGCCTATTGTGACGAATTTCTGTTTGCGGACGATTCGGGGCTGGAGGTGGAGGCGCTGGGCGGGGCGCCGGGGGTGCGTTCGGCGCGGTATTCGGCGGAGGGCACGGACGAGGCCAACAACCGGCTGTTGCTCGAGCGGCTCCGGGGCGCCGAGAACCGGCGGGCGCGCTTTGTGTGCGTGATCGCGCTGGCGCGGCGGGGGCGGCTGGAGGCGACGTTCCGCGGCGAGGCGGAAGGAGTGATTCTGGAGGAGCCGGCGGGCGAGGGAGGCTTTGGCTACGATCCGCTGTTTTATTACCCGCCGCTGGGCAGGACGTTTGCGGAGCTGGACGCGGGGACGAAGATGCGGGTCTCGCACCGGGGGGCGGCGCTGCGGCAGATGTTCGAGTATCTGGAGCGCGCGGGCGGTTGAGGCAGCGCCGATGAGGCCGCGGGCGATCCGCGGGAGTGGAGTTCGCCGCGGGCGGGGCGGTCGGTTTCGGGCGCTCGAGCGCCCCTGACTGATGTGCGCCGGGGCGAAGGAGTTCGGGCGAAGGTGGGCCCGCCGGTTGTCGCAGCGGGTGGGCGCTGTTTCAGTCGCGGCCCTGAAGAGGTGATTTTCGGAGGAGGCGGCACCTGAGCATGGCCCAGCCGATGATGGTTTTGGCGTCCCGGATGTCGCCACGGGCGATCATGTCGCCGATCTGTTTCAGGGAGAACCAGGCGGTTTCGATGCGTTCATCTTCCATCGGCTGTGGCTGGCCGAGGGAGAGATCCTCGGCGAGGTAGATGGTCATTTTCTCCTCGACGTAGCCGGGGCTGGGGAAGAAGGAGACGAGGCGGGTCCATTTGCGGGCGGAGTAGCCGGTCTCTTCGCGGAGCTCGCGGCGTGCAGCGGCGAGGGGGGACTCGCCGGGGTCGATTCTGCCGGCGGGGAGTTCCCAGAGGCAGGCGCGGGCGGGGAGGCGGTACTGGCGGACGAGGAGGACGCGGCCGCGGCGGTCGCGGGCCAACATGACGGCGCTGCCGCGGTGGCGGACGATGGCGCGGCGGATTTCGAAGCCGGCGGGGTCGACGGCGTGATCGAGGGTGACGCGGAAGATGGGGGTGGAGAGGAGTTCCTGGCTGGAAATCAATTTCATGGGCATATGTTTTATCTCTGGAGGGCGGCGCGGAAAGCGGCGAGGTCGAGCGTATTGACGACGTCGGCGGGGGAGAGCCAGCCGCGGCGGGCCATCTGGACGCCGAAGCGGATGTTGGCGAGGTGTTTGGGGTGGTGGGCGTCAGTGGAGATGACGAAGCGGCAGCCGAGCTGGCGGGCGCGGCGGATGAGGGCGGCGTGGAGGTCAAGCCGTTCGGGGCTCGAGTTGATCTCGAACCAGACGCCGCGGCGGGCGGCCTCGCGGGCGACGGTTTCGAATTCGTAGGCGTAGGCGTCGCGGTGGAGGAGGACGCGGCCGGTGGGATGGGCGAGGGCGCGGACGAAGGGGCTTTCGAGGGCGCGGAGGAGACGGTCGGTCATCTGTGCGGGCTCGAGGTTCATGTAGGAATGGACGCTGGCGACGACGAAGTCGAGGGCGGCGAGAGCGTCTTCGGCGAGGTCGAGGCGGCCGTCGCGGAGGATGTCACATTCGAGTCCGGCGAAGACGTGGACGGGGTGGCCGGCCTGGTTGAAGCGGCGGACCTCGGCGGCGAAGTCGAGGGCGCGTTTTTCGTCGAGGCCGTTGGCCATGGCGAGGGCCTTGGAGTGGTCGGTGATGGCGATGTAGGAGTAGCCGCGGGCGCTGGCGGCGGCGGCCATTTCCTCGAGGGTGGCGCGGCCGTCGCTCGAGAGGGTGTGCATGTGGAGGTCGCCGCGGATGTCGCTTTCCTCGATGAGGCGGGGGAGGGCGCCGTGTTCGGCGGCCTCGATTTCGCCCTGATTTTCGCGCAGCTCGGGGGGAATCCAGGCGAGGCCGAGAGCTTTATAGACGCCTTCCTCGTCGGGGCCGGCGACGCGCCTGTCGCCTTCGAGGGTGAACAGGCCGTATTCGTTGAGGGTGAGGCCCATTTTGAGGGCGCGCTGGCGGAGGGCGACGTTGTGCTCCTTGCTGCCGGTGAAGTACTGGAGGGCGGCGCCGAAGCTTTCCTGGGGGATGAGGCGGACGTCGACCTGAAGGCCTTCGGGGCCGAAGCGGGCGCTGGCCTTGGTTTCGCCGTGAGCGAGGACGTCGTGGACGGAGGGGTGGGCGAGGAAGCGCTGGATGGCGTGGGGATCGGTGCTGAGGATGTCGAGGTCGCCGACGGTCTCGCGGCCGCGGCGGAAGCTGCCGGCTGGGGTGCCGTTGACGAGCGGGGCGAGCTCGGCGGCGACGGCGGCGGCGTGGCTCAAGAGGAAGCGGCCGGCGACCTGGCGGTAGTGGGCGATGCCGGAGAGGATTTTCTGTTCGGTTTTGGGGCCCATGCCACGGAGCTCACGGATGCGGTGCTCCTCGCAGAGGCGGGCGAGGTCCTCGATGGTGCTGACGCGGTAGTGTTCCCAGAGGGCGCGGACGGTTTTGGGGCCGACGCCGGGAATGCGGAGGAGTTCGAGGGCGGTGGGGGGATATTTTGCGAGCATTTCGTCGCGGCGGGCGAAGCTGCCGCGCTCGGCGATTTCGTGGAGGGCGGCGGCGATGCTTTTGCCGATGCCGGGGATGGCGGTGACGTCGCGGGAGGGGTCGCGGAGGATATCGACGATGCGCTCGGGGTGGTTTTCGATGGCGGCGGCGGCGTTGCGGTAGCTGCGGATGCGGAAGGGGTCCTCACCGGCGATTTCCATCAGGTCGGCGGTTTCGGTGAGGAGCCGGGCGATTTCAGGATTCTCCATGGAAGGCCCTTTCTCCGAACGGTTCGACGTGGACGAGGACGTCCTCGACCCAGGCGAGCTCGTTTTTGACGCGGTTGCGGACTTCTTCGGCGATGGCGTGGCCGCGGCGGACGGTGAGTTCCGGGTCGACTTCGAGGTGGAGGTCGACGTGGTAGCGGAGGCCGGTCTTGCGGGCGTAACATTTTTCGACGTCGAGGGCGCCGGGGACTTTCATGGCGGCGGCGCGGATGCTGGCCATCATTTCGTCGCTGGGCATGGTGTCCATGAGGGTGAGGGACGTCTCATAGACGACGCGGAGGCCGAGCAGGATGACGATGCAGCCGATGGCGGCGCCGCCGTAGTGATCGGCGGCGAGGAAGCGCTGCGGGTCGTAGAGGGTGAGCGCGACGGCGGCGAGGGCGACCGAGCCGGAGAGGATGTCGACGGAATCGTTCCAGGCGTCGGCGACGAGGGCGGAGCTGCGGATGCGGCGGCCGACGCGGAGCTTGACGGCGGCGAGGACGGATTTGGCGAGGACAGAGAGGATGACGGGCCAGAGGGCCCAGACGGCCGGCGGGGCGTGACGGAGGCCGATATTCTGGAGGGACTTCCAGACGATGCCGGCGCCGACGGCGGCGAGGCCGAGGCCGGTGACGAGGCCGGTGAGGGTTTCGAAGCGGCCGTGGCCGTAGGGGTGGTTTCTGTCCGGGGGGCGGGCGGCGACGGTGAGGCCGAGCAGGACGATGCCGGAGGCGAGGACGTCGCCGGCGCTTTCGACGCCGTCGGCGATGACGGAGGCGGAGGCGGCGAGGTAGCCGATGATGATTTTGGCCAGCGCCAGCGCGCCGCTGACGGCCATGCTGAGGACGGCGATGCGAGCTCCCTGGGTTTCCGCCTTGGCCACTCCATCATGAAATGTAGCGCACCCGCGGCGAGGCGTGGGGGCGAGGCGACGCGATGCCTTGCCCGCCTGAAGCGTTTCGGATTACACTCAAGGCAGCCCGGACGCGCTGGAAGCGGGAGCTGCCGCGGGAGTCCGGGCGGCCGGAAGCCCCCGGCCTGGCCCGGGCGAAGAGGGCGCCGGCGCAAGGGTGTGCGGCAAAGTGCGAGCAGCCCGTATCCTGATCCGTCTTTTGAGCGAAGGAGGGGCCATTCGATGATGGACGAGACAAGAAAAGCCCCGATGGCGCCCAAGCGCCCGGCTGCGGAAAAGCAGGCGCAAAACATCCAGGAAGCTTTTCTGAATACTGCAAGAAAAGAGAAAACCCTGCTGACGATTTATCTGATGAGCGGGGTGAAACTCTCCGGCCGAATCAAGAGTTTTGACAAATATTCGGTGGTGCTGGAGACGAATAATCAGGAGCAGCTGATTTTCAAGCACGCGATTTCGACGGTGGTGGTGACGAAGCCGGCGCACTCGGGCACGGGCGGCAGCGCGCAGGCGGCGCATGCCGCGGCGGCGCCGGGGCAGCCGCCGGCGACGGATCCGCAGGAGGTGGAACACCGCTGAGGACGCAAACGGGGCCTGAACGAGCCATTCTGGTGGCGGTGGAGACGGCACGGGGCAAGGGGGAGGGTCCGCCGACGCAGGAGTCGCTGGAAGAGCTGGCGGCGCTGGCGGAAAGCGCGGGGGCGGTGGTGGTGGAGAAGATCCTGCAAGCGCGGCCGGCGCTGGACGCGGCGACGCTGGTGGGGGCGGGCAAGGTGGAGGAGATCCGGGCGCTGGCCGAGTCTCTGGAAGCCGACCTGGTGATTTTTGACCACGAGCTGACCGGGACGGTGCAGCGGAACCTGGAGAACCGGCTGGGCGTGAAGGTGGTGGACCGGACCCAGCTGATTCTGGACATTTTCGCGCGGCGGGCGCGGACGCGGGAAGGGCAGCTTCAGGTGGAGCTGGCGCAATTGCGTTACCTGCTGCCGAGGCTGACCGGGCGGGGCGCGGCGATGAGCCGGCTGGGCGGCGGGATCGGGACGCGGGGACCGGGCGAGACGAAGCTGGAGACGGACCGGCGGCGGATCCGGGCGCGGATCAAGCGCATCCAGGAGGATCTGGAGGCGGTGCGGCGGTCGCGGCAGACGCAACGGCGGCTGCGGCAGGCAGTGCCGCTGGCGACGGTGGCGCTGGTCGGCTATACGAATGCGGGCAAGAGCACGCTGTTCAACCGGCTGTGCCAGAGCTCGGTACTGGCCGACGCGCGGATGTTTGCGACGCTGGACCCGACGGTGCGGCAACTGGTGCTGCCGTCGCGGCGGCGCGTGCTGATGGCGGACACGGTGGGGTTCATCCGTCAGTTGCCGACGACGCTGGTGGAGGCGTTCCGGGCGACGCTGGAAGAGGTGACGGAGGCGTCGCTGCTGTTGCATGTGGTGGACGCATCGGCGCCGGCGGCGGCCGAGTACTGCCAGCATGTGCGGGAGGTGCTGGGCGAGATCGGGGCGCTGGACAAGCCACAGATTCTGGTGCTGAACAAGAGCGACCTGCTGCGGGAGGCGGGGGTGGACGGCGGGGCGCTGGCGCGGCGGCTATCGGGCGAGGCCGGCGGCGCGCCGGCGGTGGTGCTTTCGGCGGTGAGCGGGGAGGGGATCGACGAGCTGCTCGAGTCGATTGATCGGCATCTGCCGGAGGATCCGCTGGCCGAGGTGCGGCTGCGGGTGCCGCTTGGAGAGATGACGGCGGTGCATCTGGTGCACGAGTACGGCAGGGTGCTTGACGAGCGCTACCTGGAGGACGGCTGCGAGCTGGTGGCGCAGATTCCGGCGTCGCTGCTCGAGCGGGTGGCGGCCTACCGGGTCTGATTTCCACAGGCTGTGGAAAAGTCTGTGGAAAAGGGGTAAGGATCTGTGGACGGGCGGGCGGGGGTCTGAGAGGAAGCTGGGAATCCGGGCCGGATTGTTTTATCTTGGCGGGAGAGCATGAATCTGCCGAATGCGCTGACGCTGGCGAGGATTTTCCTGGTGCCGCTGCTGGTGGCGGTGCTGGTGCAGGAGAAGTCGGCGCTGTCGGTATTTGGGTGGACGATCAGCAACCAGATGGCGGCGCTGGTGATCTTTCTGGCGGCGGCGGGGACGGACCTGCTGGACGGGTACCTGGCGCGGCGATGGAACCAGATCACGACGGTGGGGATGCTGCTGGATCCGGTGGCGGACAAGCTGCTGGTGTCGGCGGCGCTGATTGCGCTGGTGCAGATCCACCTGGTGCCGGCGTGGATGGCGGTGCTGATCATCGGGCGGGAGTTTGCGGTGACGGGGCTGCGGAGCATTGCGGCGGCGGAGGGGTTCACGATCCAGGCGAGCGAGCTGGGCAAGTCGAAGATGGTGGCGCAGGTGGCGGCGATTGCGCTGACGCTGGCAGCGGCCGACTGGCCGGCGGTGCACCCTTATGCGACGGCGGCGCTGTGGGGAGCGATGCTGTTCGGGCTGGTATCGGCGGCCGAGTACGCGCGGGATTTCTGGCGGAAGATCGACGAAAGCGTGAAGGAGCGGCGGCGGATCGAGCTGCTGCGGCTGGAGCGGGAACGGCGGAGGGAGCTGCGGCGGCAGCGCCGGCTGGCGCGGCGCGGGCTGCTGAACCGGACGGCCTCCGAGCCGAAAGAGACGGCCTGAGGCGGGGTGAGGAAGCGGTCCGGCCACGACGCGGCCGGCGGGGAGCGGCCTGCGCGGGGTCCTTGCGGACGCAGGCCGGCCCGCCGGCGTTCACCTGCCCGTGGGGCCGGCGGCTCCGGCCGCCCTGCGTGGCTCCGGGGCAGGAAAGGGGTAAATGTCGGGCACGACCTTCACGCCGGTGGTGAATTTCCACTGCGAGCCGCCCGGCGTGGGGAAGGCAATTTCCACAAATCCGGCGGTAAATCCTTTTTCCGGTTTGGGGATCTGCGCGACATAAAACCCCGGTTTTTGCGGCTGAAGATCGGCGCTTTTCCAGGCGGGTCCGATCTGTTCAAGGCGGAAATCGCGGGCATCCGGGTTGGTGGCGGTCCAGAGGCGCACGGCCGCGGGGCGGTCCGTGCATTCGACGGTGATGCGGCCCTCGGGGGTGATGTACCAGCGGAATTCCGGCCGTTTCCAGCCTTTTACGACGGACTCATAGAAGGCGGCGATGCTTTCGGCGGCGTCGGAGCGGCGGGTGACGCCGTGGTCGGTGTTGGGGACATAGCGGAGGTATTTTTCGCCACGGAGATTGTTGAAATAGAACTGCCAGGAATCGGGGACAAAAAACTGGTCGCCGGCAGAATTCACGATGAATTTTGGCATGGTGAGGCGGTCGATGTAGCTGTAGGGCTCGACGATTTTCATCAGTTCCGAGAACCGCGGCGAGCCCATCCAGTCCATGACGCCGTGTTCGACGTAGTCGCTGACGGCCGGGGCCCAGAAGCCGTAGACGCGCCAGTGATGGACGAAGGACTTTTCCATGTTGAGCAGGTCGATGACGACGGGGATGATGGCGACGACGCGGCGGTCGACGGCGGCGGTGGTCCAGGTGGTCCAGCCGCGCTTGGAGCCGCCGGTGACGACCCAGCGGGAGACTTTGAGGGCGCCGGGCTGGGAGGCGAGGAATTGTTCGACGGCGTCCATGGCGCGGACCGCCGCCTTGGTCATGGGGAGCCGGGCCGGCCAGCGCTCGTCACCGGTTTCGAGGAAGCGTTTCCAGGTGTAGGCGATGATGGCGTCCTCGGTGCGCTGGCGCGGCTCGCCGAAGAAACTCAGGGGCTGGTTGGGGACCTGGCGGAGTTCGGCGGTGACGGTATGGGTGCGGCGGGCGATGACGGTGGCGATGGGGTCGGCCTCTTTCGGGGGCGCACTGCCGTTGCGGCCGCCGCCGATGAGGAGGAGGGCGGTGTCGCTTTCGACGCGGTCCGGGCGGACGACGGTGAGGAAGTGGCGCCATTCGGTGCGGTCGACCTCGGCGGGCGTGAGCCAGTTCTGGGAGACCATTTCGAGGACGAAGGTAGTGATGCCATCGCCGGGGAGGGTGCGGACGAGGTTCCAGCGGAAGGCCGGGTCGGGGGCGTGGACGTAGCGGTCGAGGGCGGTTTCGTTTTTCGTCTGGCCGCAAAGGGAAACGGCAATGGCCGCGAGAATAACGAAAAGGCGTTTCATGTGATTTCCCCCATCATAGCCGATATACTGGGTGCCGGAGAGCCATGTCGCATTCCAACCCGCTTGCCTACCTTGCCGCGCAGCTCGAGGAGATGCGCGCTGCCGGAACGTATTACCGACTGAGGGAACTCCAAAGCGCCTGTGAACCGGTGTGCCGCGCCGACGGGCGTGAAGTGATCAACCTGGCATCGAACAACTATCTGGGGCTGGCCAATCACCCGAAGCTGAAGGAGGCGGCGATCCGGGCGGTGCGGGAGCTGGGGGCCGGCACGGGGGCGGTGCGGACGATCACCGGGACGATGGCGATTCACATGGAGCTGGAGCGGCGCATTGCCGCGTTCAAGAAGACCGAGGCCTGCGTGGTGTTCCAGAGCGGGTTCGCGGCCAACGCGGGCACGGTGAGCGCCATTCTCGGGCCGGAGGACCACATCATCAGCGACGAGCTGAACCATGCGTCGATTATCGACGGCTGCCGGCTGTCGAAGGCGAAGATTCACATCTTCCGTCACCGCGACGCGGCTCACGCCGGGGAGATCCTGGAAGGGCTGAAAGACGAACCGGGCCGGAAGCTGCTGATCACCGATGGCGTGTTTTCGATGGACGGCGACATTGGCCCGCTGCCGGAGCTTGTGGAGATCGCCGAGAAGTATGGCGCGATCATGATGGTGGACGACGCGCACGCATCGGGGGTGCTGGGGCGGAACGGGCGCGGGACGGTGGATCATTTTGGCGTTCACGGGCGGGTGCATGTGCAGGTGGGGACGCTGAGCAAGGCGATTGGGGTGCTGGGGGGTTATGTGTGCGGCAGCCGGGACCTGATCGAATACCTGTATCACCGGGCGCGGCCGTTCCTGTTTTCGACTTCGCACCCGCCGGCGGTGACGGCGGCGTGCATGGCGGCGTTTGAGCTGCTGGAGGAAGAACCGGAGCGGATCGAGCGGCTGTGGGACAACACGCGGTACTTCAAGGCGGCGCTGCGGGAGCGGGGGTTTGACACAGGCGCGAGCGAGACGCCGATCACGCCGATCCTGGTGGGGGAGGCGGCGACCGCGCACCGGTTTTCTGCGGAGCTGTTTGAGGAAGGGCTGTGGGCGACGGGCATCGGCTATCCGACGGTGCCGCGGGGCAAGGCGCGGATCCGTACGATTGTCACGGCTGCCCATACGCGCGAACATCTGGACCGGGCGGTGGAGATCCTGGCGCGGGTGGCGCGGCGGATGGGGATTCTGCCCGGGTGAGCGGAGGCTCGAACAGCAGTAGCCGGTTGAAGTAGTGGTTGCGCACGCCGGGGCAGGCGAGGAGGGTCTCGCGCCGGCGCCATCCGGCTGACTGGAGGACCCGGAGCAGGGTCTGGCAGGAGGGACTCTCCGTGTCGGCGACGACAAAGAGCCTGCGCGTAGGCAAGGCTGCGAGCCTGTGCGCCTCTGCTTCCAGTTGCTGCGGGGTCTGGCGGCCTTCATAGCCCGGGTGCGCGTCAATTTCGGCGGGGAAGGAGCGGCGTTGTGGCGCCGGGGCCGGCCAGTGGTACTCGATGGGCTTGCGTGTCATCCGGCAGAACAGGACGGTGTCGTGGGCGGACGCCCGGGCGGCGAGCATGCGGGCGGCCTCGCGGCTGTTGCATTCGGCGCCGGCGTGAGGCCACCAGAGCCAGACGGAAGCGAGGGCGAGCGCGGCGCCGGGGAGCACGCCCGAGGTCCAGCGGCCGAGCGGTGCGAGCGCGACGGCAAGGAACGGCGCGGCGATGATCGTGAAGCGGGGATTGAGCAGGGGTCTCCAGAGAGAGAGGATCCCGGGCAGAGCGAGGGTAAGCAGCGCGGCGACGGCAGCGGCGCGGGTCTCGCGGGGCCATGAGGGGGCGGCGGGGCGGCGCGACCAGGCGAGTGCGACGAGCGCGACCGGCAGGGCGGCAAAAACAAAGACGACGTGCGAGGCGGCGGTGAGGATCCAGGAGGCGAAGTCCGATGGGGGAATCCAGGCGAGGTGGGCTGGGCGGTTTGTGATCTGGTCCCAGGCGGTGCGGCCCCAGATGGCCGCCCAGAGAGCGATTCCTGAGATCCATGGAATGGCGAGGCGGACGGCGGCGCGTTGATGGACGATGAGGGACCAGACAGCGAGTCCGATAAGAAAAAGTCCAAAGAAGTGATGAGTGCAGAGGCCGGCGGCGACGGCCGCACCGGCCAGCACGGCCCAGCCGGGCCGGGCGCTGCGGAGCCAGCGGTTCGAGGCGAGCCAGGCGAGCAGGCACAGGAGCGCCAGCAGCGTGTACATGCGCCCGTAGACGGCCATCATCAGGAGGATGCCGTCGGCGGCGAGAAACCAGGCCCCCCAGGGGGAGAGCTCGGGCAAGGAAGGGATGAGCCACCCGGCCACGCAGATGGCGGCGAGGGCCATCAGCAGGGAAAAGGCGCGCAGGGAGACGAGGCCGGGGCCGGTGAGAGCGAACCAGGCCCTGACGAGCAGGTAGTGGAGTGGCGGATGCACGTCGGCCTGAAGACAGGACCAGAGTTGGGGCCACGGTTTGGAGACCGCTTCGAGGGTGAAGATTTCGTCGGAGAGGGCGGGGGCGGCGAGAAGTGGCGCGAGGACGGCGGCGAACAGCGCCGCAGCGGACAGGATGATGCAGATGCGGGCCTTTGTTGCCACCTTTTGGAAGATCGGCGACTTTGGGCTCGGGCATTAGCGTTTGGCGAGTGAGACGTTTCCAGATGGCGAACTAAGGTGTCGCACGGATTTGCGTAGAACCGGCGTACCGTTACGCTTGATCTAGCAACGGACACCAGTTGCGAATTCGGGAGAGGAGAAAGAGAGAAACCATGAAGAAGTTGAACAACCTGATCTGGAAGCTGCGGATTTACAAGGACACCCGCGGCCAGGACCTGATCGAGTATGCGCTGATGGTTGGTTTCATCGCCGTGGCCGCGGGCGCGGTCATTCCGGGCGTGGTCACCAGCATCCGGAGCATCTTCGAGAAGATCTCGGGCGCTCTGGTCAACAGCGCCAACCAGACGTAACCCTTTCGTTCCACCGGAAGCGGAGGGCCGGCGGTTCCGCCGAGGCGGGGCCGCCGGCCCTCTTTTTCTGTGTGAAGGAAATTCGTGGGACCTGTGCCGTGGCAGGGCGCGGGCCCTGAGGCGCCAGCTTCCTTTTCCGGGGTGGCCGTGATAGTTTCTGGAGCCATGGCGAGGCCATTGCGACGGAGAGACTTTCTGCTGGGGCTGCTCGGGATGCCGCGGATCCGGATCACGCGGGTGCGGCTGTACCGCTCGCCGATCTCGCGGCCGATGATCAACCAGAGCTTTCATGTGGTGACGGTGGAGACGGACTCTGGCATTACGGGCATTGGCGAGGGGGGCACGCCGGATCTGATCCGGCAGGCGGCGCCGTTGCTGATCGGGGAGGACGCACGGCAGACGGACGCGCTGTGGCAGCTGATGTATCGCGGGCTGTTTTATCCGGCGGGCCGGGAGATGCTGGACGCGATTGGCGCGCTGGACATGGCATTGTGGGACATCCGGGCGAAGGCGCTGAACGTTCCGCTGTATCAGATATTGGGCGGAAAATCGCGGGAATATATCGAGTGTTATTCGACGGCATTTCCGCGGAAGGGGTCGCTGCGGGAGACGGCGCGGGCCTGCATTGAGGCGGGGTTCCGCGTCTACCGCACGTCGGTGGCCGATCCCGACCAGGGCGCGCCGTTTGACGCCCGAGCGATGGTGAAGCGGACGGTGGAGCAGTGTCGCGAGATCCGCGAGGGGGTGGGAGCGGACGGCGGATGGGCGATCGACTATCACACGCGGCTCGATTTTGCCGATGCGGTGCGGCTGAGCGCGCAACTGGAGCCGCTGGAGCCGGTTTTTGCCGAAGACCTGGTGCGAAGCGAGAACAAGTCCATCTACCGCCGGTTGCGCGGGGCGGTGCGCCTTCCGATCGCGGTTGGGGAGCAGTTCGGCGACCGCTGGGAGATTCATGAACTGGTGGAGGAGCACCTGATCGACTGGTGCCGGGTGTCGCTGCCGAACTGCGGGGGCATCACCGAGTTTATGAAGATCTGCGCGCTGTGCGAGACGCACTATGTGGGCATGGCGCCGCACTTCACCGGGCCGGTGGGCGAGGCGGCGCTGGTGCACTGCCTGCTGGGCTATCCGGGGCCGGTGCTGATGGAGATGCTGGGCGACGGGCGGCGCGACGTGGCGTATCTGCCGGAGCACTACGACTTCCGCAACGGAAAGCTTTGGCCCAACGAGCGGCCGGGGCTTGGCGTGACGTTTGATTCTTCGCGCGTGCCGATGCTGGCGGAAGTGACAGAAGGCGCCAAGCCGCTGCCGATCTTCCGGCGTCCGGACGGTTCGCTGACGAACTGGTGACGGGCGCAGCCGCGGCGGTTCGAAAGTCCGGGGCGCGATTGTGCCACGATGCAGAAGAGCCCCTGAAGGGCCGGCCGCAATGAGGAACGAGAATGCACAGCGCGTGGGCGAGGAGGCGCCGCTGCGGGGCGTGAATCTGGCCAAGAGCTATGCGACGCCAGGGGGCGAGCTGCTGGTGTTTAGCGGCGTGAACGTGGAATTGCGCCGCGGGGAGCGGGTGGCGCTGACGGGCGAAAGCGGGACGGGCAAATCGACGCTGCTGCACCTGCTGGGCCTGCTGGACGCGCCGACGGCGGGCGCGGTGCTGGTGCACGGGCAGGAAGCGAGTTCGCTGCCGGAGGAAAAGCTGGCGGAGCTGCGCAACCGTGCGATCGGGTTTGTGTGGCAGATGAACACGCTGCTGGCTGAATTCACCGCGCTCGAGAACGCGATGATGCCGTTGCTGATCCGCGGGGTGCGGAAGGCCGAGGCGGAGGAGAAGGCGCGCGCGCTGCTTGGCGAGGTGGGCCTCGAGGCGCGGGCGGGGCATCTGGCGGGGGAGCTGAGCGGGGGCGAGCAGCAGCGGGTGGCGCTGGCGCGCGCGCTGGCCGGGGATCCGGCCATTCTGCTGGCTGACGAGCCGACCGGGAATCTGGACGAGCGCACGGCGGGCCAGGTGATGGAGCTGATGGAACGCGTGCACGAGAGCCGGCGGCTGGCGACGCTGTATGTGACGCACAACCGGGAATTCGCGCGCCGGGCCCACCGTGTGCTGCGGCTGGAAGGGGGGCGGCTGCGGGAAGAGTGAACCCGCATGAGCCGGCGCGAAATCCGCAGGGGCGAGAAGGCCGCCGGCGGTGGGGCCGCGTTGCCCGCCGCGATTGACCTGCTTGCTGATGCCGGGCAGGGGCATGGCGACTCGTTCGCGGACTCGCCGCGGTCACGGGTGAGAAGCGGAGTCAGGGCGCGCCAGAGTAGCGGGTCAGAAGCGCCCTGGCGGCGGGGCGAGGGCGGGCCTGGTACTTTCCCGTCGCCGAAGGGGAAGGGAATGCATCTTACAATCTAGATAGGAGCTGCCGGCGCCAGGTTGTCTTCCCGTTCGCGCTCATCCGCCGGCAGAACCTGGGAGACCCGGGCGCGTTTCTGATTGGTTCCGGGTTTCCGGGAGAGGCTGAACGAGTATGTTTGAACGATACACGGAGAAGGCGAGAAGGGTGATCTTCTTCGCCCGGTACGAGGCCTGCCAGTTTGGCAGTCCCTACATTGAGACCGAGCATCTGCTGCTCGGCCTGCTGAGGGAAGACAAGCTCCTGGCGAACCGTTTTCTGCGGTCGCAGGCCAACATTGAGTCGATCAAGAAGGAGATCGAGGCGCGGACGGCGACGCGGGAGAAGGTGCCGACGACGGTGGACCTGCCGCTGTCGACCGAGTCCAAGCGGGTGCTGGCGTATGCGGCGGAAGAGGCCGAGCGGCTGGGGCACAAGCACATTGGCACGGAGCATCTGCTGCTGGGGCTTTTGCGGGAAGACAAGTGCTTTGCGGCCGAGCTGCTGCATGAGCGGGGCCTGCGGCTGAACCACGTGCGGGAAGAGATTGCGCGCGCCACGGGCGAGAAGAGCGCGCCGGCGGCGCGGGCGTCGAAGGAATCGTCGCTGCTCAATGAATTCAGCCGGGACCTGACGCAGGCGGCCGCTGAGGGGCAACTGGATCCGCTGATCGGGCGCGATTATGAGCTGGAGCGCGTCATTCAGATCCTGTGCCGGAGGACGAAGAACAATCCGGTGCTGATCGGCGAGCCGGGTGTCGGCAAGACGGCGATTGTGGAGGGCCTGGCGCAGCGGATTGTGGACGGCGACGTGCCGAGCTTTCTGGCGGACAAGCGGATTCTGGCGCTGGACCTGAGCCTGATTGTGGCGGGGACGAAGTACCGCGGCCAGTTTGAGGAGCGGCTCAAGACGATCATGAAGGAGCTGATGGAGAGCCAGAACGCCATCATCTTCATCGACGAGCTGCACACGCTGGTGGGCGCGGGTTCGGCCGAGGGCTCGCTGGACGCGGCCAACATTCTGAAGCCGGCGCTGAGCCGGGGCGAGATCCAGTGCATTGGAGCGACGACGCCGGCTGAGTATCGCAAGAGCATTGAGAAGGACCGGTCGCTGGAGCGGCGCTTCCAGGCGGTGAAGGTGCCGCCGCCGACGGAAGAAGACGCCTGCCGGATCCTGTTCGGGATCAAGGAGCGGTATGAGAAGTTCCACGCGGTGGCCTACACGGACGAGGCGATCCGCACGGCCGTGTACGCTTCGAGCCGATTCATTCCAGACCGGTTCCTGCCGGACAAGGCGATTGACCTGATCGACGAGGCCGGGGCGCGGGTGAAGCTGAAGCAGACGACGCTGCCGCCGGAGGTGGCCGAGGTGCAGAAGCGGATCAAGTTCATCGTGCACCGGATGGAGACGGCGATCGCGAACCACGAGTTTGAGAAGGCGCGGTTCTACAGCGACGAAGAGCGGCGCGAGCGGGAGAATCTGAGGCAGCTTCGCGAGAAGTACAACCTGGACGACACGGCCACGGGGGTGGTGACCAAGGAAGACATCGAGGAAGTGGTGGCGCGCTGGACAGGCGTGCCGGTGACGGCGATCAAGGAAGAAGAGGCGCAGAAGCTGCTGCGGATCGAGCAGGAGCTGCACAAGCGGGTGGTGAGCCAGGACAAGGCGATCAACGCGCTGGCGCGGGCCATCCGGCGTTCGCGCGCGGGGCTGAAGTCGCCAAAGCGGCCGGCGGGGTGCTTCCTGTTTCTCGGGCCGACGGGCGTGGGCAAGACGGAAGTGGCCAAGGCGCTGGCGGAGTTTCTGTTCGGCAGCGAGAAGGCGCTGATCCGTTTCGACATGAGCGAGTTCATGGAGAAGCACTCGGTGTCGAAGCTGATCGGGTCGCCGCCGGGCTATGTGGGCTATGAAGAGGGCGGCCAGTTGACCGAGCGGGTGAAACGGAACCCGTATTCGATCATCCTGCTGGACGAGATCGAGAAGGCGCACCCGGACGTCTACAACATCCTGCTTCAGGTGTTCGAGGACGGGCAGTTGACCGACGGGCTGGGCAACACGGTCGACTTCAAGAACACGATCATCATCATGACTTCGAACCTGGGGGCGCGCTTCCTGGACAAGCGGGGCCAGCTGGGCTTCCACGCGCAGGAGACGGCGGGCATTCCGCAGAAGGTGGAGGAGATGGTCCAGAGCGAGGTGAAGCGGGCCTTCAATCCGGAGTTCCTGAACCGTCTGGACGAGATCATCCTGTTCACGTCGCTCACCGACGAGGACCTGCTGAAGATCATCGACCTGATGGTGGGCCAGCTCAACCAGAACCTGGCCGCGAAGGGGATCAAGGTGAGGCTGCATCCGGACGCGTCGAAGTACATTCTCGAGAAGACATGTTCGGACCGCAGCTATGGCGCGCGGCCGCTGCGGCGGGCGTTGCAGAAGTATGTGGAGGATCCGCTGTCGGAGGCGCTCATCCAGGGCGTGATCCGGGAGAACTCCGAGTACGAGGTGTATCTCGGCGATACTGGGATCTTCTGCCGGCAGATTTCGCCCGAGGGCGACGTGGCGACGGTGGGCGCGGGTTCAGGACCGCAGCCGATTTCGCTGTATCCGTTCTGAGAAGGTCCCTTCGGTGCCAGGAGGCGGCGGGGCGTTGCGCCCCGCCGCTTTTTTTGTCTGGCCGCTTCAGCGGGTGTCGCGCAACCACTCCACGAGGCAGCCGTTGGGGTCGAATTCGAGCGGGCGGGGCGGCGCCACGAGTTCGACGTGAGGGTGAGCGAGGGCCTGCGGGAGGAGATTCTCGGAGAGGGCGAGCAGGGTGAGGTCCTGCGTGTTGCGGATCCAGGCGAGGGCGAGGTCCGAACCGCGCAGTTTGCCGGTGGTGCGGGCGAGCGCGTGGAGGCAGTCGCGGTCCGAGGGGAAGGTGGCGGGGATCTTGAGGCAGGCGAGGGCGCCGGAGGTAAGCCCGTTGACGTAGGTTGGGCGCTTTTTCATGGCGCGGACGAGGCGCGCGAGGACGGCGTCGGCCATGCCGATGCCGATGGCGTTGCCGTAGCTGAGGGGATGGAGGCCGCGGGCGATGACGCGGCCGACTTTGGGGGCGAAGGGCCAGGGATTGACGTTGCCGTGGATGTCGCGGTTGATGATTTTGGGGTCCATGCCGGAGCCGGACCAGTTCTTGCCGATTTCGTCGACGAGGAGAAGGTCGACTTCATTGACGGGGAGGCGCGGCATCCAGGACTTGACGAGTTCGAGGAGCTCCTCTTCGCGGCGCTCCATGGTGGAAGCGGGGACGAATTCGAGGTGGGCGACGTCGTGCCAGGCGTCTTCGAGGATCGCGAGTCCGCCGGCGATTTTTCCGGTGGCGAGGACGAGCCGGCCGACGGAGCGGATGACGGTTTCGAGTCCGAGGCGGTGGCCGTGGGCGTGGTAGATCTGGGCGCCGGCGAATTTGCCGAGCCCGATGGCCATCATTTTGAACAGGCCGCTTTCGAGCCGGCCGGCGAAATCGGTGTGCCATTTGACGCGGGCGACGAGGAGGATGGCGTCGGCCTGGATGGCGAGGCGGTCGGCGACGACATCGATGCCTTCCGGGGTGCGGCCGAGTTCGACGACGGCGAGCGAGCTGCGCACCGGGCAGCCGATGCGGTCCGGGGTGAGGCCGAATTTGGCAAGGACCTGGGCCTGACCTTTGGCGGTGGCGGCGCCGTGGCTGCCCATGGCCGGGAACAGGAACGGCCGCAGGCCGCGCTCTTTCAGGCCGGCGACGAGGGTGGCGACAATGGTGTCGATGTGAGCGATGCCGCGGCTGCCCACGCCGACGGCGACGGAGGCGCCCGCGCGCAGTGCAGACAGCGTGTGGGCGTCGCGCATGGCGGCGCGGACGGCGGCGGCGACGTCGCCGACGGAGCGGTGCGGAAAATTCTGCCTGATGATGGCGCAGCGGGGCAGATCCATGCCCCCATTCTATGGGCGTACGTGCGGCCGCAGGACGGAGCGCGGATCGGATAGCGTGGAGATATGTTCACCGGCATTGTCGAAGAGACGGGCGTGGTGGCCGGGCTGGAGCCGCGCGCCGGCGGGGCGCGAATCCGGGTGGAGTGTTCGCTGGTCACGGAGGGACTGAGGGAAGGCGACAGCATCTGCGTCAGCGGGGCCTGTCTGACGGCGGTTGAGATCCGCGCCGGCGGGTTCGCGGCCGATGTATCGCGCGAGACGCTGGAGCGGACGACGCTGGGCGAGGCGAGGACGGGGACGCTGGTGAACCTGGAACGCGCGCTGCCAGCCAACGGGCGGCTGGGCGGACACATTGTGCAGGGGCACGTGGACGGGGTGGGCGTGATCCGGCGGTTTGAGGAGCGGGGCGGCGGCGACTGGTGGCTGGAGGTGGAAGCGCCTGAGGAAGTGGCGCCGTATCTGGTGTACAAGGGCTCGATTGCGGTGGACGGCATCAGCCTGACGATTGCGCGGGTAGAGGGGCCGGTGTTTGCGGTGGCGGTGATCCCGCACACCTGGCGCAGCACGACGCTGCGGGGCGCGCGGCCGGGTCAGCGCGTGAATCTGGAGACGGACATTCTGGCCAAGTATGTGGCGAAGCTGCTGGAGCGGATGGAGGCGCGGCCGGAGAGGCTGACGGTGGAGAAGCTGCGCCAGCTGGGCTATTGAGGCGGGTTATTCGTAACGGAGGGCTTCGACGGGGTCGAGGTTGGCGGCCTTGACCGCCGGCCAGGTGCCAAAGAAGACGCCGACGGTGACGGAGGTTGCCAGGCCGAGCAGCAGGGCCCAGAGCGGCACAGAGGCGGCCAGCGCGGGCACGAGTTTTCCGATGAGCAGCGTAACGAAGATGGCGATGACGATGCCCATGAGGCCGCCGAGACCGGTGAGGGTGACGGCCTCGGTGAGGAACTGGACGACGATGTCGACGCGGCGCGCGCCGATGGCCTTGCGGACGCCGATTTCGCGGGTGCGTTCGGTGACCGAGACGAGCATGATGTTCATGACGCCGATGCCGCCGACCATCAGCCCGAGGCTGGACAGGGCGATGGAGACGAGGACGACCATGCTGAGGATGCTGTCGAGCCGTTTGATGATCTGGTCGGTGGTGCTGAGGCCGAAGTCGTCCGGCAGGCCGGGGGGCGTGTGGCGCAGGCGGCGGAGGAGCTGGCGGATTTCTTCATAGGCCTCGTCGCGCATGCCGGGGCGGGCCCTGGCGACGAGAATGAGGCGGTCTTCGGTGGGGAAGCGGAGCCGGGCGGTTTCGTAGGGGATGACGATCTGCATGTCCTGGCCGTTCTGGCCGAAGAAGCCGCCCTTGGCCGGTGCGAAGACGCCGAGGACGGTATATTCGGCGCCGGCCACGGTGATGGTTTTGCCGAGGGCCTGCCCGCCGGGGAAGAGCGCGTCCCTGATCTGGGGACCGATGACGCAGACGCGGGCGGCGCGGGCCTCTTCCTGAGGCGTGTAGACGCGGCCTTCGGCGAGTTCGCGGGGCTGGAGTTCAAAGGCGTTGGCGCTGAAACCGACGAGCATCAGGTTGTCGGTCTCAAAGCCGGGGACTTTGGCGGTGATGAGCCCGCTGGTTTCCGAAGAGATGAAAAGTTCCAGCGCCACGTCTTCCACGGCGCGGATATTGGCCTTGATATAGGCCGCATATTCGGGAGAAATGGGTTTTCGTTTCAGTTCTTTGGGCGATCCCGGGGCGTTGGGATCGCGGTCAAAGCGGTTCACAAAAATATTATCCGGACCGAATTCGGCGAAAAATGTGACAATTCCCTGGCGCAGGCCGCTGGTGATGCTGCCGATGGTGACCACGGTGCAGATGCCGATGACGATGCCGAGAATGGTGAGCGCGCTGCGGAAACGGTGCGTCCAGACGGCGTCGATCGCCATGCGGATGTTTTCGCCGAGTTCGACGTGGACACGGATGGGTTTCATTCGGCTCGCAATGCCTCCACGGGGTCCATGCGCGCCGCCTTGCGCGCCGGATAAAGACCGGAAAGGATGCCGACGGCGGTGGAGACGAACAGCGCCAGCAGGATGTAAGGAAGCGTGACATGGAGGTCGACGCCGGCGATGAGGCTGCCGATCTTGGCGAGGGCGGCGCCGCCGAGCAGGCCGATGAGGCCGCCGGTGGCGGCGAGAAAGACGGCCTCGAGGAGAAACTGAAGCATCAGGTCGCGCTGGCGGGCGCCGAGCGACTTGCGGATGCCGATTTCGCGGGTGCGCTCGGTGACCGAAACAAGCATGATATTCATGATGACGACACCGCCGACGACAAGGGAAATGGCGGTAATGGGAACGACGGCCGCGGTAATGATGCCGAGAATTCGGTCGATGAATTCGCGGATGGAGTCGGGAGTGAGAGTGTCAAAATTGTCCGGCTTGCCTGGCCGGGTCTTGTAGCGATTCCGGAGGGCGACGCGGGCGAGATCGAGGGCTTCCTCGAGGGTGAGGCCGCTTTCTGGGCGGGCCCGCGCGAAGAGGATCATGTTGCGGTCCGGGCCGTAGAGGCGGGTGAAAACCGTGGCCGGGATGAAGGCGACGTTGTCCTGGGACTGTCCGCCGACATTGCCGATTTTTTCCTGGACGCCGATGATGCGGAAGTCCATGCCGGAGATGCGCAGCGTCTGTCCGAGGGGCGACGTGTCGGGGAAAAAGAACTGGCGCACCTCCTCGCCGATGATGGCGACGGCGACCTTGCCGGACTCCTCCTGGGGCGTAAAGAAGCGGCCCTCGCTGAGAGAGAAATCGCGGATTTCGGCCATTTCGGCGGAGACGCCGATGATGGTTGTCGCCTCCAGGGTGCGGTTGTCGCGTTTCAGGTCTTCGACGCGGAAGCGGTAGGGGCTGTAAAGGATGCGGTCGCCGGTGGTCAGCCTGAGGTACTGGTAGTCCTCTTCGCGGATGGGTTTGTTGTAGCGGAGCTTTTCGATGCGCTCGCGGCGCGAGATGCGGCCGCGCTGGAGGAGCTGGCCGATCTGGAAGCTTTCGCTGCCGAGGACTTTGGAGGTGGTCTGCTCGGCGTAGTTGCCGAGTCCTTCAATGGCGGCGCCGACCAGGACGACGCTGCCGACGCCGATGATGACGCCGAGCAGGGTGAGGAATGTTCTCAGCTTGTGGGCGCGAAGGCTCAAGAAGGCGAGCGAAGCCGCCGTCTGAATGGTGTACCAGAAGCGCATGCCTGCCTGATACCAGCGTTTATTAGATTCCGCTCTGGATGCAAGGATGCAGAAGCAGGCGGTACACTGTTGATCGCCGCGACTCCCGCGGCGGCATTCTGAAGATGGCTTCAGCGGAACCCGTGAGGCTGATCCGGTTCGACTCGCCCGACCGCCTTGTGACGTGGGAGGCGGCGGGGGAGGAGTGCCGGATCGTAGTTCCCGAGCCGCTGCTTGAGTCGATCCGGCGGGAATGCGTGCTGGCGGCGCGGGGGCCGGTGGCGCTGGGGATGGGCGGTGCGCTGCTTGGGGAAGTATCCGGGGGCACGTATCGCATCCGGGCCTGGCATCCGATTCCGTGCCGGCACCAGCGGGGGCCTTCGTTTTTGCTGTCGAAGGAAGAGGTGGCGGGGCTGAAGGAATTTCTGTCCCGGCTGCCAGCCGAGGCAGGCGCTGCCGGCGACCAGATCATTGGCTGGTTCGTTTCCCATCCGCACACGGGGGCGGCGCTGCGCGATGACGAGATCAGCCTGCATCAGCGCTTTTTCCGGTCGCGTGACCTGTTTCTGCTGATGGAGATCGACTCGGGCGGGGCGGCCGAAATTACGGTGCATCGGGGGGCGGCGCCGCTGGAGCCGCGGTGGCGGGTGATGCCATTGCCTTCGAGCCGTGGTGGAGCCTCGCCGGCGGGACAGTCTCAAGGAGGCAAGGCTGATGCCGGCGCTGGTCGGGCTGCTGGCGGCGAAGCGACGCCCGGCTCTCCGGCAGGGCGGAAGTGGCTGGCAGCGGCCAGCGTGGCGATGATCCTGGGTTCGGCGGGGTATCTGGGATGGGAGGTGCGTCAGGCCAGGCAGCGGGCGTCTGCCGTGCGGACGGCCCCGGTGCTGCCTCCGCTGACGACGTTTTCTCTCAGTGTGGAGAAGCAGCCCGGCGGTTTTCTGATCCGCTGGAACCCAGACGCGGCGGCGCTCACGCGCGCCGCGCGCGTCGCGCTTCAGATCGAGGAGGGCGGCCAGCGGCAGGAGGTGACGCTGGAGCCGCCGGTGCTGCGGAGCGGAAGATACCTGCACGCTTCCAGTGCCGGCGTCGTCGAAGTGGAAATGACGGCCGAGCCGCGGGACGGCGCTGTCAGCCGTGAGCGTGTCCGTTATCAACCCTGACGCGCCAGCGCGGTAGGTGGTGTATGCGGGACCTGTCCAGCCGGGCACGGAACCCGGGAAAAAATTCTGAACCAGGGCGGCGGGCGGACGAATCCGAACAGGCGAAACGGGGAGAAATTCCCGCGAGATTTTGACCGAGTTCTGGAGGATTCGACCAGTGAAAAAGATGCTGACCGTAATGGCATTTGCCGTCCTGTTCGTGACGGCGGCTCCGGCGGCTGACATTGTCGACACGGCTGTCAGCGCTGGTAATTTCAAAACGCTCGTCAAGGCGGTTCAGGCGGCGGGCCTTGTGGACACCCTGAAAAGCCCCGGCCCCTTCACCGTTTTTGCGCCGACCGATGAAGCGTTCGCCAAGCTGCCGGCGGGAACGCTGGAATCTCTTCTGGCCAACCCCGAGCAGCTGAAGAAAGTGCTCCTGTATCACGTCGTGTCCGGCAAGGTGATGGCAGCGGACGTGGTGAAACTGAAGGAAGCGAAGACCGCCGAGGGCAGCAGCGTGAAGATCAAGGCGAGCGGCGGGCAGGTGATGGTCGACAATGCGAAGGTCGTGCAGACCGACATCGCGTGTGACAATGGCGTGATTCACGTGATTGACACGGTGATCCTGCCGAAACAGAAGAAGGGCTATTGAGGCTCCGGGGCGGACTCCCGTCTTTTATCCGATGCAGGGCCTGCTGTCGGCAGGCCCTGCTTTTTTTCTGGAACAGATGCCGGGCGGCTGTCGTATCATCAGGATGACACTTTCCGCGAGGTTCAGGAGGCCATGAAGTTCTGGAAAACGATCGTTGGGATCTGTGCGCTTTCATGCTGCCTGTTGGCGTCCGACGTTGCCGGCCGATGGAAGCTGGCGGCCAATGCGCCGGACGGCAACACGTACAACGTCACGCTGATCGTCCGGGAGGAAGGAGGCAAGCTATCGGGCGTGCTGGACAGCGAGCGCGGCCAGATGCCGCTCCAGAACGTGACGTATGCGAATGGCGAGCTGCGATTTGACCTGGTGCTCGACATGGGCGCCATTCCGTTCCGTCTGAAGTTGGACGGCGACCGGATCGCCGGCACGCTCACGGCGCCGGACGGCAGCACGGGGACGGTGACGGGCCAGCGCGAGGCAGCCGCTTCCGCCGGGACGGTGACCGGGAAGTGGGAGATCACCGCGACCGATCCGGACGGGACCATGCGCCGGGCCACGCTCGACGTGAAACAGGAAGGCGAGGGGCTGACCGGGCAGATTGTCCTGGATTCCGGCGAGGCGCTGCCGATTTCCGCCGGCACGGTGCAGGGGGACACGATCCGCTTCAAGCTGCCCGTCGGCGACGGGGATGTGACGGTGAGTGGCAGGGTGAGCGGCGACAGCGTGTCTGGCGAGTACGCGTTGCCGACCGGCGAGAAGGGCAAGTTCAGCGGGAAACGGAGTTCGACCGCCTCGCTGAGCGGGAAGTGGAAGGTGATTGCCCGCGATGCGGAGGGCAATGAGCTGCACGCCACGCTGGAACTGAAGGCGGAAGGGGACCGGCTGACAGGAGTGATCATGAACGAGAGCGGGGACTCGGCGCCGCTGATCGATGGCAAGGTCGATTCTGAAGGATTCCGGTTCCGGATTTACGTGGGCGAGGGCAACATCGACGTGAAGGGGCGGCAGGAAGGCGGCCGGCTGACGGGCGAATACACGACGCCGAACGGCAGCAAGGGCACCTACGTGGCTACGCGCGGATAGGAGAAAGCGGGTCAGACACCACGTAGCCTGTCGAAACTGGTGTCTGACCCCGTTTCATGGACGTCCGGGCCGGGATGGTTCGTTGAGGAGGCGAAGTCCGCGCTGCGACTCCAGGCGCAGCCACAAGGCCTCGTAGCGGGCGGGTTCGAGGCGATGGCGCAGTTGGAAGTCGAAACGGCCATTCTTTTCGTGGGTCACGAGGAGGAGCCGGAAGGGGCTGTCCGATGAGACGAGCTCGATGTCGGAATCGCGCCAGGTGCGGGACTGGCCGGGGGCGGAAGCGGCAAAGACGATGCGATCCTCATAGACGCGCAGGCGGCCGATGACGCCGCCGTTTCCGCGCAACCGTTTCACCGGAATTTCCCACTGAAGACGCTGTCCAGGCACGTTCATGCGGGCCACGAAGCGCTGGTCCATGACGCGGCTGAGGAGTTCGTAGGCGGGGGCGAGGTCGGGCGCGCCGTCGAGGCGGAATTCGAAGTCGCGGTCGCGGCCCAGCGCCAGGGCGCGGTCCTGGTAGGTGAGGACGCGCACGCGGCGGTCATCGCCGAGCTCGAACTGCTACACGCCGTCCCACGTCCAGCGCCACGTGTGGGGCTGTTTTTTCGCACGAACCTGCCGGAAGGCGATGCCGTCGGCGTCGATCGACAGGATGCCGGCGCAGCCGCCGCGCCAGTGGTTGTGGCGGGCCGGAAAGTCCAGCGCCTGCGCGGGCGCGCCGGCGAGAGCCAAAACAATTACAAGGAAACCTGTTTTTTTACTTCCGAGTGCCATTTCCACACCTCGTAGAGGGCCGGATAAACGATCAGTTCCAGAACGAACGATGTCACCACGCCGCCGACCATCGGCGCGGCGATGCGCTTCATGACGTCGGCGCCGGTTCCGGTGGCCCACATCAGCGGCATCAGGCCCGCAAGCATGGTGGCCACGGTCATGAACTTGGGACGGATCCTTTTCACGGCGCCGTGAACGATGGCCTCGCGGAGGTCCGCCTGGGTCCGCAAGCGGCCGGCGCGCCGGGCCTCCTCGTAGGCCAGATCGAGGTAGAGCAGCATGAAGACGCCGGTTTCGGCGTCGACGCCGAGCAGTGCGATCAGCCCGACCCAGACGCCGATGCTCATGTTGTAACCGAGCCAGTGGAGGAGCCAGACCGACCCGATGGCCGAGAAGGGCACGGCAAGAAGGACGATGAGGGTTTTGGCTGCCGAGCGCGTGTTCAGGTGAAGAAGCACAACGATCAGGAGCATCGTGAGCGGGAGCACGACTTTCAGCTTTTCCCGGACGCGCTCCATCGCCTCGTATTGTCCGCTCCATTCGAGCCAGTAGCCGGGCGGAGTCTCCAGTTTTTCAGCCAGCAGGCGCCGGGCGCGCTGCACCCAGGAGCCGATGTCAGAGCCCTCGACGTCGATGAAGACATAGCCCGTCAGCATGCCGTTTTCATTGCGGATCATGCCGGGCCCGCTGGTGATGCGGATGTCGGCCAGCTCCCTGACGGGGACGAAGGCGCGGCCACCGAAGGCCGGCACGAGCGCTTCCCGGAGGGAAGCGAGATCTTCCCGCCAGGCGCGGAAATAACGGACGTTGACCGGGTAGCGTTCACGGCCCTCGATGGTGGTGGTGACGCTGTCGCCGCCGATGGCGTTCATCACGAGCATCTGGGCCTCCTCGATGGTGAGGCCGTAGCGGGCGAGCGCCTCGCGGTTCCAGACGAAGTCGAGGAAATAGCCGCCGGTGACGCGCTCGGCATAGACGCTGCGGACGCCTTCCAGCGGCTTGAGGAGCTCTTCGATGCGCAGTCCGATGCGCTGGATGCCGTCGAGGCCGGGCCCGTAGATCTTGATGCCGGCGGGCGTGCGAATGCCAGTAGTGAGCATGTCGATGCGCGCCTTGACCGGCATGGTCCATGCGTTGGAGACGCCGGGGATCGACAGCTTTGCATGCATCTCTTCCACAAGCCGGTCCCGCGTCATGCCGGGACGCCATTGGGAGGGGGGTTTGAGAAGGATGACCGTTTCGAACATCGACAGCGGCGCGGGGTCGGTGGCCGTGTCGGCGCGGCCGGCCTTGCCGAAGACGAGCTCGACCTCCGGGAATTCCTTGAGGAGGCGATCCTGAAGCTGAAGGATCCGGCCCGCCTCCGTGATTCCCAGGCCGGGCATGGTGACGGGCATGTAAAGGAGCGAGCCTTCATCGAGCGGCGGCATGAATTCGCTGCCCAGGCGAAGGAAGACGGGCACCGTGGCGAGCACAAGCAGGAGCGCGCCGATGATGACCGCGTGACGCCAGCGGAGCGCGAGGCGGCAGAGGGGCTCGTAGACGGCGATGAGGATCCGGCTCACCGGATGGCGTTCCTCGGAATGGATGCGGCCGATGAGAACTGCGGTGGCGGCGCGCGCGAGCCAGCGCGGGCGGAACCGGAATTCGCGCAGGTGCGTGAACATGAGGCGCACTGCGGGGTCGAGCGTGATGGCGAGCAGGGCCGCGGCGAGCATCGAGAGGTTTTTCGTCCAGGCGAGCGGTTTGAAGAGACGGCCTTCCTGCGCTTCCAGGGCGAGCACCGGCAGGAAGGACACGGCGATGACGAGCAGCGCGTAGAAGCTGGGTCCGCCGACTTCCTTCACGGCGCTGATGATGACGTCGCGGGCCTCGCCCGGCCGGCCTTCGCGCTCCCATTGCTCGAGCTTCTTGTGGGTCTGCTCGACCACGACGATGGCCGCGTCCACCATGGCGCCGATGGCGATGGCGATGCCGCCGAGCGACATGATGTTGGCGGTGATGCCCATCGCCTTCATGGGGAGAAACGTGATGAGCACGGCGATGGGGATGGTGATGATGGGGATGATGGCGCTGGGGAAGTGCCAGAGGAAGAGGAGAATCACGAGCGAGACGACGGCGAGCTCCTCGACAAGCGCGCGTTTCAAGGTGCCGATGGAGCGAAGGATCAGCTCACTGCGGTCGTAGGTGGTGATGATTTCGACGCCGGCCGGCAGCGCGCGTTTCAGGTCTTCCAGCCGCCGTTTGACGCGCTCGATGACGCGGAGCGCGTTTTCACCGTCGCGCATGATGACGATGCCGGCGGCGACCTCGCCTTCTCCGTTAAGATCGGCGAGGCCGCGGCGGAGGTCCGGGCCCAGCGTGACGCGCCCGACATCCCTGACGCGCACGGGCACGCCGTTGGCGGAGACTTTGAGCACGATGTTTTCCAGGTCCTGTTTTGAACGCGCGTAGCCGCGGCCGCGGATCATGTATTCGGCGCCGGCCATTTCGATGAGGCGGCCTCCGGTGTCCGCGTTGGAACGGCGCACGGCCTCGACGACGCGTTCGAGCGGAATTTCGTAAGCGCGAAGCCGCTGAGGATCCAGCTGCACCTGATACTGGCGCACGAATCCGCCAAGGGACGCCACGTCGGCCACTCCGGGAACGCTTTTGAGTGCGTAGCGGACCGTCCAGTCCTGGAGGCTGCGGAGGTCGGCGAGGGAGTGTTTGCCGGTGCGGTCGACGAGCGCATACTGAAACACCCAGCCGAGACCGGTGGCATCCGGCCCGAGCTCGGTCTGCACGCCCTGCGGAAGACGGGGCAGCACGGACGAGAGCAGCTCGAGAACGCGCGAGCGCGCCCAGTAGATGTCCGTGCCGTCTTCGAAGATCACATAGACAAAGCTGGAGCCGAAATCGGAGAACCCGCGCACGGTGCGCACTTTCGGGGCGCCCAACATGGCGGCGACGATGGGATAGGTCACCTGGTCTTCGAGGATGTCCGGCGAGCGGTCCCAGCGGCTGACGATGATGACCTGTGTGTCGCTGAGATCGGGGATGGCATCGAGCGGGACCGTTTGCATGGCCTGCCAGCCGAGAGCGGCCAGCGCTGCGGCGATGAGCACGACGAGCCCGCGGTTGCGAGCCGAGAACTCGATGATCGAGTTGATCATTGCGCGCCACTCCTCATGCGGCTTTCACTGTCGAGCAGGAACACGCCGCTGGATGCGACGCGTTCGCCGGGCCGGAGTCCTTCGAGGATCTCCGCCCAGCCGCCGGCGCGCTGGCCCGCGATGACGCGGCGTGGCACGAACAGGCCGGGCTCGCGCTGCACGTAGACGACCTGATCCAGGCCACGGTCGATGAGGGCATCTTCGGGGACGGCGACGCGGGCCGTGCGCGCGCGGGCGAACTCAACGTCCACGAAAAGGTCCGGGCGGAGGACGAGATCGGGGTTTTCCAGCTCGAGCCGCATGTCGAGCGTGCGCGAAGCGGCATCGGCGCGCGGCTGCACCTCAACGATGCGCGCCTGTCGCGACCAGCGGGGCGCAAAGCTGGCCGTGATGCGGGCGCGGCTGCCGACGCCGATGGGGCCGAGGTCTGCCTCAGGCACCGAGGCCAGCACCCACACGCGGCTCAGATCCGCGAGCAGATAGAGCTCCATGCCCGGCTTCACCATCTGACCGGCGAATGCTTTGCGTTCCAGGACGAATCCATGAGCGGGCGCAAGCACCGGGACGGCGTGCAACGGTTCGCCCGCACGCTCGATCTGCTCGATCCAGGCGGGCAGCAGACCGAAGTGCCGTTCCAGCCGGATGCGGGCGGCGCGAAGCATCTCGCCGGCAGCGTCGCGGGCGCCGGCTGCGGTGGCGTGTTCGAGCTCGGTGTGCGCCTTGCGCGCCAGCAGATACTCTTTCTGCGTGGCCACAAGTTCCGGGCTGTAGACCGTGGCGAGTGTGTCGCCGGCGCGAACCATCTGGCCGACGAAATCAGCGCGCACCTGCTCGATCCATCCCTCGAAACGCGTTTCGACGCGCAGAACGCGGCGTTCGTCGGCAGCAACACGGCCGGTGACGCGCAGCGGCTCGCCCAGCGTGCGTGGGCCCGCCTCGACGGTGGCCACGCCGAGCATGCGGAATTTCTCCGGCGGCGCCATGACGGTCCCGGCGGACGCCTCTTCCGTCATGGATTCGGGCTGGCTGCCTGACTGCGCAGCGAGCCCAGAGTGGCCGGTGTGCTGTGGCGCGCCGTGTGAGCCCTGATCCGACAAAACCGTGTGGGAATGTTTGGGCTCCTGTTTGGGTTCTTCGTCCGGAACCAGCCTCATGCCGCAGATGGGGCAATCGCCGGGCCGGTCCGAGCGCACCTGCGGATGCATGGGGCAGTGATAGCCCAGCTTCGTGGCCTGCTTCTGTTGACGATGGAAGAACCCGGCAAGCCTGGGCTCACGGGCGAGCCAGCCGGCGGCGAACCCGGCGGCCAAAATCCCAAGGATCCATGTTGCGCGCCGCATGATCAGTCCTACCCGATCAGGTTCGCGCCGGTGAGCTCTTCCAGCCGCACCAGCGCGAGATGGTAGTCACGGAGGGCAGTGTGGTAGCTGTCTTCCGCGTCGAGCATTGCCGCGGCCTGCGAAAGGACGTCAGCGAAAGTGGCGCGGCCGGCTTCATAGGCCGCCATCGCCGCGTCCAGCGCGAGCGCTGTCTGTGGCACCAGCGTGGTCGAATAGATGCGCAGAAGCCGCCATGCGGTGGCGCTTGCGAGCCATTCGTCCTTGATGCGAAACAGGAGTTCATTGCCGGTGGCCTGATAGGTGCGCCGCGCTGCTTCGGCGCCGTGCGCCTGCTCGGCTTCCAGGGCGCGGAGGCGCGTGCGCCGGAAGAGGGTGAACGGGATGTCCACCCTGGCCTCGAACATCGGCGGCATGCCGCCCATGTTGTAGTAACCGGCGGCGACGGTGATGTCCGGGACGCTTTCCCGCCGTGCCAGTTCGAGCCCCAGCTCGGCACGGCGCACCTGGTGGCGCAGCGCCGCCAGCGCGGGCGACTCGAGGCGGGCCTTTTCGTAAAGCTCTTCGAGCGAGACGAGCACCTCGCGCGGCTCGCTGATGGCGGGGCGCGGCACGGGCTCGTCGAGCGGGCGCGCGCGCAGCGCGTTGATTTCGGCCTCGCTGCGGCGGACCTCCTGCTCGAGCGAGGCCTGCTTGGCTTCGAGCAGCGTGAGCCGCATCTGGACGTCGAGGAGCTCCTTCTGCGACCCCTGGCCCGCCTGATAACGGGCCGACGCGATATGGAAGAGCCGGTCGAGCAGCGCGCGATTACGGCGGTTGACGTCCAGCATCTCATGGGCGTGGTGCAGCCGGTACCAGGCTGATTTCACCTGCGCGGTTACGCGCCGCTGGATGGTCTCATACTCCTGACCGGCAGCGCCGGCCTCTTCGAGCGCGGCGCGCCGCCTCAGGCCGAGTTTTCCCGGCGCAGGCAGCGTCTGCGAGGCCATGAAGCCGACGCGAGCCATCGGTTCGCGGCCGAGTCCCTGGCCGGGCAGCGGGCCGCCGATGCTCACGTAACCGACGGAGACCATCGGCTCCGGCAGGCTGGCCGCGGCGGCCGGCCGCTGCCGGACCGCTTCCAGCTTCCTGCGCGCGGCGAGGACCTCCGGATTGCGTTGAAGCGCCTCCTCGACGAGCGCGGCCAGCCCGGAAGCGGGCCGCGCGTCAATGAAAAAGCACAGAAGAAATGTTTCAAACATAAAATCCGCCTCCTGTCGACACACACTTCACGCCTGAGGGCCGTGTGAGGGAAGGAGGCGGATCAGATTCTGAGCGGGAGCAGGGAAGCGGGAGGAGGAGTGGGCGGGGGGCCGTGCCAGGCTGTCCGGAGCAAGGGCGCCGGCATCAGAACCGGAAGCGGGCCGGCGTGCTGCTCCGGCATCGCCGCGACTTGCCATTCCGGCGCGAGCTGCGCCTTCGCTGTTTCCAGCGCATCAAAGCCGGCAGGCTGCCAGGAGCACGGCTTTCCGTCTTTGGACGGTTTCGGTTTCGGGCAACAGTCGTGGCCGCAGGGCGCCTTCGCTTCGGCGCGCGGGAAACAGTCCCGGCATGGAGCGCCGAGCATGGCCACGGCCAAGGCGAGGACGCTGACAAACTGTGCCCAGCTACGAATCACGGCTCCATCCCAATGATAACAGGCCCACGTCAGAAAGCAAGCTTGAAAGAGAAAGCGTTACCGCGCCGGCGCCGGCCACGGGCTAACGGCGGTGCTTTTGTTCAAGTGCCTTGAGCACCGCTTCCGTAACGGCCTCGACGAGGGCTTCCATCTCACGCGGCGCCAGTTTCTGTGACGCTCCGCCTGCGGGCAGGGTGGTGATGGCGCCCGGGCGTTCGGGCATATCGCACACCGGACAGCTGTCGCCGGCAAGCCGCGCATCCGGCAGGCCCAGGCGCTGCTTGATGGCGAGCAGGTCCTCGGCTTTCTCGGCGGGGATATGGGACAGGGGCGCGCCAAGCTGCTGGGCGAGCATCAGCGTCCAGCAGTAGGTGTCAACGACCTCAACGTACCACTCCGCATGAGTCACCGTATCCGCCCAGCAGACGATGCCGTGATTGGCCAGCAGCACGGTGTTGTGCGTCTTGACAAAGGGCAGCACCGTCTCAGCGAATTTCTTCGTTCCGGGCGTCTCATACGGCGACAGGGCGACCTTGCCGATGAAGACTTCGTATTCGGGGATGATGCAGGTGGGCGGCACGCGCCCCGTGATCGCATAGGCGGTGGCGTGCGGGGGATGGCAGTGGACGACGGCGCGCGCTTCGGGAATGGCCTTGTAGATTTCGAGGTGGAGCAGGATCTCGCTGGTGCGGGCCTTGCCTCCGGCGAGCTGTTTGCCGTCGAGGTCGACGAGGCAGAGGTCGGCGGGGGTGAGGTCGGCCTTGCTGAGCAGGGTGGGGGTGCAGAGGACGGCGTCGTCGCGGAGGCGGTAGCTGATGTTGCCGCCGTTGCCATCGACGTACATGCGCTGCCAGAGCTTGCGGCCGACGGCGCAGATCTCTTCCTTGAAGGGCTGGGCCTCGGCCGAATTCAGCAGGCGTTCCCACTCGTCGCCGGCGCCGTCGCGCCCGCAGAGTTTCAGGCCGTGGCGGGCGACGGCCTCGGCCGCTTCCGGCGTGAGCATGGCGCCGGGCTGGAGGAGCAGCTCGACAACGCCCGCACGGGCCGCGTCTTCGACGTCGACGGCGGTGATGATGCGGTGGCGGCTGAGGTCGCGCCGGCTCATCGTGCGCCCCTCCGGATGGGATCCCCGACTTTCATGATGCTGCGATCCGTTCCTTTCTAAACAATGCGCAGCGCGCCCGCGGCCAGGGTCACCTGCCGCTCGCGAGTGAAGGTGAGCGGCGTGGTGACCCCCTCGCCGGTGGGCGTCGCAATGGAATAACTGAGGTAGCCGGCGCCGCCGGCGCCGAGCGCGGCGACGCACGGGCCGTTGACCACGAACAGCGTGGTGTTCACGGCGCGCGCCATGACGGTGGCGCGGCCCATGTCGCGCGTGTGCAGGATGGCCGTGTGGCGGAACCCGCGCTCGGCTTTGACCGCCGCGCGGACGGCATCGTCGAAATCGCGCACCCTGACGACGGGCACGAAGGGCATCATCTGCTCCTCCTGGACGAAGACATGGTCTTCGCCAGTGACTCCGATGAGGAGCTCCGTCTGCGGCGGCGCCTCGACTCCGGCGGCCGCGGCGAGGACACGGACGTCCTTGCCAATGAGGTCTTTTTTGAGATGCCCGTGGGCGCAGCCCTTGCCATCGTGTTCGAGATCGAAGGCGGCGCGGGTGAGGCGCTCGATGGCATCCGGCTTCAACTCCCAGGCGCGTGCGCGGCGCATGGCGGCGAGGAAAGCGTCGAAGACGCGTTCAACGACGAAGACTTCCTTTTCGCCGATGCAGAGCAGGTTGTTATCGAAGCTGGCGCCCTGAACGACGGAGCGCGCCGCCAGATCGAGGTCCGCCGTTTCATCGACGACCACGGGCGGGTTGCCCGGGCCGGCGGCGATGACGCGCTTGCCGTGCTTCATGGCGGCCCGGACGACGCCGGGGCCGCCGGTGACGCACAGCAGCGCGACGTCCGGATGACGGAAGACTTCTTCGGCGGTGCGGATGCTGGCCGTGGCGCAGGTGGTGAGCGCGTTGCGCAGGCCGGTCTCGCGTTCAAAGGCGCGGTTGAAGTGCTGCAAGGCCCGCATGGCGATGCGCGCGCCGGCGGGGTGCGGGCTGAAGACGGCGGTGTTGCCCGCGGCGAGCGCGTTGATCGCGTTGGAAGCCAGCGTGGGCGCCGAATGAGTGGCCGGAAGAACCATGCCGACCACGCCCCAGGGGGCGCGCTCGATGAGACACAGGCCGCTCGAATCGGTGCGCGCCAGCGGTTGCAGCATCTCGACGCCCGGGACGTTGCGGATGATTTTCAGCTTTTCAATCTTGTGGTCGAGCCGGCCGAGACCCGTTTCTTCCAGTTCGAGCCGGCCCCATGCGGCGGCGTGCTGCTGGCAGAGGTCCTTGATGATTTCCACCAGGCGGCCGCGTTCGGCCAGGCTCATGGCGGCGACGCGCTTCTGGGCTTCGGCCGCCGCCGCGACGGCTTCATCGACGGTCTCGAAAACGCCGTCGCCGGTTTCGATGCGTGCCTGGGCTTCGGCGGCGGGGCGCTCCGCCGCCGCGGCGGCCGCGGCGGGGCGCAGCGGCGCGGCGCGGCCCTCGAGCCGCTCCAGCACCTCGCGTGCGATTTCGGCCACCAGCTGCTCGTATTCGTTACTCATCCGGCGCTCCCGGCGTGCGGCCCCGCAGGCCGCGCATGGACGTTTCTTCCTATTCTGCGACAATCGGCCGCCTGTTGACTGAAGCCCGGCCGCTTTCAGGCGCCGCCGCGCAGGATGCGGCTGCCGCGCCCGGCGAGGCCGGCGCCCGTTTTGTCCGGGTCCACAATGCACGAGAATAGGGTCTGGTCCCATGAAGCCGGCGAATTCAAAAGACCAGCTTCGCGCGCTGCCCGGCGTGGATGAGCTTGCCCGCAGCGTGGCGCTGCCGCTGCCGCACGCGGTGACAGTGGCCGAGGCGCGCGCCGTGCTTGAAGAGTGCCGTGAACGGATCCGGCGCGGCGAGACACTTGCGGAAGATCCACGGGAGGCGCTCACGCGGCGGCTCCGCGCCCTGCTCGAGCCGTCGCTGCGGCGGGTGATCAATGCAACGGGCGTGATTCTGCACACGAACCTGGGGCGCGCGCCGCTGCCGGCCTTTCCCGCGCGGCAAGGCTACAGCAACCTGGAGTACGACCTCGACAGCGGGCGGCGCGGGCGGCGCGACGTTCACACCGCGGGGCTGCTGGAGCGGCTTCTGGGCGCGCCGGGCATCGTGGTGAACAACAACGCCGCGGCCGTGTTTCTGGCGCTGCACGAGCTGGCCGCCGGCGGCGAGGTGATCGTCAGCCGCGGCGAGCTGATCGAGATCGGCGACGGATTCCGGATTCCGGAAATCATGCAGCGCAGCGGCGCGCGGCTGGTGGAAGTGGGCACGACAAACCGCACGCGAATCGACGATTACCGCCAGGCGATCACGCCGGAAACGCGGCTGCTGATGCGTGTGCATCCGTCGAATTTCGTCATCAGCGGATTTGCGGGCCGGCCTTCGCTCGAGGAGCTGTGCGCACTGGGGCGGGAACGTGGCATTCCCGTGTATGAAGATCTGGGCAGCGGCTGCGTGGTGGATCTTTCGCCCTACGGCGTTCACGAGCCCCTGGCGCAGGCCAGCCTGCGCGCCGGCGTGAGTCTGGTGTCGTTTTCCGGCGACAAGCTGCTGGGCGGGCCGCAGGCGGGCATCCTGGCCGGCAGGCCGGACATCGTGCAGCGGCTGCGGCGGAACCCGATGTTCCGGGCGCTGCGGGTGGACAAACTGATCTATGGCGCGCTGGAAACGGCGCTGCGGCTGACGCTGCTGGAGCGTTTCGACGAAATTCCGGTGCTGCGCATGGTGCGGCTGTCTCCGGAGGAGATCGCGGCCCGCGTACGCCAGCTTGCGGGAGAGATCAACGCGGCGGGAGCGGGCGTGCAGGCGGAGGTTGTGGCGGGCGAGTCGCTGCTCGGGGGCGGGTCCACGCCGGGGCAGGCCCTGCCGACGTATCTGCTGGCGATTGCGCCCCGGGCCGCGGAGATCGAGCGGCGGCTGCGCGCGGCCGAACCGCCGGTGATTGCGCGGATCGACAACGGGCGGCTGCTGGTGGACCTGCGCACGGTTGAGCCGGCGGACGATGCCCTGCTGCTGGCCGCGCTGCGGGACGCCTGCAAGGCGGAGCCGGGGCGGGAAGCCACGGCGCCGCCCGGGGCAGGCTAACGCAGGCCGATGATATTGCCGCCGGCGTCGACGTCCATGCGCACGGCCTGCGGCTCGCGCCCGAGGCCGGGCATGCGCATCATGTTGCCGGCGATGGCGACGACGAAGCCGGCCCCGGCGGCCAGATCCGCATCCGTAATGGTCAAGGTCCAGCCGGAAGGCGCGCCGTAAATCTTCGGATTATCAGTGAAAGAAGACTGCGTTTTTGCCATGCAGACGGGCAGATTTCCGAATCCTGCGGCCATATAACGGTCGAGTTTTTTCTTCGCTCTGCTCTCGATATAGACGGATGCGGCTCCGTAAATTTCCCGCGCTACGGTCTCGATTTTGGTTCGCAGGCTGAACTCTGGCTTGTAAAGCGGCTCGGGCGCGGCCGTTTTTGTCTCGAGAGTCTCCAGCACCGCTTCGGCGAGTTCGATGGCGCCCTCGCCGCCGCGTGAATACGCGTCGACGATGGCTGCCGGCACGTCCCGCTCGCTGGCAAAGAGGCGGATTTCGCGCAGGAGATCGTCGGTGTCGTCCGGAAAACGGTTGATGGCGATGACAACGGGGACGTGGAATTTCTGGAGATTGTCCAGGTGGCGGGCGAGGTTGGCGAGGCCGCGCCGGAGGCTGTCCACGGTGAATGGACCTTTTTCATTTCCGTCGCCCTGGGCGCAAAGGGCGCGCGCACTGGCGATGAGCACGGCGGCGTCCGGCCGCAGTCCGCTGGCGGGCATGACGATGTTGAAATACTTTTCCGCGCCGAGATCAGCGCCGAAGCCGGTTTCGTTGACGACGTAGTCGGCCAGGCCCAGGGCCATCCGCTGGGAGATGACACTGGAGGTGCCGTGAGCGATGTTGGCGAAGGGGCCGGCGTGGACGAGGGCGGGCGCGCCCTCGGTGGTCTGGACGAGGTTCGGCATGATGGCCTCGTTGAGCAGAACCATCATGGCGCCGGTGGCGCCAAGGTCGGCGGCGCGGACCGGCTCGCCCTTCAGGTTGAGGCCGATGACGATGCGGCCGAGGCGGGCGCGGAGGTCCTCCCGGTCGCGCGCGAGGGCAAGGATCGCCATCACTTCGCTGGCGGCGGTGATGACGAAGCCGGTTTCGCGGGGCACGCCGTTGGCCTTGCCGCCGAGGCCGACGATGACGTGGCGGAGAGCGCGGTCGTTCATGTCGAGGGCGCGCGGCCAGGTGATTTCATCGACGTCGATGGCGAGCGCATTGCCGTGATGAAGATGCGAGTCGATCATCGCCGCCAGGAGATTGTGAGCGCTGGTAACGGCGTGAAAATCGCCGTTGAAATGCAGGTTGATCATCTCGCTCGGAATTACCTGCGAAAGGCCGCCGCCTGTGGCGCCGCCCTTGATGCCGAAAACCGGGCCCAGGGACGGCTCTCGCAGCGTGACGGCCGCGAGTTTTCCCATTCGTGTGAGGGCCTGGGTGAGCCCGATGGAGATGACGGTTTTCCCTTCGCCGTGGCTGGTGGGGGTGATGGCGGTTACGAGAATCAGCTTGCCGCGGCGCGGGCGGTCGAGCAATTCGAGGCGCAATTTCGCGGTATATTTGCCGTAATATTCGAGAGCATCTTCCGGGATGCCGAGCTTGTCGGCGACCGAGCGGATCAGCAACATGGCCGGACCTCCGTCTGCCAGCGTACCGGAGGGGCGAATGAAAGAAAAGCGTCGCCGGGGAGCGGGGCCTGGGGCAATGGCCACGCTGTAAATTGTCTGAGTATGACACCCACGATGCTGCTGGGGATGTTGGCCCTTCTGACGGCGGGGCAGCCGTCGACGGAAGCGGCCGCGACGGTACGGCTGGACGGCCGCGAAGTCATGCGCATCCGCTCCGGGGCGGGCGTGCTGACGCCCGCTGAACGAGCGGCGGGGATCGAAAAGGGGTTGAAGGACGCCGCCCGCGAAGGCCGCTGGCGACCGGTGCGCTGGCAAATGGAAGGGGCGTCCGCGGTAATTCTGGCCGGCACACACCGGATCACGGCGGTCACGGAGGAGGAGGCGCGCGTCGAAGGGCTGAGCGTCGCCGAGCTGGCTGAGCGGCGCGTGATGGAGGTCCGGGAGTCGCTCGACGATTCCAGTCAGAGGCGTTCGTGGCGGGCGCTGGCAATTGCGACGGGCAAGCTCATCCTGGCGTGGGCGTTTTTCGTCGCCGTGCTGTGGCTGCTGCGGCGGACTGTGAGCGCCGTGCAGGCTTTCATCCGCCGGTGGTTCGAAGAGCTGGCGCGGCGGCGGGCGGCGCGGGGCCTGGTGCTGCTGATTTTCGAGCGGCTGGCTTTTCTTGCGCTGATGCTGGCAAAAATCGGGGCGGGCGTTCTGGTGATCGTGTGGTTTTCCATCCTGCTGACGTACAGCTTCAGCCTTTTCCCGGCCACGGCGGGCATTTCGGTTTCGCTGCTCTCCACCGCGTGGACTGCCCTGAAGCAGGCCGTTCTGGCCATGGTGGATTACACACCGCGCGGGCTGTTTGTCGTGATCGTTTCGGTGATGGCCTATTACGGGCTTCAGATTGCGCGGATCTTTTTCCGGGCCGTGGAACATGGCGACATTACGATCGCCGGCCTGCATCCCGAGACGGCGGGCATCACCTACCAGCTTGTGCGCGTGGCGGTGGTCCTGCTGGTGCTGATCATTGTTTTTCCCTACCTGCCCGGCAGCCAGTCAGAGGCGTTTCGCGGCGTGTCCATTTTTCTGGGAGTTGTGATTTCGCTGGGATCCGGTTCGGCCGTGGCCAACATGATGGCCGGAGTGGTGCTGGCATACATGCGGCCTTTCCGGGTCGGCGATCGGGTGAGGATTGCGGAGACGGTGGGCGACGTGGAGGCGCGGGGACTGCTGGTGACGCGATTGCGGACCATCAAGAACGTGGAAGTGACGATTCCGAATGCGTCCATTCTGGGGGCGCAGATCCTGAATTACAGCACGCTGGGGCAGCAGGGACGGCTGATCCTGAACACGTCGGTGACGATCGGCTACGACGTGCCCTGGCGGCAGGTGCACGAGCTGCTGATTCGGGCGGCAGTGGCGACGCCGGGCATTCTTGCCGAACCGCAGCCGTTTGTGCTTCAGACATCCCTCAATGATTTTCACGTGTCCTACGAGATCAATGCCTACACGAACCGGCCCAACGAAATGGTGAGCATTTATTCGGCGCTGCATGCCAACATTCAGGACCAGTTCGCCGCGGCGGGAGTGGAAATTCTATCGCCGTCCTATCACGCGCTGCGGGACGGCAATGACACTACCGTGCCAGGGGCCGGGGAAGGCGAGGCCGGGCCGCCGGCGTTCCGCATCCGGAAGGTGGAATAGGGCCTGCGGCGCGGGTAGTGATGGGTTCCGATCTGTCCGGGGACGGGGCTGAGTTCCGACTGGCAATTCGCCCTCGCCAGCTGCCGGACAGGCCGTCCCAATCCCCTCTTGAACGGGGCTCAGTTCAGACTCGGCGTGCGCATCATTTGGCGCGAAGGCGCCACAGAGGTCATCGACTCCGGCGGAGTGCGTGGACGCGCCCGAAGGTTGACGCGCTGGTTGCGCCAAGGCTTTTGTGAGCTGATTCTGAACCGGTCAGCTGTATGGGCCGCGCCGCCGGGGCGAGCCGGAATGCAGGGCGGTGTGCGTGGCAGGCGGCGTTGCCGGCGAGCGTCAGTGGCGCCTCAGATTCGTGGCCGGAGCCGGAAGGGACAGACGGTTTCCGGGCAGCGTGCCTGGAATAACGGCCTGGAGACCGGTCCGCAATTATTATTTTTTCCTGCCCGACTTGCCGGACTGCCCGACCGAGCGTGCCGACTCATAATCCTGCGGCGTGGCCTCGCGCCATCCACCGTTGTCCGATGCGGGTTTCATGCCAGAGCTGACCGGTTCCGTGGGCGCCGGAACACCAAGGCGCGGATCCGGGCCGCGCGTTCCGTAGCTTTCGCCGGCGGTGCGGCGGCGAGCGGGAGGTGCAGCCTGGCTGGCTGAAGGACGTGGGCCGTCACGAGGCTCCTGCGCCTCCGGGGACTGGTCATGGTCCGGGCGTTCCACCGCAGCCGAGGCAGCCGCGGTGGAGGTCTCGCCCGAAGGCGGTGGGGCCCAATCCGCGGGCACCACATATTCAGCCCGGTACTTGAGCTGGGCGCCGGGGAACCGGCGGGCCGCATCGCGGGCCAAGGCGACGGAGATGGTTCTCCGCTGGCCGGTCCGGGCATCGGCGGGAACAGAGAAGAAGAGGGAATACCGCTGGCGGAGCGCCTCGAGGGTCTCCCGGAGTGCGCCAGCGTGGTCCACCGGAAGACTGTCGCCCCCGGAGGCGCGGGCAATTTCAGCGGTTCCAGCGGATCGGGTGTGCGGCCGCTGAATGGTCCCCGGATACCGGCCAGGGAAGCGGGGGCCCAGGATGATGTCGCCCCAGCCCGGCCGTCGGATCGCGCGGCCCGTACCCAGCGCGTCCGGCGCAATGACCGCGCTCAGGACGGCATCGGCATCTTCCAGGGCCCGCAGCACGCGTTCCACGTTGCGGTCCCGTTCCGTCTGGTCGTCGGTGAGGATCACGATGGCCCGTCGGCCGTCCTTTCGGGCAGAGGAGCGGAGGTAGCGTGCGGCATCGAGCATGGCGCGGGTGATGTCGGTGCCTCCGTTGAACTGTTCCTGTTCGACAACGGCCTCGAGGCCCGCGGCCACGGCTTCGAGGGAATCCGTCCAGGGCAGGCGCAGGCGCGTCTGGCGGTCGAAGACCATGATGGCGCCCCGGTCGCCGGGCGCGAGGCTCGAAAGCGCCTGGCGCGAGGCGCGGGCGATCCGCTCCACATGGGGCCGCATGCTGACGCTGACATCAATCAAAAACAGCGCGTCCAGCGGCATCTCGTCGGAGGCGAAGCTGCGGATCGGCTGCTCGCGCTGATTGTCGTACAGCACAAAGTCCGCGGCCGAGAGCCCGGTGACGGGACGGCGGTCGGGCGAAGAGACCAGCACGTCCACCCGCACCAGACTGACGTCGGAGCGGAAGACTGGCGGCTCCTGGCCGAATGCGGCGGCCGCGGCAGCGAGCGTCAGGCAGAAAATCGGACGCAGACCCATCTCCCGTCCTTTCTGACGCCGCCCTCCGGCGGGGCGTTGCAGCCGCCTTCAGAATCTCACGGATTCAGCCAGGCGGCAAGGTGCGCTTTCTGCTCCGCCGTGGCATCCGGCCGGACCTCGAGCGTCCAGGATTCGGGCTGGCGCGACTCAATCGGCAGTTTCAGCGTCATGAGCCGGTCGCGGCGGGCAATCAGTACATCCACCGAAGCACCGGCCCGGAAGTTCTCCAGAAACGACGGCCACTGCTCGGGGCGGACCCGGAAGCCGTTCACCGCAAGGATCTCGTCGTCGACGTTGAACCCGGCCTCGTAGGCGGGCGTCGAGCGGCGCAGGCCGGAGATCACGATGCGGCCCGGCGTGTTTGCCGCCACCGAGATTCCAGTGACAATCTGCGGACGGCCCTGGGGAGGCCGGAAGCGCAGGCCAAACCAGTCGAGCATTTCCGAATAGTCCAGCTCTTCGGTCGTTTCGAGCACGCGGCGGAACCAGTCTGAAAGGTCCGCGCCGGCGATCTCGCTGGCCAACGCGCGGAACTCCTGCGGCGTGTAGCCCCGCGGGCCGCTGTAGCGCTCGTAGGCCGCGCGCATCAGATCATCGAGCGAGCGCCGGCCCTGGGTCAGGCGGCGGATCTTCGCGTCGAGCAGCAGGCCGATGACCTGCCCTTTCGTGTAATAGCTGATGGTCGTATTGGGAGAGTTTTCCGTGGTTCGGTACAGTCCGATCCATGCATCGAAGCTCGCCTGTTCGACCGGCGTGACCAACCTTCCGGGCGTCGACTGGAGCTGGGCGATGGCCTGCGACATCGCCTGAAGGAACTGCCGTTCGTTTGAAAGCTTTGCCCGGACCAGCGCCAGCGGGCCGTAATACGACGTCACGCCTTCGGCCAGCCAGAGGCTGCGCGTGTAATTTTCGTTTTCGTAATCGAAAGGCCCCAGCTCCACCGGGCGCAGGCGCTTCACGTTCCAGAGGTGGAAATACTCGTGGCTGACCAGGCCCAGCCAGCCGAGCCGGGTGGGCCGCCGCACGCGCGGAGCCGAGGGATCTGGCGGGCCGGGTTCGGTTTCCTGCGTGTTTCCGTAGGCCCAGCGGCTTGTGTTCATCCAGGTGGAATTCCGGTGCTCCAGGCCGCCGCCGGCGCCGGTGAGCAGGTTGAAAAAGACGTATTTTTCGTAGGGTAATCCGCCGAACATGCGGTCGTAAATCTCGACGATTTTCGCCACGTCGCGGGCCGAAGCCGGTCCGTCCCACCATGGCCCTTCGCCCTCATTTACCAGAAAATGCTTCTTCCCGGCCACGGTGAATTCATGGATGGGCGCGTTGCCGGCGTAGATGGGGGAGTCGACCAGCTCATCGTAGTCTTCGGCGATCCAGGAGTGCGGCGCCGGCCCCTCGCGCATGCCGCTGATCGACTTCGACCACGCGGGCGGCAGCTCCAGCCGGACTTCGTGACGCATCCTGCCGGCCCCGGCGAGGGTCATGAACGTCGGCGCGCCGTTGAGCATGGCAAAGGAGGCGTCCACCCAGTTGCCCTGGACGGCCATGTCGCGTGCATAGACGCGGTAGCTGACGGTGATCTCCGGCGCGCCGCCGGCATGGACCTTCCAGCGATTCTTCCGCGTCTTGGTCCAGGCGAGCGGGCGCCGCTGCGGGTCCTGCGCGCGAAAGTCTTCCACAAAACGCGAATACTCGCGCACGAGATACGAGCCGGGCGTCCACACCGGCATGTAGAGCTCGACCTCTTCGCGGCCGGCCGGCATCGTGGCGGTCACGTGGACGTAATGCGTGTGCGGCTGCGGGAAGCGCAGCGTGTAGCGGAGGGCGGGCTGAGCCGCGGCAGCCAGGGAAAGCGCGAGAAAAAGAAGCAGGCGTCGGGTCATGGCGTCCTACAATGGAATCAGCTTGAAATCAAAAGCCGTGATTCATGTTCTGGGCGGCGGACTGGCCGGCGCTGAGGCGGCCTGGCAGATCGCGCGCGCCGGGCTCGATTGCATCCTATATGAAATGCGACCGGTGCGGCAGACGGCGGCACACCGGACCGGCGATCTGGCGGAGCTGGTCTGTTCGAACTCGCTCAAGAGCGACGCCGAGTTTACGGCATCCTGGCTGCTGAAGCAGGAGCTGCGACGGCTGGGGTCGCTTTGCATGGAGGCGGCCACGAGGGCGCGCGTGCCCGGCGGGCACGCACTCACCGTGGACCGCGAGCTGTTTGCGCGCGAGGTGACCCGGGCGATCCTTGGCGAGCCGCGCGTCCGCGTCGTGCGCGAAGAAGTCACCGAGGTGCCTTCCGAAGGGATCGTCATCATCGCCACCGGGCCGCTGACGTCGGACGCGCTTGCGGCCGATATCGCGCGGCGCACCGGCAGTGAGGGGCTGTATTTTTACGACTCGATCAGCCCGATTGTGGATGCGGCCACCATTGACGTGGAAAAGGTGTTTGCCGCCTCACGGTACGGGAAATCGCTGGATGGCGGCGGCGATTATCTGAACTGCCCGATGAACCGCGACGAATACGAGGCCTTTGTCGACGCAATCCTCGCTGCCGAGCCCGCTGACGCGCACATCGAGGAAGACCGGCTGCTGCGCGAGGGAAAAGTGCCGTTCTTCGAGGCCTGCCTGCCCATTGAGGAGCTGGCGCGCCGCGGTCGCGACACGCTCCGCTTCGGTCCGATGAAGCCGGTGGGGCTCATCGACCCGCGCACGGGGAAGCGGCCGTGGGCGGTGGTGCAGCTGCGGCAGGAGGACCTGCGCGCGGGCAGCTACAACATGGTGGGCTTCCAGAATTACATGAAATTCAGCGAGCAGAAGCGGATTTTCCGGATGATTCCCGGCCTCGAACGGGCCGAATTTCTCCGCTTCGGGCAGATCCACCGCAACACGTATATCAACGCCCCGGCGCTGCTGGATGGCTGCCTGCGGCTGAAACAGGAACCGCGGATTCTGTTTGCGGGCCAGATCTCCGGCGTCGAAGGCTACGTCGAGTCGATGGCCACGGGCCTGCTGGCGGGCCGCGTGGCGGCGGCGATGGCGCGGGGCGAGGAGCCGCGGCCCGTGCCCCGCGAGACGGCGCTCGGGTCGCTTGTCCACTATGTGACGCACGCACGCGGCGGCGCGTATCAGCCGGCCAACATCGCCTTCGACCTCCTCCCGGAACTCGACGAAGAGACGCGCCGGCGGCTCGGCCGCGACCGCCGCGCCCGTCACGCCGAACTGTGCCGCCGCGCACTGGAGGCGCTCGAACGCCATGAGCGAGCTGCAACGATGGATTGACGACTATCTGGCCGAGCTGAGGCGGCAGAGCGCCAGCGAGCAGACCATCGTCACCTACGGCGTGGATCTGCGGCAGTTTCTCGAGTATTTTTCCCGCGGCGGGCTGGCGCCGCCGGCCCCGGCCGAAATCGACGTCCTCGAGCTGCGCGAATGGCTCGGACATCTGTACGAGCTCGGGCTGGACAAGACCACCATCCGGCGCAAGCTGGCCGCCGTGCGGAGCCTGTTCGAGCACTGCCTGCGCCGCGGCGCGGTGACGGTGAACAGGGCAAAGCTGCTGGCCACGCCCCGGCTGCCCAAACGTCTTCCCGCGGTCCCCACCGAAGAGCAGACCAACGCCCTCATCGACGGCGTGGCGGCCCGCAGGCTCGAGCGGCCTTACCCGGAGCGCGACCTTGCCCTGCTCGAGGTGCTCTACGGCTGCGGGGTGCGCATCAGCGAGCTCGAGGGCATGAATCTCGATGACCTGGACCTGCGCGACGGCTGGGTGCGCGTGCGGGGCAAGCGCAAGAAGGAGCGCCAGGTGCCGATCCCCGGGCGCGCGCTCGATGCGCTGCGGAAGTATGTTGAATGCCGCCGCGCCTCACCGGGCGAAAAGGCGCTTTTCGTCAACTGCCGCGGAGGCAGGCTCAGCGCGCGCGGGGTGCACAAAATCCTGCGGCTGTATGCCATCGCGCTGGCCGGCGATTCCTCCATCCATCCGCATTCGCTGCGGCACGCCTATGCCACCCACCTGCTGAACGCGGGCGCGGACCTGCGCGCCATTCAGGAGCTGCTCGGCCACGCCTCGCTCTCCACTACGCAGAAATACACGCAGGTCTCGCTGCGGGAGCTGATGGAGGTGTATGACAGGGCGCACCCGCGGGCCTGACCGGTATTCGCCTTAGAACCCGAGTCCCAGTACCGGCCGAAGTAGAATTGGGCATTCCGTTCCGTTGCCGGTTTGTTCGCCGCAGCGGAGACTGAAGGCAGGATCGCGATGCAGCGCGCCGAGTATGAATCCTGGAAGCCGCTCGAGGTGTCCCGCCTGCTGGCGCTCGTGGAGGCGGAGCGGCGGTACTTCCAGGAACTGCTGGCCCGTCTGCCGGTGGCAGTGGCGGTGGTGAGCGGCGCGGGCGAGCTGCGCGCGGCGAACCGGGCGTTCCGGGACACGTTCAATCTGGCCGGCGAGGACGTGCCGCGCACGAGCGTGGAGAAGCTGTTTGCCGGGACTCCCGTGCCTGACTGGACGCGCGAGGTCGCCGAAACCGGCGCTCCGCTCGGCGAGTGCGAGGTTCTGGTGGGCGAAGGAGACGCGGCGCGCCACTTCATCCTGAGAATGGATCCGGCGCCGGAGTGGGCGCACGAGGAGCGGCGCGAGGTGCTGCTGACGGTGCTCGAGTCCGTGATGGAGGAGACTGGCGAAGCCGCTTCCTCGCCGCCGTGCCAGGAGCCGCAGGTGGCCGAGGCGCCGGGCGTGCCGGCCGATATCGCGCGGCAGGTGGAGCGTGCCAAGAGGGGCGCGGTGGAGCGGCTGGCGGCGCGGGTGGCGCACGTCGCCAACAACCTGCTCATGATCATCGCCGGCTATGGGGAAGAGATCCTGGAGAGTCTGCCGGAGGGCGATGTGCGGCGCGCCGGCATGGCCGAGATCCTGCGCGCGGCGGAGCGGCTGGGGCGCCTGACGAAAGATCTGAGCGCGCTCACCGCCGCCCGCGCGTATCCGGCCGCGCCGGTTGTCCTGGCGGAGTGGATGCGCGAGTCGGCGCCGCGGCTGGAGGAGCACCGCGTGGAGGCCGTGCCGCCGGCGCCGGGGCTGTGTGCGCTCACCTCGGCTGAGCTGCTTGACGAGATTGTGCTCGAGGCGGCCCGGTATCTGAAGCCGATGCTGGGCGAGCGCGGCCGTCTGCGCCTGTCCGCGCGCGCGCTGGATGCCTGCCGCGTCGAGCTGCGCCTGGAATGGCTGGATGCGCGGGTGAGCGAGGAGGCGCGGGAGCGCTTCTTTGAGCCATTTGCCGGAGAAAAGGCGGGCACGGATCCGCCCCTCGGTCTGGCGGGGCTCGTGAAGAGCTGGGAACAGCTCGGCGGGACGATGCGGCTGGAAGGCGACGCGCTGGTTCTGGAATGCCGGCGCGAGGCGGACGCGGTGGCGGAAGAGAGTCCGCTGCTGCTGGTGGAAGACGAGCCGGGCATCCGCAGCCTCGTGGCGCGCGCACTGGAGAGGGCGGGCTTCCCGGTGGTGCAGGCGGGATCAGCGCCGGAGGCGCTGGAGGCGTGGCAGGCGCGCCAGACGCCGCCTCGCCTACTGATCACGGACCTGACGCTGCCGGGAGCCAGCGGGCGCGAACTGGCCGAACGGCTGCGCATCCGGTTCCCCGGGCTGCGCGTGCTCTTCATTTCCGGTTACACCGACGAGCCAGAGCTGGCAGCGGGCGCAGCACAGCTCGATGCGAGGACCCGGTTCCTGCACAAGCCGTTCACGACGGCAAGGCTCGTCGAATTGGCCCGCGAACTCGTCCAGAGCTGACGGACTCCTTATTCGGCAAACCTGGGCCGCTCTCACCCGGATCGGAACGCCGCCGTCTCGCAGGTCCCGGGTTCACGGCTCGGCTTTGCGGCAGCGGCACTGGTTTGAGTCGGCATTGCAGCAGGCGTAGTAACCCGTGCCGCATGTCACCGAGCAGCCCCCGCCGCCCGGGCTGCAACTGGTCGAGCCATCCCCTCCGGACGTGCAGGCCATCCCACGGAAGCCTTCCAATTGCAGCGGAGCCGCCGCCTGCCGCGAGTCTGGCGCGTGGGACGCCGGGCCACAAAAGCCGTAGGTCCGCAGATTCAACACCTGCGATTCCGACAGAGGCGAAGATTCTCCATACCGCGCGATTCCCACGATTTCAAAGTTGTCCATGGAGAATCGAACCAGCGAAGCGGGGACGGGCGCATCCGGGAATTTCGCCATCTTCCTCGTGCCATCCTCGCCCGCCAGGGCAACCAGTCCCCTGCTCAGGTACAGCGTCCCATTTCCGGTCCAGTCGGGCAGGAACTTCGCCTTCTCTTTGTATTGGAGAATAAATACAAGTGGATGGCGTCCGTCTGCTGCTTTCAATTGAATGAACGTGCCGCATCGATTTTCCACGGTGCGCACTTCAATCTGGCCCGGGATGCCTTCCACGTCCGCTCCTGCCGGTCCCTGCGACCGGAGAGGTATGAGGCTGGAAACGCAAAGCGCCACCCAGAGACGGGTTCTCATTCCATTCCTCCTCGCGCAAGATCTGTGATCAGCGCGGAATTTTCCTGCTTTCATCGACAGTATAGTCCCCCCCGCGGCATGTCAAGGCCCAAAGATTTCCATGATCTCCGCCCTTTCCGTCCTGGCAATGGTGCGTCTGGATGACTGATCGGAACCGGCCCGCCGCGCGGGCTCTGATTGCTCCGCCGGTCGCTCCCTCATAAACCACCGTCCTCTGAGCCGCTCGTTTTCGCGCGTTCGCGCCGCTTGCTTGCGTCTCGAAAGCCGCAATCCTGAATCGAAAAGCGTTGTCTGATGTTACATCTGCTGCTAAAGGGGCCGCCGCGGAGTCTTCCCGGCCGTGGAAAGATCCTGCATTCGGTGCGTCTTCCACGGGATGTCCTGCTGTTCCAGCGCCGCCAGTTCGGCTTGTGGCGGCTGTCTGCCCGCGGCTTACGCGGCGCGGACGAGCTGCTCGGAGTGGCTGACGTGTTCATGGTGCACCGGGACGGCAAAGAGGCCCGGGTCCGGCTCGCCCACGGTCACCGACACGGCCACCAGTCCGCTCGTGTCCGTGACGCGACCTGGGGCATCCAGGAACTCGGCCAGACGCCGGAGCTCCATGCAGCCGAGCTCAGGGCTGAGCCATCTCGTGATCCGCCGCGGTCCCGCCTGCCGCGTCTCGGCCACGACGGAGTATGCGAGAAGCTTCTCTTTCCGCACGGCAAAGGATCTTTGGCGCCGTCCGCTGAAATCTTCCGTATAGTTGGAGCGCGCGGGGAGCAGCGGCAACGGTTCCGGGAAGACAACGGCAGTCCGAATGGCCGTGACCAGCTTGAGCCGTTCATCAATTCGGAGACGGTCTCCGTTGGACAACGTGACCTCACGGCCACGGCTGCTGACGCCGTTCCCGTTCGTGCAATCGGTGGCGGTGTCCGTCACGGCGGAGAAATCCCCGCGCATGGCAAAGAACCGGCGGAAGCCGATCACCGGGGTTTTCCCGGGCACGGAAAGGCGCTCTCTGTACTGTATGGCGAAGGGCCGCGCATCCAGCCGCCGGAAGAAAACCGAATCCGCTGCGGCTGTTGCACGGCCAATCGCGAACCACAGCCCTCAGACGCAAAGATCAGGACAATCGCGCTCCATTGCGCCGGCATTTTGCGACCTCCTCAGGCGCCGCCCATCGCAGAATTGCAAGGACAAAAGGGAAGTCCGTGGCGACGGTAGATGAACGGATCGTTGAAGGTAAGAGTGGTGCAGGAAGAACACGAAGTATCCGGCAGGGGACAGCAGGATTTGGGCTCGCCGACTCCCGGCGCCACCTTCACCCGGACCATGATGCACGGATCACACATCCGCCAGATGCAGGAGCTGCTGTTCTGCCCACCTGACACTGTCGCAGCAGAAACGCGCACCCCACTGCGATTGCCCGCCCGTCCCGCACGTTTTCCAACAATCCAACGGCCTTTGCCAGGGAATGGATCGTGGAAAAATTCCCGGCAGAGCAGACACCAAAAACACGAGAATGGTGTTAAATATGGGGCACATTCCACACTGATCGCAGATCTTGCACGAGGGAGAATAAAAGGAGAGATACTGCTGTCACAATTTCCCTGTCAGCCAACCGTCTTCCTTCTCAGACGCACAGTATCAGCCTTCCATTTTCTCCTTTCAATCTGGCACAGAATATCAAAAATAGGGGGATTTAAAGGCGGCACCCGCCTGTAGTGCGTCCGATTTCCGGGACCGTGTTTTTGAATTATCATCCTGCGGCAGAATTTATGGCAGGCAGGGCCCGATGAACCTTGCGCGGGGATGGGAAATGAAGTAGCCTGATGCGCCGGCGCTCGCTGTAGCGCTCGAAGAATTGTTCGAGCCCTTCCGCCAGCCCCTCAAGGTGCGCAATTTGCCGCCCCAGGGCTACTGATCCTTGAGAGTGCGGAAAGAGCGTTCGATACACCCATGGCTTTTGCACCTGCGGACGAAGGTCGGTGAAGACACGAGGCCCAGTACTACTCCTGAATCTCGCATAATAGCGCCCCCTTTTTGAGGGGCTTTGCAGCCGTGGCTCCTTGGGCAATGCACGAGGCCAAATGCGGGATTTCGGGGCGCTGGAGCGGCGCCGGCTGGAAGTGCTCCGGCTGTTCCGGAAGGGCGTGCCGCAGGCGCAGATCGCGCGCGAGCTGAGG